>NZ_JBHSBM010000031.1:58515-66931 GCF_042650625.1 Planomonospora corallina
CGCCCGCCGTGCGTGCCGCGTGCCGCGCTGCCGTGCGCTCGCCGCCGTCAGCGGGCCGCGGCGCCGGCGCGGCGCTTGGCCCAGACGTCGAGGGCGACGGCGGCCAGCAGGACGAGGCCCTTGAAGAGCATCACCTGCTCGCTCGGGGCGCCGATGAGGGACATGCCGTTGTTGATCACCGCCATGATGAGGCCGCCGGTGATCGCGCCGACCACCTTGCCGACACCGCCCTGGACGGCGGCGCCGCCGATGAAGGCCGCCGCGATGGCGTCGAGCTCGAAGCTGTTGCCGGCCGTGGGGCCCGCCTGGTTGAGGCGTCCGGCGAAGATGATGCCGGCGATCGAGGCGAGCACGCCCATGTTCACGAAGAGCCAGAACGTGACGGACTTGACGTTGATGCCCGACAGGCGGGCGGCGTGCAGGTTGCCGCCGATGGCGTAGATGTGGCGGCCGAAGACGGCGCGGTTGGTGACCAGGGTGTAGCCCACGACGAGGAAGGCCAGGAGCACCAGGACCCAGGGGAGGTTCTTGAACCTGGCCAGCTGCACGATCACCAGCATGACCACGGCGGAGGCGGCGGCCATCTTGAGGACGAACAGGGGCAGGGCGTCGACCGGCTGCTTGTAGCCGATGCGTCCCTGGCGGGCGCGCCACTGGGTGCCGATGATCATGGCCACGGCGGCGAGGCCGACGAGCAGGGTGATCAGGTCGGCGCCGCCGAGCGGTCCGAGGCCGATGTTGCCCAGGTAGCCGGGGAGGAAGCCGTTGGAGAGGGTGCGGACCTCGTCGGGGAAGGGGCCGATGCCCTGGTTGCCGAGCACGGTCAGCGTCAGCGCCCGGAAGATCAGCATGCCGGCGAGGGTCACGATGAACGCCGGGATGCCGAAGTAGGCGACCCAGTAGCCCTGCCAGGCGCCGATCAGCGCGCCGGCGAGGAGCGTGATGAGCAGCGCCAGCGGCCAGGCGATGTCCATCTCGACCATCAGCACCGCTGATATCGCGCCGCTGAGCGCGACCACCGATCCCACGGACAGGTCGATGTGACCGGCGATGATGATCAGGATCATGCCGATCGCCAGGACCAGGATGTAGGAGTTCTGCACCATGATGTTCGAGATGTTCTGCGGGCTGAGCAGCTCACCGTCGGTCAGGATGGAGAACAGAACGATGATCAGTCCGAAGGCGATGTAGATGCCGCTCTGCCGCAGGTTGACGGAGAAACGGCCGGACGCCTTCGCGGCCGGGGGCGGGGAGGCTCCGCCGCCCGACAGGGTTTCAACCGAGGCCTTCTCGACGCTCGTCATGGCCGTTATTCCTTTTCCCTCGTCATGAATTGCATGAGCCGTTCCTGGGTGGCCTCGGCCCTGGGCAGCTCACCGGTGATCCGCCCGGCCGACATGGCGTAGACGCGGTCGCAGAGACCGAGCAGCTCGGGGAGCTCGGAGGAGATCACCAGGATGGCCTTCCCCTGGTCGGCCAGCTCGTTGATGATGGTGTAGATCTCGTACTTGGCGCCCACGTCGATGCCCCGGGTGGGCTCGTCCAGGATCAGCACGTCGGGATCCGTGAAGATCCACTTCGACAGCACCACCTTCTGCTGGTTGCCGCCGCTGAGCTGACCGGTGATCGCCGAGACGCCCGGGGCCTTGATGTTCATGCCGGCCCGGAAGCCCTCGGCGACCTTGTGCTCCTCGTTGCCGTTGACCCAGCCCCGGCGGGCGAGCTTCCCCAGCGCCGCGGCCGAGACGTTGCGCTTGATGTCCTCGATGAGGTTGAGTCCGTACCGCTTGCGGTCCTCGGTGGCGTAGGCGATGCCGTGGGCGATCGCCTCGCGGACCGAGCCGATCCGGATCTCCTTGCCGTCCTTGTACACGCGCCCGGAGATGTCCACCCCGTAGCTGCGGCCGAACAGGCTCATCGCCAGTTCGGTGCGCCCGGCGCCCATCAGCCCGGCCAGGCCGACGATCTCACCGCGGCGCAGCGTCAGGCTCGCCCCGGAGACGACGGCGCGGTCGGGCTGGACGGGGCTGTGCACCGTCCAGTCCTCGACCCGCAGCACCTCCTCGCCGATCTTCGGCTCGTGCGGCGGGTAGCGGTGCTCCAGGTCGCGCCCGACCATGCCGGCGATGATCCGGTCCTCGGTGACGTGGCCGGCCTTCATGTCGAGGGTCTCGATCGTCCGCCCGTCCCGCAGGATCGTCGTGGAGTCGGCGATGGCCGCGATCTCGTTCAGCTTGTGCGAGATGATCACCGAGGTGATGCCCTCGTTGCGCAGCCCGCGCAGCAGCTCGAGCAGGTGCGCGGAGTCCTCGTCGTTGAGCGCCGCGGTCGGCTCGTCGAGGATGAGCAGGCGGACCTCCTTGGACAGGGCCTTGGCGATCTCGACCAGCTGCTGCTTGCCCACGCCGATGTCCATCGCGGCGGTCACCGGGTTCTCACGCAGCCCGACCCGCTCCAGGAGCACCGCGGCCTCGGCGTTGGTGCGGTTCCAGTCGATAAGGCCCCGGCTCGTCCGCTCGTTGCCGAGGAAGATGTTCTCCGCGATCGACAGGTACGGGCTGAGCGCGAGCTCCTGGTGGATGATGACGATGCCGCGCCGCTCGCTGTCCCGGATGCCGGAGAAGCGGCAGGGCTCTCCGTCGAAGACGATCTCGCCCTCGTAGGACCCGTGCGGGTGCACGCCGGACAGGACCTTCATCAGGGTCGACTTGCCGGCGCCGTTCTCCCCGCAGATCGCGTGTATCTCGCCTCTCCGGACCGCGAGGTTGACGTCCTGGAGGGCCTTGACGCCCGGGAAGCTCTTGGTGATCCCGCGCATCTGAAGGATGTAGTCGGTCATGGCGTCCGTCTCCACGTCGCTCTTCTCCACCGGACGGGCCCCCGGCCGCGTGGGCCGGAGACCCGTCCGGAGGGGATCGGGTCGGCTACTTGAGCTGGTCCTCGGTGTAGTAGCCGGTGTCGACGAGGGTCTGCTTGTAGTTGTCCTTGTAGACGATGACCGGGTCGAGCAGGTAGGACGGGACGACCTTGTTGCCGTTGTCGTAGTCGGTGGTGTTGTTCACCTCGGGCTTGCCGCCCTTGAGCACGGCGTCGGCCATCTTGACGGTGACCTCGGCGAGCTTGCGGGTGTCCTTGTAGATCGTGGCGTACTGCTCACCCGCGATGATCGACTTGACCGACGCCAGCTCGGCGTCCTGACCGGTGACGACCGGGTAGGGCTGGTCCGCGGTGCCGTAGCCGCTGCTCTTTAGGGCCGACAGGATGCCGATGGAGATGCCGTCGTACGGCGAGAGCACGCCGTCGACCTCGGCGTCGCCGTACGCCTTGGTGATCAGGTCCTCCATGCGCTTCTGCGCGGTGGCCGGGTCCCAGCGCAGGATGGCGACGGTCTTGAAGTCGGTCTCGCCGCTCTTGACGACCAGGGTGCCCTTGTCGATGTAGGGCTTGAGGGTGTCCATCGCGCCGTTGTAGAAGAACGTGGCGTTGTTGTCGTCCGGCGAACCGGCGAAGACCTCGATGTTGAACGGGCCCTTGGCGTCCCCGTCCGAGCCGTCCTGCTTCTTCAGGCCCAGGCCGACCAGGAGCGAGGTCGCCTGCTGCACGCCCACCTTGTAGTTGTCGAAGGTGGCGTAGTAGTCGACGTTCGGGCTGTTGCGGATGAGCCGGTCGTAGGAGATCACCGGGATCTTCGCGTCGGCCGCCTGCTGCAGCTGCGTGGTGAGCGCGGTGCCGTCGATCGAGGCGACGATCAGGACCTTGGCGCCCTTGGTGATCTGGTTCTCGATCTGGTTGACCTGGGTGGGGATGTCGTTCTCCGCATACTGCAGGTCGACCTTGTAACCCAGCTTCTCCAGGGCGCTCTTGACGTTCTCGCCGTCGTGGATCCAGCGCTCGGAGGACTTGGTCGGCATGGTGACGCCCACCAGGGCGCCGGCCGAAGATCCGCTCGCGCTCTGCTGGTCGACGGTCTTGGTGGCCGAGCCGCAGGCGGTCACCGTCAGGGCCAGTGCCAGGCCCAGGGGTACGGTGGCCAGCTTAGAGAGCCTCATGTTTCGTCCTTCATGTGACGCGATATCGATCTGGGGGTGTTGGTGCCGGCCTCGTCCTTGCCTGCGGTCGGCGGGCCCGGAAACCGCCCGTATGGCTTCCAGGGGCGTTGTGATGAGAGCGGCGTTCCGAGTCTCCGTGGTCCGGCCGCCCGCTTTGTTAGCGCTCACATCCTCGTAGGCACACCCTCCGGCTGAGCTGTCGGGTGTGGTCGCCATCAAATGCGGGCTCCGGATTTCTGTCAAGGCTCGTAACGCCAACGTGACATCGAGGTTAAGCAGTCATGCGGGTACAAAGTGACAGCCGAAGGCTCCGGCCCTGGTCCCGGTCGAGGCCGTGGAAGCCCGGAAGGCCAGGGAAAACAGGCCCTGTCCGCCGCCGGAGGGTGGGAGCGCCGCCCGGAGGGACGGGAAAAAGGGGGACCAAGGTCCCGGGAAGCCGGTGGCGTTCGCCGCGAGGACGGGGGGCGGAAGCCGGGGCGTGCCGCGGGCGCGTGAGGAGTGAGGCCCGGCGGGACGCCGGTCGTGACCGCGCCATGGTGGGCGGCGTTCTCGGCGGCAGGTAATGTGAGCGTTAACACTCGCGTCGGATGAGAGAAGGGGGACCGGTGGGCTCAACCGGTCAAGGGCGCCGCTCCCCGGTGATGGCCGACGTCGCCAGGGTGGCCGGGGTGTCGCACCAGACGGTCTCACGGGTGCTCAACGAGCACCCCAACGTCCGCACCGAGACCCGCGCCCGTGTCCTGGCGGCGATCGGCCAGCTCGGCTACCGGCGCAACCTCGTCGCCCGCGCCCTCGTCACCCGGCATTCCCGCACGCTCGGCGTGGTGAGCTTCGACAGCACGCTGTACGGCCCGGCCAGCACGGTCTACGGGATCCAGCAGGCCGCCAGGAACGCGGGCTACTTCGTCAGCATCGTCGGTCTGCGGAGCATCGACAGGGCCGGGATGCGCGACGCGCTGGACTACCTGGCCGAGCAGGGCGTCGACGGCATCGTCGTGGTCGCCCCGCAGCGGTCGGCGGCCCGCGCGCTGGCCGACCTGCCCGCGGGCATCCCCGTGGTGGCCGTCGAGGGCGACCACCACGGGGACGTCTCCGTGGTCAGCGTCGACCAGGCCGAGGGGGCCCGGCAGGCCACCGAGCACCTGCTCGGCCTGGGCCACGAGACCGTCTGGCACGTCAGCGGCCCGTCGGACTGGATGGAGGCCGAGGGCCGCATCGTGGGCTGGCGCGAGGTGCTGACCGCCCACGGCAGAGCGGTCCCCGAGATCCTGCCCGGAGACTGGAGCCCGCGTTCGGGCTATCAGGCCGGCCGGCGGCTGGCCGGGATGGACGAGGTCACCGCGGTGTTCGTGGCCAACGACCAGATGGCGCTGGGAGTGCTCAGGGCGTTCGCCGAGGCGGGCGTCGAGGTGCCCGGCCGGGTCAGCGTCGTCGGGTTCGACGACATTCCCGAGGCGGAGTTCTTCTCCCCGCCGCTCACCACGGTCCGTCAGGACTTCGGGGCGGTGGGCCGTCACAGCATCGAGCTCCTGCTCCGGCGGATCGAGGCGGGCCCGGACGCGCCGCGGGAGAGGCTGGTGGCGTCGCCGCTGTTCAAGGTCAGGGCCAGCAGTGCGCCGGCTCGGGGGTAGCCGTGCCGGCGTCGTCGTCCGGCGCGCGGACCGGCCCGCCCCGGGGAGACGCCCGTCCCGGCGGGCGTCGTCATCGCCCGGGCGGTGGTGCTCACGGCGGCGTATATGCTTCATTACACTCGGTTGGGATGGAACGTCCACGTCGGCGGCAGCGAGCAGTCGGCGCTGCTCAGGGGCCTGCCCGTGGCCCGGACGGAGATCGCGGTTCACGCGGTCGCAGGGACGCCGCTCACCGGTGGATCGTGCTGCCTGCTCAGGGCCGTGCCCGGCCCGTTCGTCCTCACTTCGATCCAGACGATCACCAGCTCCGAGGGCGCCCTCGGCTCCCGGTGGACCAAGATCTTCATCGGCCCGCCGCCGTCCGCCCTCCTCCTGCTCCGGCGCCTGATCCCGGCGCGGAACGCAGCCACCCTCCATGCCTCTTCTGATCGGGGAAGAATGTGAACGCTAACAGTGACCGGTACGTGATCGGTGTCGATTTCGGCACGTTGTCGGGCCGTGCGGTGGTGGTGCGGGTCGGCGACGGCGCCGAGCTGGGCGCCGCGGTGCACGAGTACGCCCACGGGGTGATCGATGAGCGGCTGCCGGGCACGGGTGTGCGGCTGGGGCCGGACTGGGCGCTGCAGTCGCCCGAGGACTGGCGGCAGGTGCTGCGCGTTGCGGTGCCGCAGGCGGTGGCCGCGGCCGGGATCGATCCGGGGCGGGTGATCGGTATCGGCACGGACTTCACCGCGTGCACGGTGCTGCCGGCCACGGCCGAGGGGGTGCCGTTGTGCGAGCTCGGGTCTTTCGCGCAGCGGCCGCACGCGTGGCCGAAGTTGTGGAAGCACCATGCGGCGCAGGCGCACGCGGACCGGATCAACGCGGTGGCCGCCAAGCGGGGGGAGGCGTGGCTGCCGCGCTACGGCGGGAAGATCTCGTCGGAGTGGCAGTTCGCCAAGGGCCTGCAGGTGCTGGAGGACGATCCCGAGGTGTACGGGGCGGCCGAGCGGTGGATCGAGGCGGCGGACTGGATCGTGTGGCAGTTGACGGGGGTGGAGACCCGCAACGTGTGCACGGCCGGCTACAAGGGCATCCGGCAGGACGGGGTGTGGCCGTCGCAGGAGTTCTTGGCGGAGCTGAATCCGGGCTTCGCGGGCTTCACGGGCAAGTTCGGGCCGGAGCCGGTGGCGCTGGGCGGGGCGGCGGGCACGTTGTCGGCGCAGGCGGCGGCCTGGACGGGGTTGCCGGAGGGCATCGCGGTGGCGGTCGGCAACGTCGACGCGCACGTCACCGCCGCCGCGGCGGACGCGGTGCGGCCGGGCCAGATGGTCGCGATCATGGGGACGTCGACCTGTCACATCATGCCGTCGGACGTGCTGGCGGAGGTGCCGGGCATGTGCGGGGTGGTGGCCGATGGGATCGTGCCGGGGCTGTGGGGGTATGAGGCGGGCCAGTCCGCGGTCGGCGACATCCTGGGCTGGTTCGTCGAGACCTGCGTGCCGGGCGCCTACGAGCGCGAGGCCGAGCGGCGGGGCGTGAGCGTGCATGAGCATCTGACGGCGCTGGCGGCGGCCCAGGAGGTGGGGCGGCACGGCCTGGTGGCGCTGGACTGGCACAACGGCAACCGGTCGGTGCTGGTGGACCATGATCTGTCCGCGGTGGTGGTCGGGCAGACGCTGGCGACGCGCCCCGAGGACGTCTACCGGGCGCTGATCGAGGCGACCGCGTTCGGTGCCCGCACGATCGTGGAGACCTTCGAGGCCGCCGGCGTGCCGGTGCGGGAGTTCGTGGTGGCCGGCGGCCTGCTGAAGAACCGCTTCCTCATGCAGGTCTACGCCGACGTGCTCCGCCGCCCGCTCTCGGTGATCGGTTCGGCGCAGGGGTGTGCGCTGGGGTCGGCGATTCATGCGGCGGTGGCGGCGGGGGCCTATTCCGACATCACCGCGGCGGCGGCGGTGATGGGCAGGCGCAGTGAGGCGGCCTACCTGCCTGACCCCGGCCGCTCGGCCGCCTACGACCTGCTGTACGCGGAGTACCGCCGCCTGCACGATCATTTCGGCCGCGGCGAGGGCGCCGGCGGTTCCGCTGGTTCCGGTGGCCCTGCCGGCCTCGGCGGTTCCGGTGGTCCTGCCGGTTCCGCCGCTTTCGGTGGCAACGACGTGCTGCACCGGCTGCGCGCGCTGCGCAACCGGGCGGGCGCGTGAGCGCCCCATCCTCTTCCCCATCCCCCGCATCCGTCAGGGAGCATGTCATGACCTCCTCCGTCTCTTCTTCTGTCACCTCCTCTGTCGCCGGTGCCGTCGCGGCGCTGCGCGAGAGCGTCTGCCGTCTGCACGCCGAGCTGGTGCGCTACGGCCTGGTGGCCTGGACCGCGGGCAACGTGTCGGGCCGGGTGCCCGGCGCGGACCTGTTCGTGATCAAGCCGAGTGGTGTCTCCTACGACGACCTGAGCCCGGAGTCGATCGTGGTGTGCGATCTGGACGGCGCCCTGGTCGACGGGGAGCTGGCACCGTCCAGTGACACGGCCGCGCACGCGTACGTCTACCGGCACCTGCCGCAGGTGGGCGGGGTGGTGCACACGCATTCGACCTACGCGTCGGCGTGGGCGGCGCGGGGGGAGGCGATCCCGTGCGTGCTGACCGCGATGGCCGACGAGTTCGGGGGGCCGATCCCGGTGGGGCCGTTCGCGTTGATCGGTAACGACGACATCGGGCGGGGCATCGTCGCGACCTTGGACGGGCACCGTTCCCCGGC
>NZ_JBHSBM010000032.1:0-1935 GCF_042650625.1 Planomonospora corallina
GCCGAAGGGGGTCATGCCGAAGATCTGCTCGCCGGTGGCGATCAGCCACTTGCCCAGCGGCGGGTGGACGACATAGGAGGCGCACTTGTCCAGCTCGGTCGCGGCGCATTGCTCCCAGATGCCGGTCTTGCCCTGCATGAGGAGCTTGTCGGCGTCCTTGACGGCGGTCCGCTCGACACCGAAGTTGAGCAGGGAGAAGCCGTCCTTGGCGTAGTAGGTCTCGTCGAACATGACCGCGTCCGGGCGGCCGAGGTTCACGAAGCGCAGGACCGCGCCGAAGGCGGCCACCAGCAGCGGGCCGATCCATCCCTGCAGCGGGCTGCCCGGCATGGGCGGCACCAGCCGGTCGCGCACGGAGGGCTCGGGCCCGCTCTCCGGGAGCCCTCCCGGTCGGGGCTCCGGCTGCTCGGACACCTGGTCAGGGAAATCGGTCACGGCCACCCGGACATCGTACGGGGCTCGTCACCCCCGCACCTCAAGAAACATCCCGTACATACCCAACCGGGGAGCTTCTCCACTTCCGGCGGCCGCGTGCGGGGCCGTACCTCAGCCGTGTCCCCAACCGTGACGCCCACCGTGCCTCCAGCTGTGACCCCTGCCGTGACCCCCGCAGGGCCGTGCCGGGCCGCGTCGGCGGGCCGCGTCGGCGGGCGGAGGCGGCGGGCGGAGGTGGTGGGCGGGATGGGAGAAGATGGGAGGGTGACGGACAACGGCAGGCTGGTGCTGGCGGGGGCTCCGATCGGGCAGGCGGGCGACGTCTCGCCGCGGTTGCGCCAGGCGCTGGCGAGCGCCGACGTGGTGGCCGCCGAGGACACCCGCCGGCTGCGCCGCCTGGCGGCTGACCTGGACGTGGAGATCGGCGGCCGGATCGTCTCCTACTACGACGCCAACGAGGCGGGGCGGGCCGCAGAGCTCCTGGAGGTGCTGCTGGCCGGCTACACCGTGCTGGTCATCACCGACGCGGGCATGCCCGGCGTCTCCGACCCCGGCTACCGGCTGACCCGCATGGCCGTCGACGCCGGGGTGACGGTCACTTCCCTGCCGGGCCCGTCCGCGGTCACCACCGCCCTGGCGGTCTCCGGGCTCCCCAGCGACCGGTTCTGCTTCGAGGGCTTCCCGCCGCGCAAGCCGGGCGAGCGGGCGCGCAGGCTGGCCGCGCTGGCCGGCGAGGAGCGCACGATGGTCTTCTTCGAGGCCCCGCACCGGCTGGCCGCGGCCCTGGCCGCGATGGCCGAGGCGTTCGGCGCCGGCCGCCCCGCCGCGGTCTGCCGGGAGCTGACCAAGACCTACGAGGAGGTACGGCGGGGCGGTCTGGGAGAGCTCGCCGAGTGGGCCGCGCGGGGCGTCAAGGGGGAGATCACGATCGTGGTCGCCGGGCACGTCCAGGAGGCGCTGGAGCCGGTCATCGAGGACCTGGTCGCCGAGGTCGCCCGGCGGGAGGAGGCTGGGGTGCCGAGGAAGCACGCGATCGTGGACGTCGCCAAGGCAGCGGGTGTCCCCAAACGCGATCTCTATGACGCTGTCCATCGCGGCTGATTTGTCAGCATAATCTCCTGGATGGGATCAACCAGGGACCGGCTGGTGCCGCCCATGCCGGGCAGCCCGCTGCAGGGATGGATCGGCCCGCTGCTGGTGGCCGCCTTCGGCGCGGTCCTGCGCTTCGTGAACCTCGGCCGCCCGGACGCGGTCATGTTCGACGAGACCTACTACGCCAAGGACGCCTTCGCGCTGCTCACCTTCGGCGTCGAACGCAAGGCGCTGGGCAGCGTCGAGGACCCGGTCGCCGACCGCATGCTCCTGGCCGGTGACACGCGCATCTGGGAGACGTGCGCCCCGCCGGAGGCCGACCCCTGCGCGCTGTACGTGGCGCACCCGCCGTTGGGCAAGTGGCTGATCGCCACCGGCGAGCAGATCTTCGGCATGACCCCCTTCGGC
>NZ_JBHSBM010000033.1:0-24860 GCF_042650625.1 Planomonospora corallina
GTCCAGGTGAGGGTGGCGCCGGTGGCGGTGACGGCGGAGGCGGTGGGTTTGCCGGGTGTGGACGGCTTCTCGGTGTCACCGGGATCGCCGCCGTCGTCGTAGATCGACGCCTCGACGGCGGTCGCCCTGATGCCGTTCACACCGTTGAACAGGCGCTCGCCCCAGCTGGTCAGGGCGGAGGCGTCGAAGCCGGTGACCTGGTCGAGATACTCGACGCCGCCGCCGTTGCCGCTCCACGACCAGCCGAAGTAGCCCAGGCCCCGGGCCTGCGCCTCGGCCATGATCGTGTTCTCGTCGGGGTCGCCGTCGGAGTGGTTGTGCCCGAACTCGCCGACGACCAGCGGCAGACCGGCGTCCTGGAAGGCCTGCATGTAGCTCTTGACCTCGGCCGCGGTGTCGAACACGCCGTACATGTGGATGGAGAAGATCGTGTTCTTGTCGGGGTCGGCCGCGGCCACGGCCTTGGCGTTGTCGCGCATGGTGAAGCGCCAGTCCTGGCCCCAGTTGGGCGCGTCGACCATGAGCGCGTGGTCGAACCCGGCGGCGCGCATGCGCTTGACCGCGGCGGTGGTGGCCTCGGTCCAGCCCGGCGTGGTGGCGTTGTTGCCGATCGGCTCGTTGCCGATGTTGATGATGACGTAGTCCTCCTGGCCGTCCAGCGCGCTCTTCACGCTGGTCCAGTAGTCGACCGCCGCATCGAGGGTGTAGGCGCCGGCCTGCTCGCCGTACCCGGTGGTGTCGTGGTTCTCCAGCACGCAGATGAGCTTGTTCCTCTTGCAGAGCGAGACGACGTTCGCCACGTCGGCGGTGTCGTTGGCCGTCCACCGGCCGCCGCTCAGCACCACGCGCACGGCGTTGGCGCCCAGCGACTTGATGCCGGCGAAGGCGGAGGTCTGGTGGGTGTACCAGGCGTGCGGGTGGGAGGTGCCGCGCAGGACGAGGTTGCTGCCGTCCGCTTCGAGGATCTTGGCGCCGCTCACGTGGATGCCGGTGTCGGCGTGCGCGGCCGGGGCCGCGGCGATGGCGGGTGCGGCCATCGCGGTGACGAGAGCGGCGAGGAGCGCCAGTCGTGCTTTCATGACCTGCCTTCGTGGAAGGGGATTCGTAGCAGGGAAGGGGATGGCCCGGCCGGGCGGAGGGGTCCGCTACGCCCGGCCGGGGGTCGGGGACGCCGGGGATGCCGGTCCGCGGGGGGACGGCATGCCGCGGGCGCCGTTCCCGGCGGATGCCGTCCTCCGGGAACGACGGCCGCGGGAGCCGGTCCCCGGGGGACGGCGCGCCGCCGGCGCCGCGGGCGTCAGTCCACGGTGCAGCCCACCGGGGAGGGCACGCCGTTGGCACCGCTCCGGCTCGCGGTGAAGCCGAACGAGGCGGACGAGGCAGGGGCGAGCGCGCCGTTCCAGGCGGCGTTCCTCACCGACACGTCCGCGCCGGTCTGGGTGTGCGTGCCGCTCCAGAGCTGGCTGATCCGCTGCCCGTCGGGGAAGCGCCAGGTCACGGTCCAGCCCCGGATCGCCTCCGCGCCCGTGTTGGTGACGGTGACCTCGCCCTGGAAGCCGTCCTGCCAGGAGCCGGTGACCTCGTAGGCGGCGGTGCAGCCGCCCGCCGGGGCCTCGGTGGTGGTGAACGCGGTGCTCTCGGACGGCTCGGAGGTGTTGCCGGCCGCGTCCCGGGCCACCACGTGCACGCTGTACTCCGTCTCGGGGGTGAGCCCGGTCAGGTCGTGGGAGGTGCCGGTGACGGTGGCGACCTTCGCGGTGCCGCGGTAGACGTCGTAGCCGGTCACACCCACGTCGTCGGTGGAGGCCGTCCAGGTCAGCCGGGCGGTGCTCCCGGTGATCGCGGAGACGGCGGGCTTGCCGGGCCGCGACGGCGCCTCCTCGTCCTCCACCGGCGGCGGCTCGTCGCCGGGCGGGTTCCCCCAGATCCGCTCGGTGCCGGAGTAGAGGGTGATGTTCTCCACCCGGACCGGGGCGGCGCCGGGGGTGGTGGCGACGCCCTTGTACGACCAGTCATTGGACGGGTCCCAGGTGCCCGCGGAGGCGATGCGGAACTGCACCTCGCGCCGGTGCTGGGACTGCCCGGCCGGGGAGATCGAGGTGCCGGAGCAGTCGATCGTGACGTAGTACGTCTTCCCGGACAGCTGGGTCGGGCCGGTCGGGGCCTTGCACTGGGTGTAGGCCGAGCTGACCGTGATCTGGCCCGGCGTGGTGTCGCCGTCGAGGGTGAAGTAGTAGCGGAAGGAGCCGTCGGTCAGGTTCCGGGCCGGCCAGGCGGACTGGTTGCGGATGATCGCCTTGATCTCGGTGAAGCCGTTGCCGGAGGCGTTCACCCCGGCCTCGACGAAGATCTCCGGCCCGTCGGGGGCCTCCTTCTTCGGGAAGTCCGCCAGCGGGGTCCCGCCGTACTGCTTGTACAGGCGGGCGAGCGCGCCGGTGAACCCGGCGTTGTAGTCGGTGGCGACCTCGTTCATCACGAAGTCGTCGCGCTGGTCGGTGTAGGCGTCGTCGGGGGCGGGCGGGCCGCCGACGAGCGCGCCGTACAGGGTGTGGCGGGTCTCGGCCGGGTTGGTGATCTGGTCGGTCCACGAGCCGTGCGCGGTGCGGTGGTGCGGGTTCTTCGGCGGGTTGGCGCCGAAACCGACCACGTAGGAGGAATTGCGCGGGTTGTCGCCGAGCGCGTAGTCGATCTGGCGCTTGGCGAAGTCGTGGTAGCGGGCCTTGCGGGTGGCGTCGCTGATCGAGTCGGAGTGGACCAGGGCCGCGAACGCGGTGTTGGCCGCGTAGCGGAGCGAGCCCCACCGGTCGAGCACGGCCTGCCCGCCGGGCGAGTACTTCACCTTCTGCCCGTTCACCCCGACCGTCCAGTAGTCCAGCCACCGGTTGGCGTCGTCGAGGTAGCGCTGCTCGCCGGTGAGCTTGTGCAGCAGCACGTACGAGCCGTAGGACTTGTCGTCCCAGGCGATCGTCCACTTGTACGACCTGGTGGTGGACTGCGGCTCGGTGCCGAGGTTGTCGTAGTAGGACTCGGCCTTGGCGAGGTAGGAGTCCTCGCCGGTGGCCCGGTGCAGCCAGATCGCGCCCCAGACCAGCTCGTCGTTGTAGCCGCTCCAGGAGTTGTAGTAGCCCTGGGCGTCGGTGATGCACTCGCTGTACTTCTTGCGCACGGTGTCGGCGAAGGTGTACAGCTCCCGCGCATGCTTGACCAGCGTGTCGGCGTAGGACGGGTTCGTCGGGCGGAAGACGATCGAGGAGGCGGCCATCGCCGCCGCGGTCTCCCCGGCCAGGTCCGAGCCGCCGCAGGAGGCGTCGATCTTGTAGGCGGGGCGCTCCATCTGCATCGCCTCGGCCGGGCCCCACCAGGCGTGGTCCTTGCCGCCGTGGCCGACCTGGCCGTAGAGCACGTTCGGCGACGGGTGGGCCTTGATGAAGTAGTCGTTGACGAACTTCAGGTTGTTCAGCAGGTGGGTGAGCTGGCCGGAGGAGGCGTAGGCGTCGCGGTACTCCACCGCGCCCCAGGCCAGCATGGTCGTGGTGAAGGCCATCGGCAGGCCGAACTTCACGTGGTCGCCCGCGTCGTACCAGCCGCCGGTCAGGTCGAGCCCGGCGTCCTTTCCGTCGTCGAGCGCGGAGTCGCCGCGCCAGCTCACCCGGTTCCAGCTCGGCAGCTTCCCCGACTGCTGGGCCTCGTAGAACCAGATGGACTTCTGCAGCGCCTCGGCGTAGTTGAACTCCGCCGAGGCGGTCGTCGTCGCGGCCGTCGCCGTGGAGGCCGGCAGCGGTACGGCCGCCGCCAGGGCCGCCAGGGCGAGTGCCGCCGTGGATCTCTTCATCGCTGGGGGTGCCTCTCGGGAGATCTCGGGAGGGGGGTGGTGCCCGGGGCGCGGCGGCCGGTCAGGGATGCCGCCGCGCCCCGGGGTCTTCGGGCCCGCTCCCGGCCGGGCCTGCTTCGCCGGGGCCGGTCCTCCGAGGAGGACCGGCCCCGGCGGCGGGGCGCCGTCCGGGGACCGTCACCGGATCACGGAGCCGGTTCCGGCTCTGTGATCCGGCCCCGGGGTCAGGGGAAGAGCCGGCCGTACTCGGCGAGGGCGACGGCGACGTCGACCTGCGCCCAGAAGCGGTGGAAGTTGAAGGTCGGCGCGGGGCCGGTGCCCTTCAGGTAGGCGTCCACCTTCGGCCAGTCCGGGTCGTTCTTGTAGAAGGAGCGGATGGACAGGAAGGTCGAGTTGCTGTCGATCACGTCGCCGTTCGGCATCTTGCCGGTCCAGCCGGCCGGGACGTAGACCGGGTCGTTGAGGCGCCTGTAGTCGGCCTTGGTCTCCGCCACCGAGACGCCCTTGGCGTCCTGGTGGTTCTTCCACAGGCCGTCCAGCAGGGCCTTGGCCATGTTCTGCGCGGCGGTGTCCTTGGCCTTGGCCGCGTAGTACATCAGCACCTTGGCGTAGGAGCCGACCACGCCGACGTCGGTGGTGTGGTCCCTGACGGTGACGTGCAGGCCGGCGTTCGAGCCCGGGTTGGCCGGGTTCCAGGTGTCGGGCTGGCCGCTCCAGGTCAGCGTCGAGGGGACCTGGTAGGTGCCGTCGGCGTTGACCGTGGTGTGCTCCATGGCCCACTTGACCCACTTGTCCAGCACGACCTTGGCGTCGGCGTTGCCGGTCGCGTAGTACAGCTCCGCGACCCGCTCCATCGACCAGGCCTGGAAGCCGAACCACTGGTTCGACGGCGGGTCGTGGTAGACCGGCTGCCAGTCGTAGGCCATGCCGTAGAAGGTCGGCAGGTTCGACGGCGGGGTGGCGTAGTGGCCCTGCCAGCTGTTGGTCGCGCCGCCGGCGATCGCGCCCTCGGACGACTGCAGCCAGCGGTAGAACTCCAGCTGCCGCTTCGTGCTGGTGCTCCAGTCCTGTACGGCGGTCGCCCCCTTCGGCTTGAGCGCGTCCACGCTGGACAGCACCCAGGCGGCCATCGGGTTCTGGTAACCGGAGTGGTTGTGGCTGGAGCCGATCCGCCAGGCCCAGCCCGCGGAGGTGTCGATCGCGCCGCCCCAGGCGTAGTACCAGCTCAGCAGGTAGGAGGCGCTGTCCTTGCCGGTGCCGGCCGGGCACGAGGTGCTGGTGCAGCCCTGCTTCTTGAAGTACTTGTCGTACATCGCGTAGCGCAGGTAGTCGCCCATCTTCGCGGCCTTGGCGACCGTCGCGGAGACCTGCGACTCCTTGCCCTGCTCCTTGGCCCAGGTGTGCGCCCAGTAGGCGACCTGGACGGCGCGGGCGTCGGCGTCGGGGGCGTTGGTGTACTTCCACTGCTTGGCGTAGGAGGAGTCCCCGGTGAACAGGTCGAGGAAGCCGTTCTTGCCGCCGTGCTTGAAGGTGTCGCAGGACGGCTGCGGGATCGTCTCGAAGACCGACTCCTCCGGGCCGCGCTGGTAGGTGTTGATGTAGGCGGGCCGGGTGGTGCCGTCACCGCAGCGGCCGAAGCCGTAGGTGTTGTCCACGTCCAGCAGCCAGTGCATGCCGTAGACGTCGCTGGTGCCGTAGGCGCTCTTCAGCTCGTTCGCGATCGGGTCCACGCCGACGCTGACGCCGCTGTCCAGCTTGGACGGGTACTGCTTGATGTCGTCCCACTCGCCGGCGTAGGTGGCGGGCTTGGACGGGTTGTAGAAGGAGTTCGTCGGCTGGTCGGCGGTGGAGGGGATGATGTACTTCTCCATCGAGGCCCAGGCCTCGTTGAACTTGCTCCAGTCGCCCGTCACCTTGCCGTAGGCCGCCTCCAGCCACAGGTAGTAGCTGTAGGCCTCGGAGGTGGTCTCGTGCCCGTGGTCCGGCGCCTCGACCATGAAGGTCTCGACCGAGTGGTACGGCACGCCCTCGGGCGAGAAGTAGCCGTTGGCCGGGTCCTTGATCTTGTTGTACATCGTGGTGAAGCGCTTGATGTACTCGTTGTCGCCGCCGGTGGAGTCGTTGTCCACCTCGGTGGCGGAGAACTTCGCGGCGGTGTGGCCGGTGGCGCTCGCGGTGAACTCGGCGCTGCCGGAGGCCTGGTCGGCGTCCTCTGCGGCCTCGATCTCCACCGTCTGGGCGGTGTTCCAGTTGGCCGGGGTGAAGGTCAGCGAGGCGCCGGAGCCGACCGACAGGTCGGCGTCGCCGGAGGCCCGGGCGGTCGTCACGGTGACGTTCGCGCCCGGGGCCTTGGAGAGCTTGACCGAGACGGTCTCGGAGTCGCCCTCGGGGACGGCGACCGAGGCGGGGCTGACCACCACGGCGGGGTCGCTGTCGGCGGAGACGGTGATCCCGACCGGGTCGGAGGTCTTCGTCAGGCCCTTGTCGTCGGTGGCCTTCGCGGTGATCGAGTAGCTGCCGGCCGCCACGCCCGTCCAGTTGTGGGCGTACGGCGCGCTGGTGTCGGTGCCCAGCAGCGTGCTGCCGTTGTAGAACTCGACCTTGGCCACCGAGCCGTCCGTGTCGGCGGCGTCGGCGGTGATCTCCACCGTGGCGGGGGCGGTGAAGGCCGCTCCGGCGGCCGGCTTGGTGATCTTCACGGAGGGGGCCTGGTTGCCCGGCCCGCCGCCGCAGGTGACGCCGTTGACCGTGAAGGACTCCGGCTTGGGGTTGCTCCCCGACCAGCTGCCGTTGAAGCCGATGCTGGTGGAGGCGCCGGTGGCGAGCCTGCCGTTCCAGTCCATGCTCTTGGCGGTGACCGAGGCGCCCTCCTGCGACCAGGTGGCGCTCCAGCCCTGCACGAGCTTCTGCGTGGCGGTGGGGAAGTCGAAGCCGAGTGTCCAGCCGTTGAGCGGGTCACCCAGGTTCTTGATCGTGACGTTGGCGGTGAAGCCGCCCTGCCAGTCGTTGGTCGAGTAGGTTACGTCGCACGAGACGGCGGCCATGGCCGGCGTGGCCGCCAGGGCGGTCATCGTGCCGGCTGTCAGGCCGAGCAGGGCGAGGGTCGCGACCCGTCTCCGACCGCGTTGCCAGCGGTGTGGGAGCGCTCCCGCTCTGAGGGGGGATCGGTGCATGGAAAGGGTCCTCCAGTGGTGGGCCCGCCGTGATTCCGCTGGTAACGGCCTCGCGTCGGATCATGCAAGAAGGAAACTGGGTGGGAGCGCTCCCAAGGAGGATTCTGGATTCCACCCCCCGGATGTCAATGGCGTGTATCTCCGGTTACGCCGGCGTTTCCGTCCGGGGGCCGTCAGGCTGCGGCGATCCGGGAAACACGATCACCCCCTCCGTGAAACTTTCAGCCGAGCGTTTGCTCGGCCGAGCCGGGGTTCCGGGCCGGGATCGGGACGGCGCCGGGGTTCCGGGCCGGGATCGGGACGGCGCCGGGGTTCCGGGCCGGGATCGGGACGGCGCCGGGGTTCCGGGCCGGGATCGGGACGGCGCCGGGGTTCCGGGCCGGGGATCCGGACGGCGCCGGGGAAGGAAGGCGGCGGCGCCGGGCCGGGGTCCGGGCGGGGCCGGAGAGGGAACGCGGTCACGTCCGTCCGCCCGGGATGGCTCACGATCATGGAAAAGGGGAATGAGAGTCCCAGCCGTCCGTTCTCCGGTGACGTGCGGCGGCCGACGCCCTGTGACGAGGGGAACACGTCTCGGCCCGAGGCTGTGTCCGCTTGATCGCCCATGTACGTTGGGTTCCAACGGCCATCGCGCCTGTCGCACCATCATGGCCGCTCCGGGCGGCAGCGTTCGAAGGCAGGCGAGCATGACGAAGTTGTCCATCCAGGTGACTCAGCATCCGGCCTGCGCCGTCATCGCCATCGCCGGAGACCTGGACAAGGTCTCGGCCCCGCAGCTGGACCGGGTGGTGACGGACGTGCTGGAGAGCGGGCACGTCCACCTCATCGCGGACGTCTCCCGGCTGGAGTTCTGCGACTCCACGGGGGTCTGGTTGCTGCTGTCCGGGCTGCGCCGGGCCTTCGAGGCGGGAGGATGGCTCCGCCTGGCGGGGGTGCGGGGTTTCCTGGAGCGGCTCCTGGAGCTGACCCGGCTCAAGGAGGCGTTCCCCACCGATCCGACCGTGGACGAGGCCCTGACCCACGTCCCGGACCGGCGCTCCGGCACGGCCCAGCCGCCCGCCTCCGCCTGAATGCGCTCCGGCACGGCCCGGCCGCCCGCCTCCGCCCGAGCCCGCTCCGGGCAGGTGCCGGAGAGCCGCCGGTCACGGCTCGCCGGGGGTGCCCTCGGGAGGACGCGACGGCGGGACCGGCGCGTCCTCCCGAGGGCACGCCCCGCAGAAGGGCGTCTCCGCAGGAGGATCCCGGGAGAGGAGGCGCCTAACCGGCCAGAGCCACCGCGACGACCTTGAGCTGGTCGTTGAGCGCCTCGTGCAGCCTGCTTGGGAGGGACCCCTCCCGGTGCCGGTCGGTGATCTTCTGCCGGACCGGGGCGAGGTCCTGGGCGCAGCAGACGGCGTTGGCCAGGACCTGCCGTATGTCCAGGGCCACGTCGGGGCGGATCTCGCCGCGGTCGGCGCCCTGGTCCAGCAGGGTGTTGAAGCGCCGCACGCTCTGGTTCAGCGTGGGCCGGGGCGGGCCCACGCTCTCCACCAGGAGCACCGTCGGTTCCCCGCTCGGCTCGCCGGCCGTCTCCTCCACCGGCGCGGCGTCCGGCCCTGCGGCCGGTGCGGTGTCCGGCTCTCCGGTCGGCGCGGTGTCCGGCCCCGCGGTCGGCTCTCCGGTCGGTGCGGCGTCCGGCCCGCCGGCCCGGGGGCGCGAGGTCCCGCTCCCCGTCTCCGGCGGCGCCGAGGGGGAGTGCGTACCGGCGGCGGTGGGCCGGGAGGTGGCCTCCAGGGCGATGGCCCCGTCCCCGCGCTCCCCGGAGGTCTGGGACCACACCAGGGCGCCGGCCGACAGGATCAGCGCGGCCACGGCCGCCAGGGGCGGCACGCGGGAGGAGGCGGAACGGCGTTCGGTCCGCGACCCCGACAGGGCCTCCGACAGGACGCCGGCCGCCTCCCTGGCCCCCGGCCGGGCCGTGGGGTCGTGCGCCAGGCAGCGCCGGCAGAGCTCCGCGATCCCGGGAGGCAGCCCCGGCACGCGGACCTCGGGCGGCGGCCCGTCGCGCCGGGCGTTCTCGATCTCCTCCCAGGTCCGCTCCGGGTACGGCGGAGCTCCGGTGAGCATCTCGAACAGCAGCACGCCGAGGGAGTAGACGTCGCTTGCGGGATCGGCGGTCCTGCCGGTCAGGCGCTCCGGTGCGACGTAGGGCGGGGTGCCGTACTCGCCGGTGCGGTCGTCCTCCTCCCCGACGAACGCCGCGATGCCGAAGTCGAGCAGCTTGGCGCCGTCCGGGGTGAGCAGCACGTTCTCGGCGGTTACGTCGCGGTGGACGATGCCCCGCTCGTGGGCGGCGGCCAGGACGGTGGCGACCTTGGCGGCCACCTCGACCGCCTCCGCCCAGGGCAGCGGGCCCTCGATGATCCGGTCGGCCAGGGGCCGGCCCTCCAGCAGCCGCATCACCACGTAGGCGGCGAGGCGGCCGTGGGAGGTCACGGTCTCCCCGTAGTCGTAGACCTCGATCGCGTCGGGGTGGATGAGGCGCGCGGTGGCGCGGGCCTCGCGCCGGATGAGCTCGCGGTCCGTGCCGAGGTCGGCCTCCAGCACCTTGACCGCGACCATCCGCTGCAGGGACTGGTCGAAGCCCCGCCAGATGACGCTCATCCCGCCCCTGCCGATCTGCTCCATCAGCAGGTACCGGCGGGTGAGCACGTCACCCGCGCGGAGCGCACCGGGCTCAGGCCGATTCACGGACCACCAGCTCCGTCGGGAGCACCGGGTTGTTCCCGGCGAGCTCGGGGGAGCCCATCGACATCAGCAGCAGCCGGGTGGCGAGCGCGGCGAACTCCTCCACGGGCTGGCGCACCGTGGTCAGCGTGGGGGAGGTCCGCCGGGCGATGGGGGCGTCGTCGAAGCCGATCACGGCCACGTCGTCGGGCACCCTGCGGCCGGCGCGGCGCAGGGTCTGCACGGCGGCGGCGGCCATCACGTCGGAGGCGGCGAAGACCGCGTCCAGGTGCGGCATCCGGCGGAGCAGCCACTGGGTGGCGTGCACGCCCGAGGAGTGGGTGAAGTCGCCGTAGGCCACCGGGATGCTCGTCATGCCCGCCAGGGCGAGGGTCCGGGTGAATCCCTCGATCCGGTCGCGGGCGGCGGGCAGCCCGGGCGGGCCCGCGATGGCGGCGATGGCCCGTCGCCCGCCGAGCAGCAGGTGCTCGGCCGCCTGCCTGCCGCCGTCGGCGTTGTCCATGTCGACGTAGGGCAGGTCGATGCCGTCGGGCGCGCGGCCCGCGCTCCGCACCGGGATCCCGGAGGCGGCCAGCGTGACCACGAGCGGGTGGCGCTCCCGCGCGCCGATCAGCAGGACGCCGTCGACCCCTCCGGAGACGAGCTGCGGGGTGGCGATGGTGGAAGTGGCCGCGGTGGCGGTCACCACCGTGAGGGGGATCCCCTGTCCGGTGAGGACCTCCTCCGCGGCGGTGATCATCCGCGCGTAGAACGGCTCGGTGAAAAGCCGCTGCGCGGACTCGCAGACGACCACGGCCACGGTCTGGTCGCAGCGCCGGCCGGCGCCGCCCCGGGGAGCGCGGTGCCGTACGTAGCCGAGACGGGAGATCGCGTCGTGCACCTGTCGCCGGGTCGAGGTGCTGACCCTGACAGAGCCTGTGAGGACCCGGGACGCGGTGGCCGGGGACACACCTGCCGCCGCAGCGACCTGGGCGAGTGTGGGTACATCAGGCATAACTTCCTCCACACCTAAATTCCGTGCAGGTGGGAGCGCTCCCCGTGAACGTAGCATCGTTTCAGAAAGGTCAACAGATGTTTCCGGAAAATCACGATATCTCTGTCAAATCTCCCTGACCTGCCAGTCAGGGGCGAGGACGGACATCAAGATCGAATCGTGCCATGAGCCCTCCCAGAGCAGCGCGTCCCGGCGCACTCCCTCCTCGACGAAGCCGGCCTTCCTGTAGACGTGGCGGGCCCGGTCGTTGAAGTCGAAGACCTCCAGTCCCACCCGGTGCAGGTCCGTGGTGGCGAACACGTGGTCGAGCACGAGCCGGATCGCCTCGCTGCCGTAGCCCCTGCCGAAGGCGCGCGGGCCGACCAGCGCGATCCGGAGGTTGCAGGAGAGGTTGTCGGTGTCCAGCTCGTTGAGGACGATCTCGCCGACGTAGGAGTCGTCCTCGGCGGCGCAGATCGCCAGATCGAGCCGGTCGTCGTGCTCGGCGCGCGAGCCGTACCACGCCGCGGCGGCCTCGTAGGTGAGTGCTCCGCGGGAACCGGTCAGCCGGACGGTCTCCGGGTCGTTGACGAGCTCCCAGAGACCGTCGACGTGCTCGGGGCCGGCGGGCCGGAGCGTCACGCGCTCCCCGCGGAGGGTGGGCTTGCTCGCGAACATCACCCCGCGTGTCTACCGTCTCGGGGACGTTCCGGGCAAGCGGGAGAGGGCTTTCCTGGGCGCCTCATCTCAGGAAACAGCAGGTCACCGCGGGGAGAAGGGGTGGAAAACGTCCGGGTCACCAGGGGCCGTAGGGGCCCGAGTTCCCACCCTTGCCGATCTCCCGTACGGCGGGCCGCACGTCGGCCAGGTAGACGCCGGCGGCGATCACGGAAATGATCATAAGGAAGCCGATGCTGTCGAGGTAGCGCACGGCGCCGGCGAAGGAGAACAGCGTGGAGAGGCTCAGGATGATCGTCCACAGCTGCTTGCTCTGCTTGCCGGTGACCGCGAACGCGCGGGCCGGGGTCTTGAGCGCGTGCACGAGGGCCCAGGCGGACATGGCGAACGCGCCGATGGCCAGCGCCCAGAAGATGAGTTCCAGCACGCCGTAGATCCCGAAGGGCATCGTCTCTCCCGCTGTCGTCGGCCGGTCGCTCCCAGCCTAGGCGATGCCGCGCGTGCGCAGGTAAGTTCCTTTTCTGCGGTCCGGGAGGCGGCCCCGGAAACGGCGGGACCCGCCCCGGGTGCCGGGACGGGTCCGCGTCGCTGGGCCTGCGGGTGTCAGGCCTTGATCGCGCTCTTCGGGGCGCGGGCGTTCTTCCTGGGAGCGGGGGCCGCGGCGATCGCGGGCTCGGCGGTCTCGGAGACCTCCTCCAGCTCCAGGGCGGCCTCGCCGCTCACGCGGGAGACGACCTTGCGGCCGCGCGTGGCGAACTCCTCGTAGAGCTCGGTCGCCTTGGCGGTCAGCTGGTCGGCGTAGCCGCGGGCCTTGACGGGGAGGTCCTTGGCGTAGCCCTCGGCCCGGCCGCCGAACTCCTTGGCGTAGCCCTCGGCCTTGCCCGCGAACTCCTTGGCCTTGAGGGGCAGGTCCTTGGCGACGGCCTCGCGGATCTCCTCGCGGCGGCTCTGGAGCTTCTGCACCTGCTCGGGGAGCTCGCGGAGCTTCTCCACCGCGAAGTCGCCCGCGCCGGCGAAGGCGTAGAACGGCTTGGAGTCCGTGATCTTCTTGACTTCGGTGGCCAGAGTCATCGGTTACCCTTTCCTGGTTTCTTGGGTGTGGTCGTGCCGTTGGCCGAGGACGCCGCGTAGGGCTTGAGCGCGGCGGCGAACTCCTCGGGCAACTGGGCCTCGTCGTCCGGCGGGGATTGCGTGCCGCCCCCCTGGGGCTCCGGCGTGGTGCGCGTGTTCTTGGCGGTTCCCGCGCCCTCGTCCGGGGCCCCGGCCCGGTTCTCCTTGCGGAACGACTCGTAGATGTCGATCAGTACCTGGCGTTGCCGCTCGGTGATGAATCCGTCGGCTCGGATCGCGGCGAGCACGTCGCTGTCCGGCTCGCGGTCCTCGATGAGGCCCGCCTGCACGTACAGCGCCTGCGAGGAGATGCGCAGTCCCTTGGCGATCTGGTTCAGGATCTCCGCGCTGGGTTTGCGCAGCCCGCGCTCGATCTGGCTGAGGTAGGGATTGGAGATCCCCGCCGCGGCGGCGAGCTGGCGCAGTGAGATCTTCGCCTGCGTCCGCTGCTCGCGGATGTACTCGCCGATCGAGTCGACCTTGGGTAGTGCCATGCGGCCAGTCTGCCCCACGCTGCTTGCAATTGCAAACACGTTGACTAACACCAGCAAGCGGTCAAGAGTGCGTCAGTGCGGGACCAGCCACAACAGCGGGGCGGAGGCGGTGAGTGTGACGGAGAACACCACGACGCCGTAGCGGACGCGGCGGGGGAGCCGGGGACCCGGCGAGACCAGGCGCTGGACCCGGGCCATCACCGCGGAGGCGGGGCTCAGCGCGCCCAGCGCCCCGTGCGGGGTCGGCACGGTGCCGGCCGTGCCGAAGCGGAGCAGGGCGGTGGCCAGGCGGCGCGGCGAGCAGTAGCGCCGGGCGGCGTCGTCGGCCGCCATCTCCACCAGCAGCGCGACCTCGTGCTGGGCCTCCATCACCGTGCGGGACCACGGCAGCGCCCTGCGCAGCGCCGCGAACGGCAGCAGGACCAGGTCGTGCCGCTCGCGGACGTGGGCGGACTCGTGGGCCAGCACCGCGTCCAGCTCGTCGGGGGAGAGCAGCTTCAGGGCGCCCTCGCTCACCACGACCTGGGAGCGCAGGCCGGGCACGCAGTAGGCGGCCGCGCCCGGATGGTCGACCACGTGCACGCCGGGGACGTCGGGGTCGGTGCGGGAGATGAGGGCCAGCAGGGCGCGGTGGCGGCGTCGGGCGCGGAACGTCTGCAGCCCCGCGGTCAGCAGCACCACCACCAGCACGGTGAACGCGGTCAGCCCGGCGATGAGCGCGAAGATCCGCGGCAGGTCGTACGGGCCCTGCGGGCCGTACCCGCCGGAGAGGGCCGAGGAGCCGAAGGCGAGCAGGCCGTGCAGCACGCCCCGGCCGTAGGGCTCCAGGGCGTAGGCGAGCAGCGCTCCGGTGCCGGCCAGCCCCCAGGTCACCCCCAGCGCCTGCCAGAGCACGATGGCCACGTGCGGGGCCCGGTAGGGCCACCGGGCCCGGACCAGCCGCCAGGCGCCGACCGCGCAGACCGAGGCGAGGAACGCCAGGGCTGCCGCGGTGATCACTCTTCCTCCAGCTCCAACAGGGCTCTGCGCAGGATCTCGGCCTCGGGTTCGGACACGGCCTGGGCGAAGCGGGTGAGGGCGGCCGACCGGTCCCCGGTCATGTCGAGAGCCTCCAGCATAAGCTCAGCGACGTAGGCGTCGCGGCTCGCCGCGGCCTGGTAGCGCCAGGCGCGCCCGTCACGGGTGCGGACCAGGAAGCCCTTGCGGGTCAGCCGGTCGAGCACGGTCATGACCGTCGTGGGGGCGAGGTCGCGCTCCTCGATGAGCCGCCCCACCTCGCGGGCCGTCACCGCGGCCGGCTGCGCCCAGATGATGTCCATGATGCTGCGTTCAAGCTCACCGAGACCCTTCACGCCCTCAAGACTAACCCCGTGCCACGCCGGGTAGTACTACGGGCTGTCGAGCTGGCCTCGGCCGGCGGCGCGCCCCGGGGCGACCGCGTCCCAGGCGACGGTCAGCTCGCCGAGCCGCCAGCGGGAGCGGCCGCCCAGCGGGGGGCGCCGGAAGACCGGCCAGTCCGGGCAGAGCGCCTCGACCGCGGCGATCCAGCGCTGCCGCACCCCGTGGGGGGCCAGCGGGGCGCTGACGGCCCAGGCACGGTCGAAGTCCCGCAGGAAGGCGTGGACCGGCTCGCCGGGCACGTTGCGGTGGATGAGCGTCTTGGGCAGGCGGTCGGCCAGGTCGGAGGGGCGCTCGAAGGCGTCGAAGCGGGCCGACAGGGTCAGGGTCCGGGGACCGGTGGCGTCCAGTCCCACCCAGACGGCCCGGTGCCCGACCTCCGAGCAGGTCCCCTCGACGATCACCCCGTCCGGGGCCAGCCGGGAGCGGAGCAGGTCCCAGTGGCGCCACGCCTCCGCCTCGCCGTACTGGCGCAGCACGTTGAAGGCCCGCACCAGCACCGGCGGGCGGTCCGTCGGAAGCTCGAAGCCGCCCAGCCGGAACGACAGGCCCGGCCGCTCGTACGGCCGGGCCGCGGCCACCCTGGCCGGGTCGATCTCGATCCCGACGACCTCGACGTCCGGGCGGACCCGGCGCAGCCGCGTGAACAGCTCCAGCGTCGTGACGTGCGAGGCGCCGTACCCGAGGTCCGCGACCAGCGGCCGGTCGGCGGAGCGGAGCAGCGGGCCGAAGACCGCGGCGATCCACCGGTCGGACCGGCGCAGCCGGTTGTGGCCGGTCGTGCCGCGGGTGATCTCTCCGACCGGCCGGGTAGCGCGCATCCCCCCATTGTCCGCCGGGCGCGGCCGTGGCCGGGTCCCGGGCGGAGATCAGGAGGTGACGCGGTGGATCTTGTGCTGGGCGGCCTGGGCGCGGGGCCGGATGACCAGGCGGTCGATGTTGACGTTCCAGGGGCGGGTGACGCACCAGGCGATCGCGTCGGCGACGTCGTCGGCCGACAGGGGGCCGGGAACGCCCTCGTAGACCTTCGTGGCCCGCTCGGCGTCGCCGCGGAAGCGGGTCAGCGAGAACTCCTCGGTGTGCACCATGCCGGGGGCGATCTCGACGACCCGGACCGGCTCACCGCACAGCTCCAGCCGGAGCACCTCGGTCATCGAGCTCTGCGCGTGCTTGGCCGCGTTGTAGCCGCCGCCGCCCTCGTAGGAGACGAGCCCCGCCACCGAGGTCAGCATCACCAGGACCCCGTCGCCGGAGGCGGTCAGCTTCGGCAGCAGTGCCTGGGTGACCCGGAGCGAGCCGAGCACGTTGATGTCGTACATGCGCTGCCAGTCGGCCGCGTCGCCGGTGGCCACCGGCTCCAGGCCGATCGCGCCCCCGGCGTTGTTGACCAGCACGTCGCAGCGGTCCAGCGAGGCGGCCAGCTCCGCCACGGACTCGGCGGAGGTCACGTCGAGGGTGACCGGGCGCACGCCCGGCACCTCGGCGGCCAGCGCGTCCAGCCGGTCCCGGCGGCGGGCCGCCGCCACCACGTCGAAGCCCTCCAGGGCCAGCCGGCGGGCCGTCGCCTCGCCGATGCCGCTGCTCGCCCCCGTCACCACAGCCGTCTTCTTCATGGCTCGCCATCCTGCCAGGAGTGCCGGACGTCGCCCTGCCCGCCCCGGTATGTCATGAAAACGCGGGAATGCCGGAAAGATGGGCAGGGTTGTTCCGTCTCGGAGGTGGTGTCGGTGAGGCGACGACGGGTCAACCGGGTCGCGACGATCAGCATGCACACGTCCCCCCTGGACCAGCCGGGCACCGGGGACGCGGGCGGAATGAACGTCTACATCGTGGAGGCGGCCAAGCGCCTGGCCCAGCTGGGGATCGAAGTGGAGATCTTCACCCGGCAGACGGCCCGGGACCTGCCGCCCGTCGAGGAGATCGTCCCCGGCGTCTCGGTCAGGCACGTCACCGCGGGGCCGTACGAGGAGCTCGACAAGGGCGACCTGCCCGGCCAGCTCTGCGCCTTCCTCTCCGGCGTGCTGCGCACCGAGGCCACGTACGACCCCGGCCGCTACGACGTCATCCACTCCCACTACTGGCTCTCCGGCCAGGTGGGCTGGCTGGCCAAGGAGCGCTGGGGCGTGCCGCTGGTGCACACCATGCACACCATGGCGAAGGTCAAGAACCTCCTGCTCGCCGACGACGACAGGCCCGAGCCCACCGCCCGCGTGCTGGGCGAGGAGCAGGTCGTCGAGGTCGCCGACCGGCTGGTGGCCAACACGCCGACCGAGGCGCGCGAGCTCGTCGAGCTGTACGGCGCCGCCCCGGAGCGGGTCGAGGTCGTCAACCCCGGCGTGAACCTCACCGTCTTCAGGCCCGGCTCCCGCGCCGCCGCCCGCCGCAGGCTGGGCGTGCCCGCGGACGCGCACCTGCTGCTGTTCGTGGGCCGGGTGCAGCCGCTCAAGGGCCCCGACGTGCTGCTGCGCGCCGCGGCCCGGATGCTCGTCGACGACCCGGGCCTGCGCGACCGGCTCGTCGTCGCCTGCGTCGGCGGGCCCAGCGGGAACGGCCTGGCCCGGCCGTCCTACCTGACCGACCTCGCCGCGGAGCTCGGCATCCCGGACGTCGTCCGGATCGTGCCCCCGGCCCCCCAGCACGAGCTGGCCGAGTGGTACCGGGCCGCGGACGTGACCGTCGTGCCCTCGCACAACGAGTCGTTCGGCCTGGTCGCGCTGGAGTCCCAGGCGTGCGGCACCCCGGTCGCGGCGGCGAGCGTGGGCGGCCTGCGCACCGCCGTGCGCGACGGGGTGTCCGGCGTGCTCGTCGAGGGGCACGACCCGCACGACTGGGCACAGGTCCTGGCCCGCTTCGTGCACCGCCCGGGCTGGCGCGACGAGCTGTCGGCGGGCGCGGTCGAGCGGGCCGCGGCCTTCGGCTGGTCGGCCACCGCGGCCCGGCTCGCGGAGGTCTACGCCGGAGCCATGGCGCACCTGCAGCAGGCCCCGATCGCGCTCAGCTCGTAGGACCTCGCCTCGTGGCCGCACCTCGTAGGCCGCACCGCGTGGCCGCACCGTGTGGCCGCACCGTGTGGCCGCACCGTGTGGCCGCCCCGCCCGGCGAGGCCCCGGCTCCGGGCCGGGGGACCGACCCGCCGGGCGCGGGTGCGCCCGCGTCCGCGGCCGCGGGGATCCCCCTATGGTGGGGTCCATGCGTGAAGTGATCGAGGCGGCGCTGGCGGGCGCGGAGGTCTCCTACGAGGAGCCCCGGCCGGGCGCGTTCCTGGTGAAGCTCCCCGGCCGGCACAAGCTCGCCACCATGGTCTGGCTGATCGCCGGGGATCGGGCGCTGCACGTCGAGGCGTTCTTCTGCCGGCAGCCCGACGAGAACCACGCGGAGTTCTACCGCTGGCTGCTGACCAAGAACGGCTCCATGTACGGCGTGCACTTCGCCCTGGACCCGGTCGGCGACGTCTACCTCGTGGGACGCGTCCCGCCGGCGGCGGTCTCGGAGGACGAGGTCGACCGGCTGCTCGGCTGCGTGCTCACCTACGCCGACGAGGGCTTCGACCGGGCGCTGGAGCTGGGCTTCGCCTCGTCCATCCGCAAGGAGTGGGAGTGGCGCGCCAAGCGCGGGGAGTCCCTGGCCAACCTCCAGGCGTTCGCCCGGTTCGCCGAGCCCCGGCCGCTGACGGCGGGCACTGATGGCGGGCACTGACGGCGGGCACTGACGGTGGGCTTTGACGGCGGGCACCGGAGGCCGCGGGCCGGGACCGCTGACTAAGCTTGGTCGCATGGCGACTTTGGTGCTGCTACGGCACGGCGAGAGCGAGTGGAACGCCAAGGGTCTGTTCACCGGCTGGGTGGACGCGGGACTCTCGGCCAAGGGCGAGGAGGAGGCGCGGCGCGGCGGGCGCCTGCTACTGGAGGCCGGCATCCGGCCCGACGTGCTCCACACCTCGCTGCTGACCCGCGCGATCCAGACGGCGAACCTCGCGCTGGCCGAGGCCGACATGCTCTGGCTGCCGGTCAGGCGTTCGTGGCGGCTCAACGAGCGCCACTACGGCGCGCTCCAGGGGAAGAACAAGGCGCAGACCCGGGAGCAGTTCGGCGACGAGCAGTTCATGCTCTGGCGCCGCTCCTACGACGTCCCGCCGCCGCCGATCGCCGACGACGACGAGTTCTCGCAGTACGGCGACGCGCGCTACGCGCTGCTGCCGCCGGAGCTGATGCCGAGGACGGAGTGCCTCAAGGACGTCGTCGAGCGCATGCTGCCGTACTGGTACGACCAGATCGTGCCGGATCTGGCGGCGGGCCGGACCGTCCTGGTCGCGGCGCACGGCAACTCGCTGCGCGCCCTGGTCAAGCACCTGGACGGGATCGGCGACGAGGAGATCGCCGGACTCAACATCCCCACCGGCATCCCGCTCCGCTACGAGCTGGACGAGCACTTCCGCCCGCTGGCCAAGGGCGGCCTCTACCTCGACCCCGAGGCGGCCAAGGCCGCCATCCAGGCGGTGGCGAACCAGGGCCGGTGACGGGGACCGGCCCCGAGGGGCCGGTCCCCGTGACGGAGAGACCGTGACGGGGAGACGGAGCGGGAGGGGTCGGCCCCGGTTCGGGCGGCCCCTCCCGCTCCGTGCCGTGCGGCCGGATGATCCGGCCGGGGACGATCCGGCGGGGACGGTGCGGTCAGGAGACGGCGATCTCGTGGGGGCGTGAGCCGGTCACCAGATAGACCACGTCGCGGGCGACGCGGACCGCGTGGTCGGCGTAGCGCTCGTAGTAGCGGCCGATCAGCGTCACGTCGATCGCCGGCTCGACGCCGTGCTTCCAGGCGGGATCCATCAGGACCTTGAACAGCCTGCGGTGGAGCTTGTCCATCGCGTCGTCGTCGTGCTCCAGCTCCAGAGCCGACTCCACGTCGCGCGTGGCGATGCAGCCGCCGGTCTTGGTGACCAGGCGTTCGGCGATCTGCCCCATCTCCAGGATGGTGGCGCGCAGCTCCGGCGGAACCGCCGAGTCCGGGTGGCGCAGCCGGGCGACCTTGGCCACGTGCTGGGCGAGGTCGCCCATCCGCTCCAGGTCGGTGCCCATGCGCAGCGCCGTGATGATCATCCGCAGGTCCACGGCCACCGGCTGCTGCCGGGCCATCAGGTCGAAGATCGAGGTCTCGATCTCCGCGAAGATCCGGTCGACCTCCTCGTCCTGAGAGATGACGGTCTCGGCGAGCTGGAGGTCGGCGTCGAGCAGGGCGGTGGTGGCCCGGGAGATCGCCGACCGGACCAGCCGGGTCATCTCGACCAGTCTGTCGGTGAGGGCGTCGAGTTCTTCGTGGTAGGCGTCACGCATGGGTTCACCGTACGAGCCCGTCCGTGAACGAACCCCGACCGGAAAGTGAACTTTGCGGGAAAGGCCATGGTCATGCCCAGGTGAGGTGTCCGGAAAGGGAAGGGGCGCGCCTACCATCGGGGACGTGAAGCCGACAGGAGGAGCTCGTGAGTGAGCTGATGGCGAGCCTGGCCGCACTGGCCGGGTTCGTCGTGGGAGCGCTGGCCGTGATGATCGTCGTCCGCCAGGGAGCGGCGGGACGGCAACGGGTGATGGTGCCGGTCGAGGACCTCCAGCCCGGCGAGCTGCCCCAGGGCGTCGCCTCCGTGCTCGCCGTGCTGCCGTCCTCGGCGGTCGTGCTCGACCGCCAGGACCGGGTGCTGCGGGCCAGCTCCGCCGCGCGGGCCTTCGGCCTGGTCAGGGGAGAGCGCCTGATGGTGGCCGAGCTGCTCGCGATGGCCCGGCAGGTGCGCCGGGACGGCGAGATCCGGGAGAGCGAGATCGAGGTGGCCGGCCACAAGTTCGGCCAGGAGGCGACCAGCTTCGCCGTGCGCGTCGCCCCGCTCGGGCCGTACGGGCAGGTGCTCGTGCTCGCCGAGGACCAGACCGAGCACCGCCGGGTCGAGGCGGTCCGCCGCGACTTCGTCGCCAACGTCAGCCACGAGCTCAAGACGCCGGTCGGCGCGCTGAGCCTGCTCGCCGAGACCATCCAGGACGCCGCCGACGACCCCGAGGCCGTCACCCGCTTCGCCGGGCGCATGCAGCACGAGGCCGCCCGCCTGACCTATCTGGTCCAGGACCTCATCACCCTGTCCCGGATCCAGGGCGCCGAACCCGTCCCCACCCCGTGCCCGGTCCTGGTCGACGAGGCCGTGCAGGACTCCATCGACCGCTGCAACACCACGGCGGCGGCCAAGGACATCACCCTGGTCACCGGCGGCACCGAGGGCCTGCAGATCTGGGGGGACGAGGAGCTGCTCGTCACCGCGCTGCGCAACCTCATCGACAACGCGGTCGCCTACAGCCCCGAGCACACCAGGGTGGTCGTCAGCGCCCGCCCGGCGGGCGACTCCGTCGAGATCAGCGTGAGCGACCAGGGCATCGGCATCCCCGAGAGCGCCCAGGAGCGGATCTTCGAGCGCTTTTTCCGCGTCGACACCGCCCGCTCGCGCGCCACCGGCGGCACCGGCCTCGGCCTGGCCATCGTCAAGCACATCGCCGCCGCCCACAACGGCACGGTCACCGTCTGGAGCAAGGAAGGCTCCGGATCCACGTTCACCCTCAGCCTGCCCGCCTTCGGCGGCAAGGCGGTCCCCATATCCCCCGGCACCACCACGATCCCCCAGGAGGCCTCGAAGTGACCCGCGTGCTCGTCGTCGAGGACGAGGAGTCGTTCTCCGACGCCCTGTCCTACATGCTGCGCAAGGAGGGGTTCGAGGTCGCGGTGGCGGCCACCGGCCCCGAGGCGCTGGAGGCCTTCGACCGCAGCGGCGCCGACCTGGTCCTGCTCGACCTCATGCTCCCCGGCCTGCCCGGCACCGAGGTCTGCCGGTCCCTGCGGCAGCGCTCCAACGTTCCCGTGATCATGCTGACCGCCAAGGACAGCGAGATCGACAAGGTCGTCGGCCTGGAGTTGGGGGCCGACGACTACGTGACCAAGCCGTTCTCCTCCCGCGAGCTGGTGGCCCGCATCCGCGCGGTGCTGCGCCGCCAGGGCGACGTGGAGGAGCCGGAGTCGGCGGTGCTCGCCGCGGGGCCGGTCCGGATGGACGTGGACCGGCACGTCGTCGCGGTCCGGGGAGAGCAGGTGCAGCTCCCGCTGAAGGAGTTCGAGCTGCTGGAGGTGCTGCTGCGCAACGCCGGCCGGGTGCTGACCCGGGGCCAGCTCATCGACCGGGTCTGGGGCGCCGACTACGTGGGCGACACCAAGACCCTGGACGTGCACGTCAAGCGGTTGCGGGCCAAGGTGGAGGCGGACCCCTCCAACCCGCGCTGCATCCTCACCGTCCGCGGTCTGGGATACAAGTTCGACTCCGCCGAGGAGTGACCCGCCGAGGGCGGGAGGCCGCGACGGCAGGGGGGGTACGGCCCGCGGGCCGTACCCCCCTGCCGTCATGCCGGTGTCAGTGGTCGCCCTCGGCGTGCGCCTCCGTGGCGGAGGGCGTCGGGGTGGGCGAGGGCGTCGTGGCGCCCTGGGCGGGCGACAGGGTCGCGAACTCGCGGCTGCGGGTGATGACGGGGACGCGCAGCGTGATGACGCCCGCCTTCTCGAACTTCAGCTGGACCTCGAGCTCCTCGCCGCCCCTGAGTGGCTTCTTCAGCTGCTCGATCATGACCGTGGGCGTGGGGCGGCCCACGACGGCGGCCTGCTGGGCGCCGGCCGGGAGCGGGACCGGGGTGGTGACCTTGGCGGTGCCGATGGCCGGGTCCACGCCCAGGGCGATGAGCTGGTCCGCCTGGGGCGTGCTGTTCACCATGTAGAGGTGCAGCGGCGTGCTGGCGCCGACGGGCAGCGTGCCACCGGAGTCCGGGCCGAGGAAGAAGGCCTGGGAGATGTTCAGCCCGTTGACCGTGACGCTCGTGGCCTCGGTGGGGGCGTAGTGCTGGTTGGTGATCGCGTCATGTCCGGCTCCGCAGCCGGTCAGCGCCGTGGCGGCTGCGAGGAACGCGGCGGCGGCGATCGCCCGGTGACGGCCGATGCGGGTCACGGTGCGAGTACTCCTTGTCACACTGGATACGGGGCAGCGCCAACCCTATCCGGGGTCTTTACCGGGTTTTCCGGCGGCCCGCCCGATCGCCGGGGGAAGACGCGCCCAGGTCGGGCTGGCTTTCCCAACCCTTGATTCATACAGAGGCCTGCTTGTCAAGGCTTAAAACGCGGCTTTGACCTGCAGTTATGGTGATTTCACTGTTCCGCGAGCCTGTGGATACGTGGTACTCTGGAGTACAGCGGAAGGGGTACTTGTCACATGACTTTCCAGGTCGGCGACACTGTCGTCTACCCCCACCACGGGGCTGCTCGGATCGAGGCGATCACGACCCGGACCATCAAGGGTGAAGAAAGAACCTACCTGGTTCTGAAGGTCGACAAGGGCGACCTCACCGTCCAGGTTCCGGCCGACAACGCCGAGCTCGTCGGAGTCCGGGACGTGGTCGGGCAGGAGGGCCTCGAGCGCGTCTTCGACGTGCTCCGTATGCCCCACACCGAGGAGCCCACCAACTGGTCCCGCCGCTACAAGGCCAACCTCGAGAAGCTGGCGTCCGGCGACGTCAACAAGGTGGCCGAGGTGGTCCGTGACCTGTGGCGCCGGGACAAGGAGCGCGGCCTGTCCGCAGGCGAGAAGCGCATGCTGGCCAAGGCCCGGCAGATCCTGGTCAGCGAGCTCGCGCTCGCCGAGAAGACCAACGAGGACAAGGCCGAGGCCCTGCTCGACGAGGTTCTGAACTCCTGAACACGACATTTCCACGGGTGGGCGTCGGGGTCGACGTCCACCCTTTCGCATCCGGGCGCGAACTGCACCTCGCGGGCCTGCACTGGCCGGGCGAGACCGGCCTGGCCGGTCACTCCGACGGCGACGCCGCGGCCCACGCCGCGTGTGACGCGCTCCTGTCCGCCGCCGGGCTCGGTGACATCGGAGGGCTGTTCGGCACCGCCGACCCCCGCTGGGCCGGGGCCGCCGGCGTCACCCTGCTGGAGGAGACCGCGCGGCGGGTACGGGCCGCGGGGTTCGAGATCGGCAACGTGGCCGTCCAGGTGATCGGCAACCGGCCCAAGCTGGCGCCGCGCCGCGGCGAGGCCGAGCAGGTCCTCGGAGCGGCCGTGGGCGCGCCGGTGAGCGTCAGCGCCACCACGACCGACGGCCTCGGGCTCACCGGCCGTGGAGAGGGCGTGGCGGCCGTCGCGACCGCCATCATCGTGAAGGTGTGAACCTCTCGGGGGTCTCGCACGTCCTGTAAGGCGAGCGCACGAGCGCTCGTCGTGGCCGGTGGGCAGGCGCGGAAAGCCCTCGGCCTTCCCTGGGGCGACCCGTTTCCTGGCGCGGTACGGGTCGCCTCTTTTTATTCGGATAATCCCGTTTGTCCTGGGTAAGCCTCCAATGACCATGTCTCGTCACAGGGGGAGCTGGACATGATTGGATCGATCATCGCCGCGATCGTCATCGGAGCCATCGTCGGCGCCCTGGCCCGTCTCGTCATTCCGGGCAGGCAGAACATCAGCATCGCTCTGACGCTCATCGTCGGCATCGCCGCCGCTCTCGTCGGCACGCTCATCGCGAGCGCGCTGGGCATCGCGAACACGGGAGGAATCGACTGGTGGGAGCACATCCTCCAGCTCGCCCTCGCGGTCGTCGGTGTCCTCCTCGTCACGCAGATGGGGTCGGGGCGGACCCGAGGGGGGACCAGCCGGACCTGACCGGTGCGGGGATTCGCCGAAGGCCCGCGAATTCACCGAGGCCACCGACGGCCACCGAAGGCCCGCGAAGAGCCCCGGCCTCCGGCGCGGACACGGTCCCGGTCCGGGATGCCCCGCCATCGGGCGGGGCATCCCGTCTGTCGGGGCGTCCCGGAGCGCGGCGACGGCCGGTCAGACCACACCGTTCGCCCTCCCGGACCATGGACCGGCCATCGGCGTGCCCCGGGTCCCGGGGCGCGGAGGAATCGGGTTCGAAGACTATTGCTGAAGCTTTCCAGGACTATTCCTGGCGTACGGGGTAGCCACCTTTTCGTGAGGGTGAAGGTCTCACGCTCACGAGGAGGTTGATATGACTATCGCATCCATTCTCGGGGCCATCGTCATCGGTGCCGTGATCGGCGCCATCGGCCGTCTCCTGCTTCCCGGTCGGCAGGCGATCGGCTGGGTGCTGACCATCGTCGTCGGCATCGTCGCCGCCCTCATCGGCACCGCGATCGCCCAGTCGCTCGGCGTCGCGACCACCGACGGCATCGACTGGATCGAACTCGTCATGCAGGTCGTGCTGGCCGCCGTCGGTGTCGGTCTGGTCGCGGGGCTGCGCCGTTCCCGGGTCTGACGGGAGACGGCCTGACCCGGCGCGTCGGCGCGCACGGTCTTCGGCGCGCACGGCTTGAGGGGCCGGTTTCCTCGACGAGGGCCCCGGATCGGCCCCGGGAGCGGCCGGCGACGCGCCCATGACCGGATCGGGTGTC
>NZ_JBHSBM010000033.1:24903-47526 GCF_042650625.1 Planomonospora corallina
GCTCGCGGACACCCGATCCGGTCGTTTGCCTGTCCGGCTCTTCCCCCGGTCTTCCCCGGCTCTTCCTCCGGCGGACCCCGTGACCCTCAGGGAAGGGCGCTCATCCCTCCGGAGGGAGGGGCGTACTGCGCATACGGCCCGAGGGCGGTGCCGCGGCGTCCGTCTCCCGGGGATCGGCGGCCTCGGATCCGTGCGCGGGATCGGGGTCGGGATCGGGGCCGAGGCCGGCGTCCGGAGGGGACGCGGGGTCGGACCCGGCGCCGGGAGCGTGTGCGCGCTCGGTGGCACGGGCCCCGGGCGCGGACATCGGCTGGGTGTCCGCCTCGTCGCGCCCGTCACGGCCGAGCGGCTCCCGCGAGGCCCGGCGTGGCGGATGGACGAGCTGGTCCCCCGGATAGGGCCGGGTCAGATCACCCCAGCGCACCGGCCTGCCCTGCACCTGCTGGTCCGTTGGCCTGTCCTGCGCGGGCGCGTCAGGGAGCGCGGGCGCGGCGGGTTCCGGAGCGGTCGCGGGCCCGGCCGGGGGCTCCAGGACGACCGCTGAGGGCTCGGCCGAGGGCTCCGGGACGGCCTGCGCGGACGGCGCCGCGGGCACGGCCTGCGCGGTGATCGGCACCGGGGTGCGGGCCGAGTCCTTCCCCGCCTCTCCGCTCCCCTGGGGCCCGTCCACGTGCTCCCCGTCCGCGGCGGGGGGCGCGGGCATCTCGTCCACCGAGGGCGTCTCCGGGGCGGGAGTGGGACCCACCACGGGCTCCGTGGAGAGGTCGGCGGAGGCGGCCTCGGCGGGGACGGCCTCCAGCGGCGGGGCGGCCCGCGGGTCGAGGGCGGCCTCGACCGGGGCGGGACGGGCCGGGCCGGGGTGGGGCTCCGCGCTCTCCGCGGCCGGCGGCTCGGATCGGCCTTCGGGGAACGGCACGATGTCGTGCTGCCTCCCGTCGGGCTCGGCGTACCGCGCGTCCAGGGCGGCACGCCGTACGTGGGCGTGCCTGGTCAGCAGGAGCCAGAGCCACAGGGCCGCGGTCAGCATCACCCAGGGTGCGACGGCGACCGCGATGGCCGCCTGCCGTACGTCCGGCGTGGTCTGGGCGGCCCTCGCCACCTCGGCGGTGGCCACCGCCAGCAGGAGCAGGACGAGGACGGCCCCGGCCTGCAGCCGGACCGGCCAGCGCGCGCCGCGCAGCAGCAGCACGCTGATCAGCGTGATGACGAGCAGCGCGTCGAACCCCGCGGGGTAGAGGTAGGCGAGGTCGGCGCGGGCCCCGCCGGTGAGAGCCAGGGCGCGCAGGGTCTCGAAGGAGAGCGCGCACGCCGCGCCGGTGAGGGCGGCGAGGCCGAGTCCGGCGAGCGCGAGGCCGAGGTGGCGCAGGGCGGTGACGACCCGGCCCGGCGCGGCCGGGGAGGGCGGGAGAGCGGACGGGCGGGGGGTCGGACCCGCCGCCACAGGGGGGTTCTCGTCCATGACGACCCGAGCCTACCCCGAGCATCCGGCCCCGCTCCGATCTTCACACCTGACTGAATCGTGTTCGTCCCAGTCTGTCCAGGGCGGGTGTCCTGTTCGTTGTCGTTCCCGCAGAAATGCTCCCTGTCGCAACGTGCCGCAACGCGGTCTGTTAGGCGGAAGGAGGCGTTAGCCTTTCACTCGTGAGTCTGCGCCTTTACGACACCAGCACGCGTACGGTCCGCGAGTTCGTTCCGGTGGAGCCAGGTCGGGCGTCGATCTACCTGTGCGGCGCCACCGTGCAGGCTCCACCGCACATCGGGCACATCCGCTCCGGCGTCAACTTCGACGTGCTCCGCCGGTGGATGACGCGCTCCGGCTACGACGTCACCTTCTGCCGGAACGTCACCGACATCGACGACAAGATCATTCGGGTCGCGGCCGCCGAGGGCGTGCCCTGGTTCGTGGTCGCCGAGCGGAACCAGCGCGCCTTCACCTGGGCCTACCAGGTGCTCGGCTGCCTGCCGCCCACCGTCGAGCCGCGCGCCACCGGCCACGTCCCCGAGATGATCGAGCTGATGGAGCGGCTGATCGCGGCGGGCCACGCCTACGATTCCGGCGGGGACGTCTACTTCGACGTGGTCTCCTACGCCGACCGGTACGGCTCGCTCTCCAACCAGAGGCTGGAGAACATGCGGGCGGCCGGCGACACCGACACCGACAGCGCCAAGCGCGACCCGCGCGACTTCGCGCTCTGGAAGGGCGAGAAGCCCGGTGAGCCGAGCTGGCCGACGCCCTGGGGCCGAGGCCGTCCCGGCTGGCACCTGGAGTGCTCCGCCATGGCCACCAAGTACCTCGGGCCGACCTTCGACATCCACGGCGGCGGCGTCGACCTGATCTTCCCGCACCACGAGAACGAGCTGACCCAGTCGCAGGCGGCCGGAGACGGCTTCGCCCGCTACTGGCTGCACAACGGCATGCTCAAGATCGGTGCGGAGAAGATGAGCAAGTCGCTCGGGAACTCCCTGCTGATCCCCGAGGTCACCAAGAAGGTCCGCCCGGTCGAGCTCCGCTACTACCTGGCGGCCCCGCACTACCGCTCCTCGATCGAGTACTCCGAGGAGGCGCTGTTCGAGGCCGCCGCGGCCTACCAGCGCATCGAGGGCTTCGTCACCCGGGCCGCCGAGGTGATCCACGACGTGGACGCCGACGCCCCGCTCCCGCAGGCGTTCGTCGACGCCATGAACGACGACCTCGGCACGCCGCAGGCGCTCGCCGTGGTGCACGAGGTGGTCCGCGAGGGCAACGTCGCGCTCGCCCACGGCAACAAGGAGCAGGTGGCACGGCTGCTGGCCGAGACGCAGAACATGCTCGACGTGCTCGGCCTCGACCCCCGCTCGGAGCAGTGGCGCTCCTCCGGTGGCGACTCCGGCCTGCGCGCGACCGTGGACGCCCTGGTCGCCGTCGCGCTGGAGCAGCGGCAGGCCGCGCGGGCCCGCAAGGACTTCGCCGCCGCCGACGCCATCCGCGACGGCCTCGCCCAGGCGGGCGTCGTCGTGGAGGACACCCCGCAGGGACCCCGCTGGGAACTGGCCCGCTAGGAGCCCGCGCGGGTGCTCCGACCGGGACCGGTGGGAGCGCCCGCGCGGCCTCGGCGGCGCGGGCTCCGCGGAGCAGGCCGTACCCTAGGGACCATGGCTGGTGGGGGTAGAGGGTCCGGGCGGCCCGCGAAGAAGAAGAGTCCGACCAAGGGCACGGGCGGCCACGTCCGCCGTGGCCTGGAGGGCAGGGGCGCGACCCCGCCGGCGCACATGCGGCACTGGTACAAGGACAAGGCCCGCGCCGAGCGGGTCGAGCGCGAGGAGAAGACCGGCAGGTCCTCCGCGCAGCGCACCCCGGCCCGTGCCCGGCGCGGCGAGGACGCGCCCGAGTACATCGGCGGCCGCAACCCGGTCCTGGAGGCGCTCCGCGCGGGCGTGCCCGCGAACGCCCTCTACGTCGCGCAGCGCATCGACAACGACGACCGGGTCAAGGAGTCGGTGCGCATCGCCGCCGACCGGGGCATCGCGATGCTGGAGGTCACCAGGGAGAAGCTGGACCGGCTGACCGAGGGCGGCGTGCACCAGGGCGTGGCCCTGCAGATCCCCGCCTACGAGTACGCCCACCCCGAGGACCTGGTCCGGCAGGCGCAGGACGCGGCCGAGGTGCCGCTGATCGTGGCCCTCGACGGGGTCACCGACCCGCGCAACCTCGGCGCCGTCGCCCGCTCCGCCACCGCCTTCGGCGCCCACGGCCTGGTCGTCCCCTCCCGCCGCTCGGCCGGGGTGACCGCCGGGGCGTGGAAGACCTCGGCCGGCACGCTGGCCACCATGACCGTCGCCCGCGCGGCCAACCTCACCTCGACCCTGCGGGAGTACCGCGAAGCCGGGCTGTTCGTGATCGGCCTGGACGGCGAGGGCACCATCGACATCGGTGACGCCAACCTGCTCGACAGCCCGCTGGTCGTGGTCGTCGGCTCGGAGGGCAAGGGCCTGTCCCGCCTGGTCAAGGAGGCCTGCGACCTGGTCGTGCGCATCCCGATGAACGCCGCGGCGGAGTCCCTGAACGCGGGCGTCGCCGCGGGCATCGCCTTGTACGAGGTGGCCCGCCACCGCAAGCGCTGACCTGCGGGCGGAGTTCGCGTGGCTGACACAGTGACGTCAAGGGCGCTGTCCGACTACACTTTTCACGCGACCGTGCCGACGTAGCTCAATCGGCAGAGCATCTGTCTTGTAAACAGAAGGTCAGGGGTTCGATTCCCCTCGTCGGCTCTGTAACGGAAAGGCCCTCCAGGATGATCCCGGAGGGCCTTTTTCGATCTCGTACAGCAGCGAAATACAGCAACGTCGTCAGTCGCCGCCGTCCAAACTCTCATTGAGCCGCTCAAGCGCCTTCCGGGTTTCCGGTGAGGGGATCTGCGTGTAGACGTTCATCGTCATCGAGATCTGGGAGTGCCGCAGGATGCGCATCGCGACGCGGGGGTGGACGTCGAGGGCGGCCAGGAGCGAGGCGCAGGTGTGCCGGGTGTCGTGGACGCGGATGCGGGGGACGCCGGCCTTCCGGCAGTGAGCATCGAAGGCGCGGTTGAGGTTGCGCGGTTCGATCGGGGTCCCGTTCCGCGTGGTGAACACGAGGTCGGAGTCCTGCCACTTCTCACCGGCGGTCTCACGGGCTTCCCGCTGGACCTCTTGGCGGTGCCGGAGCGCGGTGACGCAGAGCCCGAGCAGCGGCAGGGACGCCGTCGAGTCGTCCGTCTTGGTCCGGTCGCGGTGGAGAAGCCTGCCGCTCACCCGCGTGAGCTGGTGTGCGATGCGCAGTTCCTCGCCGTCCAGGTCGACACAGTCCCAGACCAGGCCGAGCACCTCGCCACGGCGCAGGCCCAGGACGAGGATCAGCACGTAGGCCGCATACAGCGGATCATCGGCCGCTCGCAGGTGTTCGAGGAACCGCCGTGCCTCGTCGACGCTCCAGACCGGATACTGGCGCTTCTTCTTCGTCTTGCTCGCACTCGGCAGGGTCGTCAACGCCGCTACGTTCTTTGAGATCATCTCCTCTCTGATCGCCTGGTTGAGCGCCGCGCGAAGAGTCCGGCGGATGGCCGCGATGGTGCTCCGGGACGGGTAGCTCTTGCAGCACTTCCCGAGGGCGCAGCACATGCGCTTGTCTTCCGGCCGCTTGTGGTCCTTCTTCTGGTCGCAGCAGGTGCAGAGCGTCGGCAGCGTGTTGAGCCAGGTCTGAACGTCGCGAACCGTGAGCTTGTCGAGCCGCTTCTTGCCCAGGCCGGGGATGATGTAGAGCCGGACGAGCGGCTCATAAGCGACGTAGGTCGTCGGTTCCAGGTTGGGCTCGACCACCTCGGCGAGCCAGCGCGTCAGGTACGCGGCGACCGTGGGGTGCCTGGTCGGCACCGGTCCCTTGTTCGCCAGCTCGTGGAGCTTGAGCCACTTCTCGTGGGTCTCCTCGCGGGTCTTGCCGTAGGCCCACTTGCGGGTCTTCTTGCCCTCCGGCGTGGTGACCCAGACGTAGCCCGCCCAGCCGTCCTTGTAGGGGAAGACGGAGCCCTCTCCGTTCGCTCGCTTGCCCATCAGGATGCCTCCTCATAGAGCCGGGTCACGTAGTCGTTGAGCGCGGATTCGGGGATGCGGCGGCATCGCTCGCGGATGAGGACGGAGGCGAGTTCGCCGGAGCGGATGAGCTGGTAGATCGTCCACCGGCTGACCTGGAGAACGGCCATGGCCTGCGGGACGGTGAGCAGCTTCGGGTTACTCACGGAGGCCCCCCGAGTCGGAGAAACGGGCTCCGGTGAGTGCGGCGGCGAGGAGGGCGTCACCGAGGGAGTAGCCCTGTCCGGCGTACTCCCATTCGGTGATCACGAGGACGGTGTCCTCGTCGAAGAGCGGAAGCCGTCCGGTGCTGACGGCTTCGGCGCGCATGTGCTCGGCGCGTTCCTCGCGGATCTGCCCGAAGGTGGTGGAGTAGCGGCGGGACTTGGTGGAGAAGTGGCCGCGGAAGCCCAGCATGTGCGCCCACTGGGTCAGCCGCAGGTCGGCCAGTTCGTCGAGGGCGCCCAGGCGGAAGCACTCGGCGATGAGCCGCCGGGCGTGCGCCCGCAGCGGCAGCGCGTCCAGGTCGTCGAGCGGGCTCACGCGCCGGTCGAGGGTGCCGACGCACTCGGCGGCCTTGGTGGCGTACTTGGCGATGTAGCCGGCCACCGCCTGATCGGTCAGCTCTCCACCCATCGTGATGGGCCGGATGTCGAGCTGAGCGCCCCAGCGCAGCACCCGCGCCGGTTCACTCTCGGCGGCCGGGACGGGCACGGAGACGGCCGAGGCGGCGTGCCGTACGGCGTCCGCCAGGGCGTCGGCCATCGCCCAGGCCGGGGGCGGGGAAGCGGGTCCGTCGGGGCCGTCGAGGCGGATGACGGCATGGAAGTGCACGACGCCGCGCCGCTGGTACTCGGCGACCTTGGCGAAGGACACCGTCACCTGCTCGCGCAGCTCCCGCTGAGTGAGACCCGCGGCCTTGGCCAGCCGCCGGTGCAGGGCCAGGGTGAAGCGCCGCCACAGCTCCGGCGACAGGGCATTGAACAGCACGCTGCCCGCGTAGTCGTAGCAGTCCGGGCACAGCGGTTCACCGAGGCAGGTTTCTTCCGCGCCGTGGCGGGCGGTGCAGGACATGACCCGCCCGTGCGGGCAGGTGGCCGCGTCGCGGCGGGCGTGGCAGGGCAGGACCTTGCCGTTCTTCTCCCGCCGAGTGTGGACGACGCCGAAGGACGGGGCGGTCAGGGTGACGAACAGGCACGGGTGAGCGGTCACGGTCTCCGGGACGCCCTTACCGCCGGCCAGGCCCGCCCGGATCAACTGGTAGGTGTCGGCCCGGTAGACCTCCGCGCAGGCCGGGCAACGCGAGGCCCGCCGGGTCTTGCACGGCACGCGAAGGACGCCGTCCGGCTCGGTACGGGTGCTGTAGGAGTGGAGGAGTTCGCCGGTCGCGCGGTCGATGTGTTGGACCTTGCCGCGCAGGTGGATCGGCTGTCGGCAGCCACCCGTGGCGCGGACCTGGGAGGCCCAGCGGGCGTAGTGGGGATCGTTGAGCCGGGAGACCATCCCGGCCACGGCGTGTGGGCTTGGCATGATGGGTTCCGTCCCTTCTGGATCGAGAGGTTCAGTTCGGGATGGCCCCCGACGTGACGGACGTCTTGGCGGATGTGTGGTCACGCCGGGGGCGCTGAAGGCTCAGCAGAAGCCGAGGCCCTCGCACAGGTCGCAGGTCTGGCCGTAGGAGTCGACGCCGGTCCCGCCGCACTGGCAGCAGACCCAGCGCTTGGGAGCGATGTCGGCGAACGGGATGCGCTCGCTGGGGTCTTTGGTCATGTGATCCACCTCCCTCCGCTGCGCTTGGGGGCGGTGTCGATGAACACGCGCCAGGTGTAGGGGCGTCTGGGCCGGGAGCGGATCGGCGAGATCGAGCCGACCGGCAGGATCGTGCGGATCTTGTTGATCGTGTAGGCGAGTTCGGCATAGGTGCCGTCGATGCGGATACGCATGGGGTCCTCCTCGGGTGATCAGGCGGGTTCGGGCTGCTCGCGCAGGGCGCGCAGCAGGTCGGAGGCGAGCTGACTGGACACCCCGAGCCGGGCGCGCAGCGCGTCTCGGGTGATGGGGTGGCCGTGCCGGGCGTGGTGCTCGGCGGCGATGCGGCGGGCGTAGTCGACGAGAGCCGCAGCCGGGCCGCTCTCGGTGTCGCCCTGCGCCGGTACGGTCGCAGCGGATGAGGCGGCGAGGGCAGCGGGTTCGGAAGCGTGCTGAGGTACGGCGCCGGCCACAGGGACGGGAGCCGGGGAGGGTTCGGGTCGGGGGCCGGAGGCGCGGCGCTCCAGCATGGAGACCGCGATGAGGAACGCCCCGGCCGGGGTCGCGGCGCAGATCCACCCCCAGGGGGACGGTTCGGCCTGGGCGAGGTTCGCCGCCAGAGACAGGGTGATCCCGCCGACGAGGACGAGGGTCGGCCAGGAGACCGGGCCGTTGCGCTGCCGTCCGGTCTTGCGGTCGCGCTGGCGCTCGCGGGCGGCCATGACACAGGTCAGGTCGACGCAGACGGCCACGGCCCACGCCATCGGCCCGGTCTGGCCGTGCTCGGCGGCAGTGTCGCGGATGTGGGTGAAGCTTCCCGCCCCGGCGATCAGCGCCAGGATCAGCACGGGCGCGGTGTCGGCCAGCCGTACGGCCAGGCGGGGCCTGTTCGCGGTCATCTGGGTTCCTCCCTTCCGTGGGTCGTTGCGGGGGTCAGGCGACGAGTTCGGGGCTGGACTCGCACGGCAGCTCGTGGCCGAGGCCGGAGGCGGCGACCTGAGCCCACGACGGGGTGAGGCCGGCGAAGGTCCGGGCCGCCTGCTCGGCCGAAGCGGTGGAGACGTAGCCGGAGCGCGCCCGGTACCAGCGGCCATCGGAGCCGGTGACCACCGCCACGCCGGGCAGCTCCGGCGGGATCGAGCGGGCGGCCACCAGCGCGTCAGGGTCGAGGTCCCCGAGGGTCATCACCGCGGTCTCCGGGTCGTTGACCCGGTGGCAGACCCGCCCGCCGATCTGGGCGCGCAGCGCGGTCACGCCGGGGCCGAGGTCGGAGCCGATCCGCTGACCGGACAGGACCAGGTGGATGCCGAAGGCCCGTCCGAGCTGGGCGATCCGCAGCAGCGCGGTAGCCGTCCGGGTGACCTGGTCTTTTTCGGCCTTGTCGGCGGTCAGGAACAGCTCGGCGATCTCGTCGATGAGGACCACGACCGGGATGGGCCGGGAGGCGTCCGGCAGTTGCCAGATGTCGCGCACGCCGTACCGGCGGCAGGCCAGCATGCGCGCGCCCATCACGGCGATCAGGTCACTGAGCAGGTCGAGGCACTCGGCGCGGGTGGTGGCCAGGGCGGTGAGCCGGTCGGCGTAGGCGGCCAGCTCCACCCCGCCCTTGAGGTCGAAGCCGACCAGGGCGACCGGCTGCGGGGCCAGGCCGACGACGAGCGCGCTGATCAGGTTCGACTTGCCGGACTGGGTGGCGCCCGCGTTCATCCAGTGCGGGATGAGCCGGAAGTCCATCCGCCAGGCCGCGCCGGTCTCCAGCACCCCGACGACCGGCCTCAGCAGATCCTCGGCCCGCCAGCCGCCGGACGGCTCAGCCGGAGGCATGGCGGGCGCGACGTGCGCCAGTGGGTCGGCGGTGATGCCCTGGAGGGTGACGCGGCCGGGCCGGGAGCCCACGACGCGGACCGCCTCGATCCGCCAGGCGTGCGCGAGCCGTTCGCAGACCTTGGCGTAGTCGTCGGGGATCTGGCCGTCCAGCAGGTGGAAGGTGATGCGGAAGCCGTTGCGGGTGGGCCGGGGCAGGCCCATCCACGGCTTGGTGTCGACCTCCACCCGCTGGAAGCGCCGCTTGACCCGGACGACGCCGGTCGAGGCGATCAGGCCGGGGACGGTGGTGAACCACCAGCGGTGGCGCTTCTTGGTCAGCCCGCACCCGGAGGCGACGTGCCGCCAGGTCCAGCGCAGCCACACCGCCTTGCGTGGGAAGACCAGCAGGTACCAGTAGGAGACCGGCGCCCAGCGCCGCCAGGCGATGAGTACCAGCAGGGCGGCCAGGACCAGGAGCACGGGGCGGGGGATCTCGTTCATCGGCCGGCCTCCGCCCGGGGAGTGCCGGCGGGCAGGAAGGACTGAGCCCGGTAGGAGATGCCCCACCGGCCGTTCTGCTCCCAGACGTAGCCGACCAGGCCGACCGGGACGATCACCTCTCCGACCGTCACGGGCGGCTCGGGCGAGGTGGTGACTTTGACCAGCTCCATGCGGTTGAACCCGTCCTCGATGAGGAGGGTGAGTTCGTACATGACGTTGCCGTCGCGGTCGCGCTTGACCTCGCCCGTGTCCTTGTTGACCAGGCGCGGCATGGGCGGCTTGACGCAGACGATGTGCAGCTTGGTGACGTCGACGGGGATGGGGATGGTGCGCATGATCGGTTCCTTCGGTTGATGGGATTCTTAGGAGACATGGAACACATAGAATTCCATGTTGTCAATGAGTGCTTCGACCTCTTGGTTGGTTTCTTCGCGGGGCTGTGCTGAACTGGAGACGAGACGCACGCGCCCGACGAGACGAGACGAACGCCGATGGTGGAGAAGACCGGCCGACCGGCCTACTTGCAGATCGTCGACGAGCTGAGCGAAGAGATCCGGACCGGATCACTGCCGCCGGGTACCGCCCTGCCCTCGATCGCCCGCCTGTGCGAGCGCTTCGACGTCTCCGCCAGCGTCGTCAAGGCCGCCATCAGCGTCCTGCGCACTCAAGGGCTGGTGATCGGCCAGCAGGGCAAGGGCGTGTTCGTCAACCAGGCCCCCGCGTCCGCCGAGCCGCAGCCCGCCGGCGAGACCGGAGAGATCCTCACCCAGCTCGCCGCCATGCGCGAGAGCCTCAAGGATCTCGGGGATCGGCTCGCCGCTCTGGAGTCGGCGGTGTTCCAAGGGCGGCGCTGATCTCACCGATCCGGCACGCCAACTCCTCCAGCTCCGTCCGGATCGCGTCCAGCTCCCATGCGATCCGCTGTGGATCCGGTCTCATCACGCCCTCCCTTGCTCTGCGGTGCATTCCGCCTTTCGGAATGGCTCAAGTTCACCGTGAGCAGGCAAGTTCCGGTATCACGCCGATCTAGCTAAGCTTCTTCAGTCCGTCTCAACGACCGTTTACACAAGCGTTTTCACATGCACGACCGCACACCGCGCACCACCCATCGACGCGTGAAGGCGAAGGTATGCAATGAAGACGACCCAGCGGCCCGGCTGGACCCCCTCCCGCCTGCGGGAACACCGTGAAGCCCACGGCCTGACGCTGGAAGGCGCAGGCGAACGGCTCCGCCAGGCCGCCCACCGCCACGGGCTGAGCGTCCCCGCGGCCAACTTCCAAACCCTCTGGGCGCACGAGCAGGGAACCGTCTATCCCGGCCCGCATTACCGGCGCGCTTACTGTCTGCTTTACCAGGCCACCGAGCCCGAATTAGGCTTCCGTCCCCCTTTGCCCGGTGAAACCCATAAGGCGGAAATTGTGATTTCCGAATTGCCTGCGCCCAGCGATCCCGCAGCCGACAACGCCGCCGCCCAAGTCATCGAAGAGGCGTTCACCAAGGTCTCCATCGGCGGCATCACCTCCAACGGCTCCCCGCAGGCGCTGTTGCGCAACCGGGTGGTCGACGCCTGGAGGCGACGCCACGGCGGCGGCAGCCCCAAGCCCATCCTCGTCCTGGTCGGCGGGTACGCAGGATCGGGCAAGACCGAGTTCTCCCGCTTCCTGTCCGACATCACCGGCTGGGCGTTCCTGGACAAGGACTCCCTGACCCGGTGCATCGTGGAGCGGCTGCTCGTCTCCCTAGGCGGCGACCCCAACGACCGCCACAGCGACCTGTACCTGAAGGAGGTCCGGCCGCTGGAGTACCGGTGCCTGATGGAAGCCGCCTGGGACAACCTCAACGTCGGCACCTCCACCATCCTGTCGGCGCCGTTCATCGCCGAGTTGAAGGATGAGGCATGGTTCGCCCGCCTGGAGAACCGGTGCGCCGCCAAGGGGATCGACGTGGCCGCCATCTGGGTCCAGTGCGACGCCGAGTCCATGCGTGAGTACATCGAGTTCCGTGGAGCGCCCCGTGACGCCTGGAAGCTGGCCAACTGGGACCAGTACGTCGAGTCTCTCGCCGTCGAGGTCAGCCCGCCCACCGCGCACGTCACCGTGGACAACCGGCTCGGCGCGGCGATCAGCCTTGCCGACCAGACCCGCGAAGCGCTCAAGCGGATCCTGACGTGAGCCCGTACGGCATCGTCCTGTACGGCCCGCCGGCCAGCGGCAAGGACACCATCACCGCCGCCCTGAACCGACTCGACCCGCAGGTGGTGTTGCTGCCGAAGCTCAAGGTCGGCACCGGCCGCCCGGACGGCTATGAGTTCGTCACCGCCGAGCACCTCGACCGGCTCCGCGCCGAGGGGCGGCTGTTGGTCGAGACCCGCCGCTACGGCAACGTCTACGCCGTCGACCGGCGGACCGTGGCCGACCGCCAGGCCGCCGGCTACGTCTCCGTCGTGCACATGGGCAACATCCCCGACCTGCGCACGCTCATGGACCGCACGCCGGACTCCTGGCTCCGGGTGCTGCTGTGGGTGCCGCGCGAGGTCACCGCCCAGCGCTCGAAGGCCCGCGGCGACGCCGACACCGACCAGCGCCTTGCCGCCTGGGACGAGACCCTTGCCGACCTGGAGGCCCACGCGGACGCCGGGTTCTTTCATCTGCGCATCCACACCGACCGCCTGAGCCCGGACGCCGCCGCCCGGCAGATCATGGAAGCCTACGGTCGGCTGCGCGCGGCCGGGCGTCCTCACGCGGAGGAATGCCCCCGTTGAGCCGGGCCGCCACGTCCTGCGGGACCAGGTCCAGCCGCCACCAGGTCCCGCAGGTCCGGCAGCGCGCCCCGTCCGGCAGGGGCCGCTGATAGGTCCACCTGACGTCCTGGTGTCCGCACTCGGCCGGGACGGTCTGCCCGCTCAGCGGGCGTGGCCGAGCAGGATCCGGGACCACAGCTCTTCTCCTTCCGAGGTGCGCAGCCACGTGCTCTGATGCTCGATCACGGCGTCTGAACGGTAGATGCGCCGGACGAACAGCAGGCCGCCCGCGTGGCACAGCTCGTAGACGATCGGCCGGCAGTTGCAGGTGTGGCTGCGCACCCGGACACGTTCGGCGCGGGGAACGCACTCGTGCCAGGCGATGCGTTCGTACCCGGCTTGGGGCGTGGCCGGGTGGAGACCGCCGTAGCACTCACCGATCAGCGGACTCGGCGCGGCCACGAGGTCACCCAGGGGTTCCCGCCGCGGCCAGCCCTGCGGCGATCTCCTGCTGCCGCTGAAGCTCACCGACGAGCGCGGCGGCATCGTCACCGCTGACCGTCTGCGCCATGCCCGCATCGAACTGGGCGTTGGTGAGGGACGTCCCGCGCCGGGTGGCGTACCAGCTTCCGGGACCGGTCTCGGTGGCACCGCGCCAGATCACCCAGTCCGGGTACTGAGCGGCCAACTCCTGAAGCGTCATTGGTCCTGCCGATCAATGGAGGGTCACGTCTGAACGAATGTAGCTACATACGAATGTACGTGCAATAGGAGGCACGTACAGTGCTACATAGCTTCGGTGCCATGGCCATCGATCCCAGCGCTGACCGCCCGGTCTACAAGCAGCTCGCCGACCTGATCCGGGCACGCATCGAACAGGGAGAACTCCGCCCCGGACAGCGACTCCCCGCGGAGAGCGACTACGTGGCCGAGTTCGGCATCTCCCGCGACTCCGTCCGCAGGGCCATGGCCGTACTCAGGGGAGAGGGACTGATCGTGACCGAGCTACGCGGCTCACGCGTCCGCGACGCCGGCGAGGCCGTCACCATCCAGGTGGCCCCTGGCGCGCAGGTCACCGCCCGCATGCCGACCGAGCCCGAACGCAAGCAGCTCGGTGTGGCCGAAGGCGTCCCCATCCTGGTCGTCACCGAGCCGGACGGAGAGACCCGCCTGCTTCCCGCAGACCGGACCATCATCGAGACCAGCGCCAAGGGATAGGCCGGGCGAGAGGCAGTCAGCGCACGGCCTCATTGATGAACCGACGGGCCCCGCCATGTCGGTCGGCACTGCGAGTATGACGGCATGATCGCTTCCCCCGACGACTATGCCTGGCTCGCCGAAGCAGCGGACGGCTCCTACTTCACCTATGTCCGCGGCCTGACGCCCGAGCAAGTGATGATCCGGTTGGGTGGCCGGCCGGAGGAGTTCACGCCCATGACGTTCGACGAACTGGGCGATGCCGCCTACTCCCGTTACGGCTCCCGCGAACCTGGCGCGTTCCTCGGCCTCACGGCCATCAACGACTGGACGCTCATCGTCGAGTCCTGGGGCCTTCCCATAACCGAGAAGATCATCATGCCGCTGTCGGCGGGCACCCGTCTCGTCACCCACTACCTTCTCGACATCGAACGCCTCGACGACTTCTACTGGTTCGAAGACGGCAAGCTCCGGTTCTACTACATCACCCAGGAGGGCTACACGCCGGAGGTGCCGGACGAGCTCACGGAGACCATGAACCGGATCAACTCCGACTATCCGCACGCCTACCCCTACGAAGGGCCGATGTTCCTCCTCGCCGAGCGCCTCACCGGAATCACGTTGACGCCACAGCTGCTGGAGGAGTCCACCTACCTGTGCGGAGTCGTCCCCGAACCCCTATCCACAGACGTCTCCAGTGCCTGGTGAACCGGAGCCAGCAGGAACAGTCCTATCCGGTCAAGATCATTAAGGCCCACGCTTGTAAATCTTCAGCTGATGGTTGACGGATCAGCCTCGGGTGATGCTTTCCACCCGACCTAGAATCCGTAGTCGATATGGCCGCTCGCCCGCAGCCGCTTCACCTCCTTGATCACGGTTCGGGGATGAACCGACAACTCCTCACCTTCGAACAGCACCCGAAACCGGGTCTCCTCAAGGACCACGGTGACGACCTTGCCGCGATGCACCTGACCGACCTGCAACCGGCACCCGGCGACCTTGACACCACCGTTGGAGGAGACCACCCGCTCCACCCGCACCGCCGCAGCCGAGGACACCGGAGCACGACCGGCCAGCCGGGCACCCTGCAGACGGCCCCGCTGCGACGGCGTGAGCGGACTGGCCAGCGCGCGCACCACCACCCCCTCGGAGATCACCTGCATCACTCGGGCATCGATGCGCAAGGTCACCCGCCTGCCGGCCAGCGGAGCACCGACACTGACCAACCGGCCCGCCACCCCCACGCACCCGGCGTTGGTGACCATCCGATCGATCTCCACCACCGCATCCGCCGCCAGCGGCCCCGCCGGCAGCGCGGTGGCCGGCGACGGCCGACCGGGCCGAGCCCCGAGCCCGACCAACCGGACCAGATCCGCGTCCGTGAGCGTCACCGCATGAGTCTTGATCAACCGCCCTTCGGAGAAGACGTGCAAGGTGGTGGCGCTGACCCAGACCGTCACCTGCCGCCCGGCCAGCGAACGGCCCAGCCAGATCTGCCGCTTGCCCGCGGTCAGGTTCCCGCTGGCCGGCACAGTCCGTTCGAACTCCACCGCCACCGGCGCCGCCCCGGCGGCGATCACCGCCGGACCCGATGCGCCGACCACCCCGGCGGCAGCGGCGGGGGAGCCGGCCGCCGGCAGCGCGGCCAGATCGGCGGGCAGCCGCAGCCGCAGCGCCTCCAGCGGCTCACCTGCGGCCGCACTGTCGCGGCGGGCGAACCGGCTGGCCGGGGTGGCCATCTCCAGCGCCTGGTGCGGCCGCACGGTGTTGTAATCGGCCACCCACGCATCCAGCGCCTCCTGCGCGGCCTGCACGCTGGCAAACGGCGCCTGCGCGGCCAAGAACTCCTCCCGCACCGTCTTGTGCCAGCGCTCGACCTTGCCCGTGGTCGTCGGCGAGCGCGGCCGGGTGGTGCGCGCGGTGATGCCGTTGTCCCGGCAGATCCGCTCGAACAGCACCTCGGTGGCGCGCGGCCGGGTGAACCGGCCGGTGAACTGCTTGCCGTTGTCGGTCAGCACCTCCTCGGGCACCCCGAAGACCTGCAACGCGCCGGCGAACGCCGCGCACACCGCCCGCCCCGAGGCCCGCACCACCAGGTGCGCGATCACGATGAACCGGGAATGGTCGTCGATGCCGGAGATCAGCTTGCACTCGCGCCCGTCGGCCAGCATCACCCCGCCCATCACGTCCAGCTGCCACAACTGCATCGGCGCCTCGCGCTCCCAGCGCACATACGACGAACGAGCACGCCGCCGCTGCCCCGGCGTGATCAACGCATTGCGCACCAGGATCCGATACAGCGTGGCCGGCGACGGCACCGGCTCCACCTGCCGCTGCCGCAGCTCATAGGCCAGCCGGGCCGGCCCCCACCGCGGATGCAGACGGCGCAGCTCGCACACCAGCGCCTCGATCTGCGCCGCGGTCCGATGCGGGCAGCGATCCGGTCGATGCGAGCGATCGGCCAGCGCCGCCAGGCCTCCGTCCCGATACCGGCGCACCCAGCCGTGCACCGACTGCCGCGAGACCCCATACCGCTGGGCGACCTCCGTCACCGGGCAACCTGCCTCTACTTCCAGCACAGCGCGATACCGCTGCTCCATGACGCTCAACTCCACCAGCGCCAACCCGGCCTCCTCGCGTGATCGTCACTGATCACAGGAAGACAGGTCAGCCGAAGGGGTGTAAAGCATCAGCCGAAGCCGCAGTGTCAAGCATCAGGCGAAGTAGGACAACACCCTGACCAAGATGTCAGGGCTCAGGACCCGTGTGACAGATCCGGCGCAGGAGGCGGGTGACACTCCGGCTAGATGATCTGTTGCTCTCCGACCCCTATTGAATCGGAAACTTCCAGTCCGGTCCCGTCCATTCAGACGGAAGTTCTTCGATCTGCAGATCGGAGAAGACCAGGGTCAGGTCGTGGGCGTTGGTCTGGATCCGGACCTCGTGGAAGTCGATGCCGACGGCCGCGGCCCAGTTGCGGGCGGTCGGTGAGTCGGTCACGAGCGTGGCCCCGGGATAGAGCATCTGCCAGTTGACGCCCCAGACGTATCCGTCGAGGTCCACACCGGTCTCGTAGGTGATCAGCCGCTCATCGAGGGACTCGCGCCAGATACCGGCCGGCACGGTCGTGGTGCAGGCGGCCTGCACGCAGTAGCGGAACAAGTAGCGCAGCGTCGCCGGCGCGATCCCGCTTCGCGGGTCGGCGGTCGCGTGGATCACGAGTTGGTAGTCGCGCATGTATTCGGTGAAGCCGTGGCGGAGCAGCGCCTGGTCGAAGACGTCGTCCAAGGCCTGCTGCAGCTTCACCGGATCCATGCACGCAGTTCTACCCGACGGCGCGATCTTCCGGTCAGCGCTGGAGCTTGCGGACCTTGAACCGGGCGATCGGCCTGATGGTGGTGCGGGCGACCTCGGCAAGGACCTGACCGGCGCTGGTGATGCGGAAGGTCCCGTCGGCCTCCTCGACGGTCACGGTCGCTCCGGCGTGACCGATACCGACGCCGATGCGCTGCCCGGCGACGGCGATCCAGCCGCGGCTGCTGACCCGCCGCTGCACCCGCACCGGTTCGGCCGCCGGCCGGGGCGCGGGCCCGGCCGGGCGCGCATCGCGCAGGCGCGCCGTCTCGGCTTCGGTGAGCGGGTTGGGCAGGCTGCGCAGCAGCGTGGATCCGTCGCTGAGGTGCAGCACGGCGCCCTCCAGGCGGACGGTCAGCCGGCGTCCGGCGAACGGCGAGCCGACCGGGCAGGCCCGGCCGCCGAGGGGGACCACGCCGGAGGCGTTGACGGTCCGCTCCACCTCGACCGCCCCGTCGGCGCCGGGGCGGGCCGGTGCGGGGAAGGGCGGGATGCGGGTGCCGCCCTCGGCGATCAGCTGCCGCAGATGCGAGACGGTGAGCCGGGACGGCACCTTCTTGATCCTCACTCCGGCGGCCAGCAGCTCGACGGTGCCGGTATCGGCGCGCAGCGTGAGCGTCAGACCGGCCCGGTGGGTGCCCAGCCAGAACTGCTGCCCGCAGACGGTCAGGTTGCCCGAGGCCGGCACCACCCGGGTGAACTCCACCGCCACCTCCACCGGATCGGTCCCGTTCACCGGCGTCACCGGCCCGGCTGCCACGACCGGCACCGGTGCCGATGCCACCGCCACCGGCTCAATGAGGGTTTCCGGCTCCGCTTCTGCCTCCGGTTCGAGTGCTCCGGTGGCGCGCAGGTCCGCTGGCAGGCGCAGTGGCAGCCACTCATCGGTGCGGGGCCGGAACCGGTCGGCGGGGCGGGCCATGTCCAGCCCCTGGTGGGGGCGGTGGGTGTTGTAGTCGGTGACGAAGGCGTCCAGGACCTGCTGGGCGTGCTCGATGCTGTCGAACGGGCCGTGCTCGTCCAGCAGTTCGCGTCGCAGACTCTGGTGGAAGCGCTCGACCTTGCCGGTGGTGGTGGGCGAGTGCGGGCGGGTCAGCCGGTGGGTGATGCCGTTCTCGCGGCAGATCCGGTCGAACAAGACCTCTCCGCCGCGGCCGAAGCGGGCGGTGAACTGCTTGCCGTTGTCGGTCAGCAGCTCGTCGGGGATGCCGTGGCGCTCCAGTGCGCCGGCCAGGGCCAGGCACACGGCCCGGCCGGTGGGGCGGGTCACCACGGTGGCGCTCACGCAGTAGCGGGAGTGGTCGTCCACCCCGGTGACGATCTTGCATTCGGTGCCGTCGGCCAGCAGGATCCCGCCGACGATGTCCATCTGCCACAGCTGCATCGGCTCTGAGCGCTGCCAGCGGATGTAGTCCTCGCGCCGGCGGCGCCGGGGGACGGGCTGCACCAGGCCGTGGCGGATCAGTACCCGGTGCACCGTGGCCCGCGACGGCACCGGGCCGGGGCAGGTGCGGCGGGTCAGTTCCCACACCAGTCGGCGGGCGCCCCAGCGGGGGTGGGTGCGCCGCAGTTCGCAGATCAGTGCCTCCACCGCGGCCGGGGTCCGGGCCGGGGAGGTGTGCGGGCGCGAGGAGCGGTCGGCCAGCCCGTCCAGGCCGTGGGCGCGGTAGCGGTTCAGCCAGCGGTGCACCGTCTGGCGGGAGACTCCGAACCTTCGGGCGACCTCGGTGACGCTCGCTCCGGATGACACCTGCAGCACGGCTTGGTACCGCTGCTCGACCACGCTCAACTCCGTCAGCACTCGGCGGAGTGTCACACAGGTCCTGAGCACGGTCTGTCGCGGGGGTCCCGAGACCTGACAAAGGGTCGCAGACTTCGGATGAGAACTTTCTCTACGTCTTCAAGGGCGGTCCGCTCCGCGGCCCGCCGCGCGTCGGGCGGTCGCCGGCCGCGCTGCGGCTCTTCGGCCGGTCGCGGCCGCGCCGCCCACGCGCTGATGTCCATCAAGCGGGCACCCGTGACTCAGAGGGCGGTTCGTAAGCTGATGCCCGCGATGTCACAGTGTGATTAGGCGGATATTTAGCGTTACCCCTGGTTGGCGAGCCCGGATGTGCTGGGATGACCGGGTGAGCGAGCGCAAGCCGTACCCCAGCGACCTCTCCGACGAGCAGTGGGCGCTGATCGAACCGGTGCTCACAGCGTGGAAGGCCGCGCACCCGTCGGTCAGCGGCCACCAAGGCACCTACACGATGCGTGAGATCGTCAACGCGATCCTGTATCAGGGTCGGACCGGCGTCCAGTGGGAGTACCTGCCGCACGACCTGCCGCCCAAGAGCGCGACGTACTACTACTTCGCCAAGTGGCGCGACGACGGCACCGCCCAGGTGATCTGCGACCTGCTGCGCTGGTATCTGCGGGAGAGCAAAGGGCGAAAGGCCGATCCGAGCCTGGTCGTGCTGGACACCCAGAGCGTGCACGCCGCGGCCGGCGTCCCCGCCGCCACGACCGGAAAAGACGCGGCCAAGAAGGTCCCGGGACGCAAACGCGGCCTGGCCACCGACACGTTCGGACTGGTCATCGCGGCGGTGGTGCTGGCCGCTTCCGCGCACGACAACACCGCAGGAACGGCGCTGCTGGACCGCGTCGCCGCACAGACCGGCGGCACCGTGACCAAGGCCCTGGCCGACCAGGGCTTCAAGAACACGGTCGTCGCCCACGGCGCCGCCTTGGGGATCGACGTGGAGATCGTCGAACGCAACCGGGCCGACACGGGATTCGTCCCCCAGCCGACACGGTGGATCGTCGAGCAGACCTACGGCACCTTGATGCTGCACCGGCGCCTGGTGCGCGACTACGAGCACCGGCCGGCCACGTCCGAGTCGCGGGTGTACTGGGCGATGACGGATGTGATGGCCCGTCGTCTGACTCGTGCGCCCGCGCCGTCGTGGCGGTCGACGTGAGCAGCCTCCAGACGCCCGCGCCCCCGCCCGACCCCGGCACGTGGCTCCTGGACAGAATCGACGCCCGCGAGCAGGCGTTGACGTGCCAGATCGAGCAGCTCCAGGTGGAGATCGACACCCTGAGCGCACGCCTTGGCGAGCTCGGCGAGGCGATCGAGCACCTTCGGATCACCCGAAAGACCCTCCTCGCGCTCGCCGCCGACGACGGCGCCGAACCGGCCGCACCACCGCCTGCGCTGCCCAGCCATCCTGCCTACCAGCAGATTCTGGCTGTCTTCGCCGATGCCGACCGGCCTCTGCGCGCCCGCGACCTGTGCCAGGCCCTGGACCTGCCCATCGTGGCCAAGCACACCGAGAACATCCGTTCCAAACTCAAGCGCCTGGTCGGCCGCGGCGTCCTCATCGAGACCGAGCCGGGCTTGTTCGTTCAGCCGCGCCCGTAGTCCGGCGACGAGCCTCCGACCAGCTCGCCTTGCCCAATTCCAGTGGCGAAGGGGACATCAACTCGCGAACCGCCCTCTGAGGTGTTGACAGGCACCTTGAAATTCTTCGGTTCACCCCACGGGCGTGGGAAGGACCCCTGCGGGACACCCGACCGGTACACCGGCACCGGCTCACCCCCCCACGGGCGTGGGGAGGACGGCGGCGGCCCCGGGTCACCCGTCGGCGTGATCGGCTCACCCCCACGGGCGTGGGGAGGACGTGCAGCGCGACCTCCCGCTCACCCCACTCCGCGGCTCACCCCCATGTAAGCGGTCATGAGGAACTCCTGGTCGGCGGACACCGTGTTCCCGGTAGATGGCCACGTGCCTCCAGGCAGGCGGCCATGAAAAATCCCGGTGGGCGGACCACAATTCCGCTCAACGAAGGGCTGAACGGCGTCCTGCTGATGGTGCCCCTGGATGTCGAGCTCGCCGCCGCCGTTCACCTCTCGGTGCGCCGCAGGGGTGCCCCGATGCCGTGGGGCCGACGAAGGAGGCCCTGCGGCGCCGATCGCCCCCAGCCATCGCCCTGCGCCGGCCACTCCGAGGCGATCGTGAGGCCCCGGCCGCTCCGAGGCCTTGCCTCAAGGATGGCCTCTCCGATGTCCGCAGGACCAGGAAGTACATGGCCGTGTACCTGGAGAAGTGCTGTCCGCGGAACAGGATGTCCATGGCCGTGTACCCGGAGTTTCTCATGTCCGTTCACACCCCATGGGCGTGGGGAGGACGCCAGCACGTACCGCTGTCCCGGCCTGGGGGCCGGCTCACCCTCACGGGCGTGGGGAGGACGGGGTTGACCCCCTGTTTCCGCTGGTCAACGGCGGCTCACCCCCACGGGCGTGGGGAGGACTGGTCCGCGGTCTTCACCGGAGCGTCCTCGCCCGGCTCACCCCCACGGGCGTGGGGAGGACGACACCCGCGTGCACCGCGACGAGCTCGGCTACGGCTCACCCCCACGGGCGTGGGGAGGACATGTCTCCTTCCGGGAAGTCGCCAAGGCAGGACGGCTCACCCCCACGGGCGTGGGGAGGACGGCCGGCCAGCGCGCGTTCCACCGGTCCGCGGCGGCTCACCCCCACGGGCGTGGGGAGGACCCCGCACCCCGTACGGTCCGGCGGGCGTACGTCGGCTCACCCCCACGGGCGTGGGGAGGACATCAGCCCCGCCTCCCGCAACGCACGCAGCGCCGGCTCACCCCCACGGGCGTGGGGAGGACGGGTCGCGGGCCATGACGCTGCCGAACTCGATCGGCTCACCCCCACGGGCGTGGGGAGGACTCGCGGGCGATCCACCGCCCCAAGGGCGGGAGCGGCTCACCCCCACGGGCGTGGGGAGGACGTCGGTCAAACGCTTCACGGCCTACTCCTTGTCGGCTCACCCCCACGGGCGTGGGGAGGACACGGCCGGGAGGCCACTGTCTCCGTGACGAACCGGCTCACCCCCACGGGCGTGGGGAGGACGCGTAGGCCTCCACCGTGCGGCCGTCGCCGGCCGGCTCACCCCCACGGGCGTGGGGAGGACGCGATCTGGAACGTGTCGCCGGCGTTGACCGTCGGCTCACCCCCACGGGCGTGGGGAGGACCGGCTGCTTCCCTCCAGCGGCCGGGCGGGAGTCGGCTCACCCCCACGGGCGTGGGGAGGACGTCCACGTCAGACCCCCGGTGAGCTTGCGCGCCGGCTCACCCCCACGGGCGTGGGGAGGACGGGCGGCGGCTCGTCGCCGCGCGGCCGGGGGACGGCTCACCCCCACGGGCGTGGGGAGGACTAGCGGGTTCCGGCGGCGTTGTAGGTCTCGTTCGGCTCACCCCCACGGGCGTGGGGAGGACCTGACGAGGAACCCGCCGAGCACCTTCACGGCCGGCTCACCCCCACGGGCGTGGGGAGGACTTCAGCTCCGACAGCGGCGACGCCGTGCCGGGCGGCTCACCCCCACGGGCGTGGGGAGGACAAGAGCGGGGCGATCTTGCGTTTCTAGATCCTCGGCTCACCCCCACGGGCGTGGGGAGGACAAGGGTCTCCAGCTCGACAAGGAGGCCGACGCCGGCTCACCCCCACGGGCGTGGGGAGGACCAGCAGGACGTGACCGCGCACCTGATCCGCATCGGCTCACCCCCACGGGCGTGGGGAGGACTGCATCGGCTACCTGCTCCTGTCCGACACCGACGGCTCACCCCCACGGGCGTGGGGAGGACCCCTCGGCCGCGATACGGATGGACTCGATGTACGGCTCACCCCCACGGGCGTGGGGAGGAC
>NZ_JBHSBM010000034.1:0-49452 GCF_042650625.1 Planomonospora corallina
GAGCGCCGCCGGTGGTGCCGGTGCCGCCGCGGTGCGGTCATCGGCGCCGGTCCGGCTCTTGCTGCCGGTGGCAGTCCCCTTCCCCGAACCGACCGATGACGCCGGCTCCGGTGGCCGGCCTGGGAGCATGTCATGACCTCCTCCGTCTCTTCTTCTGTCACCTCCTCCGTCGCCGGTGCCGTCGCGGCGCTGCGCGAGAGCGTCTGCCGTCTGCACGCCGAGCTGGTGCGCTACGGCCTGGTGGCCTGGACCGCGGGCAACGTCTCGGGCCGGGTGCCCGGCGCGGACCTGTTCGTGATCAAGCCGAGTGGTGTCTCCTACGACGACCTGAGCCCGGAGTCGATCGTGGTGTGCGACCTGGACGGCGCCCTGGTCGACGGGGAGCTGGCGCCGTCCAGTGACACGGCCGCGCACGCCTACGTCTACCGGCACCTGCCGCAGGTGGGCGGGGTGGTGCACACGCATTCGACCTACGCGTCGGCGTGGGCGGCGCGGGGGGAGGCGATCCCGTGCGTGCTGACCGCGATGGCCGACGAGTTCGGAGGGCCGATCCCGGTGGGGCCGTTCGCGTTGATCGGCAACGACGACATCGGGCGGGGCATCGTCGCGACCTTGGACGGGCACCGTTCCCCGGCGGTGCTGATGCGCAACCACGGGGTGTTCACGATCGGCGCCGACCCCCGCGCCGCGGTCAAGGCCGCGGTGATGTGCGAGGACGTCGCGCGCACGGTGCATGTGGCGCGGCAGCTGGGCGAGCCGCTGCCGATCGCGCCGGCCGACATCGACCGCCTGTACGACCGTTACCAGAACGTCTACGGACAGCACTGACCCATGGACAAGGAGTCCGCACGATGAAGTCCCCTCACGGCCGCGAGATCTGGTTCCTCACCGGGAGCCAGGGCCTGTACGGCGAGGACACGCTGCGCCAGGTGGCCGAGCAGTCCCGGCAGATCGCCGAGGCCATCGAGGAGGCCCTGAACGGGGCGCCGGCCGCCGCTCCGGGCGGGGCGGGGAGCGGCGCCCCCGCCCCGGCGGCCCGGGTGGTGTGGAAGCCGGTGCTCACCGACGCCGACGCCATCCGCCGCGTCTGCCTGGAGGCCAACGCCGCGGACGCGTGCGTCGGCGTGATCGCCTGGATGCACACCTTCTCCCCGGCCAAGATGTGGATCGCCGGCCTGGACGCGCTGCGCACCCCGCTGCTGCACCTGCACACCCAGGCGAACCTGGAGCTGCCATGGGCCTCGATCGACATGGACTTCATGAACCTGAACCAGGCCGCCCACGGCGACCGGGAGTTCGGCTACATCCAGTCGCGGCTCGGGGTGCCCCGCAAGACCGTCGCCGGGCACGTCAGCGACCCGTCGGTCGCCGCCCGGATCGGGGCGTGGGTCAGGGCGGCGGCCGGCCGGGCCGAGGTGGGCTCGCTCCGGCTGGCCCGGTTCGGCGACAACATGCGGGACGTGGCCGTCACCGAGGGCGACAAAGTGGAGGCGCAGCGCCGCTTCGGCGTCTCGGTCAACACCTACGGGGTCAACGACCTGGTCGCCGCGGTCGAGGCCGCCTCCGACGCCGAGGTGGACGTGCTCGTCACCGAGTACGAGGACCTCTACAAGGTCGCGCCCGAGCTGCGCTCCGAGGGCGAGCGCCACGACTCGCTGCGCTACGCCGCCCGCGTCGAGCTGGGCCTGCGGGGCTTTCTGGAGGCGGGCCGGTTCGGCGCGTTCACCACGAACTTCGAGGACCTCGGCGGTCTGCGGCAGCTCCCCGGCCTGGCCGTGCAGCGGCTGATGGCCGACGGCTACGGCTTCGGCGGCGAGGGCGACTGGAAGACCTCGGTGCTGCTGCGCACGCTCAAGGCCATGTCCGCGGGCCTGCCCGGCGGGACCTCGTTCATGGAGGACTACACCTACCACCTGGTGCCGGGCCAGGAGCTCATCCTCGGCGCGCACATGCTGGAGGTCTGCCCGACGATCGCCTCCGGCACGCCGTCGTGCGAGATCCACCCGCTGAGCATCGGCGGCCGGGAGGATCCCGTCCGGCTCGTCTTCGACGCCGAGCCCGGACCGGCGGTGGTGGTGGGGCTGGCGGACATGGGGGAGCGGTTCCGCCTGGTCGCCAACGAGATCGACGTGGTCGCCCCGGCCGAGCCGCTGCCGCGGCTGCCGGTGGCCCGCGCCGTCTGGCGGCCCCGCCCGGACCTGCGGACCTCCGCCGAGGCCTGGCTGACCGCCGGCGCCCCGCACCACACCGTGCTCTCGACGGCGGTCGGGACCGAGGAGCTCGCCGACTTCGCCGACATGCTCGGCGTCGAGCTGCTCATCATCGACGCGGACACCACCCCGAGGCAGTTCGCCAAGGAGCTGCGCTGGAACCAGGCCTACTACCGCCTGGCCCAGGGGCTCTGACCGCCGTGCCCGCACTCCCCGCCCGGCCGCCGGAAGGATCACGGCGCGGCCGGGTAGGGACCCGGGCATGACGCGAATCGGATACACGATGATGTGCGAGCAGACGCCCGCCCGGCAGCTGGTGGACGACGTGGTCGCGGCCGAGCGGGCCGGCTTCGACTACGCGGTCATCTCCGACCACTACTTCCCGTGGCTGGAGGAGATGGGGCACTCGCCGTACGCGTGGTCGGTGCTCGGCGCGGCGGCCTACGCCACCGAGAGCCTGCCGCTGATGACCTACGTGACCTGCCCGATCATGCGCTACCACCCGGCGGTGGTGGCGCAGAAGGCCGCGACCGTGGGGGTGCTGAGCGGCGGGCGCTTCACTCTCGGGCTGGGCGCGGGGGAGAACCTCAACGAGCACGTGATCGGCCAGGGCTGGCCGCCAGTCAACACCAGGCACGAGATGTTCCGCGAGGCCATCGAGATCATCAAGGGGCTCTTCGAGGGCGGCTACTTCACCTACCGGGGGGAGTACTTCGACGTCGACTCCGCCAAGTTGTTCGACCTGCCCGAGCAGCCGGTGCCGCTGGCCGTCGCCGCCTCGGGCACGCAGTCCGGCGACATCGCCGCCCGGTACGGCGACGCGCTCGTCGCGGTGGACCCCGACACCGACCTGGTGCGCTGGTTCAACGACTCACGCGGGCAGGGCCGCCCGGTCTACGGGCAGCTGGCGCTCTGCTACGACCCCGACCCGGCGGCGGCGGTGGAGCGGGCGCACCGGATGTGGCGCTGGGCGCTCCCCGGTTGGAAGGTCATGGCGGAGCTGCCCGCGCCGGTCAACTTCGCCGCGGCCGCCGAGACCGTGCGCCCGGAGGACGTCGCGGAGAAGATCCCGTGCGGCGCCGACGTGGACACGGTGGTCGAGGCCGTGCGCGCCTACACCGACGCCGGTTTCACCCACGTCGCCCTGGTGCAGATCGGCGCCGAGCATCAGCGGGAGTTCATCGGCTGGGCGGAGAAGGAGCTGCTGCCCGCACTGCGGAACGGCTGAGCGCGAGCCCGGGCGCGACCTACCGGGACCGCGCCGAGGACGGGAGCGGAGAACGGCACACCGGAACCGCGCCGGGGGTGGAACCGGGGACGACACGCCAGGCTGATACCAGCTCCCCTCGGTACGGCCCGTTTTAACCTGCGGAAACAGGAACATGAGCGGAGCGGCGCACCCGCCGCTCCGCCGTACCGGACCGTGGGAGGCGACAGATGTCGGAAAGGCCGGGGAGCACTGCACGGGTCCGTGCCGCCATGCCGCCAGGGGGCCGCGGCCGCCGCGTCCGTGCGGAGGGCCCCGGGCGGATCCGGGCGGCTCCGGGCCGCCGGCAAGTACGCCGGCTACGCCGAACTCGCCGCCCGCGAGGTCGAGGGCAGGGACTACCGGCGTGAGCAGCGCTTCCCCCGCGGCGCCACGGCGGCGCACATCGCCATCCACGGCGGCGGCATCGAACCGCCGACCACCCAGCTGGCCGACCGTGCGGCCCGAACGGGCCGGCACGCCTACTACTCGTTCACGGCGATCAAGCCGTCCGGGAACCGCGACCTGCACATCACGGCCCACCGGTTCGACGAGCCGAGGGCGCTCCGCCTGGTGGCGCGGACCGGCCGCACCGTCTCCTGGCACGGCATGTCCGGCGCCCGGCCCACCACCTACGTCGGAGGCCGGGACACGGCGCTGATCGCGAGGATCACCGCCGAGCTGCGCGCCGCCGGTTTCACCGTCGCCAGGTCGGTCCCCGCCGGGCTGGCGGGCCGGAACCCCCGCAACATCGCCAACAGGAACCGGCGGGGCAAGGGGGTGCAGCTGGAGATCAGCAGCGGCCAGCGCAGGCGGTTCTTCGCCTCGGGCCGACTGGACCGGGCCTGGATCCAGGATCCGGCCAATCGCACCCGGGACTTCTACGCCTACACCGCCGCGGTCAACCGCGCCCTCTCCCGCTCCTGACCGGGCCGGGCCTGGCCGGGCGGACCCGGGCCCGGCTCAGGCCGGGGAAGGAGCGGTGCTCCCGCGCGGGGTGAGCCGGGCGGCCTGGTCCTCGAAGGAGGCGATCCGCTCCCCGGAGACCAGGTCGAGCAGGCGCCGCGCGGCGTGCGCGCCGTAGGCGGGGATGTCCCGGCTGAGCGCGGTGAGCGGAGGGTGCACGACCTGGGAGAGGGGCGAGTCGTCCCACGCGACGATCGACAGGTCGCGCGGGACGTCGAGGCGCATCTCCTGGGCGACCGAGAGACCGGCCACGGCGCTGATGTCGTTGTCGTAGACGATCGCGGTCGGCCGGTCGGGGGAGCTCAGCAGCCGGCGGGTGGCACGGGCGCCCTCGTCGCCGGTGTAGTCGGTGTGCACGACGGCGTGGCCGGTCAGCCCGAGCCGCTCGCAGGAGTCGGTGAAGGCCCGGTCGCGCAGGGCGGTGTGCACCAGCCGCGGCAGCCCCGCGATCCGGGCGATGCGGCGGTGGCCCAGCGCGGCGAGATACTCGATGGTCTCGCGCACGGCCGCGCTGTCGTCGGACCAGACGGAGGCCAGCGAGCCCGCCTGCGAGGGGTGGCCGATGACGACGGCGGGCATGCCCAGCGACTCCAGCTCGGCCACCCGGAGGTCGTCGAAGTGCAGGTCCACCACGAACGCGCCGTCGACCCGGCCCTCGCCCCACCAGCGGCGGTAGACGGAGATCTCCTGGTCGTGGTCGGAGACGATCTGGAGCATCAGCGCGTAGGACCGCACGGAGAGCTCGGCCTCGATGCCGCTGATCAGCTCCATGAAGAACGGCTCCATGCCCAGGATGCGGGCCGGCCGGCAGAGCGCGAGCCCGACCGTGTGCGCCCGCGCCCCGTTCAGCGCCCGGGCGGCGCTGTTGGGGCGCCAGCCGATCTCGGCGGCGATGGCCATGATGTTGGCCCGCGTCGCCTCCGACACCCCCGCCCGGCCGTTCAGCGCGTAGGAGACCGCGACCTTGGAGACCCCCGCCCGGCGGGCGATGTCCGCAATGGTCGGTCGTTTCATCCGTCTCCCACCCCATGTCGTCGCTTAACTGTTTCACGGCCATCGCGCAGCTTACTACTCGTGGGTTGGGGGGTGTACGCGCTCCATCCCCTCTCGTTCACCCGGCATCTTCCATTAACCGATTAATTCAAGAGGGGGCCGGTCCGGCCGTCCCCGCGGCGGAGGCCACGCCGCCGCCGCGGGGACGGCACGCTCACCCGGACGCGCGGGGCACGTCCGAAATGCTGTCCAGCCAGGCGCGGTGCAGGTCCGCGAACCGGCCCGACCGGGCGATGAGGACCTCCGGCGGGCCGTCCTCCACGACGCCGCCGCCGTCCAGGACCAGCACGCGGTCGGCGATCTCGACGGTGGAGAGCCGGTGGGCGATGATCAGGGCGGTCCTGCCCGCCAGGATCGTCCGCATGGCCCGCTGCACCAGCCGCTCGCCCGGCACGTCCAGGCTCGAGGTCGCCTCGTCGAGGACCAGCACGGCGGGGTCGGCCAGGAAGGCGCGGGCGAAGGCCACCAGCTGCCGCTGCCCCGCCGACAGCCTCCCGCCCTGCTTGCCGACCGGGGTGTCGTACCCCTCAGGGAGGGCCGAGATGAAGTCGTGGGCGCCGACGGCCCGGGCGGCCTCGACCACCTCGTCCATGGTGGCCCCGGGCCGGCCGAACCTGACGTTGTCCGCGACCGAGCCGTTGAACAGGAAGTTCTCCTGCGTCACCACGACCACCGCGGCGCGCAGCGTGTCCTCGCCGAGGTCGCGCAGGTCGGTCCCGTCCAGCAGCACCCGGCCCGCGACCGGGTCGTAGAACCGGGCGACCAGCTTGGCCAGCGTGGTCTTGCCCGCCCCGGTGGGGCCGACCAGCGCCACGATCTGCCCGGCCGGGATCGTCAGGTCCATCCGGGACAGCACCGGCGTGCCCTGGCGGTAGCCGAACTCCACCCCCTCGAACCGGATCTCGCCCGCCGGGCGCTCCAGCGGGACCGGCGTGTGCGGCTCGGCCACCGACGGCCGCTCCTCCAGCACGCCGGAGAGCTTCTCCAGCGCCGCCCCGGCCGACTGGAAGGTGTTGTAGAACTGGCTGATCTCCTGCATCGGCTCGTAGAACTGGCGCAGGTAGAGCAGGAACGCGGTGAGCGTGCCCACGCTCGCGGAGCCCTCGGAGACCAGCAGGCCGCCGTAGCAGAGCACCGCCGCGACGGTGACGTTCCCGATCAGCTTGATCCCCGGTGAGAAGAGCGCGACCAGGCGCATGCTCCGCACGTTGGCGTCCCGGTAGTCGGCGTTGAGCCGGGCGAAGATCTCCTGGTTGCGCGGTTCCCCGCGGAACGCCTGGACCGCCCGGATGCCGGCCATCGACTCCACGAAGTGCACGATCAGCAGCGCCACGGTCTGGCGGGTCCGGCGGTAGGCGATGCTCGACTGCCGCCGGAACCAGCGGGTGAACAGCAGCAGGACCGGGAGCGGGAGCAGGGCCACCAGAGCCAGCCGCACGTCCAGGATGAGCAGGACGACGGCGGTGCCGGCGAGCGTCAGCACGGCCGTGACGAGACTGTCGAAGCCCGACTGGAGCATCTCGGCGATGGCGTCGATGTCGGAGGTGAGCCGGGAGATCACCCGTCCCGAGGTGTAGTCGTCGTGGAAGGAGAGCGACAGGCGCTGGAAGTGGCGGAAGACCCGCCGCCGCAGCTCCAGGATGATGCGCTGGCCGATCCGGCCGGCCATCGCCAGGAACGCCTGCCGGGTCACCGCCTGCACGGCCGCCGCCGCCAGCACCGCCGTGACGACCGCCGTCAGCGTGCCCGGGCCCTCGCCCGCCAGCATGGGCGGGATGCCGGCGTCGATGCCCACCTTCACCAGGTAGGGGATGGCGAGCGAGGCCGCGTTGCACGTCACGATGAGCGCGACGAGCACCGCGATCCGCAGGCGGTACGGTCCCAGCAGTTCGCCGAGCAGCCGCCGGGAGCGGGCTCGGAGCAGGAAGGAGATCCGCTCGGGCAGCTCGTCGGAGTCCTCGGCGGCCACGCCGCGCCAGTCGCGCGTCCCCTCGTCCGTTCCTCCGGCCGTTCCTCCGGCCGTTCCTCCGGCCGTTCTGCCGTCCGTTCCCCCGGTCGTTCTGCCGGCCGTCTCCGTGGCCGTCTCCTCTGTGTCCTGACCGCTCACCGCAGCGCCCCCTCCGCGTCCACGTCACCGTCGAAGTCGTCGAAACCACCGGGACCGCCGGAGACGGCGGCATCCTCGTCCAGATCGGCGGAGAGCAGCGCCCGGTACTCCGGCACCGAGGCCATCAGCTCCTGGTGGCGGCCGACGTGCGCGACCGTGCCGCCGGACAGCAGGGCGACCCGGTCGGCGAGCAGCACGGTGGAGGCGCGGTGCGCGACCACGATCCCGGTGGCGTCCCGGAGCACGTGCCGGAGCGCCTCCTCCACCAGGGCCTCGGTCTCCACGTCGAGCGCCGAGAGCGTGTCGTCCAGCACGAGGATCCGGGGCCGGGACAGGACCGCGCGGGCCAGGGCGAGCCGCTGGCGCTGGCCGCCGGACAGGGACATGCCCTGCTCGCCGATCCGGGTCTCCAGGCCCCAGGGCAGCCGGTGCGCGAACTCCGCCTGCGCCACGCGCAGCGCCGCCTCGATCTCCTCGTCGGTGGCGTCGGGCCGCCCGAGCGTGAGGTTCTCCCGCACGCTCATGGAGAACAGGGTCGGCTCCTCGAAGGCGGTGGCGACCATCGAGCGGAGCGCCGGCAGCGAAAGGTCGCGCACGTCGTGGCCGTCGATCGTGACCCGGCCCGCGGTGGCGTCGTGCAGCCGGGGGACCAGGGAGGTGAGCGTGGTCTTGCCCGACCCAGTGGCGCCCACCACCGCGACCGTCTCGCCCGGTCGCACCTCCAGCCAGACGTCGCGCAGCACCGGCTCGGCGGCGCCGGGGAAGCGGAACTCCACGCCCTCGAAACGCAGGTGGCCGCGGGGCCGTTCGACCGTCAGGGCGCCCCCCGTGATGGCCGGCGCGACGTCCAGCACCTCCATCACCCGGTCCGCCGCGGTCATCGCCTCCTGCGCCATCGCCAGCAGGAAGCCGAGCGCCGAGATCGGCCACACCAGCATGAGCATGAGCATGGTGAAGGCCACCAGCGCGCCCAGTTTCAGCGAACCCGAGCCGACCGCCAGCGCGCCGAGCAGCAGCACGGCGGCGAGGGTGACGTTCGGGACCACCTCCAGGAAGGTGAAGAACCGGGCCGAGAGCCGGACCTTCTCCATCGAGGTCCGGTAGACCTGGCGGGCCCCGGAGTCGAAGGTGCCGAAGACGTGCCCGCCGCGGCCGAACGCCTTGATCGTGCGGATGCCGGCCGCGGACTCCTCGACCACGGTGGCCAGGTCGCCCTGCTCGTCCTGGACGCGGCGGGACACCTCGATGTAGCGGCGCTCGAAGCGGAGCGAGAGGACCACGACCGGGATCGCCGCCGCGGCGACCAGCAGGCCCAGCGGCCAGTGCTTGTTCAGCAGCAGTACGGTCACCGTGGTGATCTGCAGGGTGGTCAGGACGAGGAAGAGCAGGCCGAAGCCGAGGAAGCGCCGGATCGCCGACAGGTCGGCCGTCGCGCGGGAGAGCAGCTGACCGGACTGCCAGGAGCCGTGGAAGCCCATCGGGAGCCGGAGCAGGTGCCGGTAGAGGTCGTCGCGGATGTCCGTCTCCAGGCCGAGGACGATGTCGGCCATCAGCCACCGGCGCACGAAGGTGAGCAGCGCCTCGAGCACGCCGAGCGCCAGGACGAGCAGGGAGAGGGCGACCAGTCCGGCGGTGTCGCCCCGGGTGACGGGGCCGTCCACGACCTTCTCGGTGATCAGCGGGACGGCGATGGCGATCCCGGTCGCGGCGAGGGCGGCGGGCCAGGCGAGGGCCAGCCGCCTGGAGTGGGGGCGCAGGTAGGACCTCATCCGCCACAGCGAGCGCATCCCCGAAAGGCGCGGGCGCCGTGGCCGTCGGGAGGCGGGTTTCGAACCGGAGTCAGCGGTATCAGGGGGCATGGGCAGGCAGCACACTCCTCACGGTCTGGGGCCGGCGCCGTTCACCGGGGCGGTGAAGGGCCCGTCAAGGGTAAGGACCTCGTCAACCGGTTTTTCCGTGCCCGGGGAGCGTTCCACACCGGCCGCATGATTACTTTCTGTAATCAGGGAATTACCCACGGTATGAAAAACGGGGTGAACAGTTCGGGACTCCGCTTGTTGATCATAATTGGCGAAGGTCCCGCGAACGAGGACATCAGATACCTGGAGGAGGGGGCGCGGCAACGGGGGCACCTGCCGCTCGTCGTCTCCTGGAACGAACTCAGCGTGGCGCTCGACGACGGAAGGCCCAGGCTGTGCGCCGACGGCCTCCCGCTCGCGGTGGACGGGATCATCCACCAGATGTCCACCGACGCGCTGCCGGGCCTCACCATCCTCGGCGCGGTGGAGGGGGAGACCCCGCACCTCAACTCCGCCGCCGCCGTGCTCCGTTCGGCCGACAAGTTCGCCACGCACGTCCGGCTGGCCGCCTGCGGCGTGCCGACGCCCGCCACCGCCTTCTGCCCCGACGACCACGAGCTGCGGCTCTTCGCCGGGGCCTACGGCTACCCCGTCGTGCTCAAGCAACCGGACGGGGCACGCGGAGCCGAGGTCGCCCTCGCCCGCTGCGAGGACGAGCTGCTCGCCAAGGCCGACTCGATCCGGGGCCGCGGCAGGCCACTCCTCGTCCAGCGGTTCGTCGCGGAGGCCGCCGGCCGCAACCACCGGGTGGTCGTCATCGGCGGCAGATTCGTCGCCGCCGTCGAGCAGACCGGCCGTCCCGGGGACTTCCGCTCCAACGGGCCGGGGGACGTCTGCCGCCCCGTGACCCTCACCGGCGAGGAGGTGGCCGCCGCCGAGCGCGCGGCCCGCGCGGCGGAACTCGACCTGATGAGCGTCGACCTGCTGCGCGGGCAGGACGGCCCGGTCATCCTGGAGACCAACTCCTTCCCCGCCTTCGGCGGGTTCGGCCACGTGGACCTGCGGGGCCCCGTACTCGACCTGATCGAGCGCAAGGTCGCCGAGCACCGGAGCCGGCCGGCCGTCCCGCTCGTGGTGCCGCGCCGCCGGACCTCCCCGCGCCGGCCCCTCGTGCCCGCCGCGGAGCCCCCGGACCTCGCGGAGCCCTCGAACATCCCGGACCTCCCGGAGATTCCGGATCTCCCGGAGCCCCTCACCGCGGGGGAGGCGCCCGCGCGGGGAGCCTCCCTTACGGGGGACAACCCGCTCACCACGTCCACCTGATCCGCTCCGGGCCCGCTCGCACCGCCCCGTGAGCGGGTAGACACCCCGGCATGGACCCGACGGCGGTGACCACGAGCGGGCGGGTGAGCGGGCGCTGGTCCGGCGGAGCGGCCGAGTTCCTCGGCATCCCCTACGCCGCGCCCCCGGTCGGCGACCTGCGCTTCGCCGCCCCCGCCCCGCCGCCCGGCTGGGACGGGGTACGGCGCTGCGACACCTGCGGGCCGACCGCGCCCCAGCCGCCGAAGGACCCCGCCCGGGGCCTTCCCGAACCGCTCGCCCCGGGTGACGACCACCTCAACCTCAACGTCGCCACGCCCGATCCCGGCGCCGCCGGGCTGCCGGTGCTGGTCTGGATCCACGGCGGCGCCTTCAGCGCGGGCTGCAACGCCTGCCCCTGGTACCGGGGCAGGGCCTTCGCCCGCGACGGTGTGGTCTTCGTCGCGGTCAACTACCGGCTGGGCGTCGAGGGCTTCCTGCCCCTGGACGGGGCCCCGGCCAACCTCGGCGTCCTCGACTGGGTCCGGGCCCTGGCCTGGGTCCAGGAGAACATCGCCGCCTTCGGCGGGGACACGGGCCGGGTGACCGTCGCCGGGCAGTCCGCGGGAGGCCAGGCGGCCGTGACCCTGCTCGCCGTACCCGCCGCCGCCGGACTCCTGCACCGCGTGATCGGCATGAGCGGCGGAGCGGTGACGTGGGAGCCGGTCGAGCCCGCCCGCGAGGCCGCCCGCGCCCTCGCCCGCCGGCTCGGCGTGCCGCCCACCCGGGAGGCGTTCGCGGCGTTCCCCCCGCAGGAGCTCGTCGCGGCGTACGGCGCGCTCGGCTCCCGCGAGCCGGGCCCCGGGCCCCTCGGCGCGGTCTTCCGGCCCGGCCCCAAGGGGTTCAACCCCGTCAACGACGGCGAGGTCGTGGCCCGCAGCCCGTACGAGGCGATCAGAGACGGCACGGCCCACCCGGCCGCGCTGCTCGTCGGCACCACCCGGGAGGAGTTCAACGAGCTCGTCCGCTCCCGGCCCGGCCCGCTCGGCGAGCAGGAGTACGACCAGGCCCTGCGCGCGCTCGGCGCCGGCCCGGAGGCCCGCCGGTTCTACGAGGAGCGGCTGCCCGCCGGCCGCGAGGTCCTGGCGCAGATCCTGACCGACCGCCTCTTCCGGGTGCCGGCTCTCCGCCTGGCCGAGGCCTGCGCGGCCGCCGGACGGCCCGTGCACGCCTACGAGTTCCGCTGGCGCTCACCCGCAGGTGGCGGCGCGGTGGGGGCCGGCCACTGCGTGGACCTGCCGTTCGTCTTCGACGACCTGGACGCCGAGGGAGTGGACCGCCTCTGCGGCCCGAACCCTCCGCGGAGCCTGGCCGAGGACATGCACACGGCCTGGACGCGCTTCGCCGCCACCGGGGACCCCGGCTGGCCCCCGTACGGCGGGCCCGGCCGGCCCGTCCGGATCTTCGACGTCCCCGGCCGCCTCGCCCGTGACCCGCTCGCCGCCGAGGGCCGCCTCTGGCGGGACCTCTGACCCGCCCCCCGGCCGGGCTCACCCCGCCGGCGGCTCACCCGACCGGGGCGGTGCGCACGGTCCCGGTGGACTCCTCCTGAACGGCGGGGGAACGACGCCCCTGCCGGGACCCGGCGTAGGCGGCCTCGCGGATCCGCGCCAGCCGCCCGGGGAGCCGCAGCGCCGGATGGTGGTTGAGCATCGGGTCGAACGCGGCGAACTCCCCGTCCGGGAGCGGGGTGTGCAGGCGCAGGCGCGCCAGCGGCCGCCGGTAGCCCTCGATGCCGAGGACGAAGTCCAGCGGCGCGAGCGCGACGGCCCGCCCGACCTCGTCCGGGTCGGCGGAGCGCGCCCGGTCCCGCCCGGCCGTCACGGCCAGGAAGCGGATCCGCCCGGCCGCGTGCTGGTAGGGGATCAGCGTGGAGAAGACGCCGGAGCCGAACCCGGCGCTGGGGAAGGGCAGCCACCTCGGCCAGCCCCTCGTGGACAGCAGCAGGTCCAGGTCGCCTCCGGGCGCCGACTCGCACGGCAGCCGTACGGCCAGGCCCAGCACGTCGGGCAGGGCGCCGGGCAGGGACGCCCCCTTCGAGAGCCGGACCAGGACCTCCCGCTCGCCGGGCTCGTCGAGGACGGGGATGCCCAGGTAGGGGTCGGCGTGGTCGAGGACACGGAAGGTCGCGTGGAAGAACCGCCCCCGGGGATGGAACGCGCGGCCGCCGCGCAGCGCCGCCAGACGCCGGAACAGGGAAGGGACGGCTCCACTCCGAGCAGGTGAGGAAGATGCCATGCACCTCCTCTACCCCGGTATCGGGATCACAGCGGATCCCGATACCGGGAATGCGCGGAGCCCGGGTGAGGCCCGGGAGCGGAGGTCACGCCGGTTCCCGCAGCAGTTCCTCGGCCTCCCTGCGCAGATGCGCGGGGAGACCAGGGCCTGTCGCGGCCAGCGCACGCCCGGCGAACTCGGTCGCGTCCGTACCTCTGCCGAGCAGGGCGTGCACCCGCGCGGCCCGCAGCAGGGCCGGCCCGCTGCCGGACTCGGCGGCGACCGCGTCCAGCATCTCCTGCTCGGCGGCGTCGAGCCGCCCGGCCAGTGCCAGCGCCAGCGCGCGCGCGGCCACCGTGTCCGGATGCTGGTTCCGCCGCACCCGGTCCAGGTCGCGCAGGGCCTCCGCCGGCCTGCCCCGGTCGGCGTGGATCGCCCCGCGCAGAGCGAGCGCCTCGGCCGGGGGCTGCGGCGCGAGCGCCACCGCCCCGTTGAGACAGGCCAGCGCGGCGCGCGGCTGTCCCGCCTGCCAGAGGGCCTGTCCCAGGGCCAGCTGGGCGGGAAGGTCGTTGGGCACCCAGGTGAGGGCCCCCTTGAGCAGCTCCACCGCCGCGGCGTGGTCACCCTGCGCCAGCCGGAGCCGCCCGTCGGCGGTCAGCACCCGGGCCACCCCCTCGAACTGCTGGAGGCTGGCGAAGGTCTCCGCCGCCTCCTTGAAACGGCGCCGGGCGCTCTCGGTATCGCCCCGCGCGGCGTCCACCGTGCCCAGGATCTCCTGCGCCTCGGCCCGCACCCAGGTCTCGCCGAACTCCGAGGCGCGGACGGCCTCGTCCGCGAGCCTGCACGCGGCCTCCCAGTCCTGCCTGCCCAGTGCGGTCCGCGCGTCCGCGAGGTAGGTGGAGGGGGACTCCGACCGGCGCACGGCGGCGATCAGCCGGTCGTGCGCCAGCTCGTACCAGCGGATGCCCAGCCGCTGCTCGGCCTTGAGCAGGTGGCAGTCCTCCAGCGCCCGGGGCACCGCGTTCGGCATGCCGGCCGTCTCGCGCAGCCCCTCGTAGACCGTGTTGCGCGTGCCGTGCTCGGTGACGAAGACGCTGCGCAGCCAGAGCTGGATCTCCGTGGCCGGTACGCCGTGCTCCGCCGCGACCCGGGAGAGGGCACGTCTGCAGAAGCCCGTCAGGAAGCGGTCGACGTCGGCGTGCAGGTCCACGTGCTCCACGGTGATCGCGGTGGCGTCCGGCGGGAGCGACTCCCAGAGCGCGGAGCAGACGACCTGGAGCTGGACCGGTTCGACCTCGTCCAGCTCTCTGGTCGTCATCCGGCCCTCGTCGTCGGCGAAGGTGACCGTGCGCAGGTCGTCGACGAGCAGCTCGGCGGCACCGGGAGCGAAGGATCGTCCGGTGCCCCGCAGGGGCTCGGCCGCCGCCTCGAGCGCGGCCTCGCGGGTGAGCGCCCGCAGTTCGAAACGGGTCCGCGAGCCCTGGCCGAGCGGGCGCTCGTACGGCAGGACGGCGGCCACGTACTCCTCGCGCAGCACCAGTAGCAGGTGGAGTCCGCCGTGCTCCTCCACGGCCTCGGCCAGCTGCTCCAGCAGCACAGCCTGCTCCTCGTGCCGGTGGGCGGGGCCTCCGAACAGCTCCTCGGCCTGGTCGATGGCGACCAGCACCGGGACCGGGTCACCGTACCGGTCCTGGCGCTCCGGCCGCCGCGACAGGAACTGCGAGACCGTCAGCCCGGCGAGCGCCTGCGGCGGTTCCTGCGGCGCCCAGGCCGACAGCAGCGCCAGGACATAGGGGTTGCCCGGGATGCCGGTGATCGCCCCGCGCGGGGACACGCGCGCGACGGGCAGCACGTCGGTGCGGGCGGGGTCGAGACGGGGCAGCACGCCCGCGTGGAGCAGGGAGGTCTTGCCCGCGCCGGACGCCCCGTACAGCACGGTGAGCCCGGTGGCCTGCCAGACGGCGGTGACCTCGCGGGCCTCCCGCTCCCGCCCGAAGAACAGCGCGTGCTCGGCCTCGTTGTAGGGACGCAGTCCCACATACGGCTCTGAGATTCCCTGCTCCGCGGTGGTCATGGCATCGCATTCATTCTGCGGCGGAGCTCCGCGCAGAACTCCGCCGCGCTCCCCAGGAAGATCGAGATGTTCCAGCCGTTGAGGTAGTGGACGAGATAGCGCTTGGCCTTGTCGACCGCGTCGCTCGCCGAGTCGTTCACCTCCGGCATCAGCTGCACGCTCACGTGCCGACGCCGGTTGCTGCGCGGGGTGCTGCGGGCCAGGCCGTGGAAGAGCACGCGGAACGTCCAGTCCTGCAGGCTGTAGCCGATGAACAACAGTGGCCGGTTGGCCATCGCGTCGAGGACCGGGGAGGGGAGCGGGTGCCTCCAGTCGATCGCCGAGGACTCGACGATGTTGACGAGGTAGGACAGGTAGTCGCCTTCGGTCAGCACCATCGACCGGGGGTGCGCCCACGTCCCGTGCAGGTGGTAGACGAGGGGCCTGCCGGTGGTGGGTTCGGGCAGGACGGGCGCCGTGGGGTCGGTGTCCCACCATCTGGAGAAGTCGGTGACGACGTCCTTGCCCGCGGCTCGCAGGGCGCGGGCGAGGAAGTCGTCGTAGTTCGTGGTGAGGAAGACCCGGAGAGGGAACGAGGCCAGCAGCGCGTGCGGATCTGTGGGATCGTCGGGCGCGGGCGGTGGATACGTCCGGAGGAGCCGGCAGACACCGTCCTTGAGATCCACCGGGTCCCGCACCACCGCCTCGGCGTACTGCATCACCCGGGCGAGGTTGTGCACGTCGGCGAAGGGATAGCCGTACCGGTGGGCGTAACGAAGGCTCAGTTCTGCCCCCTTGGGAAGGGGCCGGCAGGCACCCGCGCCGAGGAAAGGCGTGCAGTCGCCTCTGCGGAGCTGGTTGATCAGTCGTTCCCAGTCCGCGTCGTCCACCGCGCCACCTTGAATGTTGGGAAAATCTCCCTGCGACACTTATGTCGCACAATGTGGCATTGAAGTCAAGATATCCTATATGGACGACTGAAACCCTGCCACTGGGCCGGTGTTTTCCTCGCCGAGAACGCGTCGCAGGGCGAGATCCAGAACAGATCCGCTCAATTGGGCGAGGGTGCTCAGGGGGACGTCGCCTACATCGATCAGCGCACCGCTGTGCTCGATGGCCGCTTCGATGACTTCCTCGCCCACGAAGATCTCCTTGCGTGTCGGGACTGGCCGCACATCCACCTTCCTTTGAAGGTCATGGAGTGATGAGGCTCCGGATGACACCAGGCTTCTACCCGTTTTCCCATATATCGTGCTATATGGTCAATCGGATGGATTGTCTGTTGTGTGAACTTGTAAAAGTTGTTTGAATCGTGCTTCCGTGTCCACCCTTCAAGAAGACTTCGGAATCTAGGCTGAGGCGGAATCCGGTAAGGGGAGGCGATCGCGTGGCGATTTCGCAATCTTCAGGAGCGATCCGGGAGCCGGGACGCCAGCCTGAGGTCTGGGGAAGGTCCCTCAGCGCAACAAGAACTTCACCGGGCGCGATGACCTCCTGGAGAAACTGCACGAGGGGATGACCTCCCAGGTCACGGCGGTGGTCCCACACGCCCTGCACGGATTCGGCGGAGTCGGGAAGACCCACGTCGCGATCGAGTACGCCTGGCGCTACCGGCATGAGTACGAGCTGATCTGGTGGATTCCGGCAGATCAGCCGATGCTGGTGCGCTCCTCGCTGGCAGGCCTGGCGCCGTATCTCGGACTGCCGCCCTCCAGCGCCGCGGGCATCGACGACACGGCGACGGCGGTGCTGGACGCGCTGCGCTGCGGCGAGCCCTACTCCGGGTGGCTGCTCGTCTTCGACAACGCCGAGCAGCCTGGGGAGATCAACGACGTGGTCCCGCGCGGACCGGGACACGTTCTGATCACCTCACGCAACCACGCCTGGCAGGGGATCGTCGACACCGTTCCCGTCGACGTCTTCAGCAGGCAGGAGAGCATCGACTTCCTGTGCAAGAGGGTCAGGGGGATCAGCGCCCGGGACGCGGACCGGCTGGCGGACGAGCTCGGTGACCTGCCCCTGGCACTGGAGCAGGCCGGCGCCCTGCACGCGGAGACGGGCATGGTGGTGGACGAGTACCTCCGGCTGCTGCGGGAGCGGACGACCCGGTTGCTGGGCGCCGGCAAACCGACCGACTATCCGCACTCCATGACCGCGGCCTGGGCGCTGTCGGTCTCGCAGCTGGAGGAGAAACTGCACGAGGCGGTGGAGCTGCTGAGGTGCTGTGCCTTCTTCGGGCCCGAGCCCATCCCACGGGACGTCTTCGAGAAGCTCACGGAGGAGCAGGCGAGCCGGTCGCGTCTCGGCGGGCTCCTGACCGACCCGATCCTTCTGAGCGAGGCCATACGAGAGCCGGGGCGCTACGCCCTGGCGCGCATCGACTCCGAGAGCCGGACCATCCAGGTGCACCGGCTGGTCCAGGCGCTCCTGCGCGAAGACGTGAACGAGAAGGACCGCCAGGGTTACCGGGACGAGGTGCACCTCCTGCTCGCCGCGGCGGCACCCGGCCGGCCCGGCGACGCCGAGAACTGGTCCCTCTACGCGGATCTGCTCGGCCACATGGCCCCCGCACGGGTGAAGACGTCCAAGGAGCCCGAGGTGCGGCGCTTCGCCGTCAACACCGTGCGCTATCTCTACTCCTCGGGCGACTACCCGTCCGCCCGTGCCCTCGCGGAGGAGTTCCTCGCCGAGTGGCGGGCCGACGGCGAGGACGACCCGTCTCTCTTCCCCATACAGCGCCATCTCGGCATCGTCCTGCGCGAGCTCGGTGAGTACGAGGCGGCCTTCGAGCTCAACCGGACGACCCTCGAACGGATGCGGGCGGTCCTCGGCCCGGAACACCGGGAGACCGTTCTGCTCACCAACAGCCATGGCGCCGACTTCCGCACACGGGGTGACTTCACCGCCGCGCTCGAACACGACGAGGAGTCGCTCCGGTTCCATCGGAACGTGCTCGGCCCGGCGACGCCCGAGACGCTGCGGACCGTGAACAACCTCGCGATCGACCACCTGCTGGCCGGCGACTACGACCGCGCCCTCGAACTGCAACGCGAGGCCTACACCGAGCAGCAGCGCAACCCGAAGTCGAACGAAGTGGAGAAACTCAGCTCGAGGAACGGCCTGGCCCGGATCGTACGGCTCCGCGGTGAATACCGCAGGGCCTGCGACCTCGGGGACGACGCCTACGAGTTCGGCGTCCAGGCGTTGGGCGCCGACCATCCGTGGACCCTGCGCACCGCCAAGGACCTGTCGATCGCCAAGCGCCGGGCCGGGATGATCCAGGAGGCGCTGGAGATCGCCGAGCGGACGTCCGAGCGGGTGGAGCGGATCTTCGGCCGTGACCACCCCGACACGCTCGCGGCCGCCCTCTGCCTGGCCAACGCCCTGCGCACGGCGGGGGAGACCGCGGCCGCGCTGGACCTGTTGCAGGACACCGCCGGGCGCTATCAGCGGATCTTCGGTGAGGATCATCCCTTCCGGTACGGCTGTGACATGAACGTCGCTCTTCTACTCCGGGTCAACGGCGACGCCGAAGGAGCCCGCCGGCTCGACCGTGCGTCCCTCGAAGGGCTCGAAGGCCGGCTCGGCAGGGACCACCACTACTCGCTGACCTGTGCCATCAACCTGGCCACCTTGGGGGACAGCGCGCAGGCGAGGCGGAGGGGCGAGGAGACCCTGGAGAGCCTGCGGAGAGAGCTGGGTGAGAACCATCCGCTGACGCTGGCCGCGGCGGCCAACCTGGTGGTGGACCTGCGCGCCACGGGTGCCGGAGAAGAAGCCGACACCCTGGCGGCGGCCACGTTCGACCGGTACCGGACCGTGCTGGGCAAGGCGCATCCCGACGCACAGGTCGCGAGGGCGGGCGGGCGGCTCGACTTCGATTTCGACCCGCCCGCCATCTGACCGGGTGCAGCGCCAGAGAACCGGCCGTCGGGCCCGTCTCGAAGGGCGCCGCGGTCTCCGGTGAGGACGGTGCGTGCGGCACGACTGGACACCTCCCGCGACGCTTCCGCCATTCGCGCCTGAAATCTTGACTATCCATGCGAAGTCGGGCGAAATGGAAAATGGCGCAAGAGAGGTGTGCCGCGGTTGATAAAAAACCCTAAAACCGAAAACCTGCCACCCGAAAATATGTTTCCGGCAATGCTCGATGTGGACGGATTGCTGGCATCGGGATGGCAGCCATCGGCATTCCAGCAGTTCATCCTGAAGATCCACAGCCGCTGCGACCTCTCCTGCGCGTACTGCTACATGTACGAGATGGCCGACCAATCCTGGAGGTCGCAGCCGCGCCGCATGTCCGAGGTGATCATCGATCGTACGGCGATGCGGATCGCCGAACACGCGCTCACCCACAGCCTGGCCGAGGTGGAGGCGATACTTCACGGGGGCGAGCCGCTGCTGGCCGGTCCTGACTTCGTCTCCCATGCCGTGCGCACGGTCAGAGCCGCCGCTGCCGACGTCGGCACACGCGTGCGCGTCGCGGTGCAGACGAACGGTGTGCGCCTCGACGAGACCTTCCTACGGCTCTTCGAGAACCTGGAGATCCGGGTGGGAGTCAGTCTCGACGGGGACGAGGAGGGGCAGGACCGGCACCGGCGCTTCGCCAACGGGAAGGGCAGCCACGCGGCCGTCACCGCCGCGCTGCGCAAGCTGGCCTCCGGCCGCTTCCACCACCTCTTCAGCGGACTGCTCTGCACGATCGACGTCCGCAACGACCCGGTGGCGACCTACGAGGCGCTCCTGGCCTTCGACCCGCCCGCCGTCGACTTCCTCCTGCCGCACGGCAACTGGTCCACGCCCCCGCCCTTCCGGGAGCCGGGCTCGCCCGCCACGCCGTACGCCGACTGGCTGATCCCCGTCTTCGACCGCTGGTACGGCACGGCTGCCGCCACGGAGGTGCGGCTGTTCACCGAGATCATGCGCCTGCTGACCGGCCGGGCGTCGCGAACGGAGGCCGTCGGGCTGTCCCCCGTGCGCATGGCCGTCATCGAGACGGACGGCAGTATCGAGCAGTCGGACATCCTCAAGTCGAGCTACCACGGAGCCGCCGCGACCCGCATGCACGTGCTACGGGACTCCTTCGACGCGGTGCTCACGCACCCGGCCATCGCGGCACGGCAGATCGGGGAGGCGGCACTGGCGGAGGCCTGCCGCGAGTGCGATCTGGTCAACGTCTGCGGCGGCGGTCTCTACGCCCACCGCTACAACGCCGTCACCGGCTTCCGTGCCCCCTCGGTCTACTGCCCCGACCTCTACCGGCTCATCGCCCACATCCGCGCAGCACTCGAGCGGGACGCCGCCTTGCTGAAAGGACGCCGATGAAGCTCCTCGAACGCGCCATCCCCGACGAGATCTTCACCGAGCTGGCCGAGGGCGGGGGAGGGGCCGCCGCCGTGAGGGCACTGCGCGCGACGCAGCGGGTGAAGCACATGCTGCTGCTCCGCGGGGTCGTGGAGGAGGCGGAGACGACCGGTCATCCCCATGCCGACCTGTCGACCGCCGCGTACGGCCTGCTGGTGGAGATGGAGGGCCGGGCGGCGGACGAGGTCGCCCGCGTGCTGACGTACCCGTCGGTGGGCGCCTGGGCGTGGCGGACTTACCGATCCCTGCGTTGGAAAGACGGGCAGGAGGATCCCGGGAGGCTGGGCGCGCTGGCCGTGGCCGCCGCGGTCGGCTCGCGGACCGCGTGCGCGGTCCGGCTGCCCGTCACCGGGCGGAGCGTCATACTGCCGTCCCTGGGGCTGCTCACCCTGCCCGCCGGGGTGGAGCCGGTGGCCGACGTCGTCGTGCGGCCGGACGAACACGGAGCCGAGCTCGGTGTCGGCTCCTTCACGGTCCGGGTCGGCCCCTTTCTGGACGGTCCCGGTTGGCAGGCGCTGCACCGGCTGGCGGTGACACCGGAGCTCAGCCTGATCGTCGACGACCTCGACCCGTACCGGTGGGCGGCGGAGGACGCCGTCGAGGGGCGGCTGAGCCCGGGACGACGCCACTGGTGGGAGTCGTGCCTGCGGGATGCATGGCGCATCCTGACGGAATGCCATCCGGTCGTCGCGGAGGAGGTTGCGGAGGGGATCTCCGTTCTCACGCCGACCCGGCCGCCCGAGGTCGGCCAGAACAGCGCGAGTTCCCGGGAGACGTTCGGAACCCTGGCGCTCTCGGAGCCCCGGCACGGCCTTGGGTTCGCGGAGACCTTCGCCCACGAGGTCCAGCACATGAAGCTGACGGCGCTCACCGATCTGGTGGACCTGACCCTGCCGGACGGCGGACGGCGTTTCTACGCGCCGTGGCGACCCGATCCACGTCCGCTCTACGGATTGCTCCAGGGCGCGTACGCCTATCTGGGCGTGACCGAGTTCTGGCGGCGCCGGCGGTGGTTCGAGACGGGAGAGACGGGCTTCCGTGCGCAGGTGGAGTTCGCCCGCTGGCGGGAGGGCGCCTATCTGGTCACGGGGACACTTCTGGAGAGCGGCGGGCTGACCGGACGCGGGCAGGAGTTCGTCACGAAGATGAGGGCCACGCTGGAGCGAGGGCTGACCGAACCGGTGGACGCCGCGGCGCACGCGCAGGCGCGCCGCGAGGCCGACCGGCACCGCGAGGAGTGGATCGGACGGAACGTCTGACCGCGCCCGGCCGGTCAGATCGGCGGTGGGTCGAAGTCGGAGTCGATGCGCAGGCCTTCGGCCGCGGCGAGGGCGTCGGGCTGGACCGAGACCAGCGGGCTGCGCGCGTAACGCTCCAGCGTGTCGGCCCGGAGCCGCTCGGCCTCCTCCTCCGCGCCCGTTGCCCGCAGATCGAGTGAGAGGTTGGCGGCGCACAGCAGCGAGAGATAGTGCTTGTCGTCGAAGAGCCGGTGGAGTCGCTCGAGGGCGTCCTCGCCCAGGTCACGTGCCTGGGTGTGCTCGCCCAGCGCCGCCAGGTCTGAGGCGAGGTTGACCGCGCAGGCGAGTGAGTAGTCGTGCGTCCGGCCGACCTTGGCGGTCAGCGCTCGCAGGGCCGCCTCGCTGATGGCCCTGGCCTTCCCGGCGTCCCCGAGCAGCCGGTGCAGAATCGCGAGATTGCTCCGGCACGCGTGGGTGTAGGGGTGTGCCTCGCCGTACACCAGGGGATAGCGGCTCACGGCCTGATCGGTCAGGGCGAACGCCTCGTCGAGCGCGCCGGCCGCCCGCAGGGCGTTGGCCAGGTTGATCGCGGCGGCCATCGTGTCGGGGTGCTCGTCCGCGAAGAGCCGCCGGAAGCGGGTGTGCGTGTCGCGGGCCAGCTCCAGTGCCTGGACGAGGTCGCCGGAGCGGCGCAGGGCGATGGACAGGTCCTTGGCCGCGAGCAGGGTGACGGGGTGGTCGGGGCCCAGTTCCCGCACACCGTAGGTGTGGGCGTCCTCGCCGAGGTCACGGGCCTCGGCGTAGTCCCCGCAGAGCCGAATGGCACGCGACAGGTTGTGCCACGAGCTGAGCACGGACGCCTTGCCGACCCCGCGTGCCGCGTCGCTCTGCTCCTGGTAGGCCTCCAGATGCAGGGCCCGCGCCCGCATGTAATCGCTGGTTAGGCCGTGGTCGACGGCCAGGTTGTTCATGACGCGCAGGGTGGAGGGGTGGGTCTCCCCGAAGACCCTCCGGTGCGCCTCCAGGGACTCCGCGTCCAGATCGCGGGCCTTCAGGAATTCTCCCCGGGCACGCAGCGCAGCGGCGAAGTTGTTGGTGGCGGAGAGCGTCTCGGAGTGCTCCTCTCCGAGGACCTCGCGCATCTCGTCCAGTGTCCTGCGGATGAGTTCGTAGTCGTCGGCGTACCGGCCCAGCCCGCGCAGGATGTTGCTCAGATGCCTGCGGGCGATCAGCACGTCCGGATGCCGCGACCCGTCCGCCTTGCTCCACCTCACGATGAAGTCCTCCGCGAAGGAGCGGGCCGACTGGTAGTTGCCGACCTGGTACAGGTAGCGGACGACGTTGAGGGCGAACCTGCGCACCACGGGCTCGGTGCTCTCGGCCAGCTCCGAGGGCGCGACATGACCCACCAGTTCCTCGAACCGCTGCCACTGCGTGCTGTCGTCCGGGTCGTCGGGGGCCGATCCGGCCAGCAGCAGGTGGACCTCGTGGCGTGACCGGGCCTGCTGCTCCGGAGACAGGCCGTCCCGCAGGAGCATCTGGACGAGGCGGTGGACCTGGATCGTGCGGGTCTCCGGTTCGATCCTGGCCAGGGCGAAGCGCCGCAGCTCGCTCAGGGTCGTGGTCAGCAGAATGGGGTCGGACAGGATCGCGTTCAACCGCGGGTCGGTGTCCTTGCCGTGGCGCGCGAGGGTTCTGCTTCCGCGGCGGAAGACGTCGCGGGGGATGGGCTCGGGGGCGAAGAACGCGCAGCACCGCAGGATCCGGAGCGCCTCGGGAAGGCGGTCCTCCAGCATGGACACGGAGACCCGCCACGCGGCCGTCATCGAGAGCGGGTATCCCCGGGCTCTGTTCACGCCGAGCAGCCGGGCGGCCTGCTCGTCCAACTGCTCGATGTACTCCTCGACGGACATTCCGGTCTCGTGCTGGAGCGCTCCGGCCTGCTCCAGCGCGAGCGGGAGGTCGCCGAGTTTCTCCGCGAGCAGGGAGGCCTCCTCGTCTGAGATGTCCCTGCGCAGGCGTTTGCGGAGGAACTCCACGCTCTCCGCGCGCTCGAACACGTCGACCTGCAGGGTCTCGAAGTGGTTCTCCCAGTCCGGGTTACGCGAGGTGATCAGTACGTGCCCGGGGCCGCGCGGGATGAACTCCTCGATCCTGGCCGGGTCCTCGGCGTTGTCGAAGATCAGCAGCCAGTTGTGGTAGGGGTCGCCACTCTGCAGCGCCCGGCGCACCGCCTCGGCGGTCTCCTCCGCGCCGGCGGTGGTGGCACTGGGCAGGCCGAGGCGGGGAGCCATCATGGCCAGCGCCGAGGGGACCAGGACCCGCTGGTCGGCGGGGATCCACCAGACCAGGTCGTAGTGGGACCGGTAACGCCAGGCGTACTCGATGGCCAGGTGGGTCTTCCCGACGCCGCCCAGCCCCTGCAACGCCTGAGGCTGCGGGACGACCGCGGTCACGGTGCTCATGCCCTTGCGGAGCCTGGCGAGGAGCTCGTCGCGACCGGTGAAGTTCCTGTTGCGGGGTGGCACCTTCTCCCAGACGTCGGGCTGCCGTCCCGGTGTCACGTGCGCCGCACGTGCAAGCTCCGTCATCTGGGACCTCCGCGCGTGAACCGAGAACGATCCTGCGATTATTTTAGATGTTGATTCACCGGACGGTATATCTCATGATTGAAAGGCCGGGAAGTATTCCGGGTCGTTGTGGTGAAAAGGATGCGTCGCGAGGCTTTGTGGGCTGACCGTAATGAGGAGCCCGGGGGAAGGTGGGAGGGGCGGTATGAGTTTCGGTGAACCGGAACGTGAGGCTGGTCTCACGCTGGGGTCTACGCAGACCATCTCCGAGTCGAAACGGCGGGCATTTCTGGAGTGGATCCTGCGGGACGAAAGAGAACCATTGGCAGGATTCCAGAGTTCGCTCTGAGTGTTCTTTCCGTCTCTCGTCGTCACGCTGGATCGGGCGGGGCGACGGGTGGGAGGACATGAGAGGACGTCCATCCGCCCTGTCGCCGGCGAGGTGGGCGATGCCGGGATTCCGCACAGGGATCGACCGCGGCGGAGTCGTACGGCACCGGACCCGCGAGCCCTCGGAGTCTGTGATCGGCGAGGTGATGCCGTACGTGAACGACATGGACGACGCGGAGTGGGAGCGTCTTCTCTATCAACTGAGAAGCGGGGACTGCACGCCGTTCCTGGGGTCGGGAGCCTGCGTGGGAACCCTTCCCACGGGGCGGGCGCTCAGCCGGGATATGGGCCGTAAATGGGGCTACCCCTACGGTGACGACCACGACCTTCCACGGGTGACGCAATTCGCGTCAATGAAATACGGCGATGCCCTGCACGTCAAGAGGATCATCTGCGACGAGCTGGGCGCGGCGGGCCCTCCGGATTTCCGCGATCCGCTTGAACCGCACGGGCTGCTCGCGGAATTCCCGCTCCCGGTCTACCTCACCACCAATTACGACGACTTCATCGCCCGATCGCTGAAGGCTGCGGGGAAGCAGCCCAACGTGGCCGTCTGCCCCTGGAACAGGGACATCCCCTACGCCGAGGAGTTGTTCGGCAGCGAGGAAGGCTGGAATCCCCAGCCGGACAGGCCGCTCGTCTACCACCTGCACGGAAACCTGGCGGACCCGAGATCCATCGTGCTGGCCGAGGACGACTACCTGGAGTTCGTGACCAGCCTCGCCACCGAGGGCGTCGGGACCGGCCAGCGGATGCTCCCGCCGTCCATCCTCGCGGCACTGACCAGGCGCCCTCTGCTGTTCATCGGCTACAGCCTGCAAGACTGGACATTCCGCGTCCTGTTCCGGGGACTGCTGAGAGCGGTTCCGGGAATCCACCGGCGCAGGCATGTCAGCGTGCAGCTCGCTCCGTCGTTCGATACCACCAGGGCGGACGTGCGGGAGGTGCAGCGGCAGCTGGCCCGCTACTACGAGGACTGGCGGATCTCCATCTTCTGGGGGAGCGCCGAGGAGTTCTGCAAGGAACTCCGGCGGAGGATGGGGGCGGTCTCGTGAGCCCGCGTGACGCTCGTCCGGCGCCGACGGCGGAGCCGTACGTCGGGCCGCGGGCGTTCCGTGAAGATGACGGTCACCGGTTCTTCGGCCGGGCCAGGGAGTCACACGAGGTCGCGGACCTGTGGCAGGCCAACCGCCTGACCATTCTGCACGGTCCGTCCGGGGTGGGCAAGACGTCGCTGATCCGGGCCGGTGTGCTGCCGCTGCTGGACCGGACCATGACCGACGTCCTGCCGATCGGCCGTGTCTCGCACAGCGTCCGTTTCCCACTGGCCACGCTCTCGCGGCACAATCCGCACGTCTTCGCCCTGCTGTCCTCCTGGTGTCCGGAGGAGACACCCACCCGGCTGGCCGGTCAGACGCTCCGCGGGTTCCTGCGGAGCCGACCGAGGCGTTATGACCTGTACGGTGACCCGGCTCTGACGCTGGCCGCGATCGACCAGGCGGAGGAGCTGTTCAGCGCCCTCGACCAGCGCTGGCCGTACCGCGAGTGGTTCATGGAACAGCTCGTCGAGGCTCTGGACGGAGACCCGAACCTGCGTCTGCTCGTCTCGATCCGGGAAGACCACCTGCCGGCGCTCCTGCCCCACGAGCCCAAACTGGCCGGCATGACCAGAGGGCGCTTTCCTCTGGCGGCCCTCGGCACGGATGCCGCGGTTCAGGCGGCCGAGGGTCCGCTGACGGGGACCGGCCGCTCGTTCGCCCCCGGAGCGGCCAGGGCACTGGTGACGGACCTGTGCAGGACCGGGGCGGGAGAGGCGAAGGAGGTTCAGCCGGTCCAGCTCCAGGTGGTCTGCTCCGCCATGTGGCGCGCCCTCTCCGCCGACGTGCGGATCATCACCGTCGAGCACGTGAGCCGGTTCGCCGACGTCGACCGGGCGCTCGCCGACTTCGCCGAGCAGATGATCACCGAGGTGGCCCGTGACTTCCTCGACGGTGACGCGGACCGGCTGCGGAGGTGGCTGCGGCGCACCTTCATCACCGAGCAGGGGCAACGCAGGGACGTGTACCAGGGGGAGACGTCCACGGCAGGAGAGCCGAACCACATGGTCAAAGCCCTTGTGGGACGGCACATCCTCCGCGAGGAGGTCAGGGCGGGTGCGCGTCTGTGCAAGCTCGCGCACGACCGGCTCGTCCCGCCGATCCTGCGGAGTGACCGCTCCGCCGGGCCGGTCAGGAACGAGGGGCGGCCGGAGGACTATCTACGCGCCGCGGAGATCGCCTTTCGCGACGGTGAGCTGACGCTGGCGGCGAAGCAGGCGGAGGAGGCGCTGAACCGGTGCGGCGACGACGACTGGCTCCGCGCCGCGGTCGAATCCTTCCTCGGCAACGTCGCGCACCGGCGTGAGGACACCGAGAAGGCAGTGGCGCACTACCGCGCGGCGGCGCGCCTCTTCGAGACACTGGGCGCTACCGCCGAGGTCGGCCGGCTGCTCGCAGGCATCGGCAAGCTGCGGCTGGCCCAGGGGCGGCCCTCGGCAGCGGTTCGGGAACTGAACTCCGCGGTCGACCGCGTCCCCGACGACATGGCCGTCCAGACCGAACTGGCCTGGGCGCTGTGGTACGGCGGGCATTCCGACGCGGCCGTGGACGTCCTCGACGGTGTCCTCGCCCGGGAGGGGGACACCGTCGAAGCCCTGCGGGCGCGAGGGGAGATCTTGGCGGAGCGAGGCAGGGGGGCAGAGGCCCTGCGGGATCTCGACCGGGTCCGGCCGCTGCAGTGGCCCTCCACCCGGGCGGCGTACGCCCTCGCGCTTGCGTCTGAAGGGCACTTGTCAGAGGCGGATCGGGAGATGACGGCGGTCCTCGTCGAAGCGGGGGACCACGGTCCCGCGCTGCTGTACGCGGCCAGGATCAGTGAGGCGGCCGGAGACGCCGGACGGGCGGCGGAACTGGCCCGGCGGGCGGGAGCCGCCCGTGCCCCCGGACTGCCGGAGCACCTGAAGGCGGAGGCCGACAGGCTGGCGTCGCAGGCCTGATCAGGTCCCGGCGGTCTCCTGGATGTTCCTGCGCGGCAAGCAGATCCGCAGGACGTACGCCACCGTCACCGTGAGGGCGAGGGCGAGCATCACGCCGAACAGTCCCATCACCGAGCCCGCTCTCCCGAGTGTGGACACCAGCAGTGCACCGAGTGGCGCCGCGAGGCACACGGCACCGTGCGCCGTGAGGCGGTGCAGGCTCACCACCCGTGCGAGCTTGAACCTGTCGACGGTTCTGAGCTCGTACGTCCGGATGGCCACATTGCTGAGCGCCCCCGTGCATCCGATCAGCAGGGTCGCGAGGCCGAAGAACAGGGTATGCCCGCCGAAGAAGGCGATGCCGAGCGCCACCGCCCAGATCCACATCTGAGCGAACAACACGGTGTTCCCCGAGGACAGGAGGACCACCGGCCGCAGACGCCGGATGGCGGGGAGCAGAGCCGCCGCCAGCGCTCCCCCCAGGCCGCTGGCGGCCAGTACCAGCCCGACCTGGAACGGCGGAAGGGCCGCCGAGCCCGCTATGAAGATCATGATGAGCGCGTTGGCCATCAGGTTCGTGACCGTGGTGAGCGCCATGGCGTGGCGGAGGAAGGGATGCCCGCCCAACTCCCTGACGCCGTCGATCACCTCGTGGAGGAAGGGACGCCGCGTACGGCGCTCCGCGCGACCGGTCGCACCCGGGGAGGACCGGCTGCCTTCCCGCTCCAGTGCGGCGAGTCTCCGGCTCAGCACGGAGAGCCTCAGGCTCAGCACGGAGAGCCTCAGGCTCAGCACGGAGACTCTCAGGAACGGCACGGAGAGGAGCGATATGAGGAACAGCGCTGTGGTCACCAGGAACGGCGTGGCCGTCCCCACTCCGATCAAGAAACCCCCCAGCGGCCTGGCGGTCAGCACTGCGAGGTGAGTGCTCGTCTCACTTGTGGCCAGCATGCCGCTCAGATTGCCCCGGGGGACGAGGGAGCGGATCAGTGCCGTCTCCCCGAGCGAGTGGAGTACCCACAGCGAGCCCTCGACGAAGGCGGCCGTCATGATGTGGGGGAGCGTCACCAGGCCGAGAAGGGCCGCAATGGCCACGCTGACCGCGGCCAGCCCACGCACGGTCTCGGTGACCAGGATGAGCGAGCGCGGATTCAGTCGGTCCACCACGACACCTGCCGGGATGTAGAAGAGCAGGGTGGGCAGGGTCAGCGCGAACCCGGCCCACCCCGCATGCACCGGTGAACCGGTCACCGACAGGGCCAGCAGCGGATAGACGATGCTGAGGGTCCGCGAGCCCACCGCGGAAGAGGCGAGCCCTGCCCAGATGCGGAGGAGCGTCCATTCCGTCCTCACCCGGAGACGGATCCCGCGCCGGTCTGCAGACGCGGTGGCTTCGCACCTCCTCGGGGCGAAGTGCTCGGGCCGGTCCGCCTGGGCGGCATCATGCTCCACCACGCCCCGCCCCTCGCCCTGCGACCCGGATGGGGGCGTCCCCACTGCTGGGAACCTGCTTTCCCGGTCCGCTCGTCCGTTGTCCTCTCCGAAAGTGCCTGGAGACAGCAAACGGTGGAAGAGACGCTGATGGCCAGAGCGACTCTGTCCCTTGTAGGAAAGCAAGAGAGTGTTCTTACTGTTTTGGGGGGAAACGCCCAGGATTCGCCCCTCCTGGCGCCGGAGGGCCGGCATCTGTCCGGGTCGTCGTGCGGCAGCAGCATAGTGGCGCACGCCTGATCAAGTGAGGGATCTTCGTTTTGCGACTTTTATGTAGTTGCTTGTGGCGCCTTACCGGGATGGTTCGCGTAACGATCGACCAAGCTCCAGGAGGTTCGCCGATTCGGATATCCGTGCCGGACGAATCACAACCCGTACGCCTCCAGCAGCCGCAGCCACACCTCGCTCACCGTCGGGAAGGACGGCACCGCGTGCCAGAGCCGCTCCAGCGGCACCTCCGCCGTCACCGCGATCGTGGCGGCGTGCAGCAGCTCGGCCGCGCCCGGACCGGCGAAGGTCACGCCCAGCAGCACCCGGCGCTCGTCGTCCACCACGGCCTTGGCCCGGCCCCGGTAGCCGTCGCCGAGCAGGTAGGCGCCGGTCACCGAACCCAGGTCGTACTCGACCGCGCGCACCGGGAAGCCCTCCGCCCGGGCCCGCTCCTCCGTCCGGCCGACCGAGCAGACCTGCGGGTCGGTGAAGACCACCTGCGGCGCGCCGTACCCGCCGGCGGTGGCGCGCAGCGCGGGCAGGTCGTCGGGGCCGCCCCCGGCCCGGGCGGCGATGACGTCGCCGCAGACGCGCGCCTGGTACTTGCCCATGTGGGTGAGCAGGTCGCGGCCGTTGACGTCGCCCACGGCGTACAGCCAGCCGCCGCCGACGCCGGTGGCGCGCATGCTGTCGTCCACCGCCACCGGCCGGTCACCGGGCAGCCCGACGGTCTCCAGGCCCAGGCCGTCCGTGGCCGCGCGGCGGCCGGTGGCCACCAGCAGCTCGTCGGCCTCGACCGGCGGGCCCGAGGAGAGGTGGACGGTTACCGGGCCGCCGGGCTCGGGCCGCTCCACCCGGACCGCCTCCACACCGGTGCGCACCTCGATGCCGGCGGCGGCGAACGACTCGGCCACCAGGGCGGAGGCGAACGGTTCCATCCGGCCCAGCAGCCGGTCACCGCGGACCAGCACGGTGGTCTCGCGCGCACCGAGCCCGTGCATGGCCTGGGCCATCTCGCAGGCCACCACGCCGCCCCCGAGCACGGCCAGCCGCCCGGGCACCGACTTGGCCGCGGTGACCTCGCGGCTGGTCCACGGTACGGCCTCGGCCAGGCCCGGGACCGGTGGCAGGACCGCCCGGCTCCCGGTGGCCAGCACGACCGCGTGCCGGGCGGTCAGCGTCCGGGTTCCGCCGCCGGGCAGGTCCACCAGGACCCGCTTCGGGCCGTCCAGCCGGCCCCGGCCCCGGACGAACTCCGCGGGCACGCTCCCGATCCACTCCACCTGACCGGAGTCGTCGAAGTGGGAGACGGCCTCGTCGCGGCGGGCCAGCACCGCGGCGGCGTCGACCGGGCCGGCGGTCAGGCCGGGCGCCCGGCGGACCTCGGCGGCCAGCTCGACCGGGCGGAGCAGGGCCTTGCTGGGCACGCACGCCCAGTAGGAGCACTCGCCGCCCGCCAGCTCGGCCTCCACGACCGCGGCGCTCAGCCCGCCCCGCACGGCGCGGTCCGCCGCGTTCTCCCCGGCCGGACCGGCCCCGATCACGATCACGTCGAACTCGTCCGCCACCGCAGCCTCCTCCTCGCGGGATCACGCACCGGAGGCCTCGTGCCGCCGCGCCGTGCCCGCCGCCCGTATGTTCCCCACGGAGCGAGGGCGGCACAACGGTGTTCAACGGATGTTCGAGGGGTGTTCGGTCGTGCCGTCCGGAGCTCGGGGGTGTCCGGACGTGCCGCGCCGTCCGGCGCCAGGCGCGGGCCCTTCCCCGGAGCCCGCCAGGCGCGGGTCCCCGGGAGTCCACCGGGCGGCGCGTCCCGGGCGTCCGCTCACAGCCCGCTGGGGAAGGCCTCCGGCTCCTCCTCGCCCGGTGGCTCGTCGTGCAGCGGACGCAGCGCGCAGGTCTCGTCCAGCCAGACGAACGCGTCGTAGCGGCGGCCGGGCACGGTCCGCACGTAGTTGCGCAGGTGGTCGAGATCGGGGTCGTAGACCACGCCGACGGCCCGGTGACCGATCGGCCGGTCGTACCATCCGGGACGGTCCGCGCCCTCGGGCGGCACGACGAACAGCGCGCGCTCCGGAGCGGAGGAGTGCATCAGCGCCTCCAGCGACCCCTCCCGGGCGGGCGGCACCGGCATGACCTCGGCCGGGGCGTCCCACGCCTCGCCCGCGACCACCGTGCCCCGGTGGGTGCCGAAACCGACCAGGACCACCGCGCCGTTCCCGCCGTCCTCGCCGTGCCGCTCCCGGACCAACTGCCCGAGGCTGGTCATCCCGGCGGCGGCCATGCCGGTGGCACGGGCGTCGCCGACATGGGTGTTGTGGGCCCACACGACCGCCTTCGCGCCGTCGCCGTAGAAACCGGTCAGCCGGTCGAGGGTGTCGGCCATGTGGGTGTCGCGCAGGTTCCACGAGTCGGGTCCGCCGCGCACCATGGCGCGGTAGTACTCCTCGGCCCCGGCCACCACCTCGGCGTTCTGCCGTACGGCGAAGCCCGCCTCGCCGGCCGGAGCCGCCTGCTCGACCGCCGCGAGCATGCCGACGACCTCCTCCTCGCAGGAGCCGGGGAGCAGCCGGGTGGCCAGGCCGTACCGCTGGGGGTCGTGCCCGTAGGCCTCGAAGCAGCGCAGCGCGTGCAGTACGGCCTCGGCCTGCTCGGGCAGGTGCCGCAGCGCGTAGCCGCGCACGGCCCGCAGCGAGTCCCACAGGCTGTAGACGTCCAGGCCGTGGAAGCCGCAGCGCCGTCCCGGCGGCCGGGTGTCGTTCCAGGCGCGCAGCCACCGGCAGAACTCCAGGACCTCCTCGTTGGCCCACATGAACGTCGGCCAGCGGTCGAAGGCGTACAGGGCCTCGTCGGGGGAGACGTCGCCGGTGGCGGTGACCGCGCGGTGGACCCGGTCGCAGTCGGGCCAGTCGCCCTCGACGCCGACGAACCGGAAGTCCTTCTCCTCGATCAGCCGGCGGGTCAGCGCGGCACGCCAGGCGTAGAAGTCGTGCGTGCCGTGGCTGGCCTCGCCGATCAGGACGTGGCGCGCGTCGCCGATCCGCTCCAGCAGCGGGCCGAGGCCGGTGGGACCGTCCAGTGGCAGCGCCGACCGCCGGATCTCGTCAGGGCCCATCTCCGCCTCCTCACCACGCGGTCCGTGCCTCTCATGCGGGGGCCTCCCGGTTTCGCCGTCCGTGCCCCTTGTGCGGGGGCCTCCTCGCCACGCGGTCCGTGCCCCTTGTGCGGGGGAGGCGCCGCGCCGAGCGGGTCCCCCGCCCGCTACCCGGCCTGCCGGGGGTCATGCCGCCGGTGGGCGCACCCCCTCTGCGCAGGGCGTTTGCCGCCGGAGCCCCCCGGGTACCGACTCGGGCGGAGGTACCGTCCATGGCCGTTCACACCGGACCGAACGCCCGCGCGCCGGATGTCTCCCCCCGACCCTCGACCCGGCGGGCGGATCCCCGTCCGGGGGACGCCCCATGCCCGTCCGCGGCTCTACCGGCCGTGGAGGGGTGACGTGACGCGCCCCGCGCCCGCCGGTGCGGTCCCCGTACCGCGGCACTCTCACGGGCTCTCTCCGGCGGCCCTTCTGACGGCGTCGCGCGGCACGGCCTTCCGAGGGCGGTCGCTGACGCCGCCCCGACCAGGGCAATGAGAGGGCAGCCGGAAGAGAAAAGCTTCGCCGGTCCGGCCGTGTCCGCCGCACACTATCGACCTGTTTGCGCTCTTGTGGGCAGGGTGGCCTCACCGGTCGGAACGGTGCGGCGGGCCGGTGGCAGCGGAAGGCGCCTGCCGGGGCCGTACGCGTGTGGGGAGAGAGACCGTTGATGAGCAGCACAGTCCAGGAAGCGGGTCGTCGTCGCCGTGCTCACGGAACGGCGGGGAAGAGGTCGTGATGGGCGGCAGGCCGGACAGGCACGAGACCGACGAGGTGCTCCAGCAGGCACTGGCGCGGTTGACGCTGCTCAGCGACGTGACATCGGCCCTGTCCAGCACCCTGGCGACCGAGGAGGCGGTGCGCCGGCTCTGCCGGATCCTGGTGCCGCAACTGGCCGACTGGTGCGTGGTGGACCTGCTCGACGACCACGGGCAGCCGCACCGGGTGGCGGCGGCGCACCGGGACCCCGAACGGTCCGGCGGCTGCTTCGCGGGACCGCCGCTGGTCTGCCAGGACGCGCCCGGCCCGCTGGGCCAGATCCTGCGCGGGGGCGGTCCGCTGCTGCTGAGCCCGGCGCCGTCGGGGGAGGAGCCGGATGATCCGTCGCACGCCGCGCAGGAGGGGCTGCTGCGCCGGCTGGCGGCAGACAGCGCGATCATCGCGCCGCTGCGGGTCCGCCGGCAGGTCCTGGGCGCGCTGACGGTCGTCCGCACCGACCCCGCCCGGCCGCTGACGGTCGAGGACCAGGCCGTCGTCGAGGACCTCGCGCACCGGGTCGCCCTGGCCGTCGACAACGGGCGCCTGTACCGGGCGGCGCAGCACATCGCCGAGCGGCTGCAGCGCTCGCTCCTGCCGGACCGGCTGCCCGAGGTCGGCGCGCTCCGGCTCGCCGCCCGCTACAGCCCGGCCCACGAGACCGCGGAGGTGGGCGGCGACTGGTACGACGCCTTCGTCATGCCCAAGGGGGACATCGCACTGATCATCGGCGACGTGACCGGCCACGACCTGCCCGCCGCGGTGGTCATGAGCCAGCTGCGCAACATGCTGCGCACCCTGGCCTGCGACCGGCAGGAGCCGCCGGGGGAGATCCTGCGCCGGCTGGACACCGTCAACGAGATCCTGTACGGCACGCGCACGGCCACCTGCCTGTACGGCCTGATCACCGGAGGGGAGAGCGGGCCGTGGGGCTTCCACCACTCCAGCGCCGGGCACCCGCCGCCGCTGCTGGTCACCGCCGGCGGGGAGACCCGCTACCTGGAGGGCGGCGCGGGGCTGCTGCTCGGCGTGGACCCGGGGGTGTCGCGGACGGGCGCCTACGAGGAGCTGCCGACCGGATCCACGCTGCTGCTCTACACCGACGGACTGGTCGAGCGGCCCGACGAGCACCTGACCCACGGCATGATCCGGCTCCGCCAGCACGCGGCGGCGCTGGCCCGGGAGTCCGTGGAGGACTTCTGCGACGGCGTCCTCGCCGGGCTGGGCGAGTCCGACGACGACATCGCGTTGATCGCGTTGCGCGTGCCCGCCGCGCAGGGCCTGCTGTGACCAGCCTGCCTCGGCGGCTCCTGGGGCGGTTGTGACGGCTCCGGCGCGACCACCGCGCACGGCCCGCCGTGCCGGGACCGCGCACGCCGGGGGCGTCCGCCGCTCCGCCGGGGCATCCGGCCGTGGGTGTCCCGGTGCGGGCCCTCAGCCCTCCGCCGCCGCGGGCGGGGCGGGTCCCGGCCCGCCGCCGCCTGGGGCGGGCCCGGGCCGCCCGCCCGCCGGAACCGGCCGTGCCCGCTCCTCCTCGGAGTAGGCGCGGGCGCGGTCGGCGATCCGGTAGGTGACCGCGACGAGCGGCACGGCCACGACCGCGCCCGCGATCCCGCCCACGAGCGTGCCGCCGGTGACGGCCACCAGGACCACCGCCGGGTGGAGGCGGAGCGCCCTGCCGATGATGAACGGCTCCAGGAAGTTGCCCTCCACCTGCTGCACGATGACCACCGCCGCCAGGACCAGCAGCGCGTTGGTCAGGCCGTTGCTGACCAGCGCCACGAGCACCGCGACGGCCCCGGCCATGAAGGCCCCGGCGATGGGGATGAACGCGAACAGGAAGGTCAGGAAGGCGAGGGTGAGGGCGAGCGGCACGTCCAGGACGAGCAGCGCGACGCCGATCCCGACGGCGTCGATCGCGGCGACCACCACGATCCCCCGGATGTAGGAGACCAGGGTCTCCCAGCCGGCGCGGGCCGAGACGTCCACCTGGCGCCGGCGGTGGCCGGGGACCTGGCCCACGATCCACCGCCACATGCCGGCCCCGTCGCGGAGCAGGAAGAACAGCAGGACCAGGGCGACGACGATGGACGCCAGCGTCTGCAGGGCGGTCATGGCCCCCGCCAGCGGGCTGGGGGCGGCCCGCTGCAGGCTCTGTGTGATCTCCGCGATCGCGGCGTCCAGCTGCTTCTGGCTCAGCGGCCCCGAGGTGAGGAGGCCGCGCAGCCGTTCCAGGCCCGTCAGGAGCTGGTTCTCCAGGTCACCGAGCTGCGCGATGGCCTGGTTCGCCACCAGTGTCAGCGGCCCGGCCACGACGAACAGCAGGAACAGCACCGTGCCGAGCGCGCTCAGCCACGCCGGCGCGCGCAGCCGGCGCAGCAGGGCGGCCACCGGGCCCAGCAGGGCGGTGAGCAGCAGCGCGGCCACGACCGCGAGCGTCAGCGGCGCGAGCAGGATGAGCAGCCACGCGACGAGCGCCACCACGGCGGTCAGGACGAGCAGGCAGGCGCCCGCCACGGCGGCGGTGCGCAGCGCGCCGGGCGTCGCGCGCCAGCCGCTCGGGTCGGGCGGCCGACTGTGTTCGCTCATCATGGTCATCCGAAGCTACCCAGGGATGAATCACCCTCAAACGAACTGCCGACCGCGGAATCACCGGAGGCGGCCGGCCAGCTCCTCGGCCAGCCCCTTGGCGGCGGCCTCGACCATCTCCAGCACCTCGGTGAACCCCTCCTGACCGCCGTAGTAGGGGTCGGGCACCTCCGAACCCTGGGGCGCGGCCGGATCGAAGGAGCGGAACAGCCGCACGTCGGCGCCCTCCGGGGCCAGGCGGCGCAGCGCGCGGAGGTTCTCCCGGTCCATGGCCAGCACGAGGTCGGCCCGGTCGAACCACTCCCGCAGGAACTGCCGGGCGCGGTGCGCGGAGCCGTCGTAGCCGCGCCCCGCCAGTGCGGCGGCGGCGCGCTCGTCCATCGCACGGCCCTGGTGCCAGCCCCCGGTGCCGGCGCTCTCGACCGTGACGAGCCCGTCCAGGCCGTGGTCGGCGAGGGTTCTCCTCAGCACGACCTCGGCCATGGGGGAGCGGCAGATGTTTCCCAGGCACACCACGCAGACGCGATAGGTCATGTCTGCATTCTGCCGTCTGTCCTGCTTCCACCGGGAACCGCCGCCGCCCCGGGACCCGCGGGCGACGACCCGCGGACGACGCCCGGGCACGCCCCGGTGCGACGGCGGGGCCTGTTCCCGGAGCGGGGAGCAGGTCAACCGGCCGTGCAGGCGACGGAGGGCGCGCCGGGGGCGCCGGAGGCGATGAAGCCGAAGGAGGTGCTCGCCCCAGCCGCCAGCGAGCCGTTCCAGGAGGCGTTCCGCGCGGTCACGGTGGAGCCGCTCTGGGCGATCGTGGCACTCCACGCCTGGCTCACCCGCTCGCCGCCGGTGGTCCAGGTCGCGGTCCAGCCGGTGATCGGCGAGCTCCCCGTGTTCCTGACGGTCACCTCGCCCTGGAAACCGCCCGGCCACTGGTTGACGACCCGGTGGGAGGCCGTGCAGCCGTCACCGCCGGTGGTGGGGGTGACGGTCGGCGTCACCGTGGGCGTCACCGTCGGGGTGACCGTGGGCGTCACCGTCGGGGTCGCCGTGGGAGTGACCGTGGGGGTGGCGGTCGGGCCGGTCTCGAGCAGGGCGGTCAGCGCGGGGAACCACCGGTCGGCGATCTTCCGGTCGCCCGCCGCGTTGGGGTGCACCCCGTCACCGGTGTCGGCAGCGGTGTCGAAGCCCGTCCACTGGTCGACGACCACGACGGGCGAGCGCGCGGTCGTCACGCCCGCGGCCCAGCCGGGGATCGCCGCGTTGAGCGCCCTCACTCGCTCGGCGCACCCGCCGCACGAGGCCGGGTTCATCGGGATGATCTGGGCGACCAGGATCCTCATGCCGGGGTTGCTCGCCCGCATCTGGTCGACCAGCTTGCCGTAGGCGGCCAGGATGGCCGAGGGGGAGCGGTTGCTCCACACGTCGTTGGTGCCGAAGTGCATCATCACGACGTCGGGCCTGGTCGCCGCCAGCCAGGCCGGGAGCTGGTCCTGGTCGGCGACGCCCGTCACCAGGAAGCCGCCGTGCCCCTCGTTCTCGCCGTCGTAGGCGAAGCTGCAGCCCTGGGCGGGCAGCGTCCCGACGAAGTCCACGTCGGTGTGCCCGGCCTGCTGGAGCCGCTGCCAGAGCAGGGCCCGCCAGCAACCGGGCGACCCGGTGATCGAGTCGCCGAGCGCCATGATCCTGACCGGCTCGGCCCGGGCCGAGAGCGCGGTGCCGGCCGTACCCGCCAGCACGAATCCCGCAGCCGCCACCAGGGCCGCCAGCAGCGCCGCGGCCGTCCTTCCTGTCCGCATCGTCCTCTCCCGCCGTCGTCCGGCGCCCGATGCTAGGCAGCCGCGGCGGAGGCGGGAAGCGCCCGGGGCGCGGCACCGCGCCGACCTGCGGCGTCAGCGGAGAGGGGATGTAACTTTCAGCTCTCGCCCGGGTTGAGGCGGACGATCGAGGTGTTGAGCGCGGTGGCGAACAGCGTCCACGCGGTGTAGGGCAGCAGCACGGCTCCGGCGGTCCGGTCGGTCGCCCACGCCTGCCTGACCAGGTCCACGTTCGAGGCGTTGAGCGCGGAGATCTCGGCGAGGGCGAGCCGGGGCGAGCGGCCGCGGAAGAAGGCCAGGCTCCACCCGGCGTTGAGGACGAGGTTGGCGGCGAAGCGGGCGGCGAACGCCGTACGGTCCGCTCCCTGCCGGCGGTCCAGGACACGGGCCGCCCCAATGGCGATCAGTCCGTACAGCGGCGTCCAGATCAGCCCGAACGCCTCCGACGGCGGCTGCCAGGACGGCTTGCGCAACCGCCGGTACCACAGGGACGCCGGCTTGGTGGCGATGCTCCCCACGGCGGCGGCCGCGCTCACCGCGAGCAGGGCCCTGGCCAGGGTGCTGCCGCGGGTTCCCAGGCGGCCGGGCACGCCGGTCTCCGCCGAGGAGCGCACGTCGGTCTCGGGGACCGGGGAGATGGTGGGTGTCGTCTTCATGGCGGCTCCCTACCCCGCACCATGGAGATATGCCCTCGCCTCGGGACGTGGGCCCGGCGCGGGAGGGGAATGATGGAGCCGGTGCGGGTCTCCCCGGCGCCCGGCAGGTCGCGGGTGACACGGCGCCGTTCCTGGAAGATAATTTGCACCGATGAATGATCAAGTGAAAATCAGCGACATGAGGCGTCATGAGTGACCCGCTCGCCGGTCTGGCCACCGAGCGGAGCGATCCGCGCTACAGGGAGATCGACCGGCTCCCGACCGAGGAGGCGGTGCGGCTGATGAACGCCGCCGACGCCACCGTGCCCGCGGCGGTGGCCGAGGCGATCCCGGCGATCTCCGCCGCGATCGACGCGATCGTCGACCGGATGAAGAGAGGCGGGCGCCTCGTCTACGTGGGGGCCGGGACCTCGGGCCGCCTGGCCGTACTGGACGCCTCCGAGTGCCCGCCGACCTTCGGCACCGACCCCGGGCTGGTGCAGGGAGTGATCGCCGGCGGCCCGCCCGCCCTGACCCGCTCCGTCGAGGGCGCCGAGGACGACGCCGGGGCGGGCGCCGCGGCGGTGGCCGGACGGGAGGTGGGCGAGCTCGACTCCGTGGTGGGGATCTCCGCCGGCGGCCGGGCGCCGTTCGTGGTCGGCGCGCTGGTGGAGGCGGAGCGCCGGGGCGCGCTGACGATCGGCCTGTCCTGCAATGCCGGCACCCCGGTCTCGGCGGCGGCGCGGCACGCGATCGAGGTCGTCGTCGGCCCGGAGGTGCTGACCGGCTCGACCCGGCTCAAGGCCGGGACCGCGCAGAAGATGGTCCTCAACATGATCTCGACGGTCACGATGATCGGTCTGGGCCGGACCTACGGCAACAACATGATCGAGATGTCGGCGATGAACGGCAAGCTCGCCGGCCGGGCCGTCCGCATGGTCGGCGACATCGCCGGTGCCGATCCCGGCGCCGCCCGCGCGGCCCTGGAGGAGGCGGACTGGCAGGTGAAGGTCGCGGTGCTGATGGTCCGGCGCGGCCTCGACGCCGACGGGGCCCGCGCGCTCCTGGCAGCCTGCGGGGACAGCCTGGAGGCGGCCCTGGCCGCCGCCCCCTGACCCGGTCCCGGGCGGTCACCGCCGCGGGAGGTCATCGCGTTGGACGGTCACCGCCCCGGGCGGTCATCGCCGCGGGAAGTCACGTCCGGGCGGGTCCGGCCGAGGCGGCGCGGTCACCGGTTCCGGCGGTGGGTCTCGCCGAGATACTCCTCCAGCGCCTCCCGGGTGGCCCGCAGCGCCGCGTCCGAGGTGGCGAACGTGCGCTGGGCGACGCCGACGAAGACGCAGTCCACCAGGAGCAGCTGGCTGATGCGGCTGGCCAGCGCCCCGGGCCGGAACGCCGTCTCCCGGCCCGCCGAGACCAGGACGTGGTCGGCCAGCCCGGCCAGTGAGGAGCGCGGGTTGTTGGTGATCGCCACCGTGACGGCCCCGCCCTTGCGGGCGACGAGCATCGGGCTCAGCACGTCGGGGGTCTCGCCGGTGCAGCTGATCCCGAAGGCGACGTCGCCGGTCCTCGCCAGCGCCGCGCCGGTGAGCGCCAGGTGGGCGTCGGTGAAGGCGTGGGCGGACAGGCCGATCCGCAGCAGCTTCTGCGCCATGTCCGCCGCGACCAGGCCGGAGGCGCCGACGCCGTGGACGTTCACCCGCCGTGCGCCGGCCACGGCCTCCACCACGGCGTCCAGCACGGCGGGGGAGAGCTGTGCGGCGGTGTCGGCCAGCGCCTCGGACTCGGCCCGGGTCACCTTGGCGATCACGTCGGTGAGCGGGTCGTCGGGGGCCAGGTCGCCGGGGACCAGCCGCTCGGAGGGCCGGCTGGCGACCGCGGCGGCCAGGGCCAGGCGCAGCTGCGAGTAGCCGGCGAAGCCGAGCGTGCGGGCGGTGCGCACGATCGTGGCCTCGCTGGTCCCGGAGGCCGCGCTGAGCTCGGTGATGGTGCTGCGGGCCACCGTGCCGGGGTCGTCGAGGATGAGACGGGCGATGGCCTGGGCCGCCGGGGTGAGCGAGGGCAGGACCGCCCTCACCGCCGCCACCAGGCCGGCCGGGCTGGGGCCGTCGTGCTCAGTCATGATCATCCTCTCTCCGCGGAGGTCAGCTTATTCCTCGGTGGCCGGTCACCGGATGCCGTGACGTGCGGGGTCCGGGCCGGCGGCGGGAGACGCCCGCTGATGATATTTTCCTTCATTGCCATTGATATGAAAGTAGATTTCTGTCAGCGTCGGTGCCGTCAGCTCCGTCCCCCCGGGAGTCCGCATGACAGCACCCGACCGGCGCGCCGTCCTGCGCGGTCTGGCCCTCGCCGCCGCCGCGACCGCCGTCCCCCTCCCCGCCCTCGCCTCCACCGGATCGGCGGCCCCCCTCAGCGGCCCCGCCACCACGCCGCCGCTGCGCCAGATGCGCGGCATGTGGATCGCCTCGGTGCTCAACATCAACTGGCCCTCGAAGCCCGGTCTGACGCCCGAGGAGCAGCAGACGGAGTACATCGGCTGGCTGGAGCTGGCCGTCGCCCGCCGCCTCAACGCGGTGTTCGTGCAGATCCGGCCGACGGCGGACGCCTTCTGGCCCTCGCCGTACGAGCCGTGGTCGCAGTATCTGACCGGCACGCAGGGGCGGGATCCCGGCTACGACCCGCTGGCCTTCGCGGTGGAGGAGACGCACCGGCGCGGCCTGGCCTTCCACGCCTGGTTCAACCCCTACCGGGTGTCGATGCAGGGCGACCCCGCGGCCCTGCACCCCGGCCACCCGGGCCGCAGGCACCCCGACTGGATCGTCGCCTACGGCGGGCGGCTCTACTACAACCCCGGCATGCCGGAGGTCCGCACGTTCGTGCAGGACGCGATGATGGACGCGGTCCTCCGCTACGACATCGACGGCCTGCACTTCGACGACTACTTCTACCCGGTCAACACCCCCGCCTTCGACGACTCCGCGGCCTTCGCGGAGCACGGCGGAGACTTCCCCGACCTCGCCTCCTGGCGGCGCGGCAACGTGGACCTGCTCGTGCGCGAGATGCAGCAGCGGGTACGGCGGGCCAAGCCGGAGGTGGCCTGGGGCATCAGCCCGTCCGGGATCTGGCGGAACCGCTCGGCCGACCCCCTCGGCTCGGACACGGCGGGGAGCCAGTCCTACGACAACCTGCACGCCGACACCCGGGGCTGGGTGAAGAAGGGCTGGCTGGACTACATCGCCCCGCAGCTGTACTGGTACATCGGCCAGTCGAACGCCGACTACGCCGAACTGGTCCCCTGGTGGTCCGACGTGGCGGCGGGCACCGGCGTGCAGCTCTGGATCGGCCAGGCGGCCTACAAGGCCGGGACGGCCGGGCAGCCGGAGCCGTGGTTCCGGCCGGACGAGCTGACCCGGCACCTGACGCTCAACCGGGACCATCCAGAGGTCGGCGGTGACATCTGGTACAACTCCGGCGACGTGCGCGCCGACCGGCTCGGCTCGGTCAGCGCCGTCGTCGCCGAGCACTACACGCGGCCCGCGCTCCCACCGCTGCTGCCCCGGCTCGCCGGAGGCCGGCCGCCGCGCGCCCCGGTGATCGCCCGGGCCCGCCGGACGGCCGGGGGAGTGGAGCTGGACATCGTGGCCACCGGCCGGGACGTGCCGTTCCAGTACGCGGTCTTCCGGCTCGGTCGGCCGGCCCGCCCCGGCGACCTCGCCGACGCCCGCCACCTGGTCGCCGTCGTGCCCGCGGCCCGGCGCACCCGCTGGACGGACCCGGATCCCGCGGCCGGCGCCTGGTACCACGTGACGGCCGTGGACCGGGCCGCCCGGCAGAGCGAGCCGAGCCGCGGCCACCGCGTGCGCTGAACCGCGGTCCGGTTGCGCGTCCTGCCGACGCGGCCGGCAGGGCCGCCGGGCGTCCCGGCTCTCATCTGAAACGATTTCCCACGAGAGAACGGGGACACCCTTCCGTCCGAGGAGCCGATCCATGTCCGACAAGCCCAGTGTGCTGTTCGTGTGCGTGCACAACGCCGGCCGCTCCCAGATGGCCGCCGGCTGGCTGACCCACCTGGCGGGCGGCCGTATCGAGGTCCGCTCGGCGGGCTCGGCACCCGCTGAGAGCGTCAATCCCGTCGCGGTCGAGGCGATGCGCGAGGTCGGCATCGACATCACCGGTGCGACGCCGAAGGTGCTGACCGCCGAGGCCGTACAGGAATCCGACGTCGTGGTCACCATGGGCTGCGGTGACGCCTGCCCGTTCTTCCCCGGCAGACGCTATGAGGACTGGAAGCTGGACGACCCGGCCGGTCAGGGCATCGAGGCCGTCCGCCCGATCCGTGACGAGATCCGCGCCCGAGTGGAGAGGCTCATCGCCGAGCTGCCGCCCGCCTGAGACCCCCTCGGCACGGGCGCTCCGTGCTCCTGGCCGTACGTCGGGCGGAGAGCCGAGGATGCCCCATGGCTACCGATATCGTGATCCGATATCGGCATTCGTCACGATAAGGACCCGAAGGCAGGGGGAGCGCACCATGACCGACCGTCCGGCCGCAGGTCCGCCGCAGGAGCTGCGGCGGCGGCTGGGGACGTCCGACGCGGTGGTGATCGGCCTGGGGTCGATGATCGGCGCGGGGATCTTCGCCGCGCTGGGCCCGGCGGCCCGGGCGGCCGGATCCGGGCTGCTGCTCGGCCTGGCGCTGGCCGCGGCGGTCGCCTACTGCAACGCGACGTCCTCGGCGCGGCTGGCCGCCCGCTACCCCGCCTCGGGCGGCACCTACGTCTACGGCCGGGAGCGGCTGGGCCCGTTCTGGGGCTACCTGGCCGGATGGGCCTTCGTGGTCGGCAAGACCGCCTCGTGCGCGGCGATGGCGCTGACCGTCGGGTCCTACGCCTGGCCCGAGCAGTCGCACGCGGTGGCGGTGGCCGCGGTGGTGGCGCTGACCGCGGTCAACTACGCCGGGGTGCACAAGTCCGCCCGCCTCACCCGGGTGATCGTGGCCGCGGTGCTGGCGGTGCTGGCCGCGGTGGTCACCGTCGTCCTGTCGTCCGGCCGGGCCGAGGCGATGCGGCTGGACATCGGCTCCGACACCTCCTTCGCCGGCGTGCTGCAGGCGGCCGGGCTGCTGTTCTTCGCCTTCGCCGGCTACGCCCGCATCGCCACCCTGGGCGAGGAGGTCCGCGACCCGCGGCGCACCATCCCGCGCGCCGTCCCCACGGCACTGGCCATCACGCTGGTGGTGTACGCGGCGGTCGCCCTCGCGGCGCTGGCCGTGCTGGGCGCTGACGTCCTGGCCGCGGCGGGTGCGCCGCTGGTGGAGGCGGCCGAGGCCGCCGGAGCGCCCGGCCTGGCGCCGGTGGTGCGGGCGGGCGCCGCGGCTGCCGCGCTCGGCTCGCTGCTGGCGCTGATCCTCGGCGTCTCGCGCACCACGCTGGCCATGGCCCGCGACCGGCACCTGCCGCGCACGCTGGCCGCCGTCCACCCCCGCTTCGGCGTGCCGCACCACGCCGAGCTGGCCGTCGGTGCCGTCGTGGCGGTACTGGCGGCCACGGCGGACCTGAGGGGGGCTATCGGGTTCTCCTCCTTCGGGGTGCTGGTCTACTACGCCGTCGCCAACGCCTCGGCCTGGACGCTGACCCGCACCGAGGGGCGCCCGCCGCGCGTCATTCCCACACTCGGCCTGCTCGGCTGCCTGGCGCTGGCCTTCGCCCTGCCGGTCTCCTCGGTGCTGACCGGCTCGGCCGTGCTGGCCGCGGGCGCCGCCTGGTACGCCGCCCGCCGGTGGAGCACCCGCCGTCGGTGACAACCGGCACGTGGGACGCGGGGGCCGCTCCGCCGGGGACCGCGGTGGCGCGGCCGCCGCGGTTCAGGACGGCCCGGCCCCCGTCTGCGGCGCATCGGCGCCGAGGACCTCGCGGGCCAGCTCGGCCAATGCGGCGCGGTCCTCGGCCAGCGCGGCCCGGCCGGCCTCGGTCGCGGTGTAGACCCGCCGCACCCGGCCCCCGGCCACCTCCTGGCGGGAGACCAGCAGCCCGTCGGCCTCCAGGCGGTGCAGCGTCGGATACAGCGTGCCCGGGCTGATCGCGTACCCGTGCCGCTTGAGCTCCTCGGTCATCCACGCGCCATGGACGTCCTGCTCGGCCGCGTGGTGCAGGATGTGCAGCCGCACCGCCCCGCGCAGGAACTCCCGCATGCCCCCTCCGACGACGCCCGAAGTGACGAGCCCGATATCGGCTTCCGATGCTACCGGCGACACCGGGTGTTCACCCGCCGGCCATCCGATCGTCCTTCGACAGACGGTGCCGTCTCGCGGGCGGCGAACGCGGCGTCGCATGGCCGTCGCCGCACTCGGTCGTCGAAGCCATCGGGCAGCAGCCGAGGCCGGCGTCGTCCCCCGCGACGAACATCCCCTGGCCCTGAAAGGGCGCGGGACCGGATCGGGCGCAGGCGGCGCACCGGTCCGCACGGGAGACGAGCCGTCAGCCGGCGGTGGGCTCGGCCAGCGGCGCGAAAAGCGCGCCCAGCTTGTTCACCGTCTCGGGAATGATCCAGTAGTAGACCCAGGTGCCGCGCCGCTCGCAGTCGATCAGTCCCGCCGTCCGGAGGACTTTCAGATGGTGGGAGATGGTCGGGGCGGTCAGGTCGAAGGCGTCGGTCAGGTCGCACACGCACGCCTCGCCGCCCGCGTGGGAGCCGATCATCGACAGCAGGCGCAGTCGGACCGGGTCGGCGACCGCCTTGAGCAGCGCCGCCAGCTCGGCGGCCTCGGCCTCGCCCAGCGGCTCGCGGGCGATCGGCGCGCAGCAGGCGGTGGTGGGGGCGCTCATGAGGGGACTCCTTATTTCGACGCTGGTCTAAATGGTATGCGCTGGTAGGCGGTCAGCGCGACCGCCGCCAGGCCGCAGCAGGCCGCCACCGCGGCCATGACCGCGCCGTACCCGGCGACCGGGACCAGCGCGGCGGCGGCCAGCGGCGCACCGGCCTTGGCCGCCGTCACCGGCAGGGCCAGTGTGCCGCTGATGCCGCCGTAGGCAACGGTGCCGTAGCGCTCGGCCAGCAGGGCGGGCCGGGCGATGGTCGCCACCCCGAAACCGAGCCCGAACAGCGTCACCGCCGCGATCGCCCCGGCCGGGTGGCCGCCGACGACCGGCAGTGCGAGGGCGGCGGCGCCCTGCAGGGCGAAGATCGCGGCGGTGACCGGGGCGACGGGCAGGCGGGCCGACAGGGCGGTGGAGGCCAGGCGGCCGGTGACCGACAGCACGCCCAGCAGCCCGGCCACGCTCGCGGCGAAGACCGGTGGGTGGCCGAGGGCGACGAGGTAGGAGACCAGCAGCACCGCCACCACGGCGACCGCGCCGGTCTGGGCCGGGAACGCGGCGGCCAGCAGCCAGAACGCCCGCCCGCGCAGGGCGCTGCGTACCGGTCCGGATCGGCGGGGTGCGGCCGATGGGCCGGTCCGGCTGCGGGCATGGTCGCGGCCGGGCAGGACCAGCGCGTGCAGCGGCACGGCCAGGACGCCGTAGGCGATGCCGAGGACGACCAGGGCGGTGCGCCAGCCGGATTCGGCGACCAGGAACCCGGTCAGCGGGAAGAACACACTGGAGGCGAACCCGGCCACGATCGTGACCGCCAGCAGCGCCCTCGCCCGGCGGGCGGGGGTGGAGACGGCGATGACGACGGTGAAGGCCGCCTCGTACAGCACCAGCGCCGAGGCCAGGCCGACGAGCGCCAGTGCCGCGTACAGCTGGAGCAGGGTGGTGACCTGCGACCAGGCCAGCACCGCGGCCGCGCCGAGCACGGCGCCGGTGGTCATCGGGGCCCGGCCGCCACGGGCGTCCAGCAGCCGGCCGACCCACGGGGCGGCCAGCGCCGTGGTCAGCACCGCGACGGTCAGCGCCCCGGCGATCTGGCCGGTGCCGGCACGCAGGTCGCGGCTCATGGGGGTGAGCAGGACGGCGAAGGCGTAGTACAGCACGCCGTACCCGGCGGTCTGGGTGATCGCCAGCGCCGGGACCAGCCGCGTGCCGTACCGGCCCCGGCTGCCGCCGTCCCTGCCGGCGTCATCGGCCGGGACGGCGGCAGCGGAACCGGCCGGCGGGCTCACCTCGCGCACGCGATCCTCTCCTGGCGGTGGTACGGCGGGGCGTCGTCAGCCGCAGCAGCCGCCGCCATCAGCGGTGGCGCTCACCGAGGCCGGCGGGAGCGGGGTGGCCGATAGGCCGCCGCTGATGCCGGTGGCCAGACCGACCCGCGTCTCCTGGGCTTCGGCCAGGTTAGAGGAGCACACGCCCGTCTCCGGCAGCTCCAGCTGCACGTCGCGGGCGGCCTGCCAGTCCCCGGCCAGCGCGGCCACGACCGAGCGGACCTGCTCGTAGCCGGTGGCCATCAGGAACGTCGGGGCGCGACCGTAGCTCTTGACCCCCACGACGTAGTAACCGGGCTCGGGATGGGCCAGCTCATCGACGCCGTGCGCGGGCACGGTGCCGCAGGAGTGATGGTTGGGGTCGATCAGCGGCGCCAGGGCGCGGGTGGAGCCGAGGATGGCGTCCAGGTCCAGGCGCAGCTCGCTCGCGATGGAGTGGTCGGGGCGGTAGCCGGTGGCGGCCACGATCCGGTCCGCGACGATCCTCCGCTCGACGCCCGACGGGTCGCGGCTGATCACCGTCACCGCCTCGCCGTCCACGGTCGCCTCGTGGGTGAAGAAGGCGGTCAGCAGCGTGATGCGACCGGACTCCACCAGGGCGCGCAGGCGGGTGCCGAGCGCACCGCGGGCCGGCAGGGCGTCGGCCGCGCCGCCGCCGTAGGTACGGGCCGCCGATCCGGCGCGGATGGCCCAGGTGATCCGGGTACCGGGGACCTCCCCGGCCAGCTGCGCCAGGGCCAGCAGGGTGGTGGCGGCCGAGTGGCCGGCGCCCACCACCAGGGTGTGCTTGCCGGCGTAGGCGTCGCGGTCCGCTCCGAGCACATCCGGCAGGGCGTGGTCGACGAACGCCGCCGCCTCGTGCTCGCCGTGCGCGGGCAGGCCGGAGGCGCCCAGCACGTTCGGAGTCCGCCAGGTGCCGGAGGCGTCGATGACCGCGCGGGCGGTGATCTCGGTGCCGTCGGCCAGGCGGATGAGGAACGGAGCGGCGTCGCGGCCGGTGGTGCGGACCCGGTCGAAGCCGGCGCGGCTGATCCCGGTCACCCGCGCGTTCAGCCGCAGGTGCGGCGCGATCACCGGGTGGGCGGCCAGCGGAGCGAGATACTGCTCGACGAGCTCGGCGCCGGTGGGCAGCCAGTCCGGATCCGGAGCCGCCCAGCCGTGGGCGTCCAGCAGGCGGCGGGCGGCAGTGTCGATGTCGTACTTCCACGGGCTGAAGGTCCGCACGTGCCCCCACTGGGCGATCGAGGCGCCCACCCGGGATCCGGCCTCCAGGACGAGGAAGTCCAGGCCGCGCTCGGCCAGGTGCGCGGCGGCGGCCAGGCCGACCGGCCCGGCGCCGATCACCACGACCGGCAGGTGGCCCAGCTGAGGTGAGAGCACGACCTGCCAGGCCGCGGTCGTCTGGGGGGGTACGGCCTGCGCGCTCTGCTCGGCCGGGGCGGCCGGGCCGCAGCATCCACTGCTCATGATGATTCCTCCTGGGTTCGGGTGGTCGGGGTTCAGCGGGCGAGCCAGGCGGCGGCGCGGGCGCGCTCCAGCACGGCGTCGGCCCGGCAGACGCGGTCGCAGACGGTGCCGGTGGCCTCGTCGAAGGAGACGGTCGCGGGCGTCGCGGGAGCCGGACGGCGGCGCAGCAGGAAGCGCATCTCACACCTCTTGTTTCGAAATTTGTCTAAGCAGTGCTCAGCCTGCCACTCTGATTAGAGGGATGTCAAATTAGGTGGTGACCTGAGCGGGCGGGTGCGACAGGTGCATCCTTTTCCCGGATCCACCGTCTACCTCAGTGAGTCGCCCCTTTGAGACGGAGGATCCACCATGACCACGACCGGCACCACCAGCGCGACCGCTGCGGGCACCGAGGTTCAGGCATCCGCCGAGGCATGCTGCTCGACTTCTGCGCTGCAGACCTGCTGCGCGCCCGAGGACAAGGGCGCCTGCTGCGGCACCCTGGCAGGCATCGCCACCGACGCCCCGGCCCAGGCGCCCGGCAGTTGCGGCTGCCGGTAACACCCGCACCAGACCCGGGGCCGGTCGGCCCGGTCCCGGGCACACAGGAGGACCAGGACCGTGGCACCACGTACCGGCTCCGCGACGGCGGTCGCGCAGATGCGCTCCCGGCTGGTCGCCTTCGTCGCCGCCCGCATCGACCGGCCCGCCGACGCCGAGGACATCGTCCAGGAGGTGCTGATGCGCATCAGCCGAACCGCCGCCGGCCCGCGCGAGACCGGGCGGCTGGAGGCATGGGTCTACCAGATCACCCGCAACGCGATCACCGACCACCACCGCGCGGTCGCCCGAGCCGGGCAGGCCCAGGCCCGAACCGCCTTCGACCGCAGCCTGATCGGCGAGACGGCCGGCCCCGGCGCCCTGAGCGCACTGGCCGGATGCCTGGCACCGATGCTGGAGCGGCTGGCGGAACGCGACCGCCAGGCCATCACGCTCGTCGACTACGAAGGGCTGACCCAGGCCGAGGCCGCCCGGCGGCTCGGACTCTCGGTTCCGGGGATGAAGTCCCGCATCCAGCGGGCCCGGGCCCGGCTGCGCACGCTGCTGCTGGCCTGCTGCCAGGTCGCCGTCGACGCCCGGGGACAGGTGAGCGAGGTACGGCCCGCGGGAGCGTGCCCGTGCGACGGTTGACCGGACGGCGCCCCGGGCGTGGAGCGCCCCGGCCTCACGTGCACGTCTCCGGCGAGCGGTCGTCCGGCGGGCAACAGGCGCGCAGGCATGCCTGCAGATCCACCAGTGCCTGGCCGATGCGCTGCGCATCAGCCCGGTAGTGAACGGTCTTCCATTCCCGCCGGGAGGCCAGCACTCCGCCGTCGCGCAGCGTGGCCAGGTGGGTGGAAGCCGCCGACTGGGCCAGGTTCAGGCGCTCGGCGACCTGGCCCACGGTCAGCTCGGCCCCGGCCGCGAACAGCATCAGGATCTGCTGGCGGGTGTCACTGGCCAGCGCCTTGAGCAGCCCGCGCGCCGCTTCGGTCAACTCGATCCCGTCGTTCATGGCCATGGTCCGATTCTACCGCATCGTATTGTCATTTCTGGATTTGAGAATATGATGCGGCGTCATGACCTCTTCCTTCGATGTCGCCGTCGTGGGGG
>NZ_JBHSBM010000034.1:49469-100290 GCF_042650625.1 Planomonospora corallina
CCCTGCTCCGAACCGGTCTGCGCCCGCTGGTGCTGGAGGCCGGAGCACACGCGGCCGGCTCCTGGCCCGCCTACTACGACAGCCTCGCGCTGTTCTCCCCGGCCCGCTACAGCGCCCTGCCCGGCATGGGCTTCGACGGCGACCCCGACCGCTACCCGCACCGCGACGAAGTCGCCGCCTACCTGCGGCGCTATGCCTCCCGCCTGGACGCCGAGATCCGCACCGGCACCCGCGTCACCACCGTACGGGCCGAAGGCGGCGCCTTCACCGTCGAGCTAGCCGACGGCACGGTGCTGCCCGCCCCGGCGGTGATCGCGGCCAGCGGCTCCTTCGGAAACCCGCGCCTGCCCGTCCTGCCCGGGCAGGACGATTTCCCCGGGGAGATCCTGCACGCCGCCGCCTACCGGGAGCCGTCCCCGTATGCGGGCAAGCGCGTCGCGGTCGTCGGGGCCGGCAACTCCGCGGTCCAGATCGCCCACGACCTCGCGGATGTCGCCGAGGTCACCCTGGCCACCCGCGCCCCGATCCGCTTCGTCGGCCAGCGACCTCTGGGTAAGGATCTGCACTTCTGGTTCGCCGTCACCGGCTTCGACCGCCTGCCCGCTCGCCGAGCCGGCTCCCCGCCCGGAGCGCCGGTACTCGACGACGGCCGCTACCGGTGCGCCCTGGCCTCCGGCCGCATCGGCCGCAGGCAGATGTTCACCGGCTTCGGCGCGGACCAGATCATCTGGGCGGACGGCACCCGCGAGCACGCCGACGCGGTCATCTTCGCCACCGGCTACCGGCCCCACCTGCCCTACCTGCGCGCCCTCGGCATCCTGGACGCCGCCGGCCGTCCCCGCCAGCGAGGCGGAGTGTCGCTCACCCATCCCGGGCTCGGCTTCCTCGGCCTGGAATGGCAGCGCACCCCCGCCTCCAACACCCTGCGCGGCGTCGGCCGCGACGCCGCTCATCTGGCCCGGCAACTGGCCCGTCACCTGAAAGCCCGCCGCGGCACGCGCGTCCGGGCCGGAGCGCGGAGCCGGTGAGCGGCGCGGCGGTGGTCACGGCCGCGCTGGTGGTGCCGCGGGCAGCGACCATATCGGCCGTCGGCACCGGTCTTCGCCCATGTCGCCTGTGACTGCGCACTTCTGGCCTTCCCGGCCGTCGACCGTCGCCTCATCCCTATCAAGTGACCTCTCGAAAAGAGGAAGGTCCGTACGGTGCAGGCCGTACTCGGTTCGACCCGCAAGCACGCGGCGCGTATCGAGAACCAGCCGTCGCACAGGCCGGACTTCCTTCATTCTGGCGAGTGCTGGCCGCGACGGGACGGCGTGGCGGGTCACCGGACGTGGCGGGTCACCGGTCGCGGAGGGCGCGGATCAGCACGGGCGTCGCGATCATCAGGGCGATCCCCCGCAGCGCACCCGCGACGGGGTACGGCGCGCGCAGCCCGAACGCGTGCGCCACCAGCCCGCCGGCCAGCGCGCCGAGCGGGATCAGGCCCCAGCCGATCATCTTGTAGACGCTCCCCACCCGGCCGAGCAGCGGCGGCGGCACGAGCCGCTGGCGGAGACCGACGGTCACGATGTTCCAGAGCGTGACGGCGAAGCCGTTGACGGCCAGCAGGGCGCCGAGCACGGTCGCGTCCGGGCTCAGCCCGATCCCGACGAAGACGACGGCGTTCACCGCGAGCCCGGCCAGCAGCGCCGCAAGCACCCCGGCCCTGCCGATGACGCGCGCGCCGGTCAGGCCGCCGAGCACGCTGCCGAGCGCGGCGCCGGCCAGCAGCAGGCCGTAGCCGCGCGCGTCCAGGCCCAGCTCCCGAGTGGCCAGCAGGACGAGGGTGGCGTTGCCCAGCTGGGCGCAGAAGGTGTTGACGCCGAGCAGGACGGCGAGGGCGCGCAGCAGCCGGTGGCGGGCCAGCCAGCGAAGACCGTCGGCGATCGCCGTGCGCATCGGCGGGTGCTCGGCCGGGTGGCGCCTGCGCCGGGGCAGGGTCGCCAGCAGCGCGGCGGACAGGGCGAACGAGGCGGCGTCCATCCCGAGCGGCGCCGCCGCGGCGACCGCGAACAGCAGGCCGCCGATCGGCGGTCCCAGGAACTGGGAGCCGAGCGTGGTGATCGTCTGCTGGTGGCCGTTGGCCCGGTGCAGCAGGGGCGTGGCGACGAGGTCCGGCACGATCGCCTGCGCCGCGTTGGCGGAGACGACCGCGCAGGCCCCCAGCCCGAAGGCCGCGGCCGCCAGCACCGGGACGCCGAGGCGGCCGGAGGCGGCGAGGACCGCGAGGACGGCGGAGAGTACGGCCTGCACCGCCTGGAAGCGCCACAGGAGGCCGGCGCGGTCGTAGCGGTCGACGAGCGCGCCGGCGGGCAGCGACAGCAGCAGCCACGGCAGGTACGCCGCGGCGGAGACGAGCGACACGAGCCGCGGGTCGCGGGTGGCCGCGGCGGCCAGCAGCGGGACCGCGGCGGCGAACGCGCCGTCACCGACGGCGTTGACACCCGTCGCCCACCACAACCGCCAGTAGGCGGCAGGCAGGCGGGGCTCCGCGGCGGCCCGCGTCGCGTCCGGTTCCATGCCCGGCATCCTCCGGTCCCGGCCATGGCCGTGACAGCTTTCAGCCTGCTGCTACATAGTCGGTGCATGGCTCTGCGGGTCGATCTGGGCGTGGCCGAACTGGCGGCGACGCGGCTGGCGATCTCGCCGCTGTCGGAGACGGTGGCCGGCCTGCAGCAGCTGAGCGGCCGTCATCGCAATCCGCTCAACCTGCGGTGGCTGCGGTGGGCGTGCGACGAGCTCGCCCGCCATCCCCTCGAGCTGCCGCGCACCTGGCCGCTGCTGGTGAACGACCGGCCGAGCTGGCCGGAGTTCCTCGTCCCCGCCCCGCGCGGCACGGCGGCGTCGATCGACGACGACCTGGCCGCGCTGCAGGCGACGACGCCTGCTCAGGTTCGGGCCAGTCTCCGGCGCGTGTTCGGCGGACGGCTTCCCGGCGCCGCCGCCGCGCTCGCCGCGCACCCGGCGGCGGGCCTGCGGGCGGTCGCCGCGGAACTGCGCGCGGCGCACGACCTGCTCATCGCGCCGCACTGGCCGCGGATCCGGGCCGTCCTGGACGCGGACGTCGTCCACCGCGCCAGACAGCCGGCGGCGGGCGGTGCCGAAAGGCTCTTCGCCGGCCTGCACCCGGACCTGCGGTGGCGCGACGGCCGGCTGCTGCTGCACGGGACGCACTGGCGGGCCGAGCACGTGGTCGACCGCGGCCCGGGCGGACTGGTCCTCATGCCCGTCGTGCTCGGCCCGCCCCACGTGATGATCAAGAAGAGCACGTCCACGCAGACCACCGTGCGCTACCCGGCACGGGGCGTCGGCGCGTTGTGGACCGCGGGAACCCGGTCGCCGGCGGGCGGCGCGGTCCGGCTGCTCGGCCGGGCGCGGGCCGAACTGCTGGAGGCGCTGCGCTCTCCCGCCACGACGACGGAGCTGGCCCGCGCGCTGGGGGTCACGCCCAGCGCGGTGTCGCAGCACCTCGGCGTGCTGCGCGAGAGCGGGCTGGTCGCACGCGAGCGGGCCGGGCGCACCGTCGTGTACACGACGACCGCGCTCGGCGCCTCCCTGATCGGGGACCTCCCGAGCCTCCCCCCGGCCGGACGGTCGACCGGGAGGGACCCGCGGGACGATCCGGGCCCGGACCCGGTGAAGCGGACCGGCGGCCGAGGGGCGGGAACCGCCGGCACCGATTCCGCGTGAGCCGCCGACGACTGCCGGGTCCGGCCTGCTCCCGATGACGGGTGTGGCAGAGCGTGACGCGCGGACCGGCGGCGGAGCGCCCGGAGCCGTGGGAGGCCGGAGTCGGCGCGTGCGAACGGCCGGATCCGCCCACGGCGCCGGGTTCGCTCGCGGCCGCACCGGGTACCCGGGAAGGCACCGGGCCCGGCCGGAACCACGCGACCGGTACCCGCGCGACCATCAGCCGCCTTCCCGCATCGATCACAGCCCATACGTGCCGAAGGGGCCGTCATGCTGCTGGAGAACAAGACCGCCATCGTCTACGGCGGCGCCGGAGCGATCGGCTCCGCGGTCGCCCGCGTATTCGCCGGCGAAGGCGCCACGGTCCACCTGGCCGGACGCACCCGCGGCCCCCTGGAGGACCTGGCCGACGCCATCTCCCAGGCCGGGGGGCGCGTCGAGGTCGCCCCACTCGACGCGACCGACCGGGCGGCGGTCGAGCAGCACGCCGATGCCGTCGCCCAGCGCTCCGCGGGCATCGACATCGCCTTCAACGCCACGTCCAACGACGACCTGCACGGCACACCGCTGATCGACATGGCCGACGACGACGTGCTGCGCCCCGTCACCAAGGCGGTCACCACCCATCTGATCCTGGCCACCGCCGTCGCCCGCCACATGATCGGACGCCGTGCCGGCGTGATCCTGGCCATGGGCGGCGGCCGGGAGGCCATCCCCAGCCTCGGCGGCTCCCACGTGGCCTGGTCCGCCCTCGCGGGCCTGTGCCGTCAGCTCGCCTGCGAACTCGGCCCGTACGGAATCCGGGTCTGCTGGCTCCTCTCTCCCGGCTCACCCGATCCGTCCGGCGACGACCCGGAGGCGGACGTGACCCTGCTCCACCGCCGGCCGCGGCTCGAAGACGTCGCCAACGTCGCCGCCTTCGTCGCCTCCGACCGCGCCGCGACGATGACCGCCACCGAGGTCAACCTCACCGGCGGCGCCGTCGTCGACTGAACGCACGCACCGCGCCCCTCCCGGCAGCGGTTCCCGCCCCCGGGAGGGGCCGCGGACGGATCAGGAGATCAGCCGCCGGTGGGCGGAGACCGGGGCGGGGGCGCCGGGACGGGAACGGCGCAGGGCGAGGGCGGCGGCCCCGCGGGCCCCGGCGTCGCCGGAGCGGGCGGTGAGCACGGTGAGCCCCGGGCCGCCGAGCCCGCCGCGCACGAGCTCGGCCAGGAGGGTGGGCTCGCTCAGCAGGGATCCGGCCAGCACCAGCGGCCCGGGGGAGGGCCCGAGGGCGCGGACGGCGGCGAGCAGCCGCCCGGCCGCCTCCCGGACGATGTCCAGAGCCGCCGCGTCACCGGCCCGGGCGGCCTCCTCCACCGCGGGGGCGAGCCGCGCCAGCCACGCGGGTCCCGCCTCGGCCACGCCGGTGTGGACGGCGTCCACGATCCGCTCGGCCACGCCGCCGCCCGGCACCGCGTCGCGGAGCGCGGTGGGCCCGGCCCGGCCGTCGAGGGCGGCCAGCACGGCCCGTACGGCCCGGCGCCCGATCCACACACCCGACCCCTCGTCGCCGACGATCCAGCCGTAGCCGTCGGCCCGGGCGGTCAGGCGCCACTCCGTCACCCTGGTGGCCACCGCTCCGGTGCCCGCGACCAGGACCGTCCCGGACGGTTCGGCGGTGGCCCCGGCGAAGGCGGCGAGCGTGTCGGGCACCACCACGGGCGGTCCCGCCAGCCCGCAGGCGCGCCAGACCTCGGCCACCATGGCTCCGGCCCGCTCGCCCGCCGGGCCCGACCCCGCCAGGGCGAAGACGCCGGCCGTGACCCGGTCCGCGGGCAGGCCGCCGAGCGCGGCCCGGAGCGCGGTGCGCAGGGCGGCCTCCGGGGCGGCGGACGACAGGGCGTTGGATCCGCCGGCGTGCCCCCGCCCGGCCACCTCGCCGCCGTGCGTCGCCACCACGCAGCGGGTGCCCGTACCGCCCCCGTCGATCCCGACGACCAGCGCCGTCACCGGACCTCCTGATGCAGGTTTCCTCGAGGAGCGTATCCTGCCGCGAAACATCTCTACATGGGACTGTTCTCCCGGCCCTGTCCGGCGAACCGGTCGATCGAGTCGAGGATGCGCGTGCGCATCGTGTCGCTCCCGGTGTGCCCGGAGTCCTCGACGACGATCAGCTCGGCGCCGGGCCAGGCGCGGGCGAGCTCCCAGGCGGTGACCAGCGGGCCGCCCATGTCGAGCCGGCCGTGGATCAGCACGCCGGGGATGCCCGCCAGGCGCTCCGCGCCGCGCAGCAGCTCGTCCTCCTCCAGCCAGGCGCCGTTGGAGAAGTAGTGCGCGCAGATCCGGACGAACGCCAGCGCGTCGCGGTCCGGGCGGTCGCCGTAGGCGCCGGGCTTGCCGTTCCTCTCCTGGGAGATCACCGCGTCCTCCCAGGCCAGCCAGTCGGCCGCCGCCTTCGCCCGCACGGCCGGGTCCGGATCCGCGAGGAGACGACCGTAGGCGGCGAGGAGGGCGAAGGTGTCGCCGTCGCGGTCCTTCTCGGGCACGCCGTCGCGGAAACGCTCCCACTCGGCGGGGAAGAACCGGCCGACGCCCCGGTAGAGCCAGTCGATCTCCGAGCGCCGGGTCATGGTGACGGCGGGGATGACGATCTCCGAGACCCGCTGCGGGTGCCGTTCGGCGTAGGCGAGGATCAGCGTGGACCCCCACGAGCCGCCGTAGAGCAGCCAGCGGTCGATGCCGAGGTGCTCGCGGAGCCGTTCCATGTCGTCGATCAGGTGGTGGGTGGTGTTGCGGCTCAGGTCCGTGGCGGGGTCGCTCGCGTGCGGCAGACTGCGTCCGCAGCCGCGCTGGTCGAACAGGACGATCCGGTAGCGCTCCGGGTCGAAGGTGCGCCGGACGTTCGTCGAGCACCCGGCTCCCGGCCCGCCGTGCACGACGAGAGCGGGCTTGCCGTCGGGGTTGCCGCAGACCTCCCAGTAGACGAGGTCGCCGTCGCCGGTGTCGAGCATCCCGTGGTCGTACGGCTCGATCGGAGGATAGGACTCAGTCATGCCAGGGATCCTGTCACGCCGGCTCCCTGCCGGACCCCCGCTGGAGCCCTGCCGACCCCCTGCCGACCCCCTGCGGGAGTCCCGGCGCGGTCCGGAGGCGGCGTTGCCGGGCCCGCAGGCCCGGCCCTCCGAGCGCAGGTCACAGGGGGTGCATATGCAACATATGCCCCTTTGCTGCGAAATAGCCCCTTCATGCAGTATCGGTACTCGCGATCACGTTCGTAACCCCCTTCCCAGGGCACAAGCGCCCTGACGTCGTACGAGGGAGGGGAGTCGGGGATGAAGATCGTGGGGATCGCGGGGAGCCTGCGACCGGCGGCGCACGTCGGGCGGCTGCTGGAGGCGGCGGCGCGGGAGCTGCCCGCCTCGGCGGAGTTCACGGCGTGGACAGGGCTCGGAGAGATCCCCGCCTGCACCGGTGGCCCGCTCCCGCCTCCCGCGGCCGGGCTCTGCGCCCTCCTCGCCGGGGCGGACGGCCTGCTGGTCACCGCCCCGGAGCACAGCGTCCTGCCGGTCCAGCTGCTCCACGCGCTGGCATGGGCGTCCTCTCCGGCGGCGGACGCCGTCCTGCTGGGCAAGCCCGTCGCCGTGGTCACCGCCTGCGTCCGCCCGCACGAGGCGATGTGGACGCAGACCGAGCTGCGGCGGCTGCTCGACGTCACCGGGGCCGTCGTGCGCGGCGCCGACCTGCCCGCCTCCCCGGCCGCCCCGTGGTTCGACGACACCGGCCGCCTCGCCGACCCGGAGATGCGCGACCGGCTCCGCCGGGCGGTGACGGCGCTGTGCGCGGCGCGGTCGCCGGAACCGGTCCTCGACGTCGTGGCGGGCAGGATCCCGGAGAAGATCCCCGGGAGGACGGCCGATCAGGTCGCCGGGCGGATCTCGGGCGGGGCCGCGGACGCGGTGGCGGGGAAGGCGCCGCTGGTGCTCCCCGCCGTCCTCGCGGGGGAGGTCCCGGTGGGGGGAGACGCGGGGAAGGTCACCGCGGGCATCCCGGTCTGATCGGAGGAGCGGGCATCCCGGTCTGATCGGAGGAGGCCGGTGCGGGCATCCGGTTCGACCGGTGGGCTCCGGGCGGGACACGCCTCACCTGCGGGCTCCGGGCGGCCCGCCCCCGCCCGGAGCCCGGTGGGGCCGGGCGGGGGCGGCCGCTCGGCCCGGCGAGGCGGCGCTCAGCCCAGTCGCTCGGCCCGGCGAGGCGGCGCTCAGCCCAGTCGCTCGGCCCGGCGAGGCGGCGCTCAGCCCAGTCGCTCAGCCCAGCGAGGCCGCGACCAGCTCCCTGGCCTCCCGCTGCACCTCGGCCAGGTGCTCCGGTCCCTTGAAGGACTCGGCGTAGATCTTGTAGACGTCCTCCGTGCCGGAGGGCCGGGCGGCGAACCAGGCGCTGGCGGTGCAGACCTTGACCCCGCCGATGGCGGCGCCGTTGCCGGGCGCGGCGGTGAGCACCTCGGTGATCGGCTCGCCGGCCAGGGCGCCGACGGGGACCTGAGCGGGGGAGAGCCTGGCCAGCACGGCCTTCTCCTCCCGGGTCGCCGGGGCGTCGACCCGGGCGTAGGCCGGAGCGCCGAACCGCTCGGCCAGGCCGGCGTAGTGCTCGCTGGGGGAGCGGCCCGTGACCGCGATGATCTCCGCGGCCAGCAGGGCCAGGATCAGCCCGTCCTTGTCGGTGGTCCACGCCTCGCCGTCGCGGCGCAGGAAGGAGGCGCCCGCGCTCTCCTCCCCGCCGAAGCCCAGCGAGCCGTCCAGCAGCCCCGGCACGAACCACTTGAACCCGACGGGTACCTCCACCAGCGGCCTGCCCAGGTCCGCGGCGACCCTGTCGATCATGCCGCTGCTCACCAGCGTCTTGCCGACCCCGGCGCCGGCGGGCCAGCCGGGCCGGTGGGCGTAGAGATAGGAGATGGCCACGGCGAGGTAGTGGTTGGGGTTCATCAGCCCGCCGTCGGGGGTGACGATCCCGTGCCGGTCGGAGTCGGCGTCGTTGCCGGTGGAGACGTCGAAGGCGTCCCGGTTCGCGATCAGCGAGGCCATGGCGTACGGCGAGGAGCAGTCCATGCGGATCTTCCCGTCCCAGTCGAGCGTCATGAAACGCCACGTCGGGTCGGTCAGCGGGTTGACCACCGTCAGGTCCAGCCGGTGCCGCTCGGCGATCTCGCCCCAGTAGGCCACGCTCGCCCCGCCCAGCGGATCGGCGCCGACGCGCACCCCCGCCGCGCGGATCGCCTCCAGGTCCACCACCGCGGGCAGGTCGTCCACGTAGGAGCCGAGGAAGTCGTACCGGAGGGTCGTCTCGGCGGCCAGCGCCCTGGCGTACGGCAGCCGCCGGACCTCCTTCAGCCCGCCGGCGATCAGGGCGTTGGCCCGGTCCTGGATCCAGGAGGTGGCGTCGGTGTCGGCGGGACCGCCGTGCGGCGGGTTGTACTTGAAGCCGCCGTCGCCCGGAGGGTTGTGCGAGGGCGTCACGACCACGCCGTCGGCGAGCCCGCTCGTCCGCCCCCGGTTGCAGGTGAGGATCGCGTGCGAGACCGCGGGCGTCGGGGTGTAGCCGTCGCGGTCGTCGACCATGACCGTCACCCCGTTGGCCGCGAACACCTCCAGCGCCGAGACCCGGGCGGGCTCGGACAGGGCGTGCGTGTCGGCCCCGAGGAAGAGCGGCCCGTCGACCCCGTGCATCGCGCGGTACTCCACGATGGCCTGGCTGGTGGCGAGGATGTGGTCCTCGTTGAAGGCGGCGTTCAGCGCCGAGCCGCGGTGCCCGGACGTGCCGAACGCCACCCGCTGCCCCGGCTCCGCCGGGTCGGGGTGCAGGCTGTAGTAGGCGGTCACCAGCCGGGCCACGTCCACCAGGTCGGACGGCCGGGCGGGCTGCCCGGCACGCTCGTGCGTCATCGGCGTCTCCTCGAAATCGTCAGCGACAGAAGCTCACATACCCGCCGAAAGGCGTTTCCGTCGAACTCGGAGCGATCATTCCGGAGCCGGGGCGCGGCGCCGGGACGCCACGCGGTCGCGCCGGGAGGCCACGCGGTCACGCCGGGAGGCCACGCGGTCACGCCGGGGCGTCCCCGGTGTCCTCCGGCGGTCCGGACGGGTCCGCCTCGGCCAGGACGAGGGGGAGGAGGCCCGGGAAGCGGGCCTCGAACTCGTCGCGGCGCAGGCGGTTGAGCCGGCGGGCTCCCTCATCCCGCTGCTCGAGCAGGCCGGCGTTGCGCAGCACGGCGAAGTGGTGGCTGAGGGTGGACTTGGCCACGGGCACGTGGCCGAAGGTGCCGCAGGCCCGGCTCCAGTCGGGGGAGCCGGCCAGCTCGCGCACGATCAGCCGGCGGACCGGGTCGGCCAGAGCGTCCAGGGCCGTCTGCAGCGCCACCTCCGCGGGGGAGACGTGGGCCGGAGGGCGGAAGGTGTTCGATGTTCGTCGAACTCTCGTGTACTGTTCCATCTCGATCGAACAGTTTACCCGGACCGGATCGGAGACGGACATGGGCATCGGACGGATCGGCGTGTGGCACCCCCTGCTCGGGCGGGCCCCGGCGCAGGCCGTACGGCGGGCCGCGGCGGAGCTCGAGGCGCTCGGCTATGACGCGCTCTGGTACGGCGAGGCCCCCGGCACGAGGGAGGCCTTCACCGCCGGGGCCATTCTGCTGGCGGCCACGGAACGGATCACCGTCGGCACCGGGATCGCCAGCATCTGGGCGCGGGACGCGACCGCGATGGCGGCCGCCTCGGCGGCGCTCGGCGAGGCCTACCCGGGACGGTTCGCCCTGGGCGTCGGCGTCAGCCACGCCCCGCTGGTCGAGCGGCGCGGCCACGACTACACCCGTCCCGTCGCGGCGATGAGCGCCTACCTCGACGCGATGGACCGGGCCGCCGCCGACCTGATCGCCGCCGACCCGGCCCCGCCCCGCCTGCTCGCCGCCCTCCGTCCCCGGATGCTGGAGCTCGCCCGCGACAAGGCCGACGGCGCCCACCCCTACTTCGTGCCGCCGGAGCACACCGCCACCGCCCGGGAGATCCTCGGGACCGGCCGGATCCTCGCGCCGGAGCAGGCCTTCGTGCTGGAGCGCGACCCGGACCGGGCCCGGCGGATCGCCCGCGCGCACATGGAGCCGTACCTGCGCCTGCCGAACTACGCGGGCAACCTGCGCCACCTCGGGTTCGGTGACGACGACCTGGCCGGAGGCGGGAGCGACCGGCTGGTGGACGCGATCGTCGCCTGGGGCGACGTGGGCGCCGTCGCGGCGCGGGTGCGCGAGCACCTGGACGCCGGGGCCGACCATGTCGCCCTCCAGCCGCTCCCGCCGGACCTGGGCGCCGGCGTGGCCCAGCTGGCGGAGCTGGCCCCGGCCCTGGGCGTGGGCCCGCGGCGGTAGACACCCGGCCGGAGTCCCCAGAGCCCCGGAGTCATGGGGCTCCGGAGCCGTGGAGGGGCACGCGGCCGGAGTACGGGACGGCACGCGGACGGGGGTGCGGACGATACCCGGGCGGGGTGCGGACGGCGCGCGACCGGGGAGCCCGCCGGGGACGTCGAGCTTGTCCGGCGCCTCCGGGGGCAGAGGCCGCTGGACGGTCGGGTGGAAGGCGCGACCGGGCGGACGGGACGAGCGCGGGGAGGACGGCATGGCCGGGCTGCTGGTGATCTGCAACCGGGGCGCGGGGAGCGCGCGGGAGGCCGCCGTGGAGGCGGCGCTCGGCACGCTGTGCGCGGGCGCCGAGGTGGCCGAGGTGAGCACTGGGGGCGACGGGGGCGACGGGGGCGGGGGGCTGGACCGGGCGCTGGACGCCTGCCCCGGCCGCGACGTGGTCGTCCTCGGCGGGGACGGCTCGCTCCACGTGGCCGTCGCCGCCCTCCACCGCCGCGGCGAGCTCGGCGAGCGCACGCTGGGCCTCGTCCCCCTGGGCACCGGCAACGACTTCGCCCGCGCGCTCGGCCTCCCGCTCGACCCCGAGCGGGCGGCCCGCGTGGTGCTCGCCGGGCACCGCCGTCCGATGGACCTGCTGGTGGACGACGACGGCGGGATCGTGGTCAACGCGGTCCACCTCGGCGCGGGCGCGGAGGCCTCGGAGCGGGCCGCGCCCTTCAAACCGGTGCTCGGGAAACTGGCCTACCCGCTCGGCGGCCTGCTCGCGGGGGTGCGGAGCCGGGGCTGGCGGCTGCGGGTGACGGTGGACGGCCGGCCGCTCGCCCGCCGCCGCCGCGTCCTGATGGCGGCGGTCGGCAACGGCGTCACGATCGGCGGCGGCACGCCGCTGACCCCGCGGGCCCGGCCCGACGACGGCATGGTGGACGTCGTGGTCGCCACCGCGACCGGGCCGCTGGCCAGGCTCGTCTACGCCCTGCGGCTGCGCCGCGGGACCCACCTGGACCTGCGCGAGGTGGTCGCGGACCGGGGACGGGAGGTGGTCGTCTCGGGCGGTCCCGTCCCGGTGAACGCCGACGGCGAACTGACCGGTCCGGTCATCCGCAGGCGCTGGACGGTCCTGCCCGCCGCCTGGCACGTCTTCGCCGAGCCGGCCGGGCCGCGGCCTGCCGAGCCGGCCGGATCCGCCGGGGCCACGCGCCCGCACGGGCGGGACTGAGCGGTGTCACGGGGCCTGCTCCGCCGCCGGGCCCCCGGGCGGTTCCTCCGCCGACTCCGCCGACTCCGCCGACTCCGCCGACTCCGCCGCCTCCGACAGGCGGGTGCGGAGCCGCTCGCGGATCTCGTCGGGAGTGTAGGAGCGGCGCCGCCGTTCCGCCCGGGCGACCACCACTCCGGTCGCCGCGACGCCCGCGATTCCCGCCAGACCGAGTACCTTCCACCAGCGCATGTCTTTAGGGTAGGGGAATGTCCGTTACGAGCATCAGCCTCGACGAGGCGGTCGACCTGACCCGGACCGGCGACGTGTGGTTGTTCCGCGGGCGTTCGGTGCCGGACCGCGCCATCCAGACCGTGACCAACAGCCCGGTCAACCATGTCGGCATGTCCGTGGTCATCGAGGACATGCCCCCGCTCATGTGGCACGCCGAACTCGGCCGGTCGCTGCCGGACATGTGGTCGGGCACCAACCAGCGCGGCGTGCAGCTGCACGACCTGCGCGACGCCGTGCAGGTCTGGGCCACCCGGTACGGCCAGCGGGCCTGGCTGCGCCAGCTCCAGCCGGAGGTCACCGCGGCCATGGAGGACGCCGTCCTGCGCACCGTCGCCCGCTTGGACGGCACTCCGTTCCCCTCGACGGCCCGGCTCGCCGGCCGGTGGGCGCGCGGGCGGCTGCCCAGGCTCCTGAAGCGGGGCGGCGAGGAGAGCCGGTTGGAGAGCGCCTACTGCGCGGAGGTCGTGGCCGTCACCTACGAGGAGATGGGACTGCTGCCCGGCGGGCGGCGTCCCAACTGGTACGACCCGGGCCGGTTCTGGAGCGGCGACGACCTGGAGCTGTGCGAGGGCTTCCGCCTCGGCGGGGAGATCACCGTCAAGATCGGGTGAGCGCCGCGTCCGCCGAGTCGAGATCGGGTGAGCGCCGGTCCCGGCGCGACCGGGGCGCGCTCCGGGTGCGGCCCGGGAGACGGGGCAGGCGTGCGGTGCGGCCCGGGAGACGGGGCCGGCGTGCGGTGCGGCCCGGGGCGGCTCGCAAGGCCCGGCCCCCGGGCGCATGCCCCGGCCGGGCGCGGGCGGACCCGTCTCAGGGGCAGGGGGCAGGCCGCCCGCCGTACGTCTCGGGCAGGACGAACGCCGCCCACACGGCCTTGCCGCCCCTCTCCAGGGGGGACCACCCCCACATGTGGCTGACTCCCCGGACGATCTGCAGCCCCCGCCCGCTCTCCGCCTCGTCGTCGAAGTCCCGCAGGCAGGGCGCCTGCTCGCACGGGTCGGTGACCGCGCACAGCACCGAGTGCTCCGTGCCGCACAGCACGAGCCGCACGTGCCGGCCGGAGGAGTGGCCGGTGCTCCGGACCCCGTGGCGCAGGGCGTTGGTCACCAGCTCGGAGACCGTGAGCGCGACGTCGTCGACCAGAAAGGGGAGACCCCAGGCGCGCAGGGAGGCGGTGGCGAAGTCCCGGGCGGTCCGCACGGCGCAGGAGCCGTCGCGCAGGCTCCGCACCGCCATCTGGAGCTCGTCGAGATGGCTGTGCCCGCCGGACCAGGGCGGTAGTCCGCTCGGGGGGAGCAGATGATCGAGCATCGACAGCCAGTGCTCCCAACCGCCGATCTCTGCCCGGACGGAAGCGACGTCGTGCCGTGGATAACCAGTCATCAGCGACCTTGGGGGAGAGGCGGCGATCGCATAACAGGGTGTCTCATGATTCATCTTGCATCTGGTGATGTGCAAACGCAAGTACGGATGCATGTGCATATGCACACGTCTATGCTGATCCAAATGTTCCCCTGCCTGAGGCGATGAGAGGCGAGGATGGATCAGCTGCGTAACGGCATGGCCGCGGGCCTGCTGGCGGAGGCGGATTGGCGCAAGAGCCGCTTCAGTAATCCCAGCGGGAACTGCGTCGAGCTGGCCCGGCTGCCCGGCGGCGCGGTGGCCGTACGGAACTCCCGCGACCCCGAGGGGCCGGCCCTGGTCTACACGCGCGGAGAGGTCGAGGCCTTCGTCCGGGGAGTGAAGGACGGGGAGTTCGACGACCTGATCGATTGAGATGGTTGAAGAATGAAGTTCTCTCTGGCCGGGAGGGTCGTGCGGGAGTACCGTGAGGGCCGCGCAGGCCGCCGTCGGCGGCCGCGGATCAGCATTCCGGGCACGAAGGACTGCCGATGACCAGAGCCACCGCCCGCCAGGAGCCCGCCGACCCCGTTCCCCTGGATCGGTCCAGAGGGAGCTCGACGGTGCTCAGGATCGTGCTCGGCGCGCAGCTGCGCCGCCTGCGCGAGGCCCGCGACATCACCATGGAGCAGGCCGGCCGCGCGATCCGCGCCTCCCACTCGAAGATCAGCCGCCTGGAACTCGGCAGGGTGGGCTTCCGCCGGGACGACGTGGCCGACCTGCTCACGCTGTACGGCGTGACGGACGCCGAGGAGCGCGCCCCGCTGCTGGGCCTCGTCGAGCAGGCCAATCAGCCCGGCTGGTGGCACAACTACGGCGACGTCCTGCCGCACTGGTTCGAGACCTACGTCGGGCTGGAGGAGTCCGCCTCCCTCATCCGCAACTACGAGGTCCAGTTCGTCCCGGGACTGCTGCAGACCGAGGACTACGCGCGGGCCGTCGTCCGCCTCGGCTTCCCGGACGCCCCCGAACGGGAGGTGGCGAAGCGGGTGCGGCTGCGCATGGCGCGCCAGCGGCTGCTGCGCGGTCCCGACCCCGTCCGCCTGTGGGCGGTGCTGGACGAGGCGGTGCTACGCCGCCCGCTGGGCGGAGCCGAGGTGATGCGCGGTCAGCTCGACCGCATCCTGGCGGCGGTCGAGCTGCCCAACGTGACCGTGCAGATAGCGCCGTTCAGCATCGGCGGCCACGCCGCGGCCGGCGGGCCCTTCAGCGTCCTGCGCTTCGCTCAGCCCGACCTGCCCGACATCGTCTACCTGGAGCAGCTCACCAGCGCCGTCTATCTGGAGAAGCGCGAGGAGGTCGAGCGCTACCTGGAGGTGATGGAGCGCCTGTGCCTGGCGGCCGAACCCGCCTCGGAGACCCCGGCGATCCTCGCCCGGATCCGCGACGAGCTGTAGGACCGGCCGGGGAGGACCGGCCGGGGAGGACCGGCCGGGGATGGCCGGCCGGTTCCCCGGCGCACCGTTTGGATCTACAACGTAAAGACGCTGGCCGGGGACCGGCGGGAAACCCCCGGCACGGACCGCTCCCGCCTCTCCGGTCACACCCGCGCCCGGCGGCCCCGCCGGGCGGGCGGGGACCCCGCCGGTCCGGCCGCGGATCAGTCCGCGACGTAGCTGACCGACCGGACCTCGTAACCGGTGGTCTTCGAGCCGTGGACGTGCATGAACAGGGCGCCGCCCTCGTAGGAGTAGGCGCAGGCGTACCCCTTGGGCTCCGGCGAGCAGCCCTGGTCGTGGTAGACCACGCGCTTGTCGTACTTCACCCGGAACAGCCTGTTCACGACGGACGTGCCGGCGATCTCCAGGGCGAGGTGACGGTCGTTCCGCCTCATGGCGGTGAACAGATGCCGGGCGGCGGCGGACGGGGTGGTGAGGTGACGCGAGCGGTAGACCTTCGTCACCTTCGATCCGGACACGACCATCAGGAAGCCGTCGAGCCCGCCCGGCACGTTCACGCTGGTGTGCACGAACCGGCAGACGTTGCCGGAGCATCCGGCGAACTCGTCCGGGGTGCGGTAGGGGTAGGAGAAGATGCTCCTCACCGCGGACGGCGTCGCCACCCGCGCGGCGGCGCGGCGGTCCCTGGCGCCCCACGCGGCGAACAGCTTCTTGGCGACCTTGCCCGGCGCCTCCTGGACGGCGGAGGCATGAGCACGGACCGGAGTGCCCGCCTGGGCGGAGGCCGGGGCGGACGGGAGCATCAGCGCGGCGCTCGCCGTGGCCGCCGCGCCACCGAGGACAAGTCGTCGTATGGACATGCCGGAAAGCTAGAACCTGCGGCTTGCACGCGGGTTACCCCGGGCTTGCAGCGCCCGGGCCGCTGAGGTCTGGTCCGGCGGCCGGACCGGACCTAGACTCCCATGCATGATCGAATTGGACGAGCAGGGTCGTCCGGAGCCTCCCCTCGCGGCCGGTGAGGCCGCCACCCTCCTGGGTTTCCTGGACTACCAGCGCGCGACCCTGGAGTGGAAGTGCGCGGGGGTGGACGCCGCCGGCATGAGGGCGACCGTGGGGGCGTCGTCGATGACGCTGGGCGGGCTGCTCAAGCACATGGCCTACGTCGAGGAGCACTGGTTCTCCCGGTCGCTGCACGGGCTGGACTGGCGGGCCCCGTGGGACACGGTGGACTGGAAGAACGACCCCGACTGGGAGTGGCGCACGGCCGCCGAGGACCCGCCCGAGTGGCTGCGCGGGTTCTGGCGGGACGCCGTGGCCCGCTCCCGCGCCCTGACCGAGGAGGCGCTGGCCGACGGCGGCCTGGAGCGCCGTTCCCGGCACACCTGGCCCGACGGCCGGGCGCCCGGCCTGCGGTGGATCCTGGTCCACATGATCGAGGAGTACGCGCGGCACAACGGCCACGCCGACCTCCTCCGGGAGTCGGTGGACGGCCTCACCGGGGAGTAGCGGCCTCTCCACCCGCACCGGCCGCCGGTGTGCCGGTCAGGTCCCGGGGTAGGCGGGGACGTGACACGGACGCGGCGACCAAGGCGGTCGCTTCCCGGCCGGGCCCGCGGGGCATGCCCGCGGGCCCTCACCGTCACGTGGGGGCCGCCATGACCGATCCCGCCGCCGGCGCGGCCGGCCCGGCCCGGCAGATCACGAAACTGGTGGCCGAGCCCGAGGGGATCCTGACGAAGGAGGCCGATCTCCTCACCGGTTCGCTCACCGTGGCCTCCTCCGTGGCGGCCGGCCGATTCCGGGTGGAGGTGCAGCCGGACGGCGGCGACGCGTGGTACGAGCCGGCTTCTCCGCAGCGGCGCACCCGGTCGCACCAGGTCCCGGTGCCCGCCGCGCTCCTACCCGCCTGAGAGGGCATGACGCGGTCCGATGGCACCCGGAGGTGAGAACCCCGTCTCGCCCCGGTGGAAACCGGTATATCGGTGGATCAGCCGGGCACAGTTCCCGCCGTGTGGCAGTTGATCAGCGACATCATGGCGGTCGTGATCGTGCTCGGGCTCGCCGGGCTGGCGGTGCTCGTCATCTCCGTCGTCGCCCTTGTCGTGCTCGGGGTGCTGGCCTTGGCAACCGGCAGGGAGCAGGATGGGACACGGACCTTCGGGAGGTAGGCGATGCGGCAGCTCAGCGCGGTCGACACGCAGTTTCTGAACTTCGAGACCGACACGACCGTCGCGAACATCGCCGGCCTGGCGATCCTGGACGGCATGCTGACCCGGGGCGACCTGCTCTCCCTGCTGTCCGGCCGGATCCACCTGGCCGCGCCGCTGCGCGAACGGCTGGCGTTCGTCCCGTTCGGCCTGGACCATCCGTACTGGGTCGAGGAGCCCAGGGTCGATCTGGACTACCACGTGCGCGAGCTCGCCCTGGCCCCGCCGGGCAGTGACGAGCAGCTGGGCGAGCAGGTGGCGCGGCTGCACGCCCGCCGTCTGGACCGGCGCCGCCCGCTCTGGGAGATGTACCTCATCCACGGCCTGGCCGGCGACCGGATGGCCCTCTACACCAAGGTCCACCACGCCGCCGTCGACGGCGTCACCGGCGCCGACGTGCTCGCCGCGCTGCTCGACATCTCACCCGAGCAGGCATCCCCGCCGCCGCCCGTCCCCGACCGGCGGCCGGAGCGGATCAGCACGGCGGAGATGCTCGCCAAGGGGGTGGCGAAGACCGTCGCCAACCCGGCGAACGCCGTCCGGTTCCTCGCCGACGCGGTCCCGCACCTGGACGAGATCCCCATCGTCTCGCAGCTTCCCGGCGCGGGCCTGGTCTCCAAGGTCACGCGCGGCCTGGAGAGCAGGCTGACCAGGCAGGACCCCGGGCCCGCGCTGCCCCGGATGGTGCCTCCCCGCACCCCGTTCAGCGGCCGGATCAGCGCCCACCGCAGGTTCGCCTTCGTCTCGCTGCCGCTGGAGGACGTCAAGCGGGTCAAGAACGCCTTCGGCGTCACGGTGAACGACGTGGTGATGACCCTGTGCGCGGGAGCGCTGCGCCAGTGGCTGCTCAAGCACGACGCGCTGCCCGACCGGCCGCTCGTCGCCGGGGTGCCGTTCTCCCTGCGCGCCGCGGGAAACCAGAGCACCGGCAACCAGGTCACCCTCATGATCACGCAGTTGGCCACGCAGATCGCCGACCCGGTGGAGCGGCTGATGGCCGTACGGGACGCGATGGGGAGGATCAAGAGCCGCTCGGCGCTCGCCCCGGCGCCCTGGCTCCAGCAGATCAGCGACATGATGCCCTCGGCCCTGACCGGGCTGGCCGCCCGGGCGGCGTTCGACTTCTTCGCCGGAGCCGCCGGGCCGATCAACCTGCTGGTCTCCAACGTCCCGGGCCCGCAGTTCCCGCTGTACGTCTGCGGGGCCCGGCTGCTGGCCTACCACCCCGTCTCGGTGATCACCGACATGAGCGGCGGCCTGAACATCACGGTCTTCTCCTACGACGGCTCACTGGACGTCGGCGTGGTCTCCTGCCGGGAGATGGTCCCCGACGTGTGGACGATCACCGAGCATCTCCGCGCCGCCCTATCGGAGCTGGTGCTCATCGCCGAGGATCAGTGACGCGCCGGGGGCGTCGTCGTCGAAGTGGAGCGTCTTCTCCAGGCAGACGATCGTGCCCTTCTCCTGCCGCCGGACGAAGTGGATGTCGTCGGCCAGCGCCCGCATGATCTGCAGGCCGCGGCCGGACTCGGCGGTCGGGGAGGCCTGGCGCGAGCCGGAGAACTCGAAACCGCTCCCGGCGTCCACGACCTTGATCAGGCAGCGGCCGCGGGAGAGCTCGGTGCGGACCAGGTAGTCGTCGCTCTCCGTGGCGTGCCTGATCACGTTGGAGCACGCCTCGGAGAGCATGAGCTGGATGTCGTCGCGGATCTGCGCCTTCACACCCAGGGCGTTCAGCGACGAGTCCAGCATCTGCCTGATGACCGGAACGCTCGCGGCGTCGCGCGGCAGACGCAACGCGATGGTGGCTTCCACGGCCCCCTCCTTCCCCGATTACCCTGCACACCCTCTGCCCCTGGGGACGCGGGCTAATCGGCCCGCGTGCTCACGCGGAGAAGGCGTCCACGGCGGCCTCGCAGAAGGCCTTGAGGTCGTCGGGCCTGCGGCTGGTGACCAGGACGTTGGGGCCGCCGGAGCAGACCACGACCTCGCGGTCCGTCCAGGTCGCCCCGGCGTTGCGCAGGTCGGTCTGGAGGCTCGGCCACGAGGTGACCGCCCGGCCGCCCACCACGTCGGCCTCGATGAGGGTCCAGGGCGCGTGGCAGATCGCGGCGACGGGCTTGCCCGCGTCGAAGAACGCCCTGACGAACCGCACGGCGCCGGGCACGGTCCGCAGGAAGTCGGGGTTGGCGACGCCCCCGGGCAGGACCAGCCCGTCGAAGCCGTCCGCGGACACCTCGTCGACCGTGGCGTCCACCGGGAAGGTGCCGGCCCGGTCCAGATGGTCGAACGCCTGGATCTCCCCTCCCCGGGTGGAGACCAGCCGGGGGGTGCCGCCCGCCTGCCGTACGGCCTGCCACGGCTCGGTGAGCTCCACCTGCTCGGTGCCCTCGGGAGCGACGAGGAACGCGATCGTCTTGCCGTCGAGCATGTTCTTCCCCCTGGTGAGATGTGCGGCTGCGCGTGTCAGCGGCACGTCATGCCCCGCGGAGCGTGATCTATGCGGTGGCACGTCATGCTCCGCGGAGCGTGATCCGTGCGGCGGTCCGCCGCCCCGCTCCGCGGGAGCGGTGCCCGGCCGGCCCGGCCGGGCGCGCTCACGGGCGGGGTCCCCCGGCGAGGGCCGCGTCGGCCTCGGCCTGGACCGAGTCCAGGTCGTCCGCGATCACGGCGCCCGCCACCGCGTCGGGCAGCGCGTCCTCCATCCGCCGCAGCGGCCGGTACCACAGGCCCAGCGCGCCCCAGAGCATCAGCAGCGCGCCGCAGAGCGCCAGCAGCAGCCCGATGCCGCGCCCCGGTCCCACGCCGACGACGTCGCCGACGACCGTGTCCGCGAGGGCGCCGCCCGGCATCAGCAGCGGCCCGAAGACGTCGTCGGCCAGGACCGGCGCGGTCAGGAACGCCAGCGGCGTCATCGACACCGCCATCATCTGGTTGGTGGCCAGCACCCGGCCCTGCAGCTCCAGCCCGACCTTGAGCTGGATGAGCGCGAGCCAGTGCGCGTTCAGCACGGTCAGGAACGCCCACGCCACCAGCGAGCCCACGGCGGCCGTCAGCAGCGAGGGCCACAGGCCGATCAGCAGGATGCCCGCCCCGAAGCCGACCACGAAGCCGACCATGCCGATCGCGCGCCGCTCGGTCCCGCCCCAGAACACCATGACCAGGGAGCCGAGCACCGCGCCCACGCCCTCCATCGCGGCCACCGTGCCCACGCCCGCGGCGTCGCTGAACGACAGCACCGCGGGCACCGTGACGGCCACGGCGAGCATGCCCAGGTAGTTCTCCACGACGAAGAACCCGATCATGAGCATCAGCGGGCGGCGCCGGACGAGGAAGCGCCAGCCGCCGGCCATCGCCTGGACGAAGGACTCCTCCAGGCGGTGGAAGAGCCGGTCGGGGAAGCGGACCAGCAGCAGCGTGCCGAGCCCGGCCAGGAACGTGACCACGTTCACCGCGACCACGCCGTGCACCCCGACCGCGGTGATGAGCGCCGCCCCGCCCAGCGGGCCGATGAGCATGCCCAGGCCGGTGCCGAGGTTCGCCAGCGCGTTGGCCTGCATGAGGTACGGCTTGGGCACCAGCTGCGCCACCGCCGCCAGGTAGGCGGGCCGGTGGAAGGCCGTCACCAGCGAGAGCACTCCCGAGACGATCCCGACCTGCCACACCTCCAGCCGCCCCAGCCAGAGCAGCAGCACCAGCGCGGCCGTGGCCGCGGCGGACACCCCGTCGCAGACCAGCATGATCGTCCGCCGGTCCACCCGGTCGGCGAGCGCGCCGCCCAGTGGCGCCGCCAGCAGCGACGGCAGCAGGGCGAGCATGGTGACCAGGGAGTAGTCCAGTACCCGGCCGCTCTCCTGGTAGGCCCACACGCCCAGTGCGAACGAGGTCAGCGCCGCGCCCAGCAGCGAGAGCGTCTGCCCGGCCGCGACGGTGTAGAAGCGGCGCAGGTCCCGGCGGGCGCCGCTCCCGGCGACCTCGGCCTCCCCGGCCGGCTCGGGCAGGTCGCCGCCGGACCAGCGCTCCAGGTGGCCGTCGATCAGCCGGGCCAGGTCGGCGGCCTGGTGCTTGAGGAAGTAGTGGCCCGCCTTCGGGATCGTGGCCAGCGCCACCCGGCCGGCGAACGCCCCCCACTCCCGGTAGCGCTCCTGGTACAGCTCGGTCGCCCGGTCCCGCTCGCCGATCACGCACAGCAGCGGCGCGTTCAGCCTGCCCGCGCCGGACCCGGCCTCCAGGCGGTGGCTGAACCACGCCTGCGCCTGCTCCACGTCGTGCCGCAGGCCGCGCAGCATGACCTCGGTGTCGCCGAAGTCCTCGTCCAGCGCGCCCAGCATGCGCAGGAAGTCGCGCTGCGTCCGGTCGGAGGCCCACCGGTGGGCGGGGAAGCGCCGGTTCCACCAGGCCGAGAGCCGGCCGGGCAGCCGCGCGTCGGGGAAGCTGCCGCCGACGAAGACGCCGGCGACCCGCTTCCCGGCCGCCTCCAGCCGGAGCGCCACCTCGGTCGCGGCGGCCGAGCCGACGCAGTGGCCGTACAGCGCGACCGGGCCGGACACGCCGTCCAGCTCGGCCGCGATCCGCCCGGCCAGCTCCGGCAGCGTGAGCATCGCCTCGTCCGGCCGGGCCGGGTCGTGCCCGGGCAGCTCCACGGCCAGTACCGCCGTACCGGGGGAGAGCCGGGACAGCTCGGCGGCGAGCGGCTGGTAGGCGGCGGCAGAGCCCCCGCCGTACGGCAGGCAGACCACGGTGCGGCTCGCCGTGCGCGGACCGGCCAGCCGGTGCAGCAGCCCCGCGGCGGCCCCGGCGGCGGCGCCGCCGTCGAGATGGGCGGCCAGCTCGCGGACCGTCGGCCGGGTGAACAGGTCGATCACCCGCAGCGCCGGGTCGATCTCCCGGACCGCCCGCACGGCGCGGAAGGAGTCACCGCCGAGGGCGAAGAAGTCGTCCTCGGCGCCGACGTCCTCCACGCCCAGCACGTCCGCCCAGACCGCCGCGATCCGCCGCTCGGTCGGGGTGCCCGGCGCGACCCGCTCCGCGGCGGGCACCGCCTCGGGGACCGGAAGGCGGGCCCGGTCGACCTTGCCCAGCGGGGTGAGCGGCAGCTCGTCGAGGACGACGATCACGGGTGGCACCATGTAGTCGGGCAGCCGCTCGCGCAGCCCCGCCCGGACCGCCGCCAGGTCCACCGAGGCGGGCGCCACCCAGGCGGCCAGGCGCCGGGAGCGGCCCTCGCCGACCGGCAGCACCGCGGCCTCCAGGACGCCTGGCTGCTCCTGCAGCGCGGCCTTCACCTCGCCCAGCTCCACCCGGAAGCCCCGGATCTTGACCTGGTCGTCGACCCGGCCGAGGAACTCCACCAGCCCGGCGGAGTTCAGCCGGACCCGGTCGCCGGTGCGGTAGCAGCGGCCCGTCCCGGTCACCGGGTCGGGCACGAACCGCTCGGCGGTCAGGTCGGGCCGGCCCAGGTAGCCGCGGGCCAGGCTGGGGCTCGCCACCCACAGGTCACCCGGGACCCCCGCGGGCAGCGGCCGGCCCGCCGCGTCGACGACGTGGCACTCGACGCCGGGCAGCGGCCGGCCCAGCGGGACCGAGCCCGCCCCCGCCGGGGCGTCCGGAACCCGGCCGCCGAGCACCGAGACCATCGTCTCCGTCGGCCCGCAGTGGATCTGCACCTCCAGGTCGGGCCGGGCCGCGCGGATGCGCCCGGCCAGCTCCCACGAGGTCGCCTCGCCGGCCAGGATCAGCAGCCGGCGCGGCAGCATCCGGGCCAGGTCGCCGTGGGCGGCCAGCAGTTCCAGGTGGCTCGGCACCATCTTGACCACGTCGACGGGATGGGCCTCGAGGTAGGCGGCGTACTCCTCCGGGTCGGTGGCGGCCTCCTGGTCGACGAAGTGCACCGCGGCGCCCCGGGTGAGCGCGCCGTACAGGCAGGTCATCACCAGGTCGGAGGCGATCGTGGAGACCACGCCGTAGGAGGCGTAGGAGTCGGGCACCAGCTCGGCCACGCCGTGCAGGTAGTGCAGGGCCGAGCGGTGCTCGATCCCGACGCCCTTGGGCCGACCGGTCGAGCCCGACGTGAAGATCACGTGCACCAGGTGGCCGGGGGTGACGCCGGCCTCCACCGGCCCGCCCGGCCCGCCCGGTCCGTCCGGCTCGGCGGCCAGCAGGTCGGGCAGGACCAGCGTGCCGGGGACCCGGCCGGCGTGCTCGCGGTCGGCCAGCACGATCCGCGCGCCGGCCGTCTCCGTCATGTAGGCGAGCCGGTCGTCGGGGTAGGCGGGCTCCATCGGCATGTAGGCGCCGCCGGCCCGCAGCACGCCGAGGAGCGCGGGCACCAGCCCGGTGTGCCGGCCCGCCAGCACGCCGACCGGCTCGTCCGGCCGGACCCCGGCCGCGACCAGGTGGCGGGTGAGCCGGTCGGCCAGCCGGTCCACCTCGCCGTAGGTGAGCGACCCGGCGGCGTCCACCGCGGCCACCGCCTCCGGCGTGCTCCGGATCCGGTCGCCGATCACCTCGTGCAGCGTCCGCGACAGGTCCATCGGCATCCGCGTGCCCGCGGCGACGGGCCCGGTCACCGGCTCCAGCGGCACGGCCGCCGCCGGCGCGTCCAGATCGGCGAGCACGCCCTCCAGCAGGTTCAGGTACCAGCCGGCCATGCGCCGCGCGGTCGCCTCGTGGAACAGGTCGGTGCGGTAGGTCAGCTCGCCGTCGTAGCCCTCGCCGTCGTTGACGAAGGCCAGGTTCAGGTCGTACTTGGCGGTGCGCGGCGCGGCCTGCACGGCCTCCGCGGCCAGGCCGGGGAAGTCCAGCGCCTGCGGCGGGTCGTCCAGGACGTTGAGCAGCACCTGGAAGACCGGCGTGGTGGCGAGGTTCCGCTCCGGGTGCAGGCGCTCCACGATCCGCTCGAACGGCACGTCCCGGTGGGTGAGCGCGTCCAGCACGGCGCCGCGAGTGCGGGCCAGCAGCTCGCGGCCGGTCGGCTCGCCGGACCGGTCGCCGCGCAGCACGAGCGTGTTGACGAAGCAGCCGAGCATGCGCGCGGTGTCGGGGTGGAGCCGGCCCGCCTCCGGCACGCCGACCGGCACGTCGTCGGTGCCGGAGACCCGGCCCAGCAGCTCCTGCCAGACCGCCAGCAGCACCATGAACGGCGTGCAGCCGGTCTCGGCCGCGGCCGCGCGGACCCGGGCGGTCAGCGCGGGGTCCAGCCGGACCGGGACGCTCGCCCCCGTCCAGTCGGCGACCGACGGCCGGGCCCGGTCCACCGGCAGGTCCAGCACCGGCGGCAGGCCGGCCAGCCGCTCGGTCCACCAGTCGAGGTCGCCCTCCGGCCGCCCCGCCAGCCACGCCGCGTAGTCGGCGTACTGCACCTGCGGCGGCGCGGGCGGCTCGGCCAGGCCGAGCCGGGCCGCGTACAGGGCGGCCAGCTCCGCCAGGGCCAGGTTCCGCGACCAGGCGTCGAAGGCGATGTGGTGCACGGTCAGCGCCAGCACGTGCTCGTCGCCGCCGGGCAGGCGGAGCAGCAGGGCGCGGGCGGGCGGCTCGGACTCCAGGGCGAACGGCCGGGCCAGCTCGTCCTGGAGCCGCGCCTCCAGCAGGCCGGGGTCGGCGAGGTCCTCGACCGCGACCGGGACCCGGCCGGCCTCCACCGGCACGGCGCCGTCGCCGGTGACCAGGCTGCGCAGCACCTCGTGCCGGTCGGCGAGGTCGCGCACGGCGCCCAGCAGCGCCTCGGCGTCCAGCGGGCCGCGCAGCCGCACGGCGGCAGGCACGTTGTAGGCGGCCAGGTCGTCCAGCTGGGACAGGAACCAGAGCCGGGCCTGGGCGGGGGACAGGGGCGCGGGGCCGCCGTCCGCCCGGCGGGCGGGGATCGCCGGGACGGCCTGGGCGGCGGCCCGGCGCGCGGCCGCCAGCCGGGCCGCCAGCGCGCCGCGGCGCTCGTCGCTGATCGTCACGGGGTCTCCTCCAGGTCGGCGAGGAGCAGCTCCTCGATGCGGGCGGCGTAGTCGGACAGCGTCCGCGCCTCGAACAGCAGGCGCACCGGCACCCGCAGGCCCAGGGCGTCGCCCAGCCGGGCCGCGACGAGGGCGGCCGTCGCGGAGTGGCCGCCGAGGGCGAAGAAGTCGTCGTGCATGCCGAGGGCGGGGGAGCCGCCGTCCGCGCCGGGGCCGCCGGGGCCACCGGAGTCGCCGGAGCCGCGGTGCGGGCCGGGGCCGCCGGGATCACCGGGACCGCCGTCCGGACCGGGACCGGAGCGGCCCAGCACGGCGGCCCACACCTCGGCGACCAGCAGCTCCGCCTCGGTCTCCGGCGGCGCCGGCGGGGCGTCGCCCGCCGGTTCGGGCAGCGCGGTGCGGTCCACCTTGCCCGAGGCCGTCAGGGGCAGCGCGTCCATGACCACCCAGCGCCGGGGCACCATGTACTCGGGGAGCCGGGAGGCCAGGGCCCGCTCCAGCGCGCCGGTGTCGGTCCCCGGCGGCGCGGCGAGGTGGCCGACCAGATGGTCGCCGCCGCGCACGCTCACGACCGCGTCGGCGACGTGCTCGCGGAGCGCGGCCTCGATCTCGCCGGGCTCGATCCGGTGGCCGCGGACCTTCACCTGCCGGTCCCGGCGGCCGAGGAAGTCGAGCGTGCCGTCCGGCCGCCAGCGGGCCAGGTCCCCGGTGCGGTAGCGGCGCCCGCCGCCCAGCGGGTCGTCGGTGAAGGCCGCGGCGGTCAGCTCCGGCCGGCCCCGGTAGCCCCGGGCCACGCCGGCGCCGCCGATCCACAGCTCCCCGGGCCTCCCGGCGGGCAGCACGCGGCCCGCCCGGTCGAGCACGTAGGCGCGCTCCCCGGCCAGGGGCGTGCCGATCGGGATCGGGTCGCCGACCGGGGCGGTGACGCGGGCCATGGTGGAGTAGACCGTGGTCTCGGTGGGGCCGTAGGCGTTCCACAGCTCGCCGGTCCGCTCCAGCAGGTCGGCGGCGAGGGCGGCGTCGAGCACCTCGCCGATGCTGACCACGCGCACGTGCGCGCCGCGCCAGCCGGAGGCGACCAGCATGCGCAGCGCGGTCGGGGTCGCGGTCATCAGCGTGACGCCCGCCTCCTCGACCCGCCGGGCGACGGCCCGCCCGTCGAGCGCGTCGTCGCGGCCCAGCAGCTCCAGCCGCATGCCGTGGCAGAGGCTCACCCACAGGTCGAAGCCGAACACGTCGAACGAGAACGGCGTCAGGCCGAGCATCACGTCGTCCGGCCGCAGCCCCGGCGCGATCCGCATCGAGGCGACGAACGCGGCGAGGTTGGCGTGGGTGACCTCGACGCCCTTGGGCGTGCCGGTGGAACCGGAGGTGTAGAGCACGTAAGCAAGGCCGTCGGGGCCCACCGGCGGCAGGCCGGGACCGGCCTGTCCGGTCTCCCGCGTGGTCCGTGCCGCGTCCGCCCCGTCACGCGCCGTCCGCGCCGCACCCGCCTCGGACAGGTCGACGACGGAGCAGCCCAGCCGGTCGGCGACCTCCAGTCCCTCGCCCGCCGCGACGACCAGCTTGGCGCCGGAGTCGTCGACATGCTGGCGGAGCCGCTGGAGCGGGTGGCCGGGGTCGAGCGGGACGTAGGCGGCTCCGGCCAGCAGCACGCCCAGTAGCGCCGCCGGCAGATACCGGTCGCGGGGCAGGCACACGCCCACGCACGCGCCCGCCGCCGCGGGCCCGAGCGCCGCGGCCGTCCGCCGCGCCCGATCGGCCAGCTCGCCGTAGGTGAGCACGCCGCCGGAGTCGGCGACCGCGGGGGCGTCCGGCCGGCGCGCGGCCTGCTCCAGCACCGCCTCCACCACGGTCCGCGGCGCGTCCCCGGGGAGCGGCACGCCGGTCCCCGCGGCCAGCAGCGCCGCCCGCTCCTCGGGACCGACCACCTCGAAGGCCGCCAGCGGCCGGTCGGGGGAGGCCGGCACCTCCTCCAGCAGACGGACCAGCCGGTCGGTGAGGTCCTCGGCCCCGGCCCGGTCCAGGTACTCCAGGTCGTACTCGACCTGGAGCTCGGAACCGGTGACCGTGTCGTTGACGTAGACGATCAGCGGCGCCTGGGCGCTGCCCGCGTCCAGCTCGCCGATCAGGTCCACCCCCACGCCGTCGCGCTCCAGCGAGACGGGCACCTCCGCCGGCTGGAGGGAGAGCGTGACGGGCGTCAGCACCGCGCCGGGCGGGCGTTCCACGCCGGAGACGTCGGCCCGCTCCCGCGCGGGCAGCGCGCGGTGGTCCATCGCCCGGGCGGTCGCCTCGCCCGCGTGCCGTACGGCGGCGCGCAGCGACAGCCCGTCGTCCAGGCGGAGCCGCACCGGCAGCACGTCGACGAGCAGGCCGACCACGTCCTCCAGGCCGGGCCCGGCCCGGTCGGCCACGGCGGCGCCGAGCAGGACGTCGCGCCGGTCGGTCAGCCCGGCCACCAGCATGCCGAGCGCGGTCAGATAGACCGCGAAGGGGGTGGCGCCGCACTCGGCCGCGAGAGCGCCGATCCGCGCCGCCGTCGCCGCGCCGATCGGGCGCACCAGGCGCTCGCCGTGCTGCCGGCTGGGGCGGGCCTCCGCCCGGGGCAGCAGCTCGTACGGCGGGACCGCCCCGGCGAGCTCCCCGGCCCAGAAGGCCCGCAGCGCCTCGGCGCCGGCCCCGCCCTCCTGCTCGTGCAGCGCCGCGTCGCCGATCTGGAGCGCGGGCTCCGGCGCGGAGATCGCGCCGGAGCCGGTGAGACCGTCGAGCAGCTCCCGCATGACGACCCCCAGCGACCAGCCGTCGAAGGCGGTGTGGTCGGTCAGGAGCACCAGCTCGGCGCTGTCCGGCCCGGACCAGAGCAGGGTGGCCCGCAGCAGCGGCGTCTCCCGGGAGATGTCGAAGTCGTGGGCGACCGCGGCGCGCCGCAGCCCGGCGGCCTCCTCCTCGGAGGCCGGCCGGTGCTCGGCCAGCGGCACCGGCGCGGGCGGCCGTACCCGGGAGGCCGTGCCGTCCACGACGACGGAGCGCAGCGCCTCGTGGCGGCGGACGAGCGCGTCCAGCGCGGCCCGCAGCGGCTCCGCCGAGGCCAGACCGCGCAGCCCTATCCGGAAGGCGATGGCGGTGGAGCCGGGGTTCTGGCTGACCTCGCGCATCAGGTGCATGCCGCGCTGGGTGGCGGTCAGCGGATACTCGCTCCGTCCGGCGTGGCGGACCGGCGGCGCGGCGGCGGCGGGGGCGGCCTGCGCCACGTACTCCGCCAGCTCGGCGACGGTGGGCCGGGCCAGGAAGGCGGTCAGGGGGACGCGGACCCCGAGGTCGTGCTCGATCCTGGAGCAGATCCTGGCGGCGGCCAGGGAGTGCCCGCCCAGGTCGGAGAAGTGGTCGTGGACGCCGACCCGCCCGGCGCCGAGCACCTCGGCGGTGATCGCGGCCAGTCTGCGCTCCGTCTCGTCCCGGGGAGCGGTGCCCCCGGACGCGCCTGCGGACGTGCCTCCAGGCGTGTCTCCGGCCGGCGTCTCCGAGTCCCCGGCCGGGGCGCCCTGCGCGGGGGCGCTCTGGATGGAGGAGCCCCGGGCGAGGGAGCCCTGGGCGGGGGAGCCCTGGGCGGAGGAGAACGCCACCGCGGGCAGGCGGGAACGGTCGGCCTTCCCGGTGGGCCCCACGGGGATGGCGTCGAGGAACACGATCCTGGACGGGACCATGTAGTCGGGCAGCCAGTCGCGCAGCCAGGACCGCAGGCGCGCGTCGTCGAGGCCGGGCCCGGCCGGCTCGACGTAGGCGACCAGCCGCCGGGTGCCCTCCTCGTCGGCGGGGGCGAGCACGACCGCGTGGTTCACCAGCGGGTGGCGGACCAGCCTGCCCTGGACCTCGCCCAGCTCGACGCGGAAACCCGCGACCTTCACTTGGTCGTCGATCCGCCCCTCGTAGAAGTGCACGCCGCCCTCGCGGCGGACCAGGTCGCCGGTGCGGTAGTGGCGCACGCCGTCGTCGCCGGTCACGAACCGCTCGGCGGTCAGCTCGGGCCGGTTCAGGTAGCCGCGGCCGACCAGCGGACCGGCCACCCACAGCTCACCCAGCTCGCCGTCGCCGAGCTCCCGGCCGTCGGCGTCGCGCACCGACAGCTCCGACCAGGCGTACGGCGTGCCGATCGGCGGCTCGCCCGTCTCGTCCCGGGAGATCTCGTGGGCGCAGCAGTGCACGGTGCACTCGGTCGGCCCGTACAGGTTGACCATGCGCCGCACGCCGGGGTTGGCGAAGACCCGGTCGGCCAGCGCCCGGCTCACCGGCTCGCCGCTGGACAGCACCGTGCGCACGCCCGCGGGCAGCGGCTCGCGCAGCAGCGCGGTCAGCGCCGAGGCCGCCGCGCTGATCATCGTGACCTCGTCCCGGGCGGGCAGGGCGTGCAGCGCCAGGGGGTTCTCCGCCATGATCACCGTGCCGCCCGTGAGCAGGGGCAGGTAGAGCTGGGGGACGGACGGGTCGAAGCAGACCGAGGTGGAGGCGAGGAATCCGGCCAGCTCCTCGGCGGTGAAGTGGCCGGCGTCCCAGCCCAGCAGCGCCATCACGTTGCGGTGCTCGATCGCGACGCCTTTGGGCAGGCCGGTCGAGCCGGAGGTGTACATGACGTAGGCCAGGTCGTCCGGGTGGCTCGGCAGGCCCGGGTCGTCGCAGGGGCCGTCGCCGAGCGCGTCCACCAGGAGGAGGTCGTGCTCCGGGAGCCGCCCGGCCAGGGCCGCGGAGGTCACCGTGCAGGAGACTCCGGCGTCCCGGACGACGAATTCCAGGCGGTCGGCCGGGAAGGTCGGCTCCAGCGGCACGTAGGCCGCGCCGGTCTTCCAGACGCCCAGGAGCGCCGCGATCAGCCTCTCGTCGCGACCGAGGCACACGCCGACGGCCGAGCCCCGCCCGACGCCCCGGGAGACGAGCTCGTGGGCGATCCGGTTGGCCTGGGAGTCGAGATCGGCGTAGGAGGTGCGGAGCGTTCCAGAGACGATCGCCGTGCGGTGAGGGGTCCGTCGCACCTGCTGCTCGACGGCCTTGTGGACCGGTTCGAGCAGCGGAAGGTTGCCAGCCACCCTGGTCTCCTCTTGAAGTACGGGAAGGGTGTACGGGTCGTACGCGGGCAAGGCTGGCAAAGTGCACGCTAACCGGCTAGGCCGAAAGATCCTTCTGTTACGTGACCGATATTTAGTACGAATAATTAGCTTTTCGTGGTATTTCGGCCACGCTGTGAGATGTGACCTCTCCTGACCTGCGATGCTCGCGGAGCAAGCCGCGACCCAGCCGATCCCAAGTCGCGCCCGGCAGGCTCGGGGCCATGGACAGCGCCACCGACACCCCCACCGACACCCCCACCGATATCCCCACGGCCACCCCCACCGGCATCCCCGCGGGTGCCCCTGCGCACGGCACCGCCGACGGCACCACCGGCATCCCCGTCCCGCTCCCCACCGGCCACCGCGTCCGGCGGCCCGTCACGGCGGACGCCCCCGCCATCCACGAGCTGATCTCCCTGTGCGACACCCAGGTGATCGGCAAGGCGGACATGACCCTGGACGACGTCGCCGACCAGCTCAACGAGCCCGCCTTCGACCGCGACCGGGACGGCTGGCTCGTGCACGACGCCGACGGCCGCCTCGTCGCCTGGGCCTGGGCCTGCCGGAAGGGCGCCAGCGCGGGCGTCGAGATCGACGTCGTGGTCCACCCCGACGCCCAGGCCCTCACCGGCGGGCTCTGGGACACCGTGACCGAGCGGGCCCGGCAGATCACCGCCGGCCTCGGCCACGACCACGCCGTGCTGGACATCGGCCTCTACCGGGAGGACAGCGGCAAGCGCGCCGTCGCCGCCGCGCGCGGGTTCGCCCCCGCCACCAGCTTCATCCGCATGCTCGCCGACCACACCGGGCCGGTCACCGCGCCCGAGCCGCCCGCCGGGCTGACCCTGCACGACGGCACCGCGGAAGAGGTCCGCCGCCAGGGCCACGCCGTCCAGCAGGCGGGCTTCGCCGAGCACTTCGGGTTCACCCCGAAGGGCTTCGACGAGTGGTTCGCCGACCTCGACGCCTCGGCGAGCACCGACTGGTCGCAGCTGCTGGTGGCCCGCCTCGACGGCGAACCGGCCGCGATGCTGCTCGGCACCGACATGTTCGCCGGTGACGAGAACTGCGGCTACGTCCGCCAGCTCGCCGTCCTGCCCGCCTACCGGGGCCGGGGCCTGGGCCGGTTCATGCTCCGCACGGCATTCGCCGCCGACGCGCGGCGCGGCCGGGCCGGAACCTACCTGCACGTGGACGCCAACAACAGCACGCCCGCACTGGACCTCTACCTGTCGGTCGGCATGCGCCAGGTCCTGGCCATCGACGTCTGGCGCCGCACGGTCTGAGGCCGTCCGGGCCTCGGGGCCGGACCGGCCGCGCCCAGGGATCGGCCGCGCCCAGGGATCGTACGGTGCGCGGCCCGTCGGCGCGCCAGGCCGGTCACGCGCCCGGGAGCCGGCGCCCTCGGGCCCGCCGCCTCCGGTACGGCCTCAGCGCGCCGGCCGTACCCGGAGCAGGGGCAGCGCGCACGCCCCGGTCGCCAGGGCGGCGGCGGCCAGGGCCGCCCCGGTCCTCGCGGCCGACCCCTGCGCCAGGTAGAAGGTGCCGAACGTCGCCACCCCCATGACCTGGCCGAGCTGGGTCACCATCACGAACAGCCCGCTGGCGTCGGCGGCGTCGGCGGGCGCGACCTGGGTGAGGGCCAGCGCGAGCACCGGGCTGAACGCCCCCGCCAGTCCCAGCCCGGTCACCGCCAGCGCCACCGCCAGCAGCGGCTGCCCGTGCCCGCCGCCACCCAGCGCCCCCGCCAGGCCGAGATAGCCGAGCGCCGCCACGGCGAACGAAACGACGATCATCCGCCGGTGCAGACGCTCGGGCACCCGCCGCCAGGTGAGACTGGCCGCGGCGAACGCCGCCGCGGCGGGCAGGAACGTCAGGCCCGCCTCCAGCGGATCGTCGCCGAGAGGGCCCTGCAGGTGCAGGGCGAGGGAGAACAGGAAGCCGCCGTAGGTCGCCATCACCCCGAACACCGCCAGCGCGGACGGGAGCACACCCGGCGCGCCCAGCACCCGCGCCGGCACCAGCGGGGCGGCGGCCCGCCGCTCCACCAGCGCGAAGACCACCAGCAGGAGCGCGCCGCCGGCCATCGCCGCCCAGCCCCACCGCGGCCAGCCCTGCTCGGGGCCCAGCACCAGCGGGACCACCAGCAGGCCGACCGCGGCCGAGAGTGTCACCAGGCCGGGGAGGTCCAGGGAACGCCGGACGGCGCGGGCGTCCGGGCCGGCGGAGGGCAGCAGCCGCGCGCCGGCGGCGAGCAGGACGAGCCCGAGCGGCACGTTCACCAGGAAGACCGGACGCCAGCCGCCGCCCAGCAGATCGGCCGAGACGAGCACGCCGCCCAGCACCTGACCGGCGATCGCGGCCCCCGAGATCACCGCGGCGTAGAGGCTCAGCGCGCGGGCCCGGGCGGCCCCCGTGAAGTTCGTCTGGATCATGCTCAGCACCTGGGGCACCATCAGGGCGGCCCCCACCCCCTGCAGCAGCCGGAAGGCGACCAGCCACCCGGCCGAGGGCGCCAGCCCGCAGGCCAGCGAGGCGGCGGTGAACAGCAGCAGGCCCGTCAGGAACAGCCGCCGCCCGCCGTACCGGCCGCCGAGGCGGGCACCGCTGATCAGCAGCATGGCGTAGGCGACCGTGTAACCCGAGACGACCATCTGCAGCACCGAGCCGGACGCGCCGAGATCCGCGCGGATCACCGGGGCGGCGACGTTGACTATGGAGACGTCGAGGATGGCCATGAACTGCCCGGCCAGCAGGACGGCCAGCAGCCAGGGCGCCCGCGCGGCCGGAGCCCGCGGGGGAGTGGCGGAGGCGGAGATCGTGGTCATGGCACGAGCCTGGCGCCGGGCCGGTCAGGGGAGTGAGAGCCCGCCGATCCTGGTACCGGCAGCACCTGGCAGGCGGGCCCGCCCTCGGCCAGCATGGAGGGGTGACCGTGACCCAGCCCGACGCCCGCCCCGTCCCCGACGCCCGCCCCGGGGCGGGGCCGCGCGTCCGCCGCAGCGAGCTGGCCGCCTTCCTGCGCAGCCGCCGGGAGCGCATCACCCCGGCGGACGTCGGCCTGCCGCCCGGCCTGCGCCGGCGCACCCCCGGGCTGCGCCGGGAGGAGGTCGCCCAGCTCGCCGGGGTCGGCGTGACCTGGTACACGTGGCTGGAGCAGGGCAGGCCGATCAACGTCAGCGTGCAGGTGCTCGACGCGATCTCCCGCACCCTCCGCCTGGACCGGGCCGAGCACGAGCACCTCTACCGGCTCGCCGGCGTGCCCGCGGTGACCGACACCGACGGCGGCCGGGGGCTGGAGCCCGAGACGCAGCTCATCCTCGACCACCTCACCCCGCTGCCCGCCGCCGTCTACAACGGCCGCTACGACCTGCTGGCCTGGAACGCCGCCTACGAGCGGCTCTTCCCGGTCATGGCGACGCAGCCGCCCGCCACCCGCAACGCGCTCTGGCAGCTGTTCACCGCGCATGACTGCTGCAACCCCGTGGTCAACAAGGACGAGGAGCTGCCGCAGATGGTGGCCACCCTGCGAGCCGGGTTCGGCCGCCACCTCGGCGAGCCCGCCTGGACCGGGTTCGTCCGGCGCCTGTCGGCCGTCAGCCCCGAGTTCGCCCGCATGTGGGCCACCCACGACGTGGCGCGGCCGGGCAGCCGGATGAAGATATTCCAGCACTGCGCCGTCGGGCTGATCCGCACCGTCTCGACCAGCATGGCCCTGCCGTCGCCGCCCGAGGCCCGGATGGTGGTCTACACGCCCGTCGACGACGACGGCCGCGAACGCGTCGCCTGGCTCCTCGCGCATCCGGAGGTCCCGGCGGCCGACCACACCCACTGACCGGCCCGGTCCTCCGGTCCTCGCCCGGCCCACCGCCTGCCGGCGTCCCCGTCCGGCCGAGACGACGGCCCGGCATTCCCGGCACCCCGCCGTCCGGCCCCGCCCCGGTCCGGCCGGGACAGGGCAGGGGCGGGTGCGGGGCCGCCAGGTCAGTGGGCGGGCACCCGGTGCTTGTCCAGGTGGGCCAGGACCGCCTGGTTGGCCTCCCAGCCGTCGGGGAACTTCACCGGCACGCCCAGCTGCACCGGCTCCGCCGACGGGTGGGCGTCCAGCAGCTCGGGGATGCCCGCCCGCGCCACCACGATGCACGCGTGCCGGTGCCGGGAGGTGAGCACGCAGAGCCGCCCCGACTCCAGGTGGAAGGCCGTCGCGTCCCGTCGCCCCGAGAGCGGGTGCAGCACGATCGTCACGTCGTACTCCCGGCCCTGCAGTCGGTTGGCGGTGTCCACCGTGATCTCCTCCGGCACCCCCGCCGCCCGGATCGCCGCCACCTGGTCGCGGTGGGCGGCGCCGATCGCGATCCGGTCGGCCGTCACCGGATGGCTGCCGCGCTCCGAGTGCGCGACCGGCGCCCGCTGCAGCAGCCGCAGCGCCAGCACCGCCACCGCCTGCACCGCCTCGGCGTCGGTGCGGACCGTGTGCCGGCTCGGCAGCTCGAACAGCGCCCACCCCGAGGCCGCCGCCTCCTCCACCGCCCGGTCGTAGACCGTCCGCATGCCGTCCACCGTCAGCTCCAGCGACCGGTCGGCGTGCCCGGTGCCGGCCCGGAACCCGGTGAACGGGTAGAACGCCTCCGACACCACCGGCGCCGCCGACGCCGGAAGCCGCCACGACACCGGCAGCCGGTGCACCGGCAGGTCCGGGTTGTGCCGCAGCAGCACCGAGACCGCGCTCTGCACCGGGTCCCACGACAGGCCCGCCCACCGGTCGCCGTCCACGATCGAGAACGGGTCCAGCTGCCCCGGATCGCCCACGAACAGCGCCCGCTCGAACAGCGAGGCGATGCGCAGCAGCTTGTCCGAGCGCATCTGGTACGCCTCGTCGACGATCGCCCACGGCCAGGTCCGGTCCCCGACCCAGGCCCACTTGTCGGCGGTGGCCACCACCACCGCCGGGTCGCCCAGGTCCGGCAGCTTGCCCGCCACCGCCACGTTGCCGTGCGCCAGGATCCGCTGCGGTGTGACGTACCCGCTCGCCGACAGGCGGCCGATCCGCAGGTCCGGATGCTCGGCCGCGAGCCGGTCCACCAGGTCGTCGACCTGCTCGTTGGTCTGCGCGACGATCATCAGCGGCTCGCCGGTCTCCGCGATGTGCCCGGTGGCCCGCACCACCAGCGTCGACTTGCCCGCCCCCGGCGGGGAGTCCACCACGACGCCGCGGTGGCGCGGCAGGTCCGCCAGCACGTCCGAGACGACCTGCGCCGCCTCCTGCTGCGGGGTGGGCGGCGGAGCGGACGGGCCCGCCCCCGGGCCCTGGTCCGGTTCGGAGGGCGGGGTCCGCACGATCCTGAGCCTCACTCCCACGCCTCCTGCGCGTCGTCGTCACCGGGCACGTACTCCTCGGGCGGGCCGCCGTGGGTCCACGGCGTCTCCTCCGGGTCGGGCAGCGCCGCCGACGTCTGGAAGTCGTCCGTCAGCGCGGTGTAGCAGACCCGCTCACCCGGCTCGGGCACCGAGCCCGGCGCGGGCGCCTTCCCACGCCCCATCCCCTTGGTGATCTTGAGGACGACCTCGCCGCCGCCCGCCTCGACCACCTCGGCGCCGTGGCCGCGCCGGTCCGGGCTGCCCACCGCGGCGCCCGGTGCCAGCCGTACCGGGTCGTCGGTGCGGACCGTGACGAGCGGCCGGAGCTTGCGCGAGCGGCCCTCGCCCTCGAAGTGCTCCGGGTCCGCGGCCGTCACCACCCCGGCGAACGCCTCACCGGTCAGCCGGTACTCGGCCATGAGCAGCGGGTCGTCGTAGGCGCGCTGCACGTCGTAGGAGGCCCGCGCCCGCTCCAGCCCGGCCAGCCGCGCCGCCGCGCTCACCGCCCCGTCCCGGCGCGCCTGCGGCGGCGCCCCCTCGGCGACGCGCTCGACGAACCGGGTGAACGAGCCGCGGTCGGCCTCCCACCGGCCGGCCACCCGCGAGCCCTCCGGCAGCGCGCGCAGCAGCTCCACCGCCCGCCACATCAGCCGCCAGGTCGGCTCCAGTTGCGTGCGCAGCGCCTCGGCGACGCGCTCCACCGCCCGCTCGGTCGGCGCCTCCTCGTAGGCCTGCACGGCGGGGGCCAGCACCTCGTTGTCGAACCCCGGATCGGTGGCCGGTCCCGCCGGCGGCCAGAGCAGCGGGTCCTCGGCCTCCTCGGCGGCCTGCCGCCCGGTCGTCCCGGCGGGCGGGTCGATCCAGCCGACCAGCGCCGCGAGGTTGGCGTCCTCCAGGGCGCTCTGCCCCGTGGCCCAGTGCGCCGACAGCGCCTCGGTCACCGCCAGCGTCAGCGACGAGCCCGGCTGCCGCGACCGGTCGGCGAAGTAGGTCAGCCACCGGCCCAGCAGCGGCACCGACGGGTGCACCGGGTACGGGCCGTCGGCCCGCCGGAAACGCGTGGAGCGGCCCAGCAGCCCGGTGAACTCCGCCGCCGGCCGGTTCGGCACGATCAGCTGCGGCGCCTCCATGCACCGCTCGTACGGCTCGCCGCCCTTGCGCTCGACCGTCTCCGTCTTCTTCTGGAACCCCTCGATGTACGGCAGCAGCACCTCGGCCAGCTCGGCGGCGAAGGCGAACCGCAGGTCCCGGTTGCGCGGCTGCGGCACCACCAGCAGCCGGGGATGCTCCGGATCGGTGCCGACCATCGCGCCGAGCGGGGCCGCCGCCTCACCGGCCAGCCTCAGCGGGACGAACACCATGGGCCGGTCCGACAGGTGGCAGTGCCGTACCGTGGTGATCGGCTGCGCGACGCCCTCCCGCATGGCCCGCAGCCGCGCCAGCGCGGTGAGCGTGCTCATGGGGCCTCCTCCGCGGGCCTCACGGGCACGGTGCCGCCGTGCCGGCCGGCCCGCCGGCTCGCGGGCGCCTCCTCCACCGGTTCCACGGGCACGGTGCCGCCGTGCTTCCGGATCCGCCCGCTCACGCGAGGCACTCCCTGCGGAGCCGCTCCGCCTGGCGGAGCAGGCGGGCGATCTCCTCCTGGCCCTCGCCGGGCTCGCGCGCGCCCTCGGCCAGGCCGAGCGCCTCGCCCATCCCGGACACGCCGCCGAGCTGGTCGCGCACCTGGCGGCCGAGCAGGTCGGTGGAGCCGCAGCCGCGCGCCTCGTCCCGGCAGAACATGCACATGTCGCACGTCGACAGGCAGTCCGGCGCGTACCGGGCCGGCACCTGGCGCAGCGCCTGGGCCACCTCCTCCGCCGAACGGGTGGGCACGCCGTCGTCGCCGGGACCGAGGGAGAAGGTCAGCTCCTCCGGCAGGTCCTCCAGCAACCGGTCCACCCGGGTCATCCGGGCCAGCTGCCGCCGCAGCACCGCCAGCTGCCTGCGCACGTCCACCAGCGTCGCCACCGGCCGGTTGGCGAAGTTCTCCGGGCAGACCAGCACCACCTCGTGGGAGACCCGCTCCGGGTCGTGTCCCAGCTCCTCCATGAGCGTGCGCAGCGCCAGCACGTAGACCGCCGCCTGCCGGGCCGCCGCCGCCACCTTGTCCGGCTCGGCCTGCCCGTCGATCACGGCGAACGACTTGATCTCCACGACGTGGAAGCGCCCGCCGACCTGGAAGGCCACCACGTCCGGCTCCAGGTAGGAGGTGTGCCCGGCGATGCGCAGGCTCAGCAGCGGGTGGTCGTAGAAGACCGCCGTCTCCATCTCCCGCGCCGCCCGGTCGATCAGCGCCCGGGTGTGGGAGGCCCGCAGGTGGGCGCCGACGTTCTCCACGTCCTGGTAGCCGACCTGCTCGACCGGCAGGCCCAGCAGCCCGCGCAGGAGCCGGAGCAGCTCCGCGCAGCCGTTCTCCTTCACCAGCGACTCGAACACGTTCCCGCGGGTGATCGCGAACTGCGACTGGCCGAAGGGCGCGGGGAAGCCGACGTGCCGGGCCGTGGCGTCCTTGTCCACCCCCGCGGCGTCCAGCAGCGCCCGCCGGGCGCACCCGGGGTTGGCCGCCAGCGCGGCGATGGCGCGGGCGTCGTGCGGGCGCGCCGGCGCCGGCCCGCGCAACTCCTCCAGCCGGCTCGCGGTGCGCACCCAGTTGCCGTCCGGCCGGTCCTGCGGCCCGCCCATCAGCAGGCTCCCCTCAACGTGGTCAGCGCGGCCGCGCCGAACAGGCGCTCCGCGTCGGTCAACTGCTCGCCCGCCCGCCGCGCCACCTCGGCCCGCTGGGCGGTGTCGGCGGGAAGGTGCACCCCCAGCTCCTCCCGGGCCGCGGCGCGCACGGCCGCCGGGTCCGCAGGGCCGAAGCCGCTCTCGGCGCCGGGGACGTTCTGCGCCATCCGCGTCAGCAGCCGCACCGCGCCCGGCGGCGGATCGGCCAGCCGCATCAGGTGCTCGGCGACGCGCACGGCCGCGGTGAGGAAGTCGACGCGCGGGCTCAGCGGCCCCACCACCCGGGCCCGCAGCGGCCAGGTGCTGTCGGTGAGCAGGCCGCGGGCGGGGGAGAGGCGGTCGGTCAGCGCCGCGCACAGGTAGTACGGCCGGGCGTAGGGGGCGCCGCGGAAGGAGCGCTCCTCGTCCCGGCGGAGGCTGGACAGCTGCGGGCCGCGCAGCGCCCCGGTGAAGAACGCCTCGTCCACCGCCACGATCAGCTTGGCCGCGGCCGGCACCCCCAGCAGGAGCAGCGCCTGGTGCACCTGCTCCCGGATCGGCACCAGCGCCGCCGGAGGCTCGGGGGCGGCGGGCTCCCCACCGGCCCCACCGGCCCCGTCGGTGACGACGGCCTCGTCCCAGGCCCGTTCGGCCCGGCGCAGGTCCGTCCTCAGGCGGCGGGCCAGGGCGGTGTCGCGGGCCTTGACCGCGCGCCGCACCTCGGCGCGGAGCTCGGCGATCCGCTGCTCCAGCGCGTCCAGCGATTCACTCACGGCCCGGATCGTAACAGCAGTTCCATCCGGCTCCCTTGAATTCCAGCGATTTCCAGCATTAAAGTGTGAGGTATGTGGTGATATAGGGGCGAAAGGGGCACTCCATGCGCAACTTGTCGCAGGGACGGACGGTCCACCTGCTGGACGTCGAGAACCTGGTGGGAGCCCCGCGCCCCGTCCTCGCCGAGGTCGCCACCATGATGAGCCTCTACCACGCGTGCGTCCCCACCGGCGGCATGGACCAGTACGTCGCCGCCGTCAACCACGGCGCCCTGCTCTCCGTAGGCCTCGTCCTGAGCGGCATCCAGCTCCTGGTCCGCTCCGGCCGCAACGGCGCCGACGAGGCGCTGCGCGAGGTGATCCGCCTCGACCGGCTCCACGCGCGCTTCGAACGGGTCGTCATCGGCTCCGGGGACGGTGTCTTCGCCGACCTCGCCGACTGGCTCCGCCGCCGGGGCGTGCAGGTGGTCGTGGTCTCCCGCCCCGGCGCCCTCAGCCGCCGCCTCCGCCGTACGGCCGGCCGCGTCATCCCCCTCGAACCCGTCCTGGGCCTGGCGGCCTGACCGGGGCGCACGGCGGGCCGTCCGGGGCGGACCCTGTGTGACTACGCGGGCCGGGGCCGTGAACGGTGATGACCATGTGGGGCCCGCCGCTGTACCATGAGCCTGTTTGGCGCTCCCGGTAATCCCGTTGTCCACCTGTGACCCACGTCGTGCGCTCCGCGTCCGCGTGGGCCCGAGGGGAGAATCACGTGTTGCCTGGACGCCAACGAGCCGTGCCGCGACGCCGCCGGCAGGCCCCTGTCGCCGTCGCCTACCTCACCTTCGTCCTGGCCGGGGTGAGCGGAGGCGTGACCGGCGTGCTGCTGCCGGTGCAGATCCGTGACTACGGCCTGGACATGGCCACGATCGGCACCACCTTCTTCACCTTCTCCGCCGGATTCATGCTCGCCGGATCCACCTCCGGCGCACTGATCCACCGCTTCGGCATCCGGACCACCCTGGCCGTCGGCGGCGGCGCGTTCGTCCTGGCCGGCCTCTACACGGCGGTGCGGCCGCCCTTCGCGGCGCTGCTGGCCGTACAGGTGCTCGCCGGGTACGGCACGGGCATCCTCGAGTCGGCCCTCAACACCTTCCTCGCCGGCCTGCCGGACTCCACGACCCTGCTCAACCGCCTGCACGCCTTCTTCGGCGTCGGCGCGCTGACCGGCCCCCTGCTGGCCACCTGGATCCTGGGCTTCGCCCCCTGGACGGCCGTCTGGCTGGTCCTGGCCCTGGCGTGCGTCCCCCTGGTCGCCGCCTTCCTGGTGACCCTGCCCGCCGGGGCCTCCGCCGCCGGAGCGGCGCCCCCGTCCGCGGGAACACCGAAGTCCGTGAGAACGCCGGGGCCCGGGGAGAAGGGCGGCGGCAGCCTGCTCGCCGCCGTCTCCCGGGAGCCCGCCGTCCTGCTCGGCGCCGCGTTCCTCGCGGTGTACGTGGGCCTCGAGCTCAGCGTGGGCAACTGGGCCTTCACGTTCCTGGTGGACGAGCGCGGCCAGTCCGACCGGCTGGCGGGCTACATCGTCTCCGGTTACTGGCTCGGCCTCACCGCGGGCCGGTTCGTGATCAGCCCGCTGGCCGCGAGGGCGGGCATGACCCCGATCGGCATGACCTTCGCCTGCCTGTTCGGCGTCACCGCCGCCGCGGTGTTCGTCTGGACCGTCCCCGGCACGGCGGCGGCCTTCGCAGGCTTCGCCCTGTTCGGGTTCTGGCTGGGTCCTCTCTTCCCGACCACCATGGCCGTCGCCCCCCGGCTCGCCTCACCGGCCCTGGTCCCCACCACCATCGGCCTGCTGAACGGCGTCTCCGTCATCGGCGGCGCCCTGTTCCCCTGGCTGGCCGGCGCGATCGGCGAAGGCCTCGGCGTGTGGACCCTCCCGCCGTACGCGCTGGCCCTGGCCGTCCTCCAGCTCGCCATCTGGTGGATGGTCACCGACCGGCTGACCCCCGTCACCGCCGTGCCCGTAACCGCCGCGCCCGACCCCGCCGTACCCGATCCCACCACCCCGTGACCTTCCGGACGCCCGCGCCGCCGAGCGGGGCGGCACGACCGCCGGCCCCGGCGACCGCGCCCGCCCGCCTCTCCGGGCCGCGGAGCCGCCGGGGCCCGCCCCGGCCGCGTACGCCGAGCCCGGCTGGAGCCCGCGGCCGGGCGTCTGGAATCGTCGTATGGCATGAAGGTTCTCTCTTTCAACGTGCTCGTCGGCGGCGAGGAGCGGTTCGACGAGATCCGCGCCATCGTGGCCGCCGAACGGCCCGACCTGATCGTGCTGCAGGAGTGCGTCGGCTGGGAGGACGGTGAGCGGCTCCGCGAGCTCGCCGAGGCGGTCGGCATCCCCGCCGGGGAGGAACACCTGATCGTCGGCGAGGCCAACCCCCGGCCGAGCGGCCGCCGCTACAACGTCTGCGTCGCCTCCCGGACCCCGTTCCTGCGCCGCGCGGTGCACGCGCCGCCGTCCGTGGCGCACTGCGTCGTCGAGGCGGAGCTCGAGCCCGCCGGAGGCGGCGACCCGCTGCTCCTGCTCGGCACCCACCTCGTCGCCGCCGGCGAGGAGGCGAGGCTGGCCGAGGTGGACGAGCTGCTCCGCCTGCTCCCGCCCCGCCTGCTGGAGACGCGCGACTGCCTGCTGGTCGGCGACCTCAACGGGCTCTCCCGCCACGACCCCTACCCGGACGACCTGGCCGAGCGCCTGGCCGCGGCCGGGATCGACAAGTACGGCGACCCGCCGCGGTTCGCGGTGATGGACCGGCTGGAGGAGGCCGGCTGGGTGGACGCCCTGCGGGCCCGGCCGCGCTCGTCGCGCTGGGCCACCGCGCCCCGCGGAGGCGGCGGCGTGCTGGTCGACACGCGCACCGACTACATCCTGCTCTCGCCCCCGCTGGCCTCCCGCCTGGACTGGGCCGACGTGGTCGAGACCGGTACGGCCTCCGACCACCACGCGGTCGTCGCCCGCCTGGACCGGCGGGGCCGCTCCTGACCCGGAGCGGCGCGGGAGCGGGCCGCCGGCGCCGCGCCCGGCCTCCGGGCACCGGCCGATGGTCCACCGTCCGGTGCCCGGAGGACCGGGTGGTGGTCCACCGCCCGGGGCGCGCCGGGTAGGGAAGGGGGCATGGAGATACTGAGCAGCCGGATCCTGCTGCGCCCGCGCGACCCCGGGCGCAGCCGCCGGTTCTACCGCGACGTCCTGGGGCTGGCCGTCCACCGGGAGTTCGGCCCCCCGGACGATCCCGGCCTGGTCTTCTTCCTCGGCAACGGCCTCCTCGAGGTCTCCGGCCGAGCGGAGGAGCCGGTCGGACGGGGGATGTCGATCTGGCTCCAGGTGCGCGACCTCGCCGCCGAGCACGACCGGCTGCGGGAGGCGGGCGTGCCGGTGCTCCGCCCTCCGCGGCAGGAGCCGTGGGGGCTGGTCGAGATGTGGATCGAGGACCCGGACGGGGTGCGCGTCGTGCTCGTCGAGGTCCCGCCGGACCACCCGCTCCGCCGCGACCGGCGCTGACCGCACGGACCCGGCCGCGCGGCCGGAGGAGGAGCAGGGAGGCCGGAAAGAGGGTCGGAAAAGGACTCGCGGTGGAAACGATCCACCGGAACGATGGGGTGATGAACGTTCCTGCGACCGGTGTGCGGCTGCCCTGGCAGAACGTACCCGAGCAGATCCGGAAGGCCGTCGAGAGCCACCTGGGCGCGCCGGTGACCGAGGCCGTGACGCAGCCCGGCGGATTCTCCCCGGGGGCCGCCGCGCGGCTGACGCTGGCCGACGGGCGGCGCGCGTTCGCCAAGGCCGTCGGGCCGGAGCCGAACCCGCACTCCCCGGACATCTACCGGGCCGAGGCCCGTATCGCCGCCGCGCTCCCCGCGGACGTGCCCGCGCCCCGGCTGCTGGCCTCGTTCGACTCCGGCGGCTGGGTGGCGCTGGTCTTCGAGGACGTGGACGGCCGCGCGCCCGCCGACCCCTGGCGGGCCGACGAGCTCACCCTGGTGCTGGACGCGCTGGACCGGCTGGCCGCCGGACTGACCCCGTCCCCGGTGGCCGCCCCGACGGCCGGGGAGAGGTTCGGCGAGCAGTTCCAGGGCTGGCGGCGGCTGGCCGCGGCCCGCGACGCCGGCTGGGACGACCTGGGCGGGCTGGACCCGTGGGCGGCCCGGCACCTGGACGCCCTGGCGGACCTGGAGGCGGGCTGGGCGGCGGCGGCCGAGGGCGGCAGCCTGGTCCACGGCGACATCCGGGCCGACAACCTGCTGCTCACCGCCGACGACGAGGTGATGGTCGTCGACTGGCCGTGGGCGTTCACCGGCGCCCCCTGGTTCGACCTGCTGGGCATGCTGCCGAGCGTGCGCATGCAGGGCGGCCCGCCCTGCGAGGAGGTCTTCGCCGCCCACCCGGTCGGCCGGGACGCCGACCCGGAGGCGGTGACCGCGGTCCTGGCCGCGCTGACCGGCTACCTCGTCCGCCAGTCCCGCCAGCCCGATCCGCCCGGACTGCCCACCCTGCGCGCCTTCCAGGCGGCGCAGGGCCGTACCGCGCTGGAGTGGCTGCGCGCCCGCACGGCCTGGGCCTGACGGCGCCGTCCGCCGGCCACCCCCTCGGCCACCCCTCGACCGGGTAACCGGGCATGAACAGGGGTAGTGAGAGCGTCTGCGCCGTGGTGCGGAGGGGGAAGCGGATGAGGGCGGTGTGGAGATGAGCATTGACTCGCTGGGGGCCTGGGCCGTCGTGGTGGCGATCGTGGTCGCCCTGCTGGTGCTGGACTTCCTGGTCGCCGCCCGGCGCCCGCACGCCGTGGGACTGCGGGAGGCGGCGGCCTGGTCGGCCTTCTACATCGGGGTGGCGATCGCCTTCGGACTCGGGCTCTGGTGGATCGGGGGCTCCGACCTGGGGACCGAGTACTTCGCCGGGTGGGTCGTCGAGAAGAGCCTCTCGGTGGACAACCTCTTCGTCTTCGTCGTCATCATGAGCCAGTTCTCGGTGCCCCCCGAGCACCAGCAGAAGGCACTGCTGTTCGGCATCGCGGCCGCCCTCGTGATGCGGGCCGTCCTCATCACCATCGGCGCGGCGGCCATCTCGTTCTTCTCTCCGACGTTCCTGCTGTTCGGCCTGCTCCTGCTCTGGACGGCGGTGCAGCTGGCCCGGCACCGCAACGAGGACCCCGACCCCCGGGACAACCCGGTGCTGCGCTGGACCCGGCGGAGGTTCCCGGTCACCGACGACTTCCACGGCGGGCGGCTGATGGCCGTGGAGGACGGCAGGCGCGTGATCACGCCGCTGTTCCTCGTCTTCGTCGCCATCGGCAGCACGGACCTGCTCTTCGCGCTCGACTCGATCCCGGCGATCTTCGGGATCACCCAGCACCCGCTGATCGTCTTCTCCGCCAACGCCTTCGCCCTGCTGGGTCTGCGCGCCCTGTACTTCCTCATCGAGGGCCTGCTGGAGCGGCTGGTCTACCTGTCGATCGGGCTCTCGGTCATCCTCGCCTTCATCGGCGTCAAGCTCATCCTGGTCTTCCTGCACCGGGAGGTCTCCCCCGAGTTCCCCGAGGTCCCGACGCCTCTCTCGCTCGCCGTCATCCTCGGCATCCTGCTGGTCACCGTCGTCGCCAGCATGATCCGGGTCCGCCGCCACCCGCAGGACCGCGCGCACGCCGGCCGGGTCTACCCGGAGCACCGCGAGGGGGAGAGCGGGCAGCCCGGGAACGGCACGCCGCCCGGCGGCCCGTCCCCGGCGTGACACCGGCGCCCCACCGGACCGGCCGGGCGCACGAGGCCCAGGCGCACGAGGCCCAGGCACATGCGACCCGGGGACCGTGGGGCCGCGGAGTCAGGAGACCCCGGGTCCCCGCGGCCGCGGTCCGGGCCGGAGGATCCCGGACCGGCGTGCCGGAGCCTACGGGGCCAGCACGCGGACCGGGGCGCCCGCCAGGAACGCCTCGATGTCCTCCACGGCCTCACCGAAGTACCGCAGGTAGTTGCCCCGCGTCACGTAGCCCAGGTGCGGGGTGGCCAGCACGTTCGGCAGCGTCCGGAAGGGGTGGTCCGCCGGGAGCGGCTCGATGTCGAAGACGTCCAGGCCCGCCCCGGCGATCCGCCCCTCCCGGAGCGCCGCCACCAGCGCGTCCTGGTCGACGATCGCGGCCCGGGCGGTGTTGACCAGATAGGCCGAGGGCTTCATCAGCGCCAGCTGCGCCGCGCCGACGAGCCCCCGGGTGCGCTCGCTCAGCACCACGTGCACGGAGAGGAAGTCGCTTGCGGCGCAGAGCCCGTCCAGGGAGGCCGCCCGCCGGACGCCGAGGGACTCGGCCCGCTCGGCGGTGAGGTTCCGGCTCCAGGCGAGCACGTCCATGCCGAACGCCCGGCCGACCCGGGCCACCTGCGCGCCGATCTTGCCGAGGCCGAGCAGGCCGAGGGTCGCGCCGTGCAGGTCCGCGCCGACCGTGCTCTGCCAGGGGCCGCCGGCACGCAGCGCGCCGCTCTCCGGGACGATCCCCCGGGCCAGGCCGAGGACGAGCGCCCAGGTCAGCTCGGCCGGCGGCGTGGAGGAACTGGCGGTGCCGCAGACGGTGACGCCGTGGTCGGCGGCGGCCACCAGGTCGACGGAGGCGTTGCGCATGCCGGAGGTGACCAGCAGCCGGAGCTTCGGCAGCCGCTCGAACAGGGCGCGCGGGAACGGCGTGCGCTCCCGCATGATCACCAGGATCTCGCAGTCGCCGACCGCCCCGGCCACCGCGCCGTGCCCCTCCAGCCGCCCGGAGACGCTCCTGACCTCCACCCGGGGTGCGAGCCGTGCCCAGTCGGCCATGGCCAGGGCGGTGTTCTGGTAGTCGTCGAGTACGGCGCAGCGCAGCATGGCACCAGACCCTACCGGCCTACCCGATCACGATCGCCGGGTGCCTCGGGTCGTCCATCCGGACGACGACGTCGGCGGTCTCGGCCGGCTCGGCCTCGAGCTCGTAGCGCTCGTAGGCGGGCAGGGTCCAGGCCGTCTCCGGCCCGGTGCGGCGGGCCAGCGCGCCGGGGGAGAGCCGCAGGTGCACGGTCAGGTCGAACGGGAGCCACCGCCCCAGCAGCAGCGCCCCGTCCACCAGCAGCACCGCCCCCGGCGGCAGCGTGACGTACGGCGCGCGCGTCGCCCGGTCCGTCACGGTGTTCCACAGCGACGGCAGGACCCGGCCGGAGCCGCCCGGGTCCAGCGGCGCCAGCACCTCGCGGGTCAGCCCGCCGGCGTCCAGCCAGTCCTCGTAGAAGGCGTCCGGGTCGGTCTTGCCGTGCTCGAAGCGGAGCGAGGCCGGGCGCAGGAAGTCCCACGCGGACACGCGCATGACCTCGCGCCCGCGCAGGCGGAGCGGACCGGCCAGCGCGTCGGCGAGGTCGCCGGGCCGGGCGGCGGGCGCGCCGTCGACCGCGACCCGCACCCAGGAGTCCCGGGGCGCCGCGGCGATCCGGTCGGCGAGCCGCTCGACCAGGGATGGCAGGGAGATGGGTCGTACACGCACCCTGCCATCCTGCCGAACGGCGGGCCCCGGTCCGCACGGCGGCGGACCCGTACCGCCCGGAGCCCGAGCCGGAGGATCGGGGGAGCGTGAACCCTACGCGGCGCATCGGGTGAGAGAGGGTGAACGCAACGCGGACCCCGGCGATCCGGGGCCGGACGATCGGAGCCGGATTGATCGCGCACGCAGACCGCACCGGGGCGGCCCCCGACGCCGGCGGGGCCGACGACGCCGAGGTGATCCGGCGTTCCCTGCACGAGCCGGACGCCTTCGCGCTCCTGTTCGACCGGCACGCGCCGGCGCTCCACCGGTACGTGACCCGGCGGCTGGGCGACTCCCTGGCCGACGACGTCGTCGCCGACACGTTCCTGGCGGCGTTCCGGCGCCGCGACCGCTACGACCAGGCCCGGCCGGACGCCCGCCCCTGGCTGTACGGCATCGCGGCGAACCTCATCGGGAAGCACCGCCGGGTGGAGATCCGGGCCTACCGGGCGCTGGCCAGGACCGGGGCCGACGAGGTGGCCGAGAGCTACGCCGACCGGGTGGACGCCCGGGTCACCGCCTCGGCCGTCCAGCGGGAGCTGGCGGGAGCGCTGGCGGGGCTGTCGGCGGGCGACCGGGAGGTGCTGCTCCTGGTGGCGTGGGCGGACCTCAGCTACGACGAGGTGGCCGACGCCATGGGCATCCCCGTCGGCACGGTCCGCTCGCGGCTCCACCGGGCCAGGAAGAAGACCCGCGCCGCGCTCGGCGGCGCCGACCCGACGGTCACCGAGGAGGAGACGCGCCATGGATGAGCTGAACGTGCTGCGTGAGATGCGCGCGGAGGCACCGGAAGGGGACGCCGGCCGGCTCCGGCCGGCCCGTGAGCGCCTCCTGGCGGCCGCGGGCGGCGCCGGCCCCGTCCGGCGGGCGCGGCCCGCGTCGCCGGGGCGCCTGTGGTCCGGCGCCCACCGGGGGACCCTGCTGGCCGGGTCGGCCTGCGCGGCGGCCGTCGTCGCGCTGGCGGCCGTGCAGCTCGGGCAGACCGGCTCGCCCGCAGGGGAGGGGGGCGCGTCCACCGCGTCCACCGCGTCCACCGCGTCCGCAGCGCCCACGGCGGCCGAGCGGTACGCGGACACGGCCGTGGTGCTGGAGCAGGCGGCGCTGGTCGCCGAGTCCCGGCCGGTGGGCGCCGCCCCCCGGCCGGACCAGTGGCAGTACCGCAGATACGTCACCGTGCAGCCCGGGGACGGCGAGCGGCGGGAGCACGAGGAGTGGATCCGCTACGACGGCCGCCAGACCGCCGGACACGACTGGGAGGGCGGCTTCCGGGTCAGGGACGTGCCCCCGGACCCGGGCGACGACGACCTCTCGCCGGAGAGGTACGCCGAGAAGCTCCGCAGGCTGCCGACGGACCCCGACGGACTGCTGGCGCACGTGCGGGGGGACCGGCACTGGATCGACCTGCCGGCGGGCGAGGGCTCGCGGGGGGCCGAGCACCCCGACGTCCGGGCCTTCCGGGTGCTCTCCCTCTACCTGAAGCAGGGGGCCGTCATGCCGCCGGAGCTGGAGGCGGCGATCTACCGCGCGCTGGCGAGGATCCCCGGGGTCACGGTGGAGACCGGCGTGCGCGACGCCGCGGGCCGGGTGGGGCTGGGCCTCGTCCACACGCCCTCGCAGCACCAGGAGATGCGCAGGTATCTCATCCTGCAGCCGGACACCTTCCGCTACCTGGGGGACCGCATGGTGTGGCTGCGCGACAAGGTGATCGGCGGGGAGGTGGCGTTCCCCGCGGGCAGCGTCTTCGCCACGGCCGAGCTGGCCTCGGCGATCGTGGACCGGCCCGGGCAGCGGTCCTGACGGGCGCCCGGCGGGAGCCGGGACACGCTCCCCGCACCGGTGGGCCGCACCGGTGGGCCGTACCGGCCCCGGGCCCGGATCGCTTTCCGGTCCCGGGGCGGTCGGCGGCTCGCGCCCGGTCTCCGGATCAGCCCTCGACCTCGGTGCGGTCGCCGGACCAGAGCGTGTGGAAGACGCCCTCGCGGTCGACCCGGCGGTAGGTGTGCGCGCCGAAGAAGTCCCGCTGCCCCTGGATCAGGGCCGCCGGGAGCCGCTCGGCCCGCAGCGCGTCGTAGTACGCCAGCGCGCTGGAGAACCCCGGCGCCGGGACGCCCAGCTCGGCCGCGGCGGCCACCACCCGCCGCCACGACCGCTGCGCCAGCGCCAGCGCCTCGGCGAAGTACGGCGCGACCAGCAGGGTCGCCGGCTGCTCCGCGGCGGCGTAGGCCTCGCGGATGCGGTCGAGGAAGACGGCCCGGATGATGCAGCCGCCCCGCCAGATGGTGGCCAGCGCGCCCGGGTCCACCGCCCAGCCGTACTCGGCGCTCCCCGCGCGGATCTGGTCGAAGCCCTGCGCGTAGGCGACGATCTTCGAGGCGTACAGCGCCCGCCGCACGTCCTCGACGAAGCCCTCGCCCGCGGGCCCGGCCACCGGCGCGGGCGGGCCCGGCAGGCCGCGCGCCGCCTCGCGCAGCCCGGCGTCGCCCGAGACCGAGCGGGCGAAGACCGCCTCGGCGATGCCGCTCACCGGCACCCCCAGGTCCAGCGCGATCTGCACGGTCCAGCGGCCGGTGCCCTTCTGCTCGGCCCGGTCCGCCACGACGTCCACGAACGGCCGCCCGGTCGCCGCGTCGACCTGCCGGAGCACCTCGGCGGTGATCTCGATCAGGTAGGACGAGAGCTCGCCCCGGTTCCACTCGGCGAAGACGCCGGCCAGCTCGGCGGGGGACATGCCCAGGCCCTGCCGGAGCAGGTCGTAGGCCTCGGCGATGAGCTGCATGTCGGCGTACTCGATGCCGTTGTGCACCATCTTCACGAAGTGCCCGGCCCCGTCGGGCCCGATGTGCGTGCAGCACGGCACCCCGTCGACCTTCGCGGCGATGTCCTCCAGCAGCGGCCCGAGCGCGGCGTAGGACTCGGCGGACCCGCCCGGCATGATGCTGGGCCCGAGCAGCGCGCCCTCCTCGCCGCCGGACACCCCGCAGCCGACGAAGTGGACGCCGCGCTCTCGCAGCGCCGCCTCGCGGCGGCGGGTGTCGAGGAAGTGCGCGTTTCCGCCGTCGACGAGCATGTCGCCCGGCTCCAGCAGGGGCGCGAACCGCTCGATCACCGCGTCGGTCGGCGCGCCCGCCTTGACCATGACCAGGACGCGCCGGGGCCGCTCCAGCGCGGCCACGAACTCCTCCGGCGTCTCGCACGCGACGAACGCCCCCTCGTGCCCGTGCTCCTCGATCAGCGCCCTGGTCCGGGAGCCCGACCTGTTGTGCACGGCCACCACGTGCCCGTGCCGGGCCAGGTTCCTGGCGAGGTTCGCCCCCATCACGGCGAGGCCGGTCACACCGATCCGTGCCAGGGTCATCGTCCGGCACCTCCTTACGCAGCCACGATCCCGATACGTTCCCGCTCCCCGCCCGGAAAACTCTCCGGCCGGTCGCGCCCGGACGGGCATCGGGGCCCGCGTGCCGGCCGCCGCGGCGTCAGGAGAAGCTCTCCAGGTACATCAGGCCGGCGCCGGCCAGCAGCAGGATCACGAACGCCGCGGCGACGGCGGCGAACACCCTTCCGTTGGAACCGCCGTCCGGGGCGAGCGGCGCCGGAGGGCCGCCCGGTCCGGGGCGCGCCGAGGGCGGACGGGTGTGCGCGAAGTCCTTCAGGCCGGGAGAGGTCAGGTGACCGTGCGCCTGCCTCCCGCCCGCCGTGCCCGCAGCCGGCCCGTACGG
>NZ_JBHSBM010000034.1:100321-105572 GCF_042650625.1 Planomonospora corallina
TACGGGCCGGCTGCGGAACCGGGCGGCGGGGCCGCGGGCACGGGGGACATGGGGGACACGGTGGGCGCCGTGGGCGCCGTGGGCGCGACCGGATGCGGGGGGACCGGCCCCGGGAGCGGGGTGTGCCGGTCCAGCCGCAGGTCGGTGAGGGCGTCGCGCAGGGCCGCGACCGAGGGGGTGCGCAGGGCCGGATCGGAGGCCATCGCCTGTCGGAGCACCTCGGTCAGCTCCGCCGGCACACCGGGGATCTCCGGGATCGGCTGCCGGTGCAGGGCCATGATGACCGCGAGGTTGGCCACGCCGCTCTCCGGGAAGCGGGGCGGCCGGCCCGACAGCAGCGCGTACAGCGTGGCGGCCAGCGAGTAGACGTCCCCGGCCGCGGTGGGCTCGGCCAGCTCGAACGCCTCCGGCGGGGCGTAGGCGGGCGTGAGCGACTCGCGGGTCACCGAGACCCCGCCGTCCGCCGAGCCGCCCGCCGACGGCATGGTGGCCAGCCCGAAGTCCGACAGCACCACGTTGCCGTAGCGGTTGACGAGGATGTTGGCGGGCTTGATGTCGCGGTGCAGCACCCCTGCGGCGTGCGCGGCCGCGAGCGCGTCGGCGATCCGGATGCCGACGCCGGCGACCTCGGCCGGGGCCAGCCGCCCCTCGGCGCGCATCCGGTCCAGCAGCGACCCGCCGGGGCACAGCTCCAGCACCATGTACGGCCTGCCGTCCGCGAGCACCCCGGCGTCGTAGACGTGGGCGACGTGCGGATGGCCCGACAGCGCCCCCGCCGAGGTGACCTCGCGCATGAAACGGCGCCGGTCGCGCTCGGAGAGCAGCACCCGGTTGTCCACCTTGAGCGCGACCTCCCGGTCCACGGCCAGCTGCCGCGCCCGGTAGACGATCCCGAAACCGCCCTGGCCGAGCACACCGGACACCTCGTAGCCCGGCACCGCCACGGCACCCGCTCCGGCCACCTGCCACCTCCTGGAGAGAGCGGCAAGATTACCGGAAGTCGACCTTTCCTCCCGGTTGAATCACCGGGGCGTCGAATCATCGCATCCGGGCGCGGTCAGCGGACCGGCTCCGCGGCCCGATCTCCCGCGCGGCGGGCCGCCGGCTCCGTGGCTCGGTCCTCGCCCGTACGGCGGGCCGCCGGCTCCCCTCCGGACTCCGGGCTCCGCCCACGCCCCCGTGCCCGGCCGGGTTCCCGGTGCCGGAGGTCCCGGGCGGCGGCGAGGTCCTCCAGGAGGGCGTCCCACCGCGCGCCCACCGACCCGAGGTCGTACCCGGCGGCCGTGCGCAGCGCGTTGCGGCCGAGGCGGTGGCGGAGCTCCCGGTCCTCGATCAGCCGGCAGACGGCCTCGGCCAGGGCCTCGGGTTTCTTGGAGCGGACCAGCAGCCCGTCCTGCTCGGAGGTGATGATCTCTCCAGGCCCGTGGGGACAGTCGAAGCTCACCACCGGCAGGCCCTTGCTCATCGCCTCCAGGATCGTCATGCCGAACCCCTCGTAGCGTGAGCTGACGACGTAGACCGACGCCTTGGAGAACTCCGCGCCGATCTCCTCCGCGCGCCCCATCAGCAGCACCCTGCCGGACAGGCCGGCCGCCTCGATCCGCGCCCGCAGCTTCTCCTCCGCCTGCCGCGTGCCCGCGCCGTAGATGCGCAGCACCCAGTCCGGGTGCCGGGCCGCGACGTGCTTCCAGGCCGCGACCAGCCGGTCGAACCCCTTGGCGTGCACCAGCCTGCCCGCCGCCGCGACGACCTTCTCCTCCAGCCGCGAGACGTCGCCGGTCAGTTCCGGGACGGCGTTGGGGATGCGCACCAGTCGCCGCGGCGGGCCGTTCCTCAGCAGCCCGGCGTACTCCTCCAGGTCGGCCCGGGTCAGGGTGACGAAGGCGTCGAGTCTGCCGTACCGCCGTCTGGCCAGCCGTACGATCTCCGGGGCGTGCACGCCGTACGTGACGTGCTCCTGGCCGATGGTGATCACCTCCGGGGGCGCGAACAGCGCGGTGATCAGATTGAACGCGGGCCGGGTGGAGATGACGACGCCGGAGCGGAGCGAGCGCAGCCGGCGGACCAGGCACAGGTCGGTCCAGAGCGTCAGGGCGTGGTGGACGCGCTCCTGCTCGGGGACCAGCACGCTGGGGAAACGGGACAGCCACCGGGCGAGCGGACCGCGCGGCGCGGTCCGGTCGTCCAGGAACGACACCCGCACCCCCGGCGGGATCGGGAAGAACGGCTCCTTCGCCGTCCGGACCACGCTGACGATCTCCACGTCGCGCTCCCGGGCCAGGTGGCCGGCGAGGTTGAGCACGGTGCGGATGGTCCCGCCCATGCCGTAGGCGTGCTGCAGGATGATGCGGACCGTGCCGGTGTCCGGGACGGCGCCCCTCCGCTCCCGCCTGCCGTTGACCGCACCCAGCAGCCGCAGCGCCGACCGCGCGGCCAACCTGCGGATCTCACTCCCCGGTCGTCGCACCGGACGTTCCGCCATCCGCGAGCCCCCTGCTCAGAACCGCTCCCCGCGCCCGGAGGCGCACTCCCACGGCCCTCGCCCTGCCCCGTATGGGGCGGAATATCCATTCGAGGGGGCCACATGACCTTTACAAGGGGATCACCGAGCCTCGGACCGGCCATCCCGTCTATCCTGATCTTTCTTCCGAGAGGGGAGCGTTTCGTGAGCGGACGGGATCCGGACCGGCGGCGGGCCCTCCTGGACGCCGCGGACCGGGTGATCCGGAGGGAGGGCCCGGAGGCGTCCATGGTGTCGATCGCCGCCGAGGCCGGGATCACCAAGCCCATCCTCTACCGGCACTTCGGCGACAAGAGCGGGCTCTACCAGGCACTGGCCAACCGGCACGTGCGCAGCGTGGTGGCGCTGCTGCGGCCGGAGTTCGACCGGCCCGGGAGCGGCCTGCGCGAGCGCGCCCGCGCGGCCGTCACCGCCTACCTCGACATGATCGCGGCCAACCTGAACCTCTACCGCTTCCTCTTCCACCGGGCGGGGGCGGAGGACAGCCGGACCCACTCCCAGATGACCGCGGTCGTGCGCGGTCTGGGGGAGGAGCTCGGAAAGGTGATCGCCGCCGAGTCCGACGGCCTCGACCCGGTCCGCGCCCAGGTGCTCGGACACGCCTTCGTCGGCATGGTCCAGGCCACCGGGGACTGGTGGCTGGAGCACCCCGAGGTCGACCGCACCGAGGTCGTCGAGGGCCTGGTCAGTGTGATCATGGCGACCATGTCCGTGGCCCCGCCCCGCTGACGCCCACCGCGGCGCTCCCCGGCGGCCCGTGCGTCGCTTTCGTACGGTGGCCCGTGCGTCGCTTTCGTACGGTGGCCCGTGCACCGTTCCCGTACGGCGGCCCGGTGCCGAGGTCACTCCCCGAACCGGGAGAGCTTCCCGTGCGCGCGGGCGTAGCGCAGCGTCCACGCGAACAGGCCCAGCGTCGCAGCCAGGTAGACGGCGTCCAGCGCCGCGGCCCAGGCGAGGCTGTCCCACGGTACGGGGCCGCCGTCCAGGACGGTCCGCATGCCGGTGAACACATGGGTGGCCGGCATGAAGGAGGCGACGGCCTCGAGCGGATCGGGCAGCACCTCGACCGGATAGAAGATCCCGGCCAGCGGCTGCACGACGAAGACCAGCGACCAGGCGATCACCTGGGCGTTCTCGCCGAAGCGGAGCACCGCCGAGATGCCCACCAGTCCCAGGGACCAGCCCATCACCAGCAGCAGTGCCATGAACGGCACCAGCCCGGCTCCCAGGCTGGTGACGCCGAAGCCGTAGAAGGCCAGCGCGAGCCCCGCCATGACCGTGATGGCGAAGACCACCTTGCCGAAGGAGAACACGACCAGGCCGACCACGTACTCGACCGTGGACAGGGGGCTCACCTGCACGTTCAGCAGGTTCCTGCTCCAGATGTCCTCCAGGAACGCGATCGAGATCTCGTTGCTGGCCTTCTGCAGCACCTGCCAGAGCAGGACGGCGCCGATCAGGAAGGCGACCACGAACGGCACCTGCTGTGACTGGAGGAAGACCGTGACGAAACCCCAGACGAGCAGCTCGACCGTCGGCCAGAACACGATCTCGAACATCCGGATGGGGCTGCGCCGAAGTGCGGCGAAGTCCCTGCGGACCACGCCGCCGACCCGGGTGAGGCGCGCCGGGACGCTGAGCGGCGGATGGATGACGGCCGCGGCCGGGCCGCCCCGGGCGGCGGTGCCGATCGTGTCGCCTGTGTCTTTTCTGCCACTTCGAACGGTCATGAGCGGGCCACCTTGAGAAAGACTTCTTCCAGACTCTCCGCGCCGTAGACGTCGGCGAGCTCGGCGGCGCTGCCGCTCGCGACGATCCGTCCCGCGGACATGAAGTGGATGCGGTCGCACATCCGCTCCACCTCCTGCATGTTGTGCGAGGTGATCAGCATCGCCCGGCCGCTCTCCTCGGAGAGGCGGACCAGGAGGTTCCGGATCCGGTCGCCCGCGTCCGGGTCGAGGTTGGCCGTCGGCTCGTCGAGGATGAGCAGGCTGGGCTCGTTGACGAGTGCCTTGGCCAGCTGGACGCGGGTGCGCTGACCGGAGGAGAGCTCCATGACCCTGCGCCTGCGCAGGGGGCCGAGATCCAGCAACTCGATCAGCTCTCCGACGCGGCTCCGGGGGTCGCGCACGCCGTACAGTCGGGCGAAGACGTCCAGCACCTCCCGGACCTGCAGGACTCCGGGCAGGTCCACGTAACTGGCGGCGAAGTTGATCCGGCTGAGGACCTCGGTCCGGTGACGGTCCAGCTCCAGGTCGAACATGCGGATGCTCCCCGAGTCCGGGGTGATGAGCCCCAGCAGCATGTGGAGGGTGGTGGACTTGCCGGCGCCGTTGGGGCCGAGCAGCCCGACGATCTCGCCGGGGCCGATCTCGAGGCCGACCTCGTGGACGGCGGTCACGGGGCCGAAGCTCTTCGCCAGTGCGCGGGCTTCAAGAATCGTCACCGCTTCAGCGTGCGCTCCGTCACACCCACCGGGCAAAGGGTTTTCACCAGGAGGGCTGATTTGACGATGCGGACGAAGGGTCATAAAGTCCACCGGGCTCGAGGGAACCGGTGGGGACACCGGGACGCTCGGGAACCTCTCGATCACTCCCTGATTCGACACGAATCGGATGTGCGGGTAAGTTCGAGGGGTTGCTCCGGAAACGGGGCGGTCTGAATTCCGCAAGGATCTGCCAGACCGGGTCAAATTGACACGGAAAAGCGGAACTGTAAGAATAAAGACAC
>NZ_JBHSBM010000035.1:0-567 GCF_042650625.1 Planomonospora corallina
CGTCACGGCATGAGCCCCCGCGGGCACAGCAGGCGCGGCGTGGTGCGCTCCTACACCGCCACCGGCGGCCGGGCCACCCCGTCGCGCTCCAGCCTCGACGAGGCCACGCTGCTCATCGCCGATGCCAAGATGCCGCTGGCCGGCCTTCCGGCGCAGGCGTACCGGGTGATGGACCTGTGCCTGCCCGGCGTGCTGTCGGTGTCGGAGGTGGCGCACCACCTCCAGCTGCCCGGGGCCGTCACCAAGGTGATCGTCTCCGAGCTGGTCGGCAGCGGGCACCTGGTCGCCCGCGCGCCGTTCGTCCCCACCGCCGATCAGCACGACGAGGACTTCCTGAGAAGGGTGCTGCATGGACTCAAGCAGCTGTGACCGCCGCTACGCGCCGGCCGAAGCCCCCATGGCCTCAAGCGGCTCCGGCCGTCCGTGGGCGACGGCCGAAGCCCCCCTGGACGCAGGCAACGGTGACCGCCGCTACGTGCCGGTCGGAGCCCGCTCGGTGAAGGTGCTCGTGCTCGGCCCGTTCGCCGTGGGCAAGACCACCTTCGTGGGCACCGTCTCGGAGATCCG
>NZ_JBHSBM010000036.1:0-2524 GCF_042650625.1 Planomonospora corallina
GGCCGCGGCGGCCCGCCGCCACGCCGCCGTGGCCGGGGCCCGCGCCGCGGGCGCCGAGCAGCGCCGCCGCCAGGCCGTCGCCGCCGCCCGCGACGCCGAGACCGCGCGCACCCAGGCCGAACGGCAGACCGCCCGGGTGCGGGCCGAGGCCGATACCGCCCGCCGGCAGGCGTGGGAGGAGACGGCCCGCCACGAGCGCGCCCGCGGCCAGGCCGAGGCCGCCCGGGACGCGGCGCTCGCGGCCCACGAGGCGCTCGCCGACCAGACGCACGCCGTCCAGGACGACCTGCGGGCCCTGCGTGACGCCCACCAGCGGCAGAGCGAGCGGCTGGCCGCCGCCGAGGCCGCCCTGGGCCAGGCCCGCACCGAGAACACCGGCCTGCGCGACCGGCTGGCCGCCCTGGCGGAGCGGCTGCAGGAGGCCGAGAGCGGCCGGACGCGGGCCCTCGCCGACGCGGGCGCCGCCCGGGACGCGGCGGAGGCGGCCCGGCAGGAGACCGCCCGGCTCCGCGAGGCCCTGGAAGAGCGGGACCGCCACCTCGCCCGGACCCGCCAGGAGACGGCTCGGGCGGAGGTCCGCGCGGCCGCGGCCGAGACCGCCCGCGACGGCGCCCGGGCGCGCGCCGAAGAGCTCCGGGACGCCCTGACCGCCACCGAGGCCCGCGCCGCCCGCATTGAGGAGCTCCTCGCCCGGCTGACCACCGCCGTGCCGCCGGCCGTGGCCGCCGTCGCGCCCGAGGCGATCACGGGATGGGGGGAAGCGGAACAGTGAGAGGATTGCGAAGGTGACGGCAGGAATCAATGACATCGAGAGGGCGGCCGGTGTGCTGCGCGGCGGAGGGCTGGTGGCCTTCCCGACCGAGACCGTCTACGGTCTGGGCGCCGACGCCGAGGACTCCGCCGCCGTCGCGCGCGTCTTCCAGGCCAAGGGGCGCCCGCCCTCCCACCCGCTGATCGTCCACCTCGGCGGCGCGGAGCAGCTGGGCGACTGGGCCGAGGACGTGCCCGCGACGGCCCGCCTGCTGGCCGAGCGCTTCTGGCCGGGGCCGCTGACGCTGGTCCTGCGGCGCGGCCGCCGGGTGTCGCCGGAGGCGACCGGCGGCCTGGAGACGGTGGCCGTGCGCGTGCCCGGCCACCCCGTCGCGCTCGCGCTGCTGTCGGCCTTCGGCGGCGGCATCGCGGCCCCGTCCGCCAACCGCTTCGGCTCGGTCAGCCCCACCACGGCCGGCCACGTCCGCGCGGAGCTCGGTGACGCCGTCGACTTCGTGCTGGACGGCGGTCCCTGCGAGGTCGGCGTCGAGTCGACCATCGTCGACGCCACGGGCGCCGTCCCGAGCGTCCTGCGGCCCGGCGGGGTGACGCGCGAGGACCTCGAGGCCGTGCTGGGGCATCCGCTCGCGGTCGGCTCGGCGACCCGCGTCCGGGTGCCGGGCCAGCATCCGTCCCACTACGCGCCGCGGGCGCGCGTCGTCCTCGTCGAGCCGGAGAAGATCGTCGCAGAGGCGGAGCTCGCCCAGGAGCTGGGACACCGGGTCGGCGTCTTCCTCCCTGCCTCCTTGGCCGGCGTCGAGGTGAGGGCGCACGCCGTGGTGGCGCTCCCCGCGTCGGCGGCCGCCTACGCGCGCGGGCTGTACGGGTTCCTGCGCGAGCTCGACCAGCGGGGGTGCGACCTCATCGTCGCGTCCCTGCCGGCGGAGGAGGGGCTCGGGCTGGCGATCGCCAACCGGCTGCGCCGCGCCGCGGGACCCCGGCCCTCCGACTGACCGGCGCCGGCGCCGCCCGGTGCTCCTGTCAGGGAGGAGACGCGCCGATCCGCACGCGGTCGCTGTCGCCGCCGGACAGGAACGACGACAGCGCCCGCCCTTCCTCCGCCACGGCGGCGCGGTCGGATCGGGAAAGATCTCGCAGCGGGGTGACGACCACGGTGCCGGCCGTGACGTTCCAGGTCCCGGAGACCCGGCCGTCCACCAGGACGACACGGGCGCCGGCGACCGACAGGCCGCGGTGGGCGTCGTCGACGATCCGGCTGCGGTCGTGGTAACCGAGGAGCGCGTTGTCGAAGGCGGGCAGGAACCGCACCGGGGCGGGCGTGTCGGGGTCCGGGCGCGGCGCGCCGGGGAGGTCCAGCAGTTCCCGGCCCCGCTCGTCGCGGAAGGCCACCAGCTCCTCACGTACCGCGGCCACCGCGACCGGCAGTCCGGCGAGGCCGCACCAGGCGCGCAGGTCGGCCGTGGCGGCGGGGCCGAACGCGGCCAGGTAGCGCCGTACCAGCGCCTGGCCGACCGGGTCGGAACCGTCCTCGGGCGGAGGGTCGGCCTCGCGTCCCAGCCAGGACGAGAGCAGGGCGTTGCGCACTCCCGCCTTCGTGCGCCACAGCCCGCGCGGCGGGAGCTGCGCCATCGGGAGGAGGGCGGCGACCAGCATCTCCCCCAGGGCCCGCGATCCCGGCGCCGGCCAGCGGTCGGCGACCGCCCGCGCGAGCTCGCCCATCGAACGGGGCCGGCCGTCGGCCATGACCGCCCGG
>NZ_JBHSBM010000036.1:2538-11371 GCF_042650625.1 Planomonospora corallina
AGCTCGCCGAGGTCGACCCCGGCGAGCTCGCGGCGGTAGGTCCCGAGCACCCGCTGCCGCAGCATGAGGTCGTGGCGGGCCCGCCAGGCCAGGACGTCCTCGGCGGCCAGGAGGTGGACGGTGCGGCGCATGAGGTGCGTCCGCACCACGTTCCGCCGGACGAGCAGGTCCGATAGCGCCGCCGGGTCGAACGCGCGCAGCCGCGACCAGAGCCCGGTGAACGGTTCCTGCGGCTCCTGGGCCTGCAGGCCGCACAGGTGCGCAACGGCGTCGAGGACCGGCAGGTCGGCGCGGTCGAGGAGCAGCTGCCGGGCGAGCGTCGCGCGGTTGAGCGCCCGGATGCCCAGAACGGTCATCGCCTCACCCCTCGGCGTGCTCGCCGGCCCGGCCTCGGCTCGGGCTCGCGCATCTTCATGTTGGACGCCGTTCCTTCCGGTTCCGTGTGCATCCTGAGGTCGCCGGAGCGGGGACCGGGGCGGGAAGCGGGCGGGCTCNNGCACGCTCCGGCCGGGGCCCGCCACCGTCAGCCGGACCTCCGCCCGTCGAGCGTCTCGCGGAGGATGTCGGCGTGCCCGGCGTGCTGGGCGGTCTCGGCGATGAGGTGGGTCAGCACCCGGCGCACGCTGTAGGCCGCTCCCGGCTCGTGCCAGGGCGCCTCGGGCAGCGGGTGGGCGGCCGGCAGATCGGGGACGGCGGCGATGATCTGCTCGGTCCGGGCGGCGACCTGCTCGTGGCGTGCGAGGACCCCGGCCAGGGTCTCGCCGGGCAGCATCCGGAAGCCGCTCTCGTGGTCGATCATCCACTGCGGGTACTCGCGTGCGGTACCGGCCACGATGTCGGCCCAGGTGACGCCCTCGGGCAGGTCGTAGCACATCGCGGACGGGCCCTCGGCCACGAACCGCAGCCAGTTCTCCTCGGCCGACGCCACGTGCTTGACCAGACCGCCCGAACACAGCGCGCTGACCGTCGGGCGCTCGCCGGCCTGCTCGTCACTGAGCCCGCGGGTGGCCTGGGTCAGGGCGGAGCGCGCGGCCGCGAGCTGGGCGAGCAGGTCGGCCCGCTCCGCGTCGAGATGGGAGGGGGGGCATGGTCGCGGCGGTCATCGTGCTGGGGCCTCTCGGGTCGTCGTCTGGCACGGGACCACCGTCGCAGCAGAAGCGGTCAGGATGCGTCCTCTTCTTCCGGAAGAATGAGGGACATGCCGAAGACCTCAGCGCGGCTGCTGACGCTGCTGTCGCTGCTGCAAGCACGCCGGGACTGGCCGGGGGCGCTGCTGGCCGAGCGGCTGGAGGTCAGCCCGCGCACGGTGCGGCGCGATGTCGAGCGCCTGCGCGAGCTCGGCTACCCCATCGCGGCCGTCAAAGGCCCTGACGGGGGATACCGGCTGGACGCCGGCACGCGGCTGCCCCCGTTGTCGTTCGACGACGAGCAGGCCGTGGCCCTGGCCATCGCGCTCCGGTTCGCCACCACCGCCGGGGCGGGCATAGGGGAGGCCGCGGCGCGTGCGCTGAACACCGTCCGCCAGGTCATGCCCGCCCGGCTGCGCCACCGGATCGACACCCTCGAGGTCACCGCCGTCGACCATCCCGCGCTCCGGCCCGCCCCGCAGGCCGACGGCAGTGTGCTGGCGGCCCTCGGCGCCGCCGTCCACGCCCGCGAGGTGCTGCGCTTCGACTACGCCCCCGTATCCGGGGGAGGCACCGACGGCGACGGCGGGCAGGCTCCGCCCCGCCGGGTGCAGCCCCATCACCTCGTCACCTGGGGCGGGCGCTGGTACCTCGTGGCCTGGGATCTCGACCGCGAGGACTGGCGCACCTTCCGCGCGGACCGCATCAGCCCGCGCTCCCCCACGGGCCCCCGCTTCACCCGCCGCGAGCTGCCCGGCGGCGAGGTGGCCGCCTTCGTGACCGACCGCTTCCTGGGCGGGGGCGGCTCCGGGGCCTGGCCGTGCGTCGGCGAGGTGATCCTCGACGTGCCCGCCGCCGTCGTGTCCCACTACGTCCGCGACGGAGCCGTCGAGGAGCTCGGCCCGGGCCGTTGCCGGCTCGTCCTGGGCTCGTGGTCATGGATCGACCTGGCCACCGTCGTCGGGAGGTTCGACGCCGGCTTCCAGGTCGTCGGCCCGGACGAGCTCAAAGCCGCCTTCGCCCGTCTGGCCCGCCGCTACGCCGCCGCCGACGCCCCGGGAGGGGCGGACGGCGCGACGGCCGGACGCTGACGGCGGCGCATCGCGGCCCGGTGATCCCGAGGACATCCCACGGTGCCGGGCCGCCACCGGGCCGCCGCGGTCCCGGGAGCCCCGGCCTCACGCCGCGTGGACCGAGGCCGAGCACCCGGCCGGGTCCCTCGAGGGGTTCAGCCGCCCGGCCACGCCGGCGACGGGGGCACCTCGGCGACGAGGAACAGGAAGGTGATTCTGGCCGAGAAGTCATGGAAGTCGTCGGGGAACAGCTCGCGGGCGGCCGGGTCGGGCTGCGGCTCGCTGAGGACGGCGAGGCGGAAGCCGGCGGCGGTGAGGGCACCGGTCATCGCATGCAACGGCCTGCGCCAGAAGGTCATCGGGAAGGACTTCCCGCCGAACGTCCACAGATCGGTGTAGCTGGTGGTCGCGTGGTAGTCGGGCCGGGGATCCTGGAGCGCGTAGTCCACGAACGGGTGGTTCACCGAGGCGATCAGCCGGCCGCCGGGCCGCAGCACCCGCCGCAGCTCGGCCAGCGCCGGCCCCCAGTCCCGCAGGTAGTGCAGCACCAGGGAGGCGACCACGTCGTCGAACGCGCCGTCGGCGAACGGCAGGGGGCCGCTCAGGTCGGCCACGTGCAGGTCGGCGTCGTCACCGAGCCGCTTCCTGGCCAGCGCCAGCATCCCGGCGCTGGCGTCGACGCCGGTGACGACGGCGCCGCGCTCGCGCAACGCGGCGGCCAGGGGGCCCGAACCGCAGCCGGCGTCCAGGATCCGGCGACCGGCCACGTCTCCGGCGAGATCCATGATCGCGGGCCGCGCGTAGTACGCGTTGATGAAGCTGTTCTCGGTCTCCGCCGCGTACGCCTCGGCGAAGCCGTCGTAGTCGTTCACCCGGGCCGCCGGATCGACCGGCTGGGTCGCGGTCGAAACCCAGGCGGGACGCCGTGGTTCGGGCTTCTCGGGCACGTCGGGCACGTCGGTCACGGGTTCCATCGTCGCAGGCTAACGATCTCCGGTCGCCTTCGCCAACGTTTCGTGCCATTACCGCCCGGATCACCACCGCCCGGATCACCTCGGAGTCCCGGTCCCGCGCCGTCCGTGGCGGGCGGCCGGTGCTGCGCCGCCGCAAGGGCGCGAGCGGCGGCTCTGGGCGCCGGCGGCCGCCGTCCATGCCCGGTGACCGGCGGGAGACCGCCCCTCCGGGGGCCGGGCCCGCATCGTGCTCCACCGGTCAGGGCTGCGTGATGCGCTCGAGCCATCGCTGCAGGAGAGCGGTTTCGGCCGGTTCGAGGGCCTCGGTGCCGCCGAGCTGGAGCTGTGCGCGCAGGCGCAGCGCGGCGGCCCGCAGAGGGTCGGCGTCCTGCCGGGCGGACGCCTCGGTGAGCACGTGCGAGAACACGGCGTCGCGCATGCGGTGGGACAGGGCGGGGTCGGCGAACAGGGCCGGTCTGGCGATGTGGTCGAGGGCGGTCCCGATGTTCGCCGACAGGATCAGCCGGGCGGCGGTCCGCGGCTCGAGCTTCAGCGCGCCCGCCGCCGCGCACCGGGTGAGCGCCGCCACCAGCAGGTCCATCACGCGATCTCGCGCCGTCGAGTGCGACCACGGCCGCGGAGTGAACATCAGCTGGTAGAGGGCCGGGTTCGCCCGCGCGAACGCCATGTGGCCGTCCCAGCCGGCGCGCAGGTCGGCGACCGGGTCACCGGTCCGCTCCTGGGCGGCCTTGAGCGCGGTGTACCGCTCGTACCCGTGGTCGGCGACGGCGTCGAGCAGCCCGCGCTTGTCACCGAACAACCGGTAGAGCACGGGCTGGCTCACACCGGCCGCCTCGCAGACGGCACGCGTGGCGATCTCGTGGTCCGGGGAGGACGCCAGCTGCCGCTCCGCGGCCTCGATCATCGCCGCGCGGAGCGGATCCGTCTCTGCCATGCGATCAATGATACCGACGGATGATAGCGACGGTACGAATCTGTGCTACCGTCGTTTCGTAGCGACGGTACGGAAAATTCGTATCGGCGATAAAGGCAGGGGGTTCTCCATGAGTGATCAGCGCGTGGCCGTCGTCAGCGGCGGCTCCCGCGGGATAGGCAGGGCGATCGCGCTGGCGCTGGCGGCACGCGGCTGTGCGGTCGCGGTGGGATTCCAGGGCTCGGCCTCCGCCGCGGCGCGGGTGGCCGAGGAGATCACGGCGTCCGGCGGCCGGGCGATCCCGGTCCAGGCCGACGTGGCCGACGAGGGCGCCGTCGCGGAGATGTTCGACGCGGCGGAGGAGTCCTTCGGCGGGGTCGATGTGGTCGTCAACTCCGCGGGGCGGCTGTCGCTGTCCCCGATCGCCGACCTCGACCTGGACGAACTGGACGCCCTGCACCGCACCAACATCCGCGGCGCGTTCGTGATGGCCCGGGAGGCCGCACGCCGCCTGCGCGCCGGAGGCGCGCTCGTCAATCTGTCCACCTCCGTGGTCGGTCTGCAGTTCCCCGGCTACGGGGCGTACGCCGCGAGCAAGGGAGCCGTCGAGGCGATGACGCTGGTGCTCGCCCGCGAGCTGCGCGGACGGGACATCACGGTCAACGCCGTCGCGCCCGGCCCGACCGCCACCGATCTGTTCCTGGACGGCAAGGACGAGGCGACGCTCCAGCGGCTCGCCGCCCAGCCGCCGCTGGAGCGGCTCGGCACCCCCGAGGACATCGCCGAGGTCGTCTGCTTCCTGGCGAGCCCGGCCGGGCACTGGATCAACGGGCAGGTCGTGCGCGCGAACGGAGGGATCATCTGACGGCCGCCGCGCGGCAGGTAATCGCCGCCCCCGGGACCTCCAGCGGGTCCCGCCGGCGCGCAGGCATCGAGGACCCGCCGTCCTCGACCGCCCCACTCTGGATCACTACCACACGGAAGGTCATCATCATGCCGTTCGCCAACCTCAAGGTTCCCGCCGACACCCTGACCCCCGAGTCCAAGAGGAAGCTCATCGACGCCGTCACCGACGCCTACGCCGACGTGTACGGCGAGCGTGCCAGGGCGACCACCCTGGTCCTCCTCGAGGAGGTTCCCGACGGCGGCTGGGGCCTCGGCGGTGACATCCTCACCGCCGAGGTGCTCGGCCGCAGCTGACCCGCCCAAGGGGCCGGGCGGCCGGGCGGCCGGCCGCCCGGCCCGGCGCGGTCCGCCCGCTGGTGACGGTGCGGAGCGCTACCGGCTCATCGGGCGTGGCCTGTTCATCGGGCGCGACCTGGCGGCGTGGAACTTGACGTCAGGTCGCGAGCAGGGAGGCGGAAACGTAGAGGACTACGGGCAGAGCCGCCGAAAGGGCGAGCAGCCACCGGGGCGTGCGGGGCATGGCCAGCCAGGCTGCAGCCGGGTATGCGATCACACCGCTGAAAACGATCAGTTTGAGGGAGACGTCGGCCAGCGAGAACGGCAACGCCTCGGCGAGCCGCCAGATCGCCACCAGGAAGAGACCGGCCAGGACGGCCGTACCCGCAGCGGATACAGCAACGGCCAGGCGAGGACGACCGCGACCCACCGCCCGACCGTCCATGCCTGGACGAGGAAGCCGAGACATCCGCTGTAGTGCCCGCACTGCGGGGAGTCGGGGAAGATCGTGGCCATCAGCCATGCCCACCCGAAGAGCCCCACGGGAAGCAGGATCCCGACCACACCGGCCAGGACGAGCCGCCGGCCGGGCAGGGGAGCGGCGGCCCCCTCCCGCCGTCGTCAGGCCGCGCGGAACACGACGACCGTGGTGAACGTCGTGCCGTCGACCTGGACGGCGTAGCAGCCGGGCCCCGACACCGTCGCCGTCCCCGGCAGGTCGCTCACCGCGGACGAGAGCTCGGCATGGTAGGCCCCGTCGCGCTCCTCCCCCACGTAGGAGAACGCGATGATCGCGGTGCCATTCCCGTCGATCCGGCCGACCCGCAGCAGGACCGGTCCCCGGTACCCCGCGCCGATCCAGCGGACCTTCTTCACGTACGAGCCGTCAGGCCGGCGGTCCCGGGCACGCAGCTCCAGGACGGTGCCGTCCCCGAAGTAGTCGGCGACCGGATACACCGGCCCGTCGCCGAGCACCGCCGTCGCCACGCCGGGCCCGGACCACGGGCGCGGGAAGGTGGTGGGGCAGGCGGCGCCCGCCGGGATCCTGGGGAGCCGGAGCGGCCGGGCCGCCGGCGCCGCCGGAGACCTCACGGCGGAGGCCGGCGTCTCCGGCGCGCCCGCGTCCCGCGGCGGGACGTCGCAGGCGGCCACGGCCACCGCGGACAGGACGAGGACCGCCGCCCGCACCGGTATCCCCATGGCGGCCGCCACCGGTCACTCCCCCGCCCCGCGGGCGAGAGGCCCGGACCCCGAAGGGACCACCAGGCCGGACTCGTAGGCGAGGACGACGAGCTGGGCGCGGTCGCGGGTGCGGAGCTTGGCCATGGCCCGGTTGACGTGGGTTTTCGCGGTCATCGGACTGATCTCCATGCGGTCCGCGATCTGGTCGTTGGACAGGCCCCGCGCGACCAGGACGACGGCCTCGCGCTCGCGATTGGTCAGCTCTCCCAGCCCCGCGCCGGCTCCGGCGCCGAGCGGCTGGGCGACGTACCTGCCGATGAGCCTGCGAGTGATCGACGGGGCGAGCAGCGCGTCACCACGCGCGGCGACGCGTACGGCGTGCAGGAAGTCCTCGGGCGCGATGTCCTTGACCAGGAATCCGGCGGCGCCGGCGCGCAGGGCGTCGAAGACGTGCTCGTCGAGGCCGTAGTTGGTCAGGATGACGACGTGCACCCCGGCCAGGGCCGGGTCCGCGGCGATGCGCCGGGTCGCCTCGATGCCGTCGACGACCGGCATCTGGATGTCGAGGAGAACGACGTCGGGCAGGTGCTCCCTGGCCAGGGCCAGGCCCTGCGCCCCGTCGCCGGCCTCGGCCACCACCTCGATGTCGTCTTCGAGGTCGAGGAGCGCGCGGAAACCGCTGCGCAGGAGCGGCTGGTCGTCGACCAGCAGGACGCGGATCACGGCGCCCGCTCCACGGGGAGTTCGGCCTGGACGGTGAAGCCTCCCCCGCCGCGCGGCTCCGCGCGCAGGCGGCCGCCGAGGGCGGTGACGCGTTCACGCATCCCGAGCAGCCCCACCCCGGGCACCGGGGCGGCGCCCGGCGCGGCCCCGCCGTCGTCGTCGACGCGCACCGCGAGGAGGCCGGGACGGCAGTCGATCCGGACCGACGCGGTGGTGGCGGCGGCATGCCGGGCGACGTTGGTGAGGGACTCCTGGACGATCCGGTAGACGGTCCGGCCCACCGCGGCCGGCACGTCGCCTCTCCGGCCGTCGATCGTCAGCGTCGCCTCCAGGCCGATGGCACGGGCCCGCTCCACCAGTTCGGGGACGTCGTCGAGCCCACGCGGCGGGGCCGTGCCGTCGTCGCGCAGCGCCCCCAGGGTCGCGCGCAGCTCCCGGGCCGCCTCACGTCCGGCCTCCCGGATCACCAGCAGGGCCTCCGGCACCTGTTCTCCACGCCTGCGAGCCACGTGGACGGCGACGTCGGCCTGCACCTTGATGACCGAGATCTGGTGGGTGAGCGAGTCGTGCAGCTCCCGCGCGATGCGCAGCCGCTCCTCGTCGGCGCGGCGCCGCGCGGTCTCCTCCCGGGTGCGCTCGGCCTCCTCCGCCCGCCGCTCGGCCTGGCGCAGCGCCTCGCCCGCGGAGCCGGCCGCCACCAGCCAGGCCAGCTCGAGGGCGCCGCGCGCCTGCGCGAACGCCTCACCCGTGTCGTGCAGGCCCGAGGCCAGGGCCGCGAGAGGGAGAACGGCCAGCATGGCCACGCTCACCGCCACCGTGACGGCTCGGTGCCCCGCCCGCACGGCGCCGTACACCGCGAACAGGTACGCGATGGCGGGCACGTCGAAACCGGCCGCCTGGTAACCCGCCGCGCACAGCCCGGTGACGGCCAGGACGGCGACCGGGGCCCGGCGGCGCGCGGCCAGCGCCAGGCCGCCGGCCGCCAGCAGCACGTGACCGGGCAGGGCGGGATCCGCGACGGAGTTCTGCCGGGACAGGCCGGTGACCAGCAGGGCCGCCGCCACGCAGACGGCGACCGCCCAGTCTCCGGCACCGGCCCGGACGACGGCCCGGACGGCGTCCCGTTCTGCGCTCATGCGCGCACCCTAACCGGATCCGCGCGCGGGCGGATCCTGCGCGCGGACGATCGGCCGGCTACCGCGTCCGCGGTACCGCCGCGCCCCCTGCGGCGTCCGCGGCAGCCGGCCACGGCATCGGCGGCAGCACGAATCGCCCACTCCGGCCGGACGGCCGGCGGCGGGCCGGGCCGACATGATCGGGCGACGTCCAGTCGCAGAGGAAGAAGGAGCACCGCATGTCAGTCCGTCATCTGCTCGCCGCGGCCGGGACCGCCCTGCTCGCAGGCCCCGGGCCCGCGGCGCCGGCGGCCGCGCACGTCCTGGCCCGGCCGGAGTCCGACGCCTACGCCCTGACCGCCGGGCGGCTGTGGTCCCTGGTGGCCGTGCTGCTGGGGCTGGCCGGCGTGGCCGCCGCCGGGCTGGCTCTGGCCCGCGCCCGCCGCACCGGAACCGGCACCGGGAGAAGGGGGGCCGTCGCGGCCCTCGCGGCAGGGCCGGCCGGCGCGGTCGTCGGAGGCCTGGTCGTGGCCGCCGCCGGCGG
>NZ_JBHSBM010000036.1:11401-27539 GCF_042650625.1 Planomonospora corallina
GGCGGCGGCCCCGGCACCGGCTACGGCATAGTCGGGGGCTACCTGGCCCTGGTGGTGGGGCTGGCCGCCACGGCTCTCGGCGCGCTGGCTCTGGCCCGCGCCCGCCGTACCGGCTGACCCCGCCCGGACGCGTGCCCGCGTCCGGGCGGGGAGCCCGCCGGGCCGGAGCCGCGGGGACACCGTCCGGCCCCGGCCCGGCGCTCGTCCGGCTCCGGCGCGGGGTGCCGTGCCCGGTGCGGCGGGCACGGCGGGAGTCCCGGGCCGGCTGAGGGCCTTGCCTCCTGATTAAATGACTGATTATCCTCATCTAGTCAAACATTGGAGATGAGGCTGATGGGCAGGGCCGGCAGACCACCGCAGGATCCGGCGCGCAGAACCGAGCGGGCGCACCGGATCCTCGACGCCGCCGCCGAGCTGATCCTGCGCTGGGGCTACGACAAGACGACGGTCGACGATGTGGCCCGGCAGGCCGGGGTCGCCAAAGGCACGATCTATCTGCACTGGAAGACCCGCGAGGCGCTCTTCACCGCGCTGCTGCGCCGCGAGCGGGTGCGGATGCTGGCGGAGGTACGGCGCGGCACACCGGCCACGCCGCACGACCTGTTCGCCGCGCTCGCGCTCGCCCTGCTGCGCCGCCCGCTGCTCAAGGCGCTGCTGACCGGTGACTCCGCACTGCTCGGCAAACTCGTCAGGCAGAAGTGGCGCGGCCCGGGCGCGCTGGAACCGAGCGCGGCCTTCGACGACTACTACACCGAGCTGACCAGGCTGGGCGCGGTCAGAGACCTGGCGGGGGACCACACCCTGGTGATCGGCTCGGTGCTGTACGGCTTCCTCGTGGCACCCGGCCTGCTGCCGGCCGGGCCCCCGGCCGACGAGCGGATCGCCGCGTTGCTCGCCGACACCGTCGACCGCGCCACCGCGACCGGGCAGGCGCCGCCCGCGGGCACCGCGCACGCGGTCGCCCAGGCCACCCTCGGCTACCTCGACGCGGTCGAGGAGCTCGCACAGCGGAAACTGGACGACTCCCTGAACCCCGCTGAGGAGCGTGTGACGTGAGCACGGTCATCCCTCTCGGCGCCGCCGGCGCCGACCTCGCCACGGTGGGCGGGAAGGGCGCCTCCCTGGCCGCCCTCGCCAGGGCGGGGCTGCCCGTCCCCGGCGGCTTCCACATCACCACCGCCGCCTACCGCGCGTTCACCGCGGACTTCCGCGCCGACATCCTCGCCGCGGCCTCGGCGGGCGACGCCGGGCGGATCGCGTCCCTGTTCGCCGGGCGCGAGGTGCCCGGGCCGATCGCCGCCGAGATCCTCGCCGCGCACGCCGCGCTCGGCGAGGACGTCGCGGTGGCCGTGCGCTCGTCGGCCACCGCCGAGGACCTTCCCACCCTGTCCTTCGCCGGGCAGCAGGACACCTACCTCGGCGTCAGGGCCGAAGGGCTGCTCGAGGCGGTCAAACGCTGCTGGGCCTCGCTCTGGAACGCCCGCGCCATCGCCTACCGCGACCGCAACGGCGTCCCGCACGCCGACGTCGCCCTGGCCGTCGTGGTCCAGGAGCTCGTGGACGCCGACGCGGCGGGCGTCATGTTCACCGCCGACCCCGTCACGGGCGACCGCGGCAGGACCGTGATCAACGCCTCGTGGGGGCTCGGCGAGGCCGTGGTCGGCGGCCACGTCACCCCCGACACGGTCGTCGTGGCCGGCGGCGCGGTCGCCGAGGAGCGAACCGGCGACAAGAGCACCATGACCGTCCGCATCCCCGGCGGCACCCGCCAGGAGCCCGTCCCGCAGGACATGCGCCGCGCTCCCGTCCTCACCGGGACGCAGGCCCTGACCCTGGCCGCGCTGGGAGCGCGCGTCCAGGAGCTGTACGGCGCGCCCGTGGACGTGGAGTGGGCCCGGCACGGCGGCGCGTTCGCCATCGTCCAGGCCCGCCCGGTCACCGGCCTCAGACCGCCCACGGAGGAGTGGAACGACAGCCTCAAGGGCGACCACCTGTGGACCGCGGGCAACCTGGGCGAGGCCATCCCCGACGTGATGACGCCGATCACCTGGTCGTTCGTCCGCCTGTTCATCAACGAGGCCATGCCGGCGACGACGATGCCCGGCTTCGACCTGGTCGGCAACATCGGCGGCCGCTTCTACATGAACATGAGCGTCATCGTCTCCGCCGCCCGGGCGCTCGGTATGCGGGGCAGGCTCGGCGCGGTCGAGCAGGTCTTCGGCAGGCTGCCGCCGGGGCTGGAGGTGCCGCTGCTCCAGGTGTCCCGGTGGCGGATCATCAAGGCGGTGCTGCCCACGGCCGTCCGGATCCGGCGCAGGGTCCGGGCGAACCTCAAGGGCATGCGCCCGTTCCTGGCCGGCGCGCCGCGGCGCTGCCAGGAACTGCACGCCGCGATCCGGGCCGCCTCCTCGCCCGCCGAGCTGGCCGGCCTGTGGCCGGGGGCCGTCGAGCCGCACCTGGTCACGGCCTGCCGCATGCTGGAGGCCGCGGGCCGGCAGGGCGGCACCGTGCTCGTGCGCACCCGGGACGAACTGCGCAGGATGACGGGGGACGGCGACGCCGAGGCCATGCTGACCGGCGGCGACGGCGAGCTGGCCAGCCTCGGCCTCGTCACCGGCCTGGGCCGGCTGGCCGCGGGAGAGATCACCCGGGAGACCTTCGCCGCGGTCTACGGCCACCGCGGCCCGCACGAGTTCGAGGTGTCCATCCCGCGCCCCGGCGAGGACCCGGAGTGGATCGACGCCCAGCTCGCCGGGCTGCGCGACCTTCAGGCCGACGACGACGCCGACGCCCCGCGGGCCCGCCGGCGCGCGGCCGGCGAGGATGCCTGGGCGCGGTTCGCCCGGCGCCACCCGCGCCGGGTGGCGAGGATGCGGGCCAGGGTGAGGCGCTGGCACGCGGTGGTGCGCGACCGCGAGGCCACCCGGTCCGAGGTCGTCCGCGTGTTCTGGGTGCTGCGGGCCTTCGTCCTGCGCGCCGGCGAGCTGACCGGCCACGGCGACGACCTGTTCTACCTGTACCTGGACGAGCTGCTCGCCGTACTGGACGGCGACACCGCCCCGCTGGAGCGGGTCCCGGTACGGCGGGCGACGTACGAGGCGTACGCGGCGCTCCCGCCGTACCCGGTGCTCATCGTCGGCCGCTTCGACCCGGTCCGCTGGGCCGCAGACCCCGGCCGGCGCACCGACGTCCACGACGCCCGCGGCACGAGCGTCCCGGTCGGCGAAGCCGTGACCGGCTTCCCCGGCGCGCCCGGAGTGGTCGAGGGGATCGCCCGGGTGATCACCAGGCCCGAGGACGGCGTCCGGCTGCGGCCCGGCGAGATCCTGGTGACCACGCTCACCAACGTGGGCTGGACGCCGCTGTTCCCGCGCGCGGCGGCCGTGGTCACCGACCTGGGCGCGCCGCTGTCGCACGCCTCGATCGTGGCCCGGGAACTGGGCATCCCGGCGGTCGTGGGCACCGGGAACGCCACCATGCGGATACACGACGGCGACAGGATCAGGGTCGACGGCGAGCGCGGCACGGTGGAGCCGCTCACGGCCTGACGGCCCGGGCCGGCCCGCGCGCCCGCACCGTCGGGGCCCGCGCGCCCGCTCAGCGCCTGACGGGAATCCGGCCGGTCCCCCGGCACACCCCGCAGGGCACCGCCAGGGAGACCACGACGGCGCCGCCGCCGCCGGTCGCGCTCCGGCGCCGCTCCAGCCGGTGGCCCGCCCCGCCGCACCGGATGCACTCGCGCGTCCTGCCGGCCTGCCCGCCGCCCGGGGCCCGCCCCGCCGCGGCGACGTCCGCGAACGAGGCCACGACCGCGGCGGCCTGCTCCTCGGTCAGGTACGGCAGCACCACCTTGCCGCCCGTGGCCGTGGGGATCCCCAGGACATGGCTTCCTCGCTCGGGCACGATCCGTCCTCTCCTGCTGTCTCGTCCGACGCGCCCTACGGTAAGCCCGCCCGGCCCCCGCCCGCGCGGCCGGGTCGCGCCCCCGTCACCGGTCCGCGGCCGGGCTCAGCCACCGGGCGGGCACCCGGACCACCGTCACCAGCGGCATCTCCACCGCGTTGCCGTCGCCGTCGCACAGCTCGCCGCGCACCCGGTAGACGACGCCGGGCTGCAGGCCGAAGGCGCCGGCCTGCTCCGCGGTGAGCTCGACGTCGGCGCTGCCGGACTGCACCACGCACATCCCCTCGACCAGGGGCGGGCCGTCACCGGCGAGCACGGCGGTGACCGTCAGCTCGAAGGAGCCGCCGCACTCGCGCCGCAGCCCCTCCCCCAGCTCCGCCTCCCGTCCGGGCGGCAGCGCACCGGGCACGTCCACCCGGTAGGCGGCGCCGACCACGACGCCGCCCACCGCCGCGTCCGAGGGCCCGGCGTCCGAGGTGCGGCCCTCCCCGGCGCGGGCGGGACCCGCGGGCGGCGGGAGGACGGCCGCCGCGGCACCGCCGGCCGGCCACACGTGCCGGGCCCGGCCGGCGGCGGCCGGGACGGCCGGGCGCCAGGCGGCGGCCTCCAGCCGGTCGAGCCGGGTGCGGAGCGCGGCCAGGTCCCGCCGGCAGCGGCCGGGCGCCTCGTGCAGGTCGGCGGACGGCCACCGGCCCGCACGAGGCGCCCGGCCGCGGCGCAGCACCGGCACCGTCAGGACCGCCCAGTACGTCAGCGCGATGCCGGCCGCCGTCCAGCGGGCCTGCGGGGCGCTTCCGGCCGCCACCATCGCCAGCCCGGCGGCGCCGTACAGCACCCAGAGGAACCGCAGGCCCCGGGTCCGCAGGAGCGCCGCCGCGGGCCACAGCAGCAGGCCCGCCGCCGCGCAGGCCCACTCCAGCTGCCGTGCGGTGACGGCCAGGCCACCGGTGTGCGCGGCCAGGTAGGCGTGGACCGGATCGGTGACGATCCGCAGCCAGCCGGCGTCCCGGACGGCCGGCCACACCGCGCCCGGCGCGGTCCCCGCCGGCCAGGCCAGGTACGCCACGGCGGCCAGGGCGGCCACGGCCGTGACCGCGACGGCGGCGCCCCGGGCCGCGGGCGGGCCGTCGCCGGACCGGCTGGACGCCCACCGCCGCGCCCTCTCGTGGCGGCCGGAGAGACGGTCGGACAGGCGCGGCACCATGGGATCTCCCTGCGGGCAGGCGGATCGGCGTCACCGGCGGGAGCGGTCCCGTGGGGCGACATGGACTGGAGCAACGAGGAACTTTACATTCGTCCCCTTTATGCCCGAATACCTTTATGGCCAGAAGGGAGAAGTTTTACCTTCGGCAGGACCACGGCGAGCCGCCCGGGAGCCACGGGACCGGGCCATGCGGCGCACCACCGCTGCGAAGAGCCCGGAACGGCCGTCCGCCCACAGCGGACGACGGCGGGACGACAGGGGGACGACAGGGGACGGCGAGGGAGGGCGATGAGGGGAGGCAGGCGGAAAGGGGAGTACCCGCGCCTTTCCACTATCACCGTATAGCGCACCGGGGGGCTTGCGGCAAGACCCCGGCCGTGCCGCACAATCACCATCCGAACCACCATCCGAACCACCGTCCGAGGCCGCAGCCTGCGCGAAACGGGGTCCCCGTCAGGCGAAGCGCCGCTCGTCACGGCCACCAGCCCATCACACCCCTCCACGCCCTGCCGCGCGGTGGCGCACGCGACCCCAGATCGGAGCCGATGACGTGAAACCTCTGGCCACCAGCGCGTTCGACCTACCCGGCCGCCTCTCCGCCAAAGCCGACCCGGAACTCATCGCCGGCGACGAGCGGCACTTCGCGGCCATCGCCCACAGCCTCGAGCAGACGATCGCCGACCTGTCCGGCCGCCTCGACGCCGAACGCAGGGCGCCCGGCGGCACCGGCCGGCAGGCGCTGGACCGGGACCTGGAGATCCACCGGCTGACCGCCCGCCTGCGCACCCTGCGCCGCTTCGGCCTGGACCTGTGCCTCGGGCGCATGGTCGGCGCGGACGACCCCGAACCCGTCTACGTCGGGCGGCTCGGCCTCACCGACGGCGCGGGCCGCAGGCTGCTGCTCGACTGGCGCTCCCCCGCGGCCGAGCCGTTCTTCGGAGCCACCCACGCCAACCCGATGGGCCTGGCCAGCCGCCGCAGATACCGCTGGACCCGAGGCCGCGTCAGCGACTACTGGGACGAGGTGTTCACCCCGGAAGGACTCGAAGGCCACGCCGCGCTCGACGACCAGTCCGCCTTCATCGCCGGCCTCGGCGGCAGCCGGTCATCGCGCATGCGCGACGTGCTCGCCACCATCCAGGCCGACCAGGACGCCGTCATCCGCGCGGGATCCCACGGCGCCCTCGTCGTCGACGGCGGCCCGGGAACGGGCAAGACCGTCGTCGCCCTGCACCGCTCCGCCTACCTGCTGTACTCCGACCCCCGGCTCGGCCACCGCCGGGGCGGCGTGCTGTTCGTCGGCCCCCACCACCCCTACCTGGCCTACGTCTCCGACGTCCTGCCCAGCCTCGGCGAGGAGGGCGTGCAGACCTGCACCCTGCGGGACCTCGTCCCCGAGGGAGCCACCGCGGCGATCGAGACCGACCCGGACACAGCCCGCCTGAAGTCGTCCGCGGACCTGGTCAAGGCGATCGAACCGGCCGTCAGGTTCTACGAGAACCCGCCCACCGAGGAGACGACGGTCGCCACCCACTGGTCCGACGTCCGGCTGACCGCCGACGACTGGGCCGAGGCGTTCCGCGCACCGGAACCCGGCACCCCGCACAACGAGGCACGCGACCGGATCTGGGAGGAACTGCTCACGATCCTGGTGGACAAGCACGACGGCGACGTCCCCGCCGACCTGCTGCGCAGGTCACTGCGGCACAACAGGGAACTGCTGCAGGCCTTCAACCGCGCCTGGCCGCTGATCGAGGCGGCCGACCTCGTCGGCGACCTGTGGTCGGTCCCCGCCTACCTGCGGATGTGCGCCCCCTGGCTCGGCCCCGGCGACGTCCGCAAACTGCAACGCGACGACGCCCACGCCTGGACGGTGTCCGACCTGCCGCTCCTGGACGCCGCCCGGCGGCGGCTCGGCGACCCGCAGGCCTGGCGGCGCAGGCGCCGGCAGGAGGTCTCCGCCGCCGCCCGGCGCGAGCACATGGAGCGGGTCATCGACGACCTGATCGAGGCCGACGACTCCGAGATGCTCGTGATGTCGATGCTGCGCGGACAGGACATGCAGGGCGCCCTGGCCGACGACGCCGACCCGCCCGGCGCCGGCCCCGACCGGCTCGCCGGCCCCTTCGCCCACATCGTCGTGGACGAGGCCCAGGAACTCACCGACGCCCAGTGGCAGATGCTGCTGTCACGCTGCCCGTCCCGCAGCTTCACCATCGTCGGCGACCGCGCTCAGGCCAGGCACGGCTTCACCGAGTCATGGCGGGAACGGCTCGAACGCGTCGGGCTCGACCGGATCACCCTGGCCTCCCTGAGCATCAACTACCGGACACCGCAGGAGATCATGGCGGAAGCCGAGCCGGTCATCCGGGCCGCGCTCCCCGACGCCAACGTGCCGGTCTCCATCCGCAGCAACGGTGTCCCCGTCACCCACGGATCGGCCGCCGACCTGGGCACGGTCCTCGGCACCTGGCTCGCCGCACACGCCGAAGGGACCGCCTGCGTCATCGGCGACCCCGCCTTCCAGGAGACGCCCCGCGTCCGGTCGCTGACCCCGGAGCTGGCGAAAGGACTCGAATTCGACCTGGTCGTCCTCATCGACCCGGAGACGTTCGGCGAGGGCGTCGAAGGAGCGGTCGACCGCTACGTCGCGATGACCCGCGCGACCCAGCGGCTCGTCGTCCTCACCAGCACCTGACCCCGGCCGGGCGCCGCCCGCCGCCTCGGCGGCCGCGCGGCGCCCGGCCCGGACGGCTCAGGAAAGCCCGCTCCAGGGATCCTCACGCCGCCACAGCGTGGGAAAGTGCAGCCCGACCCCCTGCTCGGCGGCGAGCGGGCCGATGACGCGCATGGTGGCGTCGAGGTCGTCGCCGAGATAGGGCAGCGCACGCAGCGGCTCGCTGAGCGGCCGGAAGAAATCGTCCCAGTGGATGAGCACGACCCGGCGCGCCCCCACCGCCTCCACCGTCTCCGCCCAGTACGAGCGGATGTAATCCGCACCCTGGAGACCCAGCTGGCCCACGCCGAGATAGACCACCTCGGCCGAGCGCCCGCGCAGCGCGCCCGCCACGAAGCCCGCGCTGCCCTGGACCAGCGCGGTACGGCCGCCGGCGTGCTCCAGCAGCAGGGACCAGGCCTCACCGCAGCGGTACGCCGACGCCCTGACCGGCGGCACGACGGGCCCCCCGATGCCGCCGGGGTAGCGGTCGGGCGGACAGTGCCGCGACTCCAGCAAGGTCAGCGTGAAGGCACCGCACCTGACCGGCTCGCCGGGCGTGACCTGCGTGATCCTGTCACCGGGCAGGCCGCCGCCGCGCCCGATCCAGGCCGCCGAGGAACCGCCGACCAGGCGGGCGCCGGTGCGGGCGGCGACCGCCGCCGCGTCCATGGCGTGATCGAAGTGGGTGTGCACCGGGACGAGCGCCTCCAGCGACCCCACCCCGGCCCGGGCCAGGGCGGCGTCGATCCGCGCGTGGTCAGGGGCGATCCGCCGCGCGGCCACGGCCAGGAGCGGAGGACGGGAGAAGAACCCGTCGGTCATGACGGCCGAGGCGCCGTCCCCGATGAGGAGGGTGGTCACCCCCAGGAAGGTGACCGACGGCCCGAGCCCGGCCCCGGGCAGGTCGAAACGGTCCGCGTAACGGGAGAGGTCGGGACGGCCGAACCGGATTCTCATGGGCGGACCCTAGCCAACTGGCGCACACCCCCGGAAGCCCGGCAGCCACCGGGAAACCGCCCCCGCGCGCCCCCGCACCCCGCGCCGCCCGGCCGGATCGCCGCGTGTCGCCCGGCGGTGAGCCGGGCTGAATGTCGGTGACCGTCGGTAGCATCGGCGTCCTGACGACGAGGAGGCCGGTTGAGGAGGCCGCTGTGACCCGTGCCCTGACCATCCCCGTGCTGGTCACCACCGATCTGCCGCCGCAGACGGACCTCGCCGCGTTCGGGCGGCTGGTCGCCGACGCCGTGGCGGTGCTGACCCCGTCCACCGGCGTCCCCTACTCCGCCCACCTGCGCGGGCGGGCGTTCTGGCTGGACCGTCCGCTCACCGCGGCCGAGCCCGGGGCACCGGCCCCGCCCGCCGAGCAGCTGCGTTTCGCCGCGCTGCTCGGCTTCCTGTCCGTGACCCCCTCGGTGATCCATGCGGAAACCCCCACAGGAACCCCCGCGGAAACCCCCTCGGTGGCCTCCGGCACCCCGCACCCCGCCTCGAAGGCGGCCGCCCTGACCGACGCCCGCACGGCGATCACCGCGGCCGTCGCCGCCGCCCACGGCGACCTCGGCAGCCCGCCGGCGGTGCTGGCGATCCGCGCCGAGGACGTGCACGACCGCACCCCCGACGGCGCGGTCCCCGCCGCGACCGCACCATCGGCCGGCCCCGCCCCGGCCCAGCCGGTGGGATGAGAACCCCGCCCCGGCCCGCGGCGGGTCACGACCGGACGACCGCCACCGGGCAGCGGGCGTGGTGCAGCACACCCCGGCTGACCGACCCCAGCAGCACCGCCCCGACCGCACCGCGCCCGTGGGAACCCACCACCACCAGGTCGGTCCCGCCGGAGACCTCGGTCAGCGCCTCCACCGGATGCCCCTGCCGCACGTCCTCGACCACCGGCACCTGCGGATACCTCTGCCGCCACCCCTGCAGCCGGGCCTCGGCGACGCGCTGCTGACCGGCCCGGATCTCATCGACGTCGTAGACGACCTCCGGAGCGAAGGCGTGCACCGGCAACTGCCAGGCGTAGACCGCCCGCACCCCGGCGCCGCGCAGCGCCGCCTGCTCGAAGGCGTACCCCAGCGCCGGCTCGCACGCCGGCGAGTCGTCGAACCCCACGGCGACCTCGCCCCGCGCCTCCTGCGGCACCGACCGCACCACGACCACCGGACGGTGCACGTGCCCGGCCACGTGCATGCTCACCGAACCGAGCACCGCCCCCGCGAACCCGCCCAGCCCCCGGCTGCCCATCACCAGCCCGGCCGCCGACTCCGCCTGCTCCCGCAGCACCATCGCCGGAGAACCCTGCAGCACCCGCGTGGTGACCTCCAGGCCCGGCCGGCGCCGCAACGCGACCGCCTCGGCCTCGGCCAGGACCTTCTCCGCGGCCCGGTTCAGCGCGTCGCCCAGGTCGGGATCGGGGAACCTGACGATCTCGTGCGGCCAGCGCTCCACGGCGCAGACGATGCGCAGCGGCATCCCCCGGCGACCGGCGTCGTCGGCCGCCCACTCCACGGCGGCCGCGGCGGCGGGCGAGCCGTCCGTGCCCGCGACGATGATGTGCTCCATGGCTCCTCCTCGGGTCCCTCCCCCCATCAGACCCCGCGGCGGCGCGCCCGCCCAGGGCCACAGGTCCCGGACCGGGCCCCGGACCGGGGCCCCACCGCCTCAGCCGTCCCGGAAAGCCTCAGTCGTCCCAGGAAGGGGAGAACCTCGCCCGCCAGCCCTCCGGCAGCCGCACCACGCGCCAGGACGCGGCGAACCGGGGCGGCCGCGCACCGCGGTGGACCACCAGCAGCCGCTCACCGGCCTCCAGCGCCCGGCGCACCCGCACCGGCGGCCGGCGCGGGAACCCCTTCGCCAGCCCCTGCGAGCGGCACCCCAGCAGGTAGCCGAACTGCACCCCCGACTGCCCGTAGACCATGCACGGCCCCCGCACGCCGAGCCGCCGCAGCTCCTCCACCGCCAGCCGTACCCGCTCCCGGCCCTCGAACGCGATCTGCGACATGCGGTACGCGTACCCGCCCTGGAGCACGAAATGGGCCAGCAGGCCCGCCGCGGCGAACACCACCGCCGCCGGCCGCCGCCGCGACCGGCCCCACCGCACCAGCGCGATCACCCCCGCCGCCGCCGGCAGCGCCGCCAGCGCGTACGCCGGCATCAGGAACCGCGGCGCGGCGTACCCGACATAGAAGAAGTACGGCACCGCGACCACCATCGCGACCACCGCCGCCAGCAGCAGCGGACCGGGCCCGCGCCGCTCCCGCACAGCCGTGTACAGGCCGAAGGCACCCGCCAGCGGGATCGCCAGCCACCACACCAGCGCCACGGCCGAGACCGGTCCGCAGTCGGTGCCCCACCGGCACAACGACGGGCCGTCCAGCGCACGGGCGTGCTCGACCACCGAGAACGCCGGACCCGTCAGGTTCGCCTCCCCGGCGGCACGCCACCGGGCCGCGACACCGCCGTAGCGCGCCACCGCCTCCGCCAGCCACACACCCCAGCCGACCGCCAGCCCCGCCACGACCGCCGCCACCGCCTGCACCCACCGCCGGCGCCGCACCAGCACCGCCGCACCCGCCAGCGGCACCGCCAGCGCCAGCGCGTCCGACGGCCGCACCAGCGACACGAACGCCAGCACCCCCGCCAGGCCCGCCACCACCGCCCGGGAACGGACCGGCAGGCACAGCAGGCCGGTCGCGGCGACCGCGCCCAGCGCCACGTACAGGTTCGGCATGACCTCGTTGCCGTAGAACAGCGACAGCCAGCACCCCGAGAACAGCAGCGCCGCCAGCGGCGCCGTGTACCCCGGCCGCACCCGCGTCCACACCCAGAAGGCCGCCAGCAGGCCCAGCGACGACAGCGCCGTCATGTACAGCCGCAGCACCACCACCGAATCGGTCAGCGCCGTCACCGGAGCCACCAGCAGCGGCATGCCCTGCGCGCGCGGCGCGCTGAACTCCGCCGGCGGGGCGTGCCCGGAGAACTGGCTGGCGTAGATCGCCTCGTCCCAGCCGATCCCCATCCGCGCCGACACGACCGTCAGCTGCGCCACCGCGTACACCGCCGCGACCACGCCGAGCAGCACCGCCGGCCGCCGCAGCCGCCCCCACCGGAGCCGCTCCGCGGGCGCCGGACCGCCCTCCGCCGCCCGTACCGGGCCCCCCACCGCGGCGCCCGGTACGGCGCCCCGCCCCGGCCGCGCCACCGGATCTCCATCGAGGACACCGTCGTGCCCGGTCTCCGACGTCGCCATGTCCGCCTCTCCCCGCTCGTCCCTCCCCGGGGCCGGCCCGGCGCCTGCGGGGGGAGGCGTACGGCACGCGGCGGACGGCGGGCCGGCCCGGCCGCAGGGGGCGATACCCGGGCCCGGCCGTGCGCACGGTCCGGACCGTGTCAAAGTTCGAGAAACCCGCCCCGAACAGGCCCCCCACCCCTGGCCCGGCGTCCCAAGTCTGAGATATCTTCTCTGATATGAGAACCGGTGAGGAGAGTCCCCGCCCCACGCCCGAGCCCCCCGACCAGGCCCCCGACCAGGTCACGGTCCGCCTCGCCACCCGCCTCGCCCGGCTGCGCACCGAACACGGCTGGTCCCTGGACGACCTCGCCCGGCGCACCGGGATCAGCCGCTCCACCCTCTCCCGCCTCGAACGCGCCGAGATCAGCCCGACCGCCGCCCTCCTGAACCGGCTCTGCTCCGCCTACGGCCGCACCATGTCGCGCCTCCTGGCCGAAGTGGAGAACACCCCCTCCCACCTGGTCCGCGCCGACCAGCAGACCACCTGGCAGGACCAGGCCTCAGGCTTCACCCGCCGCGCGATCTCCCCACCCCACACCGGCCTGCGCGGCGAGATCATCGAGGGCATCCTGCGCCCCGGCGCCGACATCTCCTACGACCAGCCCCCCGTACCCGGCCTGGAACAGCACCTCTGGCTCCTGGAAGGCGCCCTCCACGTCACCGCCGGCGACCACACCCACCACCTCCACCCCGGCGACTGCCTCCGCTTCCACCTGTGGGGCCCCTCCCGCTTCCACTGCCCCGGACCCCTGCCCGCCCGCTACGCCCTCATGATCATCCTGCCCTGACGCCGCCCCGCCCAGCCGAGGACCCCACGATGACCGCACCGACCGCACCGACCGCACCGGCCACCATCACCCGCCTGACCCCCGCCCGGTTCCACGACAGCATCACCGGCCTGGCCGCCCTCCTCACCGCCGCCGTCGCCGACGGCGCCTCCCTCGGCTTCCTGGCCCCCCTCACCCAGGAGGACGCCGCCCACTGGTGGCACGCCCAGACCCCCGCCGTCACCGACGGCACCCTCACCGTCTGGACCGCCCACCACCACGGACAGCTCACCGGCACCATCGGCCTCACCACCGCGCCCAAAGCCAACGGCCGCCACCGCGCCGAGATCATCAAACTGATGGTCCACCCCCGGGCCCGCCGCCGAGGACTGGCCCGCACCCTCCTGACCACCGCCGAACACGCCGCCGCCCAGACCGGAATCACCCTCCTGCTCCTGGACACCGAGACCGGCAGCGCCGCCGAACACCTCTACACCACCGCCGGCTGGACCCGCTACGGCACCGTCCCCCGCTACGCCGCCGACCCGGCAGGCTCCCTGCGAGACTGCAGCTTCTTCTACAAGGAACTCCACCCGGACGGACCCCGCTGACGACCCCCCGCCACCCGGCCACCCGCAGGACCCGTCAAAGAGCCCGAGCCGCCAGAACATCGTCACGCGCCCACGTCAACTCGGAGACGACACCGACGACCCCCTCCGACCGGCGCACCGCCTCCACCAGATGCGCCGCCAGCGAACTGCGCTCCACAACGCCGCCGACCGTCACCACCCCGTCGGCCACCGACACCGACAACGCCGCCGGATCGACCCCGACCTCCGCCCGGATGACCTCCTCGACCTCCGCCCGCAACCGCTCCGGAGAACGAGTGAACACCTTCAGCAGATCCACCTGGTGCACCGTACCGACCATCCGGCCCGTGACGGGATCGATCACCGGCAACTGCCGGACCCGCCGGTCGTGCATCAACCGCGCCGCCTCCCGGACCGGCGTACCCGGCGTCACCGTCACCGCAGGAGCCGTCATCAGCTCCGCCGCCACGACCCCCGCCGCCTTGCGGTGCTCCTGCCGCTGCCGGTGCCCGTCATAGATCGAGACACTGTGCCGCACCCGATCGGTCTCCTTGAGCAGCAGATCGTCCTGCGACACCACGCCCACCGGCCGCCGATCGGAATCCACCACCGCGACCGCCCCCACCGCGAAACGCCTCATCACCGCGATGATCTCAGTGAACGGCGCGTTCAACGGCACCGCGATCGCCACCCGGCCCATGACATCCCTGACCTGCGTACCCATGGCCGGTCTCCTCTCGTCCCGCACGACCGCCCCCCGGCGGGCGCACCTCCATCGTGCGCGCCACGGACCACCACCCGGCAGAGCGGAACGTCCCCCCCTCTACGGACTTACGGTCCTGTTTCCCCACGACAACCGACCTCCCGCAACGCCCCGTGGCCCTCCGTGGCCCTCCGTGCCCGGCGGGCACGCCGGCCCCGGGCCGCCACGGCCATCCCCCACGCCAAATCCCGCCCACGAAGCCCCCACGGTCACCTCCCGGCCGCACCACCACGCCCCCGCGCGGGAACAACGCAGAACGACCAGTCGCACCCGCCGCCCCGACCACCAGGAAGACCCATGACCCGCACCATGCTCGCCGGACGCCTCGACGTCACCACCAAGACCTTCGCCCTCGAGGAGATCCCCGTCCCCGAACCCGGCCCCGGCCAGGTCCGCATCCGCGTGCGGGCGGCCGGAGTCTGCCTGTCCGACGTCCACCTCATCGACGGCAGCCTCACCCCCCAGTTCCTCACCACCGACAAGGTCACCCTCGGACACGAGGTCTCCGGCGTCGTCGACGCCCTCGGCCCCGACGTCCCCGCCGGATGGACCCCCGGGCAGCGTGTCCTGCTCAACGCCGGAGAACGCTGCGGCCAGTGCCCCAACTGCGTGCGCTTCACCGAACCCTGCCTGCAGGTGCGCACCCGCGGCGTCGACTACGACGGCGGCTGGGCCCAGTACGCCCTCGCCACCCACCACACCCTCGTCCCCATCCCCGACGACCTCCCCTTCGAGCAGGCCGCCATCATCCCCGACGCCGTCTCCACCCCCTGGGCCGCCATCGTCTCCACCGGAAAGGCCCAACCCGCCCGCCCCGCCGGCGTATGGGGCATCGGAGGACTCGGCGCACACGCCGTCCAGCTCCTCCGGCTCGTCGGCGCCGCCCCCATCATCGCCGTCGACCCCCTGCCCGCCGCCCGCGAACGTGCCCTCGCCTTCGGCGCCGACACCGCCCTCGACCCCACCGCCCCTGATCTCCCGCACCAGGTCACCGCCGCCGCCGGAGGCCGGGGCCTCGACCTCGCCCTCGACTTCGCCGGCGTGCCCGCCGTACGCGAACAGGCCGTCTCCTGCCTCGCCCCCGCAGGCCGGCTCGTCCTCGTCGGCCTCACCCCCGCCGCCCTCACCATCACCGACAGCATCCGCTTCAGCTACCTCGGCCGGCAGATCCTCGGCCACTACGGCTCGACCCCCGAGCACGTCCCCCAGCTCGTCGACCTCACCCGCCACCACCGGCTCGACCTGGCCCGCTCCATCAGCGGCACCCTGCCCCTCGCCGACGCCGCCACCGCCGTCGACCGCCTCACCCGCAAAGAAGGCGACCCCGTCCGCCTCATCCTCACCCCCTGACCGGCCCGGCGCCGCACGGCAGGCGCGAGCCGCACCCTCATCCCGGCGCCGGAGCACGCCCCAGCGCCAGATGCACCGCCAGCCCGCCCAGCACCGTCCCCATCACATACCGCTGCACCCGCACCCACACCGGCCGCCCGTCCAGCACCTTCGCCACCGACCCCGCCACCATCACGAACATCGCGTTGAACGACACCGCCACCACGATCTGCGTCAGCCCCAGCACCAGGCTCTGCACCGCCACCCCACCCCGCGCCGGATCCACGAACTGCGGAAGCAACGACACGTACAGAACCGCGATCTTCGGATTGAGCAGGCTCGTGACCAGCCCCATCGAGAACAACCGGCCGGCCCCCTCCGCCACCGGCTCCCCCGGCGCGAAGACCGGACCCCCGCCCGGCCGCACCACCCCCCACGCCAACCAGAGCAGATAGCCCGCCCCCGCCAGCTTCACCACCGCGTACGCCGCCGGCACCACCGAGAACACCGCCGTGATCCCGGTCACCACCGCCACCAGGTAGACCACGAAACCGGCCGCCACGCCCGCCAGCGAG
>NZ_JBHSBM010000036.1:27579-55861 GCF_042650625.1 Planomonospora corallina
AACACCGCCGTGATCCCGGTCACCACCGCCACCAGGTAGACCACGAAACCGGCCGCCACGCCCGCCAGCGAGACCAGCCCCGCCCGCCGCCCCTGCGTCACAGAACGCGACACCAGGTAGATCATGTTCGGCCCAGGCGTCAGCACCATCCCCAACGACACCAGCGCGACCCCGGCCACAGCCCCCACAGAGATCATGCGGCCATCATCGGCCCCCGCCCCACCAGAAAAAACAGCCAATCCGCCCTAATGGCTCTGAAAACACGAGACGCGCCCCACCACCCACCTCGCCAGGCAGAACCGACGGCCGACAACGAACAGCAGGCGACGAGCGGCAGGTGACGGGCGACCACCAGGACAGACCGCCGACCGACACCGGCCACAGGCGGATGCCATCACGGAAGCCCGCCCCCCCAGACCTCACCCACCGACCGGCGACGGCAGCGGCCCATGCCCCAGAGCAGCCAGCAGACCACCCATCACCGCGATCTCCTCACGCTGCTCGGCGGCCATCACCAGCGCCAGAGCACGCACCTGCGGATGCCCTGCACGACGAGCCGCCTCCGCCGCCATCACCAACCCCCCCTCATGGTGACGGATCATCAGCTTCAGAAACCACACCTCCACCTCCTCCCCCTCACCCTCCCCCAGCCGGCCGATCTCCTCCTGCGACGCCATCCCCGGCATCACCCCACCTCCGTGACCCCCGTGATCCCCGTGATCCTTGTGATCCTTGTGACGACCCCCCATCCACGTCATCGCCGCACCCGACGGCACCTGCGGAGCACCCCACAGCGCCAGCCACCCCTGCATCACCCCGATCTCCCTGACCTGATTGAGCTCCATCGCCGACGCCACCCCCGCCACCGACGGACCCACCCGGCCCCGCACCACCTGAGCCATCGTCACCGCCTGCTGATGGTGCACCACCATGTCCTGGGCGAACCCCACATCGACCGCACCCCCCGCCACCACCCGCGACACACCCGGCGACGGCCCACCCTCCGGCAGCCACACCCCCAACCCGACCCCCACCAGCACGAACGCGACAGCCGAGAACACCCGCCCGGCGACCGGCCGCCCGCTCACCGCAGCGGATAGACGCCGTTGGCGAACCGCAGCAGCAGCGCCCCGTTGTCGTCACACGACACCCACAACCGGCCACCGTCGAACCGCGGCGGCGACATACACCAGTCCGCCGTCATGTCCATCGGCCCCGTGTACAGCGGCGGACCGTCGACCGGCCCGTACGGCAGATCCGTGAACGACGCCCCGAACGGCACGAACGCATGCGCCGAGTTCCGCAGCCGCTCCCGCTCACCGACCTGCGCCGGCGGATTGAAATACGCGATCTCACGCGGCCTCCTCAGATCACGGATGTCGAACACCCGGATCCCCGACTGCGTCCAACCGCACGCCAGCGCCGTGGGATCGACCACCCGATCCACACTGCAGTAATGCGAGTCATAACCGAAGATCCCGTTCCTGGCGGTGTCCGCCTGCCGCCGCCTCAGATGCTCCGGCCGGTTGATCTCCAGCTTCAGCTTCCGCACCGTCACCGGCCGCCGCTCATCGGAGATGTCCAGGATCCGCACCCCACCCGAACCCAGCTCGTCCACCACCACCAGGTACGGCCGCCCCCGCCGCGTGAACGGAACCGCGTGCTGCGTGACCAGGCCGTCGGACCACTTCACCTCGGAGACACGCCGCAACTGCGGATTCCTCCTGCGACGCTGGACGTCACTGGAATCGAAGACGATGATCCCCGTGGGAATGTTCGCCACATAGATCCGGTCACCGTCACGGCTCACACCCAGACCATGATTGGTCAGCCCGATGATCCCGTTGTAGAGCACCTTCGGCTTACGCGGATCCGACATGTCCAGCGCCGCGATGGTGCCGCCCACCGTCCCCGTCGTCCAATAGGTACGCCCATCCGGTGACCATGCCGCCTCATGACCCGGGAACAGACCCGGCATCGTGAACTTCGTCCCCTTGACCCCGTTGAGCAGCCGAGGACGGGCGCAATCCGTCTTCACGTCATAGACCGACACGAAGAACCCGCCACTCAGAGCACCGACCGACACCGCCGCCAGCAGCCCACGACCCTCATGGACCTTCAACGTCTCCCACGTCCCACCGAGCGTCGCCGGACTGACCAGCGAACCCGACAACCGCGGCCGACGCGGATCCGACATGTCGACCACATTGACCCCCGGCCGCCTCGCCGTCACCGCACTCGGCAGAATCGTCCCCAGATACTGGCACGTGCCGTAGGACGCCCCGACCGTCCCCTGCCCCTCCCCCTGGTACCGGCCGACCAGCTCCAGATTGCACCGGTACCCCCGCTCACTCCGCCCGCTCCTGCGATCGGCCAGCGGAACCTGCCCCTGCAGACCCGTCTCCGGCGCGGACCCGGGACCGCACACCGCCCGCGGCACCCGCGCGTCCACCCCGGCGTCCATCACGGAGTCCACCCCGGCGACCGCCTCGGCCCGCTCGACGCCGCCGGCCGGCCCGGACGCCGCCACCACCGCGGTGACCACGGACAGCGCCAGCGCCCTGCACACCCACCGGCGTCCCCGCCCGGAACCGGAACGGCCCGGGCCTCGCCCTCCGGGGACCAGGCCGGCGGCGAAGGACGGTACGGCCGGACGGATCGGGCGTCTCATGGCGGCTCCAGGGGAACGGACACGGGACCGTCCGGCGGGAGCGCCGGAGGCCTCCTGTGTCGGCCGCCCCACTGTAAGAAACCGTTTACCTCTTGTTGAGAGAGGCGGCGCGAGTGTTCCGAGGAGATTTTGCGCCGATCTCGCTAAAAACCGCGACGATGCCCGCGAGGTTCTTTCCGTTGGGGCGGTTGGAGTTGATTTCAAGATCGTTTTTGCGTCTTTCTATCGCCTTTACAATGTAGATTCATAAGGGAGGATAGGATCACCTCGATGAGTGTGCCGGCCGTACCCGCCGCCTCGGCCGCCCCCGCGGTCGAGGCCGTGCGCGATCCCTACCACGTCTACCTCGCCTCCCTGGCCAGCGCCGAGTCCCGGCGTGCCATGCGCGGCTGCCTGGACCGCCTGGCCGCCCTCATCTCAGGCGACGAGAACGCCTCCGGCGCCGGTCAGCCCTGGCATCTGCTCCGCTACGAGCACACCGTGCGGCTGCGCACCCTCATGACCGAACGCGGCTGGTCCCCCGCCTACGTCAACAAGCACCTCGTCGCGCTCCGCCGCGTGCTGCGCGAGGCGTGGCGGCTCGGGCGGATGACCGCCGAGGAGTACCAGCGCGCCAGCGACCTGCCGGCCCTCGAGCACACCCGCCTGCCCGCCGGGCAGCACGTCCCCGCGGAGGTCGTGGGCGCCGCCCTGGCCGCCTGCGAGGCCGACGACTCCCCCGCCGGGCTCCGCGACGCCGCCCTGCTGGCGGTGCTGTACTCCACCGGCTGCCGCCGCGCGGAGATCGCCGGGCTGGCCCTGGCCGACTACGACCCGGCCGCCCGCTCCCTGCGGGTGCGCGGCAAACGCGACAAGGAACGTCTGGTCTACCTGACCGCCCAGGCCGTCGGCCGGCTGGAGCGGTGGCTGGCGCTCCGCGGGCGCGCCGACGGCGCCCTGTTCTGCCCCATCGCCAGGTCCGGGTCCCTGCGCCTGCGCGACGGCGGGCCCGCCGCCATGACGGGCCAGGCCGTCGCCGACATCCTGGCCCGGCGGCTGGCGCAGGCCGGAGCCGCGCCGCGCACCCCCCACGACTTCCGGCGCACCTTCATCGGCGAGTTGCTCGACGCGGGCGTGGACCTGGCCACCGCCCAGGCCCTCGTCGGCCACGCCTCCCCCGCCACCACAGCACGGTACGACCGCCGCCCCGAGCGCCGCCGCCGCGAGGCCGTCGACCGGATCGCCCTCCCGGCCGCCCGGCCCCTGTGAGGTGACAGCCCCGGCATCAGCGCCGTCGGCCGGTGGTGGTCCGTCGCGGTGGGGCGGCGTGGGCGGCCGGGTCTCACCGGCGGCGGACCAGCAGCGGCTGGGCGACCTCCCCCAGATAGCCGTCGGGGTCGCTCAGCGTGGCCTGCGCCAGCCCCAGCCCGTCCGGCGACAGGCGGGTACGGCAGTCCATGTGCACCCACTCGCCCTCGGGCATCCGCAGCAGGGTGGTGGTCATGGTCGGCGGGATGGACAGCCACTCCTCCATCGGCAGGGCCAGGGAGAGCCCGTTGGCCGAGTCGGCGACGATCAGCGCCCGGGCCAGGCCGGTGGGCTTCTCCCCCGCGATCAGCGGCAGGCGCACCCGCGTCCACACCCGCGCCGTGCCCCCGGCGCCGTGACCACCGCCGGTGAACCGCCACTCGACGGCCTCGCCGTACCCCCAGCCGGTCAGGCCGGGGAAGCCGAACGGGACGGCCTCGTCCGGCGGCGGTGGCGGCGCGAAAGGCTCGCCCTCGGCGGGCGGCTCGGGGCCGGTCGCGATGTGCCAGGCGCGGGCGGCCACCACGGCGCGGCCGTCGGCGACCAGGCATGCCTCCGACAGGCTGACCTGCCGGCCCGGCCGGATCTGGGAGACCTCGACGCGGACCGGGCGGCGCGGTATCGGGCCGAGGAAGTCCACGGAGATCCGGGCCAGGCGCAGGCCCGGCCCCGCCGTGGCGTCGATCGCGTGCGCCAGCAGCGCCGTGGGAGGCCCGCCGTGCTGGGCCCGGCGGTCCCAGGGGCTCTCGGTCGCGCGGGTCGGCTCGTACACGTCGTCGCCGGCGGGCAGGTAGAAGGCCTCGGTCATGGCGCTCATAGAACAATATTCGGGCGGCCGGCGGCAAGGTGAGAGCGCCTTCTCCCGAGCGTGGCCCCGGCCGGGGATGAGCCCCATGCCTCCCGGGCCGGGGTGGCCGTCAGGCGTGGAGGCGCGGAGAAGACCGGGCCGGCGGGTCAGTGCTCGGTGGCGAGGACGGTCACCGGGTCGCCGACCCGGATCTCACCGTGGTCACGGGGGACGAAGCGCACGCCGAACCAGGTCTTGCCGCCCCAGCGGCGGTGGCGGGCCAGGGTGCTGAGGGGCTCCCTGCCCTTCTCGAAGGCGGTGGGGTCGTAGGTGGTCACGGCGCAGCGGTCGCAGAGTTCGGACATGCGGAAACGGAGGGCGCCGATGCGGATCTCGCGCCAGGTGTCCTCGGCGTAGGGGGCGAAGCCGTCCACGACGAGGTCGGGGCGGAAGCGGGCCATGTCGAGCGGGGCGGGGACCTCCTCCTGACGTTCGAGGGCGCCCTCGGCGATCCAGTCGTCGAGCCGGCGGAGGGAGGAACGTGAGGTGAGCAGGAAGAGGGCGTCCCCGGCCAGGCTGACGACGTCGCCGGGCAGACCGCCGTGGGAGGCGGGCGCGGCGCAGCGGCGGGGGTCGTCGAGCCAGACGAGGCGGGCGGGTTTCCCCAGTAAGCGGGCGAACCAGGCATGGGCCTCCGGATGGGCGAGGACCACCGTGTCCACCTCCACGAAGTGGGCGGGGACGTGCTCACCGGTGGCCGGGGGGACCTTCAGCCGCGGCAGACCAGGGGCCTCGAGCAGGAGGCCGCCTTCGGCGGTGGGGGTGGCCGCGACGGAGAGCAGCCGCGGATTCCCCCCTGCCCAGTGCAGGTCGCCCGATTCGTCCACCACGGCCCAGCGGCGGTCCTCGCCAGTCCCCACGGCTCCACGACCGCCGAATCAACAACTCGCTCAGAAACCGACTTAACCGGATAGCTACGGATCTCGGCCAGTTCCATTCCGCCAGCCTAGGTCCAGGCATCACTCCTCGAAACCCATCGGGTCCGGGCGAGTCCCGTGCCGAGCGGCCCCGGGGACGTCACCGCGCCGTCCTGACATCCCGGCGCGGAGCCCCCCTCCCCCGTCCGCCCGCCTGCCCGTTCCCCGTCCCCTGCCGCGTACCGGAGCGGGACGGGCGCATACCGTGACATAGATTGCGGTGCAGGGGAACACGCAGGTCCGGGGGGCGGGCATGGGGACGGTCGGACATCTCGGGGACGCCAAGGCGCTGCAGGCGATTCTGGAGCGCGCCCGCGACGCGTTCATCTCACTCGACGCCGCCGGGACGATCCGGGCGTGGAACGCCGCGGCCGAGCGGCTGTTCGGCTGGCCCGCCGAAGAGGCCGTCGGCCGCCGGGTCACCGATCTGCTCGCCCCGCCCTCCCTGCGCGCCCGCTACGGCGAGGGCCTGGCCTACCTGCTCGAGCACGGCCCCGCGGTGCTGCCCGACCACCGCCTGGAGCTGACCGTCACCGACCGCGGCGGCCGGGAGTTCCCCATAGAGATGGCGTTGCAGGTCGACGACGAGCACGGCGCCCCGGCCATCCACGCGTTCGTGCACGACATCAGCGAACGGCACGCGGCCCGGCGGCAACTGGAGGAGGAGCGCACGTTCCTGCAGACCCTGCTCGACAGTCTGCAGGTGGGGGTGATGGCCTGCGACACCGATGGCCGGCTGACACTGGTCAACCAGGCGGCCCGCCAGCTCCACCGGTTCCCGGCCGAGTCCGCGGCGGAGGACCTCCACGGACCGCACAGCCGTCACCTGTTCGCCCCGGACGGCCGCACCCCGCTCCGGCCGGAGCAGACCCCGCTGGCGCGGGCGTTCGCCGGAGAGCAGATCGAGGGGCAGCACCTGGTGATCCGCCCGCCCGGGGCCGGGACACGCCGGTGCGTGGTCAACAGCCGCCCCATCGCCACCCCCGACGGGCGCCGCCTGGGCGCGGTGTCCGCCCTGCACGACATCACCGACCAGCACCGCGCCCAGGTGCTGCGCGACGCCCAGCACGCGGTGGCGCAGGTGCTGGCCGAGGCGGCCGGCAGCGAGCAGGTCTCCGCGGGGGTGCTCACCGCGGTCGTCCGGGCCCTGGACTGGTCCTACGGCGAATACTGGCAGATCGGCTCCACGCAGAACCACCTGACGTGCGTCGGCTCCTGGGGCCGGCCCGGGCTGTCCTTCACCTGCGACCCCGAGATGAGGGTCCAGCCGGGACAGGGACTGGCCGGACTGGTGTGGGCCACCGGCAGGGCGACCTGGATCAGCGACCTGGGCGCCGACCCCCGCCCCTTCGCCCGCCGGCAGGACGCGCTGCGGGCGGGCCTGCGCACGGCCGTCGCCCTGCCGGTCCGCAGCGGCGACCAGGTGCTGGGTGTGCTGATCTTCTGCAGTGACGCCGTCCAGGAGCCCGACGACGACCTGGTCGCCATGCTCGACGGCGTCTGCGCACACGTCGGCCGCTACCTCGAGCGCCGCCGTGCCGAGGAGCTCGCCCTGGCGCTGGCCGCCAGCCGCCGCCATTTCGACCAGGTCGTCTCCCAGATCGACGACAACGTGTGGACCATCGAGATCCTCCCGGACGGCCGGACCCGCTCGGTGTACCAGAGCCAGCGCGCCGCGGGGATCTTCGGCGACCCGGTCCCCGACGACTCCGACATCTCCGGACTGCTGCTCCAGCAGATCCACCCCGACGACCGGGAGGCCTACACCGCCTTCGACTCCAGGGTCCGCTCCGGGGAGAACGCGCAGATCGAGTGCCGCTTCGTCGGCCTGGACGGCGTCGTGCGCTGGATCTGGATCCGCAGCACCCCGCGCCGCGAGGGCGGCCGTCTCTTCGCCGACGGCATCTCCACCGACGTGACCGAGCACCACCGGCTGGCCGAGGAGCACGACCGGATGAAGGACGAACTGGTCGCCCTGGTCAGCCACGAGCTGCGCAACCCGATCGGCGCGATCCGCGGCTACGTGGAGATGCTCGTGGACACCCCCGGCCTGACCGAAACCCAGCGCACGTTCGCCGGCATCATCGACCGCACCAGCGCCCACCTGCTGCGCCTGGTCGACGACCTGCTGGACCTGGCCCGGCTCGACGCCGGGCACATCACCATCGACCCCCGCCCGATCTCCCTGACCCGCCTGGTGCGCCAGGCCGTCGACGACCACCGGGCGGCGGCCGAGTCCGGCCATCTGGACCTCGTCGCCGATCTGGACCTGCAGCTGCCGGTGAACGCCGACCCGCTACGGCTCCGCCAGGTGCTGGACAACCTGCTCTCCAACGCGATCAAGTACACCCCTGAGGGCGGCGCCGTCACCGTCGGCATCGGCGCCGACGAGGAGGGGGAAGGGACCGCCGTCGTCACCGTGGCCGACACCGGCATCGGCATCCCGCCCGAGCAGTACCCGCTGCTGTTCACCCGGTTCTTCCGCGCCTCCACCGCGCAGGAGGCCGGCATCAAGGGCACCGGGCTGGGCCTGGCCATCACCAAGGCGATCGTCGAGGCCCACGGCGGCGTCATCACCGCCGCCCCCCGCGAGGGCGGCGGCACCGTGCTCACCGTCCGCCTGCCCGCCTCCCTGCCCTCCGCGGCGTCACCGGCCGGCTGAACCCGCGCCCGGAGCGCCGCGTGCCCGCTCCCCGGGTGGGGCCCGCGTCCGCATCCGGCGCACCGGTAACGGGGAAGTGGAATAACCACCGCCCCACGTCCGTTAGAGTCTTCGTGCCGATGTGGTTTGTGTCCCCCGGGCCGCAAATTACCGCCTTCACGGAATACCGTTCGGCTGGAGCCGTGTTGTGCCTCTCGCCGAGGAGGCGACCGCCACATCGGCACTAAACGTTCCGCCCCACGGGTGCCCCGCACCCGTGGGGCTTCTTCTTTGCCCCCGCCTGCCGCCCCGATGCCCGCCAGACGGCACACCCGTTGGCGATGATCTACAAACACCAAGGTTCCGCTTGTGCGGGTGTCCACACCTCCCGGTCACCGGGACACCACCTAGTGTGGTGTTCCCGCACCGTGAGGAGAGTCCGTGCTCTACCGTCTGGCCAAGATCGTCAGCGCCCCTTTCCTTCACCTGCTCTGGCCCACCCGGGCCACCGGGGTCGAGCACGTTCCCGTCACGGGCCCGGCCATCCTGGCCTCCAACCACCTGTCGGTCCTCGACTCGACGTTCCTGCCACTGGTCGTCCCCCGCCAGGTGCGCTTCGTCGCCAAGCAGGAGTACTTCACCGGCAACCCCGTCACCGCCGCCTGGATGCGGGCCACCGGCCAGATCGCCATCGACCGGCAGAGCCCCACCGCGGCGCAGGACATGCTCGACGCCGCCGCCCGGGTGCTCAAGGACGGCGGGTTGTTCGGCATCTACCCCGAGGGCACCCGCTCCCCCGACGGCCGCCTCTACCGGGGCAAGATCGGCGTCGCCTGGCTGGCGCTGGCCACCGGGGCGCCGGTGCTCCCGGTCGCCATGGCCGGCACCGACCGGGTGCTGCCGATCGGCGCCACGGTGCCCCGGCTCGGCCGGGTCGAGGTGCGGATCGGCGAGCCGATGACGTTCACCGGCTCGGAGAGCAGCGCCCGCGACCGCCGCCGGGTGACCGACGAGATCATGGCGGCGATCCAGCGGCTGTCCGGCCAGGAGTACGTGGCCGCCTACGCCCCCCGCCGCACCTCAGAAGACTGATCTTTTCGGCATATGTCGGAATGGTCACGCTAGGGTGGTGCGCTGAGTTTCGGCGAACGGGGGTGGCCAGATGCCGCGTGCCAGGACGATCGTGATCGGGACCGTGACCGCCGCGCTGGTGGCGGGCGCCGCCGGCGGCGGCGCCTGGTGGTACCTGCACACGCGCGGCACCCCGCAGGAGGTCGCGCAGCGGTTCACCCAGGCCTGGCAGCGGGGCGACCTGACCGCGATGCGCGCCGAGCTGGGCACGGCCGATCCCGCCTTCATGCGCACCTACGAGGCCATGCGCACCGGCTGGGCGGTGGAGAGCACCGCGGTGCGGCTCGACGCCGTGCGCGAGACCGGGGACGGCACCGCCGAGGCCGCCTACACCGCCACGCTGCGGCTGAAGAACGTCGGTGAGTGGAGCTACTCCGGCGCCGTCGGCCTGGCGGTCGTCGACCGGCACTGGAAGGTCGACTGGTCCCCCTCGGCCGTCCATCCCAGGCTCACGGCGGGCGCCTCCTTCGCGCTGAAGACCGTATGGCCGCAGCGGGCGGCCGTCACCGCCGCCGGCGGCGAGCGCATCGACGGCGCCGGGGTGGGCGGATCGGTCCAGCAGCTCGTCGGCTTCCTGGACAAGGCCACCGCCAAGGACGTCGGGAGGCTCGGCCCCTCCTACAAGACGGGCCAGGCCATCGGCCGGGGCGGACTGCAGGAGAGGTTCGAGCAGCGCCTGGCCGGCACGCCCGCCACCGAGATCCGGCTCGTCACCGCCGGCGGCAAGGCGTCCGAGGACGCCACGACCCTCGCCACGATCGAGGGGAAGAAGGGCGAGCCGCTGGAGACCAGCCTGGACCTGCGGGTCCAGCAGGCCGCGGCCGACGCCGTGCGCGACCTGGACAAGACCGCCTCGCTGGTCGCGATCAGGCCCTCCACCGGAGAGGTCCTCGCCGTCGTCAACAACAAGGGCGGCTTCAACCGCGCCCTGAGCGGCGCCTACCCGCCCGGCTCCACCTTCAAGGCCGTCACCGCCGTCGGCCTCCTGTCCGGCGGGCTGGACCCCTCCGAGCGGGTCACCTGTCCCAAGGACGTCAACGTCGGCGGGTTGCCGATCCGCAACTCCCACCACGCCGCCTACGGCACGGTGACCTTCTCCGACTCCTTCGCCCACTCCTGCAACACGACCTTCGCCCCGCTGACGAAGGAGCGGCTGAACCCCGACGAGCTCGTGCGGACCGCCGAGAGCCTGGGCTTCAACAAGAAGCTCGACCTCGGGGTCCCGGCGGGCGTGGTCAAGGGGGGGAGCGTTCCCCGTGCCGAGAGTGACGCCGAGCTGGCCGCCGAGTCCTTCGGGCAGGGCCGCATCACCGCCAGCCCGCTGATGATGGCCTCGGTCGCCGCCGCGCTCGCCGACGGCACCTGGCGCCCGCCGACCCTGGTGCCCTCGCTGGAGCAGGAGCACGAGCCGCAGGCCCTTCCGGAGGGCGTCACCGAGAAGCTGCACCCGATGATGGCCGCGGTCGTCAGCAAGGGCACCGCCAAGGGCGCGGGTCTTCCTCGGGGCACCCGCGGCAAGACCGGCACCGCCGAGTACGGCCCGGCCGGCGACCTGAAGACCCACGCCTGGTTCATCGGGTTCCACGGCGACCTGGCCTTCGCGGTGATCGTCGAGGACGGCGCCGGCGGCGGCTCGGACGCCGCCCCGGTCGGCGCGGCGTTCCTGCGCGCACTGCGCTGAGCGCGGGGACCACCGCCATCAGGCGGCCGAGTCCGGTGGCGCGTGGTCAGCGCACTCGCCACACGCGCAGAGCGGCGCCTCCCGCGGGCAGGCTCACCCGGCCACCCGACGGGGTCGGATCGGCGGCGCCGTACACGCCGGTGAGGGGCGCGCCGATCGGGAGCGTCACCGGGCCGTGCTCCGCTCCGCGCCCGGGTTCCGCTGGCGCGCCGAGGACCGGAGTTCGCGGCCCGCCTTCCCGGAGGAGCCGACGGGCCACGGACCGGTCTTCGTGACCATGCTGGAGACCGGTCAGAGGGCTCCGGCACCGACGGACGCGTTCCGGCCGGGCCGCGGCGCGGCCCGGCCGGAGCACGGTCAGAGCGGGAGCGCGGAGGCGGCGCCCTGTTGCAGGATCATGACGAGCAGCATCGCCAGCAGGGTCACGATCAGCATCCAGCTGACCAGGATGACGATCGTCGACCGGCGAGGGCGTCTGCGCGATCGGGCCGTCCCGCCGGTCTCCCTCCGGCGGCGGTCGTTCTCCCGGCGCTGGACGCGCTCGTTGAACGACTCCAACCGCGCGGCGAGCCGCGGGTCCTCGTCGATGAGGTAACGCTCGATCTGAAGCAGCATTCGCTCCTCGTCTTGCGACCAGGCCATGCCGCACCTCCCCGGAAGCAAGGCGTGTGCCGACGTTCTGCCCAATCATGAAGATCATTAGCCGTTCCGAGGCCTGCGATTTACCTCTTCTTTGCCCTGTGGCCTCGCGGTCACCGGGGGTCGGCGACTCCCTTGACCGATTCCTGACGTCCTGCCCCTCCGCGCCCCTCCGGGGAGAGGGGCTCGCCTTCCGGCGCCGGTGGATGACTAATCCCTAGAAAGGGTATGAACAGCCACGATGTTGCTGATCAGGCGCATCACAGTACAAAAATCAGGGGGAAGCATGGCAGACAAGAAGAAGCCCACGAAGGCCTCGGGCAAGCAGAAGAAGGCCGCCATCAAGGCCACACGCGAGGCCAAGCAGGCCAAGCGGGAGAGCAAACGCCCCGAGGGCGCCGAATAACGCCCCGCCACCGGGGGGACGATTCCCAGACCCCGGCCGTCACACCACGTGACAGCCGGGGCACCCGGGACGTCCCCGCCCGAGGCGGACTCCGCTCCGTGATCGGACGGCCGCGGGACGTCCGAACCGCCCGATCACGGAGTGAACCCCATGTCCGCCTACCTGCGATTCCCCACGATCTTCGGTGACGCCGTCGCGTTCGCCGCCGAGGACGATCTCTGGATGGTGCCCGCCACCGGCGGACGCGCCTTCCGCCTCACCGCCGGAGTCGCCGAGGCCGGCTACCCCCGCTTCTCCCCGCGCGGCGACCGGCTCGCCTTCGCCGGCCGCGAGGAGGGCCCCGAAGAGGTCTACGTGATGCCCGCCGACGGCGGCTCCGCCCGGCGCGTCACCTACCACGGCACCCGCTCCACCGTCACCGGCTGGGACCCCGACGGCGCCATCGTCTACGCCAGCGACGCCGGCCAGCCCTTCCACGGCCAGAAATGGCTCCACCGCGTCCTGCCCCGCCGCGCCCCCGAACGCCTGCCGTACGGCCCGGCCGGCTCCATCTCCTACGGCCCGCAGATCGTGCTCGGCCGCAACACCGCCGACCCCGCCCGCTGGAAGCGCTACCGCGGCGGCACCGTCGGCGACCTGTGGATCGGCACCACCGCCTTCCGCCGGCTGATCACCCTGCCCGGCAACCTCGCCTCCCCCTGCTGGGCCGGCGAGCGCGTCTACTTCATCTCCGACCACGAGGGCGTCGGCAACGTCTACTCCTGCAGCGCCGACGGCACCGACCTGCGCCGCCACACCGACCACACCGACTACTACGCCCGCAACCTCTCCGGCGACGGCCACCGGCTCGTCTACCACGCCGGCGGCGACCTCTACCTCGTCGACGGGGGCGAGTCCCACCGCGTCGAGGTGACGCTGCCCAGCTCCCGCACCCAGCGCAACCGCCGCTTCGTCCCCGCCGACGACTACCTCGACAGCGCCACCCTCAGCCCCGACGGCAGCGGCCTGGCCATCACCACCCGGGGCAAGGCCTTCTCCTTCGCCGCCTGGGAGGGGCCCGTACGGCAGCACGGCGCCCCTTCCGGCGTCCGCTACCGCCTGCTGACCTGGCTCAACGACGGCGAACGTATGATCGCCGCGGCCAGCGACGACCGCGACCGGGAGATCCTCACCATCCTGCCCGCCGACGGTGCCACCCCGCCGGTCCCGCTCGACCACCTCGACACCGGACGCGTCACCGCGCTGGAGGTCTCCCCCAAGGCCGACACCGTCGCCATCACCAACCACCGCAACGAACTGCTCCTGGTCGACCTGGCCGTCCACCCGGCCAAGGCCACCGTGATCGACTCCAGCCGGTTCGGCGCCGTCGAGGACCCCGCCTGGTCCCCCGACGGCCGCTGGCTCGCCTACGCCGTGCCCGACACCGCGCAGACCACCGCGATCAGGCTCTGCCGCGCCGAGACCGGCCAGACCTTCCCCGCCACCCGGCCCGTCCTGCACGACTCCTGCCCGGCCTTCGACCCCGCCGGCCGCTACCTCTACTTCGTCGGCCGGCGCGTCTTCAACCCCGTCTACGACGAGCTCCAGTTCGACCTCGGCTTCCCCCTCGGCTCCCGCCTCTACGCCCTGGCGCTGCGCGCCGGCACCGGCTCACCGTTCGTCCCCGGACCCCGGCCGCTCTCCGACGACGGGAGCGGCGACGACGACGGCGACGACGGTGTCGAGTTCGTCATCGACACCGACGGCCTGCCCGACCGGATCGCCACCTTCCCCGTCCCCGAGTGCCGCTACGAGACCGTCGCCGCCGTCAAGGACAAGGTCATCTACCTCACCTACCCCGTCGAGGGCGCCCTCGGCGACGACTACGCCGAGTTCTCCGACGGCACCCTGCACGCCTACGACCTGACCAAGCAGGAACACGAGACCCTCGTCACCGACGTGTCGGCCTTCACCCTCGGCCGCGACGGCGCCACCCTGCTCTACCGCTCCGGCTCCCGGCTGCGCGTCGTCAAGGCCGGCGAGAGCCCCTCCGACGACGAGAGCCCCGGCCGCGAGAGCGGCTGGATCGACCTGTCCCGCGTCAAGGTCTCCGTCTGCCCCGACGCCGAGTGGCGGCAGATGTTCCGCGAGGCGTGGCGCCTGCAGCGCGAGCACTTCTGGGCCGAGGACATGGCCGGCATCGACTGGGAGGGCGTCTACCGCCGTTACCTGCCCCTGGTGGACCGCGTCACCACCCGCGGCGAGTTCTCCGATCTGCTCTGGGAGCTCCTCGGCGAACTCGGCACCTCCCACGCCTACGAGAGCGGCGGCGCCTACCGCGCCCGTCCCCACTACCGCCAGGGCAAGCTCGGCGCCGACATCGCCTCCGACGGCGAGCACCACCGCATCGTCCGGGTCGTCGACGGGGACCGCTGGGACCCCGAGGGCACCTCACCGCTCAACCGCCTCGGCGTCGACGCGCGGCCCGGCGACGCCGTCCTGGCCGTCAACGGCCAGCCCGTCGACCCGGCGACCGGCCCCGGCGAGCACCTCGTCAACCAGGCCGACCAGGAGGTCCAGCTCACCCTGGCCCGCGGCGAGCAGCGGTGGACCGTCACCGTCAAGGCCATCGCCGACGAGCAGCCGGGCCGCTACCGCGACTGGGTCCGCGCCAACCGCGCCCGCTGCCACGAACGCAGCGGCGGCCGCGTCGGCTACCTGCACATCCCCGACATGGGACCGGACGGCTACGCCGAGTTCCACCGCGGATTCCTCACCGAGCACGACCGCGAGGCCCTCGTCGTCGACGTCCGCTTCAACGGCGGCGGCCACGTCTCCTCCCTGCTGCTGGAGAAGCTCTCCCGCCGCCGCCTCGGCTACAACCACCCCCGCTGGGGCGCTCCCGAGCCCTACCCGGAGGAGTCGCCCCGCGGCCCGATGGTCGCCGTCACCAACGAGTGGGCCGGCTCCGACGGCGACATCTTCAGCCACACCTTCAAGCTCCTCGGCCTCGGCCCGCTGATCGGCAAACGCACCTGGGGCGGCGTGATCGGCATCTGGCCCCGGCACCAGCTGGCCGACGGGACCGTCACCACCCAGCCGGAGTTCTCCTTCGCCTTCGACGACGTGGGCTGGCGGGTGGAGAACTACGGCACCGACCCCGACATCGAGGTCGACATCACCCCGCAGGACTACGCCGCCGGGATCGACACCCAGCTGGACCGCGCGATCGAGATCGCCCTGGAGCGCCTGGCCGCGCACCCGCCGCACACCCCCAACCCCGCCGACCGGCCGCGGCTGACCATCCCCCCGCTCCCGCCCCGCCACCCCGGCGGCGCACCGGGCTGAGGACCACGAGGGATGGTCCCCGGGCCGCGGCCGGAGGAGCCCTCAGGTGGCGACCGGCGGCGGCCCGGACGGGGAAGACGGCGGCGCCGGTGGCGCGGCCCACCCCAGCAGCCGCCTCCCCAGCGCCGCCACCTCCTCGCGCAGCTCCCCGGGGGCGAGCACGGTGAACGGCCACCCCAGCCCGGCAAGCAGCCGCGCCATCCCGTCCAGCCGCTCCGCCCGCGCCTCGAACAGCACCCCCTCGGCCGTCTCCGCCAGCGAGGCGACCGACTCCGGGATCCGCTCCCGCGCCCGCTCCACCGTCGTCTCCAGCAGCACCCGCACCTCGTGGCGGTACGGCACCGCCGACAGCGACCGCACCACGTGCCCGGCCGCGTCGAACCCCTCCGGGACTTCGAAGGCCCGCTCGGTGCGCGCGGCGCCCGCCACCCGGTCCACCCGGAAGGTCCGCACCTCGCCGCTGCGGTGGTCGAACCCGGCGACGTACCACCGCCCGGAGTGGAAGACGATGCCGTAGGGGTCCAGGTCCCGCTCCGACGGCTCCCCCCGCCAGGACCGGTAGGCCAGCCGTACCGTGCGCCCGTGCCGGGCCGCACCGGCCAGCGTGAGCAGCGGCCCCGCCTTCGGCGCAGGCGACGGGACCGGGGCCCTGGTGTGCTCCAGCGTCCGCGACACCGCCTCCACCCGCTCGCGCAGCGCCCCCGGCAGCACCCGCTGGATCTTCGCCAGCGCGCTCTCGGTCGCCGTCTCCCCCACCGCCAGCCCGGTCCGCCGTCCGGCCAGCAGGCCCAGCACCACGGCCGTCGCCTCGTCGTCGGTGAGCATCAGCGGCGGCAGCTTGTAGCCGGGCAGCAGCCGGTAGCCGCCGTAGCGGCCCCGCTCGGCCTCCACCGGCACCCCCAGATCGGTCAGCCTCACCGCGTAACGGCGCACGGTGCGCTCGTCCACCTCCAGCCGGGCCGCCAGCTCCGGCCCGGTCAGACCGGGTGCGGCCTGCAGCAACTCCAGCAACGCCAGCACCCGGGCGGCCGTCATCGAAAACTCCCCAGAAATCAGGACTGGAACTGTCCGGATTCGATCCTACAGTGGACCCAGACGACGAAGGAACGGCAGGAGAACCATGAACGAGACCACCGCCACCGGCCCGAACGGCACCGCCCTCCCCGCCCCGGAGCGGAAGGGCACCTACGTCCTCGTGCCCGGCTTCTGGCTCGGCGGCTGGGCCTGGGAGAAGGTCGCCGCCCACCTCCGCGCCGCGGGCCACGACGTCCACCCCGTCACCCTCACCGGGCTCGGCGACCGCGCCCACCTGGCCACCCCGGAGACCGATCTGGAGACCCACATCCAGGACATCGTCGACACCATCGTCCAGGCCGGCCTGCACGACGTGATCCTCGTCGCCCACAGCGGCGCAGGCGCACCCGTGACCGGCGCGGCCGACCGCGTCGCCGGCCGGATCGCCCGCGTGGTCTACGTCGACAGCGGCCCGCTCGCCGACGGCATGACCCAGCTCGACATGAACGAGCCCGGGTGGAACGCCTTCGTCGAGCGGCGCGTCGCCGAGCAGGGCGGCGGGACCGCCTACCCACTGATCTCCTGGGAGGAGCAGGAGAAGGCCGGGGCCAGCCTGGAGGGCCTGGGCGAGGCCGAGCGCGCGCTCTTCGCCGCGCGGGCGACGCCCCAGCCGTACCGGACGATGACGCAGCCGCTGCGGCTCACCGGCGCGGCCGACCGGCTGCCCAAGACCCTGGTGGCGTGCTCGTTCCCGCTGGAGCAGGTCCACGCGATGATCGCCGCCGGACATCCGTTCTTCGCCGCCCTGGCCGGGCCGGAGTGGAGCTTCGCCGAGCTGCCCACCGGGCACTGGCCGATGTTCTCCAAGCCGGCCGAGACCGCCGAGGTCCTCGCCGCTCTGGTCTCTCCCGTCTCCGGGTGATCCTCGGATCTCTGGTGGTCGACCCAGCAGATCCCTTTACTATGTAGATCAATGATTGCGGCCGGGTGTGAGAGCACACCCGGCCGCACGCACGCGGACGCCGCAGGCCCTCACCGCCGGGCGGCCGGCTCCCCGGCCCGCCCGCCCAGCCAGTCACGGGCCGCCTCCGCGGTCACCCGGGCCAGCTGCCGCTGACCGGCCTCGTTCGGATGGAAGAAGTCCCACGCGCTGACGTGCTCCAGCGTGAAGCGGTAGCCGAACACGGCGTTGCCGTCGAACCGGCACGCCGGACCGTACTCGGCGCACACCCGCTCCAGCGCCCGGTTGTAGGCCGCCACCCGTGCCCGCACCCGGTCGCGGCGCATCCGGTCTGCCGGAGCGGTGGACTGCGGCCGCTCCAGCATCACGGGGCAGATCCTGCCGACCGCCCAGACGCCGCGGGCGGCCACGTTGTCCTTGCCCACCCGCCACAACCGCTTGACGTCGGGGATGCTGGCCACGAACACCCGGGCGCCGGGCCGCCCCTCCTTCAGCTTCCGCAGCGCCGCGGCCATCCGCTCCCGGTAGACCGCGACCGGCGTCATCCGCCGCTCCTCCGCCACGCACGCGTCCTGGGCGCCGACCAGGACCGTCACGTAGTCGGCCCGCCGCGCGACCGCCCTCGCCACCTGCCCGGCCAGGTCCGCGCTGGTCGCCCCGGGGACGGCGAAGTTGAGGTTGCCCCCCTCGATCGTGCCGTGGCCGGGCAGCAGCCGCAGGTAGTGGCTGCGCACCCCGGCGTGGTCCCCCGCCGACCACGACCGCGAGGTGCACGAGACGTACCAGCCGCAGGCGTTGAACCCGGCGCTGATCGAGTCGCCCAGCGCCGCCATGACCGCCGGCCGCCACACCGCGTCGGCGCGCGCCGGCGCCGGACCGGCCCACCCGGCCGCCAGCACCGCCACCACCGTCGACACCGCTGTGAACACCATCACAGTCCTGCGGGCCATGGCACCTCCGCCTGCGTGACCACCCTGTCCATCGGATGTATCACCGCAGGCCAGAGCGGCGCCCGGGGTTGACCCGTTCGCTTGGTTTCCCGGCCGCTCCCTTGACGGAGACCCGCGCCCGCCCCTACCGGCCGGGGCGGTCATCGAACGTGTTCAGTTTCCGCCTAGAGTGTCAGGGGTGAGAGTCGCGCCCGGACTGACCCGTCCTCTCGTCGTGAGAACCACGCGCGTCGCCGACCCGGGCGACCTGCTCACGAGGCTTCCCGTCACCGCCCCCTACGCCTGGATCAGGCACGGCGAGGGCCTGGTGGCCTGGGGCGAGGCCGCCCGCGTGGAGGTGCCGCCCGGCCCCGGCCGCTTCGCCCGGGCCCGCGAACGGCTGGCCGCCGTCTTCGCCGGCGCCCACGTCGACGACGAGGTCCGGGCCCCCGGCTCCGGCCCCGTCGCCTTCGGCTCCTTCACCTTCGACGCCGGCTCCCCCGGCTCGGTCCTCGTCGTCCCCCGCACGGTCCTCGCCCGCCGCGGCGGCCGGGCCTGGCTGACCACCATCGGCGAGAGCGGCCTGGAGGAGGCCGCCCCGCTCCGCTCCCCCGGCGCGATCCGGTACGCCGACGGCAGCCTGACCGCCTCCCAGTGGGAGCAGGCCGTGGCGCAGGCCGTACGCCGGATCCGGTCCGGCCTGCTGGAGAAGGTCGTGCTGGCCCGCGACCTGACCGCCGTCGCCGAGCGCCCCATCGACACCCGGCTCCTCCTGTCCCGCCTGGCCGCGCGCTTCCCCGAGTGCTACACCTTCTCCTGCGACGGCCTGGTCGGGGCCACCCCCGAGCTGCTGGTCCGCCGCACCGGCCAGACCGTCGAGTCCCTCGTGCTGGCCGGGACCACCCCGCGCGGCGACCACCCCGCCGACGACGTCGCCCGCGGCGCGGCCCTGTTCGCCTCCGCCAAGGACCGCCACGAGCACGCCTGCGCGGTCGACTCCGTACGCCGGGCCCTCACCCCGCTCTGCGCCGAGCTGGACGTCCCCGCCGACCCCGAACTGCTCGTGCTCCCCAACGTCCAGCACCTGGCCAGCCCGGTGACCGGCCGGCTGGCGGACGGGCTCTCGGTCCTGGACGTGGTGGCCGCCATGCACCCCACCGCGGCCGTCGGCGGCACTCCCACCCGGACCGCCCTGCAGGTCATCGGCGAGCTCGAGGGCATGGACCGCGCCGGATACGCGGGCCCGGTCGGCTGGGTCGACGCCCGCGGGGACGGCGAGTGGGGCATCGCGCTGCGCTGCGCCCGGATCGAGGGCTCCCGCGCCCGGCTCTTCGCCGGCGGCGGCATCATGGCCGACTCCGACCCGGCCGCCGAGCTGGCCGAGACCCGCGCCAAGTTCCGCGCCATGCGCTACGCCCTGGAGAGCTGAGCACCCGGCGCGGACCTCGGCACGGGGCCTCTCCCGCCAGTCCGTGCCGGGGCCTTTCCGCAGTCCGTGCCGGGGCCTTTCCGGGGGACGCGGCCGCGGCACGGCCCCGTGCCGGCGGGTTCGGCCGCACCGGCCCCGCGTCCCCCGGACCGGCCGCGTGCCTCCCGGTCACCCGCACGGGAGCTCCGCGACGACCACGGTGGGCCCGCCGGCCGGGCTGTCCACCAGCAGCCGCCCGTCCAGCGCCGCGACCCGGCGGGCCAGCCCGGACAGCCCGGTCCCGGCGGGATCGGCGCCGCCGCGCCCGTCGTCGGTCACCCGCACCACGACCGTCTCCGTCCCCTCCACGACCCGGCCGCCCACCTCCACGGTGACCGCGCCGGCCGCCGCGTGCTTGACCGCGTTGGTCACCGCCTCGCTCACCACGAAGTACGCGGCCGTCTCCACCGGCCCCGGCGGGCGCTCGCGCAGGCCGTACCTGAGCTCGACCGGGAGCCCGGCCCGTCCGGCGACCCCCGCCAGCGCCTCCTCCAGCCCCAGCGTGTCCAGTCCGCTCGGGTAGACCCGCCAGGCGACCTCCCGCAGATCCGCGACCGCGGCCTGGGCCTCGGCGTGCGCCTGGCCGAGCAGTTCCTCCAGCAGTTCGGGCGAGCGGCCCCGGCGGGCCCGGCCGAGCAGCACGGCCAGAGCGACCAGGCGCTGCTGCACCCCGTCGTGCAGGTCGCGCTCGATCCTGCGGCGCTCCTGGTCGACCGCCGCCAGCGCACCCGCCCGGGTCTCGGCCAGTTCGGCGATGCGGCGGCGCAGGTCGGCGGGGCTGGGGCCCAGCGTCCGCAGGGCGAGCTCCCGTTCGGCGACCACCAGCCCGACCAGCCCCATGACCTCCAGGAAGAGCAGGACCAGGCCCCACACGGCGAAGCCGGCCACCAGCACCGGCTCCGGCCCCATGCCGTCGAACTCCTCGCCCCTGACCCAGTGCCATGTCAGCTGCGCCCCGGTGACGCTCCCGTAGAGCAGCAGGACCAGCACCAGTGCCGCCAGCACCCCCACGGGCCAGCGCCAGGCCAGATAACGCAGCGCCCGCCGGGCGTCGTAGCCGGAGACCACGACCCCGCCGAGCAGGTCCAGCCTCCTGACCTGGAGACCCGCCAGGCGCCGCGCGCCCGCCAGCACGCGCTCACGCGCGGCGGCGACCCGCAGGAGCGGGGCCGCCGCGACCAGGAAGAGCAGTTCGGCCGGGACCGCGAGCGCGCCCAGCGCCAGCCCGGCCAGCGCCCGGACCGCCGTCCGCACGGTCACGCGCCCACCGTCACCTGGCGTGGTGCTTTCCCTTGCCCCGGTCCTTGATCCGGACCACGACGAAGATCACGACGGCGAGCAGGACGACGCCCAGGACGGCCTTGGAGACGATCCCCATGTACTCCTCGACCAGGTGGTAGTTCTCCCCCAGCAGGTAGCCGGCCATCACGAAGGCGGTGTTCCAGATGAGGCTGCCCATCAGGGTGAGCAGGGTGAAGATCGAGATCGGCATGCGCTCGACCCCGGCCGGGATCGAGATGAGGCTGCGGAAGATGGGGATCATCCGCCCGAAGAAGACGGTCTTCTTGCCGTGCCTGGCGAACCAGGCCTCGGTCTTCTCGATGTCGGAGACGTTGATCAGGGGCAGTTTGGAGGCGATGGAGATCACCCGCTCCCGGCCGAGCAGCGCGCCGACCGCGTACAGCGCCAGCGCGCCGATCACCGACCCCAGGGTGGTCCAGAGCACGGCGTCGAACAGGGTCATGTTCCCCCGGCTCGCGGTGAAGCCCGCCAGCGGCAGGATCACCTCACTGGGCAGCGGCGGGAACAGGTTCTCGAGCGCGATCGCGATCCCGGCCCCGGGCGCTCCCAGGGTCTCCATAAGGCCGATCGCCCACCCGGCGACTCCGTCGACAGTCGTTGAACTCATGGGGACAAGGCTAGGGAACCCTGGATATGCCCTGCATGAGGTCCGCCGTCATTCTCACCTGGCCTCCTCCTCAGCGCGGGGGTGCGGAAAACCGCAGGATGCGGCCGGGTGGCCGCCCGGACCCGGCGCTCCACCCGCGCCGGCCTCGAGGTCCCGGTGTTTGCGCATGTCAGAGCGGACCGTCCGGCGCCGGGGCGGGATGGCCCGGTCCTCCCGGAGACCGGATCCGCTCGTGGCGCGGCCGGTCGCCCGGCGTCTCCCCTTCCCCGTCGATGTGACCTATCTCATAGTTTCCCACGGCGGCGCCGGAGATCAGGCCTTGCGGAGGTAGACCGCCTCCCCCGGCTCGATCGCCGCCTGCCCGGCCGTCAGCGTGGCCACCCAGTCGGGGAAGACGCCCAGCTCGGACTCGCGCACCGCCACCTGGAGGGCCACCCGGGCGCCGTAGACCGCGCCCCGCACCTCGTACGGCGAGACCCTCAGGTCGTTCTCCAGCCGTCCGGCGCGCACGTGGTCCACGGTCACCGTCATGACCCTGGCCGGCACCATCTCCACGGTCCGGGCCAGGTCCAGGGTCTTGCCGACCGCCCCGCCGTAGGCGCGCACCAGCCCGCCCGCGCCCAGCTTGACCCCGCCGAAGTAGCGCGTGACCACCGTCACCACGTCGCCGAGCCCCCGGCGCAGCAGCGTCTCCAGCATGGGCGTGCCCGCCGTGCCGCCGGGCTCCCCGTCGTCGTCGGCCTTCTGCAGCCGCCGGTCGCCGATCACGTAGGCCGAGCAGTTGTGCGTGGCGTCGGGGTGCAGCTCCTTGCGCCCGGCGACGAAGCCGCGTGCCGCCGCCTCCGACGAGACCGGCGCGATCGCGCAGATGAACCGCGACCGCTTGATCTCGATCTCGTGCTCGACGGGGTCTTCCAGTGTCAGGTACGGCTCGGCCACCCGTTCAGGCTATCCATTGCGATTCCTTTACAATGTAGATCAATCAATTGCGGCGGCCCCGTTCGGCGCCGGAGGATGTCGCCCCAGCACCTCCTCGACGCCCCGCAGCAGCTCCCGCGCGTCGCGGACGGCCTCCCCCTCCGCTCCGCCGATCAGCCCCGCCACCGCCCGGTCGATCCGGTCGGCGTCGTCCGGGCGGTAGCCCGCGTTCTCCATCACCAGCCGGAACTCGATCTCCGGGACCGGGGTGAGGTGCCGCATCGTCCAGCGGGACGGCAGCCGGACGCAGTAGCGGTACAGGATCGTCAGCCGGGGCAGCCGGTAGTTCTGCAGCATCCGCGCCCGCTCGGTCAGCAGCAGGATGTGCGGGATCCACGCCTCGATCTCCCCGGTCAGCTCCTCCAGGTCCGCCTCGTGCGGTCTCCTGGGCCGCCACCGCCGCCCGGAGGCGCCCCCGGGAGCGGAGGGGCCGCCCGGGGGCGTCCCGTTCCCCGCCGAGCCGTCCCACAACTCGGCGAACCGCTCCGCCAGCCGCCGGTCGCGCTCCTCCCAGTCCCCTCCGCCCTCCGCGGCGAACCTGCCCAGCTGCAGCGAGGACGACTCGCGCAGGAAGGACACCAGCAGGTCGTGGAAGCGGCGGAAGCGGACCGACCCGATCCGGCGGACCCGCCGCGAGTACGAGACGATCCAGGCCATGACGGCGGCCATGACCGCGACGATCCCCCAGGAGACCCACCAGACCCAGCCGCCGGCCGCCTTCGGTTTCAGCTCGGCGACGAAGTCCAGGAAGGCGAAGACCGCGAACCCCGCGACGGCCCAGCTCAGCGTCCACTCCGCCCGCTGGAGCACCTCCAGCTCGCGGACCCGGCGCTCGTCGAAGGCGTGCGCCATCGACTGCAGCAGGTCCTTGTACTGCTCGGTGACGCGCTTGGCGTCCGCCGCCACGGCCGGGGCGATGCGGTGGAGCCGCCTGACGCGGTGGCTGCCGGTGATGGCGGCGCAGACGTCGCCCCGGCCGGAGAGCAGGGGCCTCTCGGTGAAGCACTCCTTCATCCGGTCGTCCAGCGTGTGCGGGAGCTTCTCCGCCCTGGCCGCCTGCTCGTCCACGTGGCCCACGAGGGTGGCCAGGTCGGCCATGCCCTGCAGGAGGGTCTGGTGGATGAGCTCGACCGCGTGGTGGGCCCGCTGCAGGGACCTGCCCGTCCGGACGGGCAGGTGGAGCGCCACCCCGTCCCAGAGCATGCCCGCGCTGCGCACCGCGTGGTCGTAGACCTCCACGTGCCGCCGCCAGATCTCCAGATGGGTGCCGATCCGGTGCGTGCGGTCCGCGGCCATCGCCTCGACCTCGACCAGCGCCGCGATGACGTGCCGGAACGCGGGCTCCCGCGCGCGCCCGACGCTGTCCGGTCCCGGCAGCAGGAGATAGACGGGGCGGCCCAGCTCCCGCGGGAACCGGCGCAGGGTGAGCGCCTCGCTGCCGCGCTCCCCCGCCGCGGGCACCCTGCCGCGGAGCACCCCGGCCGCCACGACGTTGTCCTTCGGGCCGCAGCCGAGGAACAGTCCCGCCAGCCCGTCCATGAGACGCGGCTGGGCCCAGTGGTCCGCGGCGCTCCGCTTCTGGGCCGAGGAGGGCGTCGCGACCCAGAACTCGGGCGCGCCGTACCCCCGGTTCCAGGACCGGGCGCCCGCGGCCCGGAAGTGCCGGTCGACGAGGGCGCGGGCGGCCGGGGCCCGGCTCTGGAACAGGTGCCGTACGGCGGACAGCTCGCGCCCGGGGACCGAGGCGCTCCGCCCGGGGAACAGGCCGCCGTTGCGGAAGGCGAGCGGGCCTCCGTTCCGGGCGGGCTGCCAGGGCGGCTCCACGGCCCAGAAGCTGAAGCTCAGGTGGATCACCGGCCGGCCGTCGCCGTTCAGGAAGCGGACGTCCAGCAGGACCCAGAACGCGCGCGCCGGCGGGGCGTCCTGCCCCGCCCCCGGCGGCGTCCGCGCCCGGTCCGCCGCCGCCGTGTCCTCCGGACGCAGGAGCGCCTCGGCGCGCTCCGGGTCGAGCAGCACGTACAGGCGGTGGTCCCGGTCGGGCGCGGGCTCGGCCCCCGGTCCTCCGCGGGCGACGGCGTCGACCCGCCGGCGGTAGCCGGCGAGCACGTCCACGGCCCCGGCCCCGGAGGTCCAGCCCGCCGTGGCGAGGGCGTCCCCCTCGGAGGCCGCCAGCCACGTCCTGCCCGCCACCTCCTGCCCAGGGTCGAGCAGGGCGCGGACCATCCCCTCCAGATCGCTCTCCCGGTCGTCGGGGACGACCCGCCACTCCCGCCAGTCGGTCACCAGGTAGACCAGTTGCCTCAGTGCCAGCTCGTCCAAACCCGTCCCCTCACACGCGGTGCGCCGCCCAGGCCCGAGGCCGGAGATCCCCGAGACATCTGTTGAACGTGCGAGACGCCCGGCGCGTTACGCACTCCCCCGGCACCTCCGGCGTTCCCCTGCGCCGGCCGGGCACCGCGCCCGGCGGCGCCCCGGCTCGGCGGGGCCGGAGCCTTTCCCGGGGCGGGTGGCTCTGCCAGGATCGGGATGCCCCGGCAAGATCGGGGAGTCCCGAGACCTGCCCTTTACGATGTAGATCGCATAATGGAGGCGAGACGGTGGCCGAAGCGCTCGAGGCGATGCCGGACGACTGGACCCGGGCCCTGGCGGTCGTCGCCCATCCCGACGACCTCGAATACGGCACCGCCGCCGCGATCGCCCGCTGGACCGGCGAGGGCCGCGAGATCTCCTACCTGCTGGCCACCCGGGGCGAGGCCGGCATCGACATCCTCGACCCGGCCGAGGCCGCCCCCCTGCGCGAGCGCGAACAGCGCGCCAGCGCCGCGGTGGTCGGCGTCACCTCCGTCGAGTTCCTCGGCCACCGCGACGGCGTGATCGAGTACGGCACCGTCCTGCGCCGGGACATCGCCGCCGCGATCCGCCGCCACCGCCCCGAACTGCTGATCACCATCAACCACCGCGACACCTGGGGCGGCACCTACTGGAACACCCCCGACCACCGGGCCGTCGGACGGGCGGTCCTGGACGCCGCCGCCGACGCGGGCAACCGGTGGATCTTCCCCGAGCTCACCGCCGACGGCCTGGCCCCGTGGAACGGCGTGCGCTGGGTCGCCGTCAGCGGCTCCTCCAGCCCGACCCACTCCGTCGGCGTGGACGACACCCACCTGGAGGCCGCCGTCCGCTCCCTGCTGGAGCACCGCACCTACATCGAGGCCCTCACCGACCAGGACCCGGAGGAGTACTGCCGCGACTTCGTCGCACAGGTCACGTCCTCCTCCGGCGGCCGGGCCGCCGTGAGCTTCGAGCTGTTCACCCGCTGACCCGGACCGGCGGCGCCGTCCGGGTTGCGCCCGCGGCCGCTCAGCGGCGGCCGGGCTGCAGCAGGGAGTCGCAGAACGGCCGCTGGAACGGCCGGTAGTGATCGCACGGGTCGTCGTCGAACCACTCCGGGCCCGGCCCGGCGCCCGGATGGGGCCTCTGCTGCGGGGGCCTGCGGTCACCCGGATCGCGTCCGCGCGGGCCGTCCTCTCCGGCGGGCGTGGCCGCCCCGGGCCCCGGCCCGCTCACGGCGCCGCCCGTGGAGCCGCCCGTGGGGCGGGGGCTGCTGGATCGGCCCGTGCCGGTGCTCGGCCGGACCGGACCGGCCCTCAGCGGCGGAGGCACCCTCCAGACGCCGCCGTCCAGCTTCGGAAGGTCGCCGTACCCGCCGTACCTGCTGACCCCGTCGCCCCCGCCGCCGTCCCGTCCGGCCACCGGCCGCCGCTCCCCGTCCGGGCGCGTGCGGGCCCGCGGCCCGCCGGAGGCTCCCTGGTCCGGCCGATCGTCCGCCAGGGGTGCCGCCGTGGGGGCGGCGACGGAGCCGGGCGCTCCGGCTGTCCGGTCGTGGCGCGGGGCCGCCGACGTCGCCGCGGGGGTGGTCCCCACGCGGGCCGCGCCGCCCCGCGTCCCGACGTCCGCCGTCATCACGACCACCAGTGCGGCCGTGGCGACCACCGCACCGGCCAGGGCGTAGGGGTAGGGCCGCCGGTCGCGGATGCGGACGCGGGGCGGCGTGCCGTACCAGACCTGGACGGGCCGGCTCGCCCGCTCATCGTCGTCCCGGCCCGCCGTCCACCCCTCACGGAACCGCCACTGGTCGCCGCCGGGGCGGACCAGCGGCTCGCAGGTGACCGGAGTGTCGTCGCCCTGCCGGTCCCCGGCGGGCGACGAGTGCCTGCCGTACGGCGCCCGGCCCGCCCGGCCCGCCCGGTCGGCACGGGGGCCGCTCCCGGAGGGGCGACCGTCACCGGACCCGGACGCTCCGGCGCGCCCGCCGTTCGGGCGGGCGGGCGGCTCCGGCACCTGGTCGTCGCGGTCACGCATCCGGCGGCTCCCTCCGCTCATCACTGACGGTGATCAGTGTGTCACGATATCCGCCTCACCAGGCCCGTTGCCAGGACCCGGCCCCTCCCGCCGGCCGGCGCGGCACGGGCGCCTCAGCCGGACAGGGCCGCGCGGACCGCCGCGCCCGCCGCCTCCCGCACCGCGGCGTGCAGCTCCGCGTTGGCCGCCCGGTCGGTGCGCACCTCCACGATCCGCACGCCGCTGCCGCGCAGCGCCTTGTCCAGCTGCTCCGGCTCGCTCACCGACGTGTACGGCGTGCCGGTCGCCGCGGCCAGGTAGGCCAGGTCCACCCCGTGCGCGACGCCGAAGACGCGCTCGAACGGGTCGCGGAGCGCGGCCTGGGGCAGCATCGAGAAGATCCCTCCCCCGTCGTTGTTGACCACGACCAGGCACAGGTCCGGCCGTGGCTCCAGCGGGCCGAGGACCAGCCCGTTCTGGTCGTGCAGGAAGGTCAGGTCGCCCATCAGCGCGAACGCCGGGCCGTTGTGGGCCAGCGCCGCGCCCAGCGCGGTCGAGACCACCCCGTCGATCCCGGCGACGCCCCGGTTGGCCATGATCCTCAGCCCCCGGCGCGGCCGCATCGCCTGGTCCAGGTCGCGGATCGGCATGGAGGAGCCGACCAGCAGCAGCGACCCGGCGGGCAGCAGGTCCGCCAGGTCGCGGGCCAGGCGCGGCTCGCTGAGCCCCGAGCCGTCCAGGACCCCGTCGACCGCCGCCCGGGCCGCCGCGTCGGCACGCCGCCAGGAGGCCAGCCAGGCATCGTCCCCGGCCGCGACCGGGATCTCCACGGCCTGCGCCACCTGGGTGGCCGAACGGGTCGGGTCGGGCCAGCGGGTCAGGTCCGGGGCGACCACGATGTGCTCGGCGGCCTGCGGCAGCCAGGCGAGCAGCGACTTGGAGAGGCTGGGCCTGCCCAGGGTGACCACCACGTCGGGGCGGTGCGCCTCGGCGAACTCCGGGGTGCCCAGCAGGTGGTGGTAGGCCGCCATCGCGTTGTCGCCGTAGCGGGCGCCGCCGTGCGGCTCCGACAGCACCGGCCACCCGGCCATGCCTGCCGCCGCGACGTACCGGCGGACGCCGGCGGGGCCGGCGC
>NZ_JBHSBM010000036.1:55880-58866 GCF_042650625.1 Planomonospora corallina
GCCCCGGCGGGTCGACGGCAGGTGCAGCGCGGCGGACGGCGGCGCCACCCGCGCGCGGACCCACGGCCCGGCCGCGCCGCGGTCGAGCGGCTCGCACCAGGAGGCGTCGCCGTCGGGGACGAGCGGCTCGCGGAAGGCCAGGTTGAGGTGGACCGGACCGGGGTCGTACGGTCCCAGCGCGCGCTGGTAGGCGCGGCCGGCCAGCGAGCGCCAGTAGGCGACCTGCCCCGGGCGCTCCTCGGGGGCGCCGACCTCGGCGAACCAGCGGACCGCCGTGCCGTACAGCTTGAGCTGGTCCATCGTCTGGCTCGCGCCGGTGTCGCGCAGCTCGGGCGGGCGGTCGGCGGTGAGCACCAGCAGCGGCACCCCCGACTCGTGCGCCTCCATGACCGCCGGGTGGAAGTTGGCCGCGGCGGTGCCGGAGGTGCAGATCAGGGCGACCGGCCGCTCACCGCGCCGGGCCAGGCCGAGGGCCAGGAACGACGCCGACCGCTCGTCGAGGCGCACGTGGAGCCGGATCCGGCTCTCGGCGTGCGCGGCCAGCGCGAGCGGGGTCGAGCGCGAACCTGGCGCGATCACCACGTCCGTGAGGCCGCAGCGCACCAGCTCGTCGACCAGGACGGTCGCGAGCGCGGTCGCGGGGTTCACTGCACCGCCTCCTCAAGGCGTCGCACCCAGCCGGGTGACTCGATCTCGTAACGCGCCAGCGCGGCCTCGTCCACCCGGGGGCGGCGCACCGCGAGCATCCCGTCGACGGGGACGAGCGGGCCGTCCACCACGTCCCCCTCCAGCAGGGCCGCGGTGCCCAGGCCGCAGGCGTAGGGCAGCTCCGGCAGGGCGGCGGCGAGCGCCACCCCCGCGGCCAGGCCGACGGAGGTCTCCACCGCGCTGGACACCACGGCGGGCAGCCCGCACGCCTCGACCACGCGCAGCGCGGCCGCGACGCCGCCGAGCGGCTGCACCTTGACCACCGCGATGTCGGCCGCCTCGGCCGCCCTGACCTTCAGCGGGTCCTCGGCGCGGCGGATCGACTCGTCGGCCGCGACCGGCACCTCCACCCGCCTGCGCACCCGCGCCAGCTCGTCCAGGGTGGCGCACGGCTGCTCGGCGTACTCCAGGCCGAAGCGGCGGTCGAGCTCGGTGATCCGGGCCACCGCGGTGTCGACGTCCCAGGCGCCGTTGACGTCCACCCGGAGCCGGCCGCCGGGGCCGAGCGCGTCGCGCACGGCCTCCGCCCTGGCCAGGTCGTCGGCGAACGTCTGCCCCTGCTCGGCGACCTTCACCTTGGCCGTGCCGCAGCCGGCCCGCCGCACCATCGCGTGGGCCTGCTCGGGGCCGACGGCGGGCACGATGGCGTTGACCGGGATCCGGTCGCGCAGCGGGGCTGGCCAGCCGGTGAAGGCGGCCTCCTCGGCGCAGGCCCGCCAGCGGGCGCACTCGGCCGGGCCGTACTCGGGGAAGGGGGAGAACTCCCCCCACCCGGCCGGGCCCCGCAGCAGCACGCCCTCCCGGACGGTCTGCCCGCGGAAGCGGGTCCGCATCGGGATCCGGAAGACCCGGAGCTCCCGGCCGATCGTCACGATCGTCTCGTCCCTTCCGCTGTGCCGGACCCCTCGGTCCCCGTCCGGCGTGTCGGCACTAACCTTACGACCGTGATGGCCGGACCCGTGCACGTGGAGTCGCCCGCCCGTCCCTCCCCCGGGGGGTCCGGCCGGGAGCTGCACGCCGTGACGCTGCCGCCGGGGCCCGAGCTGTTCCGGGCGGTCGCCGCGGCGCTCGGCGGGAGCGGTCCCGCGGGCGGCGGGGGTCCCGCCACTGGTCCCGCGCTCCTGCCTCTGCCCTCCGGCCTGCCCGCCCCGGCGCTGCGGGCGACGCTGGAGGCCCTGCGCCCCGCCCGCCTCGACGGCCGGCCGCTGCCCGGCGGCGAGGACGTGCCGCCCGAGGTGGCCGTGGTGATCGCCACCAGCGGCACGACCGGCGTCCCCAAGGGCGTGCAGCTGTCCGCCGCCGCCCTGCGCGCCTCCGCCGCGGCCTCCCTGTCCCGCCTGGGCGCCCGGCCCGGGGAGCGCTGGCTGTGCTGCCTGCCGCCCTCGCACGTCTCCGGCCTGCAGGTGCTGGTCCGCTCCCTGCTGGGCGGGACCGAGCCGGTCGTCCACCCCGGCTTCGACCCGCGGGCGGTGCTCGGCTCGGGCGCCGAGCACGTCTCGCTGGTCCCGACCCAGCTGCGCCGCCTGCTGGACGTCTCGGCGGACCTGTCGGTGTTCCGGACGATCCTGCTGGGCGGGGCCGCCGCTCCCGCCGGTCTGCTCGCCGGGGCCCGCGCCGCGGGCGCCCGGGTCGTCACCACGTACGGCATGAGCGAGACCTGCGGCGGATGTGTCTACGACGGCCGGCCCCTTGACAATGTAGATCTGCTGATCGGCGGCGACGGCCGGATCCGCCTGGCCGGTCCCGTGCTGTTCTCCGGCTACCGCCTCCGGCCCGACCTCACCGCCGCGGCCCGCGACGGCGACTGGTTCGTCACCTCCGACCTGGGCACCCTGGACGGCGGCCGCCTCCGGGTGCTCGGCCGGGCCGACGACGTGATCAACACCGGTGGGGAGAAGGTCGTCGCGGCGGCCGTGAGCGCCGTCGTGGCCGAGCATCCGGCGGTCGCGGACGCGGCCGTGGTCGGCCGCCCGGACCCCGAGTGGGGCGAGCGGGTGGTCGCCGTCGTGGTCTCCCCCGCTCCCCCGTCTCTGGGCGAGCTGCGCGCCTTCGTCAAGGAGCGGCTGCCCGCCTACGCCGCCCCCGCCGAACTGGTCGTCCTGCCCGAGATACCGCTTCTGCCGAACGGCAAACCGGACCTCGCCGCGCTCCGTCATGGGCTGCGGCGGGAACCGTGAGGACGCCCGCGCGCGTCGAAGGGACAACGCGAGCAGGAGGGACGAGCCGATGAAACCGACCCGCAGGACGTGGATCTCCGCCGGGGTCGCCGCCGTGGTCC
>NZ_JBHSBM010000036.1:58937-67274 GCF_042650625.1 Planomonospora corallina
CGGCGGCGCCGCCACCGGACGAGGAGGACGGCCGCGGCGAGCACGGCGAGCGCGACGGCGCCCGCCGCCGCGGGCGGGATCGGAGGGGCGGGTGAGCCCGTGCCCGCGGTGGAGCCGGGCCTGCCGGCCCCCGAGGGCGCGGCCCCACCGTCCTCGGCGCCTCCGCCCGTCTCCCCGGAGAAGTCCTCTCCGGCCGGGGACGCCGAGGATTACGTGGTCTCCGAGGAGGTCAACCCCGATCCGGAAGAGGTCCTGCGCTACTGGAGCGAGGAGCGGACCGAGAACGCGCAGCCGATGCCCATGCCGGTGGTCGAGGGCCCGGTCGACGTGACCGAGTAGACGCCCGCTCCGGGGGCAGGGACGGGGTGGGTCGGTTCGCGCCGATCCACCCCATCATATTTTCCCCGTCAAGTCGGGAACAGAACGGTCTTCGGCGGGGTTATTGGTACTGGTGCGATGAGCGGTCCCCCGGCCGCCCCACACTCCGCAGCGTGCCAGCACCCACAGCCTGAAAAAAGACGACTCCGTCATGGAGGAGGTGTCCTCATGCCCCAAACCGCCGCGACCTCGTCTGAGGCCCCGACGACCCTTGAGCAGCTCCTTGACCGAGGGCGAGTCCAGGGTCACCTTTCTCTCGCGGAGCTGCGTCACGCCTTCGCCGAGGCGGGCATCAGCCCGGCCGAGGGCCGGACGATCCTGCGCGACCTCACCGAGGCCGGGGTGAGCCTGGCCGCCGAGGACGAGCCGACGCTCGCCGCGGCCACCAGGAAGGCCGCGAGCAAGAGCAAGAAGGCCGCCAAGGCGGCATCGTCCGCGACGCCGGCCCGCAAGACGGCCGGCCGCGCACCCGCCTCGCGCACGGCCGAGGCCGCCCCCACGGGCAAGAAGACCGCGAGCAAGAAGACCGCGGCCGCCGGCGAGGACGGCCGCTCCGCCACGGCCCCGGACGGTGCGGACGTGCCGGAGGACCTCGAGGCGCCGCTGGAGGACGAGGGCTGGACCCCCGCCGACGAGGCCGAGATCGAGGCGGAGGCCGAGCAGTCCGTCGACCTGGACGACCAGTCCTCGGTCATGGGCGACTCGGTGCACACCTACCTCAAGTCGATCGGCCGCCGCACGCTGCTGACCGCCGCGCAGGAGGTCGAGCTCGCCAAGAGGATCGAGGCCGGCCTGTACGCCGAGGCCAAGCTGGAGTCCGAGCCGGGCCTCCCCTCCGACCTGCGCGAAGAGCTGGAGTGGATCGCCGAGGACGGCCGCCGCGCCAAGGACCACATGCTGGAGGCCAACCTCCGGCTCGTCGTCTCCGTCGCCAAGAAGTACACCGACCGCGGCATGGCCCTGCTCGACGTGGTCCAGGAGGGCAACCTCGGGCTGATCCGCGCGGTGGAGAAGTTCGACTACACCAAGGGCTACAAGTTCTCCACCTACGCCATGTGGTGGATCCGCCAGGCCATCCAGCGGGGTTTCGCCGACTCCGCCCGCACCATCCGCCTGCCCGTGCACGTGCTGGAGATGCTCTCCAAGCTCTCCCGGGTGGAGCGCGACATGCACCAGCGGCTGGGGCGCGAGCCCACGCCCGAGGAGCTGGCCGTCGAGCTGGACAAGACCCCGGACCAGATCGAGGAGCTGCTGCGCACCAGCCGCCAGCCGCTCAGCCTCAACGCCACCATCGGCGAGGACGGCGAGACCACCATCGGCGACCTGATCGAGGACGTCGACTCCCCGGAGGCCTCGGAGGTGGTGGACCGCCAGCTCCTGGCCGAGCAGCTCCGCGGCGTGCTGGGCAATCTCTCGCCCCGGGAGGCCCGGATCATGGCGCTGCGCTTCGGGCTCGTCGACGGCAAGCCGCACACCCTCGACGAGATCGGCAAGCACCTCGGCCTGACCCGCGAGCGCATCCGCCAGCTGGAGAAGGAGTCCCTGTCCAAGCTGCGCCACCCGAGCAACACCCGCCCGCTGCTCGACTGGGCCAGCTGAGGCCGGTCGCGCCCCGGGGAACACGCGGAGGGCGCCGTCGCGACGTCGTTCGCGGCGGCGCCCTCCCGCGTGCGGGCGCCACCGGTCCCGGACGGGGCCTGGAGACACGTCCGCCCGGCGCGGCGGGGCCGTACCGGGCGGGGACGCGAGCGGTGTCAGGGCGTGGTGCCGGCGCGGTTCGCGGTGCCGACGGGCAGCACGTCCTTCGGGACGTCGACCAGGCGGTTGCGCTCGCGGAGCGTGCGCAGTCGTTCGACCTCGGTGCTCCACCGGGCGCCCTCGGGGGTGGCCCTGCCCTTGCGGCGGCGGAGCCGGTCGTCGTAGGCGCCCGGGCCGAACGCCACCCGCTGGTTGGCCTCGGCCGCGCGCAGCGCCTCGGTCAGCGCCCTGTCCAGCACCAGGGCGGCGGCCCGCCGCTCGGCGGAGGAGGTCGTGGTGGCCTGCACCTCGCGCAGCGCGGCCTCCGCCGTCTGGGCCTTGCGCAGCAGCTCGGGGAAGCTCTTTCCGAGCTCCCGGTCCGCGTGGTAGCGGACCTCCGCCTCACGGCTCACCCGCGGTCGGAAAAGCGCCATCGTCTGCCCTCTCTCGCCTGACTCTCCTGGCTGCTGACAGCCGTAGCCTACGCCGTTTCCGCGTTCCGCCCGTACCCAGGGCCCCCTCGGGGCCCGCTCCGCACCGGGTACGGCACGGCTTCCTTTACATAGTAAGCCTCAGGGTGGCAGGATGGGCCGCATGCCTGCCAAGCGACCTCCGATCCCCCTCACCAGGGAGCGCATCATCGAAGCGGCCCTGCACATCGCCGACGGCCAGGGGCTGCGGCGGCTGACCATGCGGCGGCTGGGGGACGCCCTCCAGGTGGAGGCTATGGCCATCTACCACCACCTGCCCCGCGGCAAGGACGCGCTGATGGACGCCCTGGCCGAGCACGTCACCGCCGTCCACGCCGAGCCCGCCGGCAGCTGGCAGGAGACCGCGCGCGCGTGGTGCCGGGCGAGCCGGGACGCGCTGCGGGAGCATCCCGGGGTGCTGGCGCTCGCCCTCACCAAGCCTCCCAAGGGGCGAGCCGCGGCGGCGGTCCGGGAGCAGACCGAGCAGCTCGCCGAGGCGGGGCTGCCGGACGCGGCGGAGGCCGTGCGGGCCCTGCGAGCCTACGTCTTCGGCGCGGTCGCCGTGGAGGTGCAGCAGTCGGGCTGGGCGGATCCGCCCGGCGACGAGGGCGAGACCGAGCCGTGGCGCCCTCCGTCGCGCGGCGGCGGCAGCGCCGCCGCCGACGCCGACTTCGAGCGGGGACTCGACGCGCTGCTGGCCGGTCTGGCCCGGAGCTGACCCCGGCCGCCGGCCTGCAAGGCGGGCACGCCCGGGATCCGTGTCCTGCCGTTCACCGCATCTCCGGCGTGTCGCGCTTGGCCGGTTATAGGTGGATGAGGCACCCTGTGTCATAGGTCACACCCCTGGACGAGGCCCGAGGGACCACAAGGACCACTTCCAATGGCCCTCAAACGGTCCCAAGTGACTATGTCGCGCGAGTGTGACCCGTCGCACACTGGACCTGTCCGATGTGCGCGTCTCACACCGCGCGAGACGCGCACGGCCATATGTCAACCGCAACCGCTCGCCCCTCCGCGCAGGAGGGAACGGGGTCCCGTCGGGGGGCGGTCCCGCCGATCTCCCGACGCCGATTCCGGCGAGCCGACACGAGAGATCTGGAGGCACGCCGATGTGCCCGCATGAGCCGCCCTGCCCGTCCGCCGAAGGGCCGGGCCGCGAGGCCGCCCGCATGGTCGTCTCCCACCCCGAGCAGGGGTGGAGCCTGCTCTGCAACGGTGTGGTGCTGTTCGAGGACACCGGCGAGCTGCTGCCCGACGGCGCCGTCATCGAGCCCCGGCGCCCCCTCGCCGGCGTCTCCTGACCCGCGGAGCGCACCCGTGAGCGGAGCGCACCCGTGAGGGCGCGCCGCCGCTGAGCGGCCGCCGGAACAGCCCGCGCGGCGCCCCGGGCGTCACCGCGGGCTGTCCGGCATCCTCTCCTCCAGCCACCCCGCCACGGCCTCGCCCACCCGGGCGGGGTCTTTCTTCAGGTCGTGCCCCTCCCCCGCCAGGACCACCAGCCGGGCGGCGTCCGCCGCCTCCGGCACGCCGAACGGGTCGCGGTCCCCGCTGACCGCCAGCACGTCCACGCCCGCCTGCCGCAGTTCCGGCGCGCGGGAGCGCTCCGGCTTCCCCGGCGGGCGCAGTGGGAAGGCCAGCGCGACGACCGCCTCGGCCCCCACCGCCCGCGCCGTACGGCAGGCGACCCGGGCGCCGTTGCTCCGCCCGCCCTGCACGAGGGGCAGGCCGGGGTGGTCCCGGAGGATCCGCGCCACCACCGCCGTCCACGCCTCGTCCTGCTTGACCGCCGAACCCGGCGCCCGGGCCCCCCGCAGCCGGAACGGCTGGGTCACCCGGACGACCAGGCCGCCGATCCCCGCCACGGCCTCCCGTACGGCCAGCAGGTCCGGCGCGTCCACTCCCCCGGCCGAGCCGTGGGTGAGGACCAGCAGGAACCGGGGATCCGCCACCGGGTCGGCCTCCACCCGCGCCGGCCCGTGCGGCGTCATGATCTCCATGCGGGAACCGTACCGGGATCACACGCCGATCTCGTCCTCATGACCGATGCCGCGCCGCCCGGCGGGGTGCAGACTGAGGGGCGTGCAGAGTGACAACGACATCCGCCAGGACATGCGCGCCACCCTCGAGGCCCGGCGCGATCTGGGACCCGAGTACGAGGCGGCGCTCGTCGACTCGTTCATCGAGCGGCTCGACGCCAGCATCGCCGCCCGCGTGCGGGCCGAGATCGGCGCCGCCGGCGCGGCGCCGTACCCGCCGTATGCACAGCCGCAGCCGCCGGACAAGCGCAAGGGCGACGGCTCGGTCGCCGTCACGCTGGGCTCCCTGGGCATCGGCATCCCGCTGACCGCCATCGCCGCGACCGAGGCCGGGTTCTTCGGCATGGTGCTCGCCTGGGGCGGCATCGTCGCGGTCAACCTCGCCCACGCCCTCGGCCGCCTGCGCCGGCGCGACCACTACTGACGCGGGTCCCCGCCCCGGGCTCCGGAGAAGCCGGGAGCACCGTGGCGCTCCTCCGGCAGGCCGTGGGCGGAGAACCCGCGGACGGGCTCTCCTCCCCCTGTCCAGCGCCCACCGGGCCCCTCGGCGGGTCCCGGTGAGGCCCTGTGAGGCCCTGTGAGGCTCAGTGAGGCCCGGTGGGCGCCAGCGGAGGCCTGACATGCCTCAGAGGTCGCGGTCCCGCCGGAGGCGGACCTGCTCGGCCAGCCGCTCGTCGGCGTGCTCCAGGCCGTAGCGCCACACCTGCTCGGCGTCCTCGTCGCGGCCCCGCAGCGGGAGCGTGCGGGCCAGCAGCTCGATGGCCAGGGCGCTGGTCTCGGCGTCCCCGCCCTCCTCCACCACGCCCGCGAACTCCGCGCACGCCATCTCCAGGTGCGCCGCCCCGAGCAGCACCCGCAGCCTCGGCGGGTCCGCCACCCCGGGGATCGCCAGCGCCGCCAGGAGCACGTCGGCCGCCTCTCCCGGCTCCCCCTCCGCCAGGAAGAGCTCCGCCAACCGCTGGGCCGCGCGGGAGCCGATCTCCGGGTCTCCGGTGGCCAGGGCCGCCCGGAGGGCCTCGGCCATCTCCTCCTCGTCGGCGGCGAGCCGCGCCAGCGCCATGTGCGCCAGCGGAACGTAGGCGGGGTTGCCCAGGCCGAGGGCGGCCTGCCAGGCCGCCCGGGCCTGGTCGGTCAGCTCCTCGCTCTCGAAGCTCCCCGCGAGCAGGCAGGCCGCCTGGGCGGCGAACTCCGGGTGCCCGGTCGCCAGCGCGGCGCGCGCGGCGGCGCGGGCCCCCGGCGTGTCCCCCCGCTCCTGCAGCACCACGGCCAGTCCCACCGCGGCCTGCGCCCGGTCGGGCCCGTCGGCGTCGGCGGCCAGCTCCGCGAAGATCGCCGCGGCGCCGTCCAGGTCGCCGCCCTCGGCCAGCCTGCGCGCGACCTCCAGGGGGTGCGTGTCGACGTCCGGCATCCAAGATCCTCCCCGGGTAAGGAAACGGCACCGAGCCTAACGACTCGGTGCCGTCCGCGTCTTCGCATACGCGGCGATCCGTACGGCCCAACAGGCGCGGGCCGTACGGCGGGCGCCGGATCCCCGCGGGCCGCCCCCGGGTCAGTCCTCGAACGCCTCCGGCGGCGGGCAGGAGCACACGAGGTTGCGGTCGCCGTAGGCCTGGTCGATGCGGCGCACCGGCGACCAGTACTTGGCCTGGCGCAGCGAGACCACCGGGTAGGCCGCCTCGGTCCGGCCGTAGGAGTGGTCCCAGGAGTCGGCCGTGACGCAGCCGGCGGTGTGCGGCGCGTTGCGCAGCGGGTTGTCGGTCCGGTCCCAGGCGCCCGAGGCGACCTTCTCGATCTCCCCGCGGATCGCGATCATCGCGTCGCAGAACCGGTCGAGCTCGGCCAGGTCCTCGCTCTCGGTCGGCTCGATCATCAGCGTGCCGGCCACCGGGAAGGACATGGTGGGCGCGTGGAAGCCGTAGTCGATCAGGCGCTTGGCCACGTCGTCGACGGTGACGCCGGTCTCCTTGGTGATCTGGCGCAGGTCGACGATGCACTCGTGGGCGACCAGGCCGCCCCGGCCGGTGTAGAGGACCGGGTAGTGCGGCGCCAGCCTGCGGGCGAGGTAGTTGGCCGAGAGGATGGCCTGCTCGGTGGCGGCCTTGAGGCCGTCGCCGCCCATCATCCGGATGTAGGCCCAGGAGATGGGCAGGATGCTCGCCGAGCCGTACGGCGCGGCGGAGACGGGACCGACCGCCGACCCGTCGCGCAGCGGGTGGCCGGGCAGGTAGTCCGCCAGGTGGGCGCGGACCGCGACCGGGCCGACGCCGGGGCCGCCGCCGCCGTGCGGGATGCAGAAGGTCTTGTGCAGGTTCAGGTGGGAGACGTCCGCGCCGAACTCGCCCGGCTTGGCCAGGCCGACCAGCGCGTTGAGGTTGGCGCCGTCGACGTAGACCTGGCCGCCGGCCTCGTGGACCAGCCGGCAGACCTCGGTGATGGTCTCCTCGTACACACCGTGCGTGGACGGGTAGGTGACCATGATCGCGGCGAGCCGGTCGCGGTGCTTCTCGATCTTGGCGACGAGGTCGCCGAGATCGACGTTGCCGTTCTCGTCGCAGGCCACCACGACGACCTTCATGCCCGCCATGACGGCGCTGGCGGCGTTGGTGCCGTGCGCCGAGGACGGGATGAGGCAGACCTCCCGCTGGTCCTCGCCCCGCGCCCGGTGGTAGGCGCGGATGGCCAGCAGGCCGGCGAACTCGCCCTGGGAGCCGGCGTTGGGCTGGATCGAGACGGCGGCGTAGCCGGTGACCTCGGCCAGCCAGTGCTCCAGCTGCCCGATCATCTCGAGGTAGCCCCCGGCCTGGTCCTCGGGCGCGTACGGGTGGATCCCGGCGAACTCCGGCCAGGTGATCGGCTCCATCTCGGTGGTCGCGTTGAGCTTCATGGTGCACGAGCCCAGCGGGATCATCGACCGGTCGAGCGCGATGTCCTTGTCCTGGAGCCGGCGCAGGTAGCGCAGCATGGACGTCTCGGAGCGGTGGGAGTGGAAGACCGGGTGGGTCAGGTAGTCGCTCGTGCGCGCCAGCTCGCCCGGGAGCGCGTCGTGCGCGGCGGCGTCCAGGTCGGCCAGGACCGCGCCGCCGGCCCCGAAGGCGGCCAGGACCTTCTCCAGGTGGAGCGGCTCGGTCCTCTCGTCGCAGCTGACGCCCACGTGGTCGGCGTCGACCAGGCGGAGGTTGACGCCGCTCGCCCGGGCGGCGGCGACGACCTGCCCGGCGCGGCCGGGCACCCGGGCCAGCACGGTGTCGAAGAAGGCCTCGTGCACGACCTCCACACCGGCCTGCCGCAGCCCCTCGGCCAGCACCACGGCGTGCCGGTGGACCCGCCGGGCGATCCGGCGCAGACCCTCGGGCCCGTGGTAGACGGCGTACATGCTCGCGATCACGGCGAGCAGCACCTGGGCGGTGCAGATGTTGCTGGTCGCCTTCTCCCGGCGGATGTGCTGCTCGCGGGTCTGCAGCGCGAGCCGGTAGGCGGACTGCCCGTCGGCGTCCTGGGAGACGCCGACCAGGCGGCCGGGCATCTGGCGCTGCAGGCCCTCGCGGACCGACATGTAGGCCGCGTGCGGGCCGCCGAAGCCGAGCGGGACGCCGAAGCGCTGCGAGGAGCCGATCGCGATGTCCGCGCCGAGCTCGCCGGGGGCGGCCAGCAGCGTGAGGGCGAGCAGGTCGGCGGCGGCCACCGTCAGGGCGCCGCGGGCGCGGGCGGCCTCGGCG
>NZ_JBHSBM010000036.1:67291-115388 GCF_042650625.1 Planomonospora corallina
CGCGGACGTCGCGGACGCGGCCGCTCGCGCCGGGGTACTGCACCAGGACGCCGAAGCACTCGGGGAGCTCGGCGGCCAGGTCGCTCTCGACCAGCTCGATGCCGAGCGGCTCGGCGCGGGTGCGCAGCACGGCCTTGGTCTGCGGCAGGGCGTCGGCGTCGACCACGAACACGTCGGACTTCGCCTTGGCGGCGCGGCGGGCCAGGGTCATCGCCTCGGCCGCGGCGGTGGCCTCGTCCAGCAGGGACGCGCCGGCGATGGGCAGCCCGGTCAGGTCGGAGACGACCGTCTGGAAGTTGAGCAGGGCCTCCAGGCGGCCCTGCGAGATCTCCGGCTGGTAGGGCGTGTACGCGGTGTACCAGCCGGGGTTCTCCAGCAGGTTGCGGCGGATGACGGCGGGGGTGACGGTGTCGTGGTATCCCAGGCCGATCATCGAGGTCAGCACGGTGTTGCGCGCGGCCAGGGCGCGCAGCTCCGTGATGGCCTCGGTCTCGCTCGCCGCCTCGGGCAGGTCGAGCCGGTCCGCGGCGCGGATCGCCTCGGGCACGGCCACGGCGGTCAGGTCGGCGACGGAGTCGAATCCGACCGCCTCCAGCATGCGGGCCTGGTCGGTGCCGTCCGGTCCGATGTGGCGGGTCGCGAAGGGCGGGGGGGTGAGCTCGCTGAGCGGTGACAGGTCGGTCATGGGAGCCTCCTGAGGCGGTGGAGACCGGCGCTGGGCGCGGGCGTACGGGCCGGGTCTCCCCCTCTGTCATCTCGACCTGAGAGCTTCACCTGCCCCTGGCGGGGCGGCTTTCACCGTCGGTGAGACGCGCCTGGCGGGCGCGTCTGCTTTCCAGAGTCGCCTCGTCCGTGCGGTACAGGGGCCTGAGAGATTCCGGGGAGGTTGCTCCTTCGGCGCCCCGATCGGGTCGGGGTCTCTCCCGCACAGGGTCATCAGCGCGACCAACTTTACCCCGTGCGGCGAGCCTGGCGACGGCGGGCCAGCTCATCGGCGGGGTGCCCGCCTAAAGGGCTCTCGGCGCTCTCCGCGCGCTCGCCGGGCAGCTCCGCCAGGGAGCCCTCGACCTCCTGCCAGACCCGGCCCAGCGCGATGCCGAACACGCCCTGGCCGCCCTGGAGCAGGTCGATGACCTCGTCGGGGGTGGTGCACTCGTAGACGCTGGCCCCGTCGCTCATCAGGGTGATCTGGGCGAGGTCGTCGACCGTGCGGGAGCGCAGGTGGTGCACGGCGATCCGGATCTGCTGCAGGGAGACGCCGGTGTCGAGCAGGCGTTTGACGACTTTCAGCACGAGGATGTCGCGGAAGCCGTACAGTCTCTGGGAGCCCGAGCCGTGCGCGGCCCGGACGGTGGGCTCGACCAGCCCGGTGCGGGCCCAGTAGTCGAGCTGCCGGTAGGTGATGCCGGCAGCGACACAGGCCGTCGGGCCTCGGTAGCCGACGTCGGCGGGCGGGCTCACCGGTCGCCCGTCGAACAGCAGACCCTCTTCACCGGCGCGCTGACGCGCCGACCGGCGCCGCACCGGATCATCCTGGCCGGCCGCCTTTCCTTCGCCGCTGCTGACCGCCACTGCGGACCTCCGGCTTTCTCTCATCCCGCGGCCTGATCTGGGGGTTTGTGCACGGCCACAGGTTCACTCGCACCGTAAGACTGGGATCTGCCTCAGTCAACGACCCCACTCGGCGCGTCGTGAAGCGTAAATGCACCGAAATTCCTACCCCGCGCGGCCGAAGTCCTCCGGCGAGATCTGGTCAAGGAACTCCCGGAACTTCTCCACCTCGTCCTCCTGGCCCTCCTGGTCCTCCGGAATGATCACTCCGGCCTCCCTGACCACGTCCTCGCTCGCGAAGATGCGGGCGCCGGTGCGCAGCGCAAGGGCGATCGAGTCCGACGGCCGGGCGCTCACCTCGGCCCCGTTGGAGAACACCAGGTCCGCGAAGAAGATCCCCTCCCGGAGCGCGACGATGTTCACCGTGTTCAGCCGGACCCCGAGCGCGTCGAGCACGTCACGGAACAGATCGTGCGTGAGCGGCCGGGGCGGCGGCTCCTCCGCCTGGGCCATGGCGATCGCGGTCGCCTCGGTCATCCCGATCCAGATCGGCAGGTAGCGCTCCCCGTGTGTCTCCTTCAGCAGGACGATCGGCTGGTTGGTGGGCATCTCGACCCGGACACCCACGACCTCCATCTGCAACACGGGCTGCTCCGTCTTTCGCTGGGTTCCAACCGTTTCATTCAACGTAACACCCGCGGGGCCGCGGGCGCCCGGTCAGGCCCTCACCTGCCCAGGACCCCCCGAACACCGGAACGCAGCAGGGCTGCGTGCAATTCCAGCAGCAGCCCGGAGATCTCTCTGGCCGTCTCCTCGGCCCGGTCGATGGCCCCCGGCGCGCGGCGGCGCAGCAGCGGGGCGACGGCCTGCTCCACGAGCCCGGCCTCCCGCTCGGCGGCGGCCCGGACCGCCCGCAGGTGCCGGGCGCGCAGGCCGAAGGGGGCCAGCGCCCCGACGCTGCGGGCCACGGCCAGCGCCTCGGCGTCGTAGTGGCGGGCCACCGCGGCGACCAGCCCGTAGTCCTCGAGCTCGGCCAGCGTCTCCTCGTCGATCTCCGCGGCCGCCAGGAGCTCCTCGCGGCTGAGCCGGACCTCCGGCTGCGCCTCCGAGGGCACGGCGCGCGGCCGGGCGACGGGCCGCTCCTCGCGGTCGGCCGCCTCCAGCCGGTCCTTGATCACACGGAGCGGCAGGTAGCGGTCACGCTGCTCGCTGAGGATGTAGCGGAGCCGCTCGACGTCGGCGTAGGTGAACTTGCGGTAGCCGGAGGGACTGCGCTCCGGCTCGATCAACCCCTCGCCCTCCAGGAAACGGATCTTGGAGATGCTGACGTCGGGGAACTCGCCCTGCAGCAGGGCGAGCACCTCCCCGATGCTCATGTGCGCACGAGCGGCCTGCGAGCTCATCATCCTCCAGCGGCGCCGCGGGTGAAGAACACCAGCCGGAACTTGCCGATCTGCACCTCGTCGCCGCTGTAGAGCGGGACCTCCTCGATCCGCTCGCGGTTGACGTAGGTGCCGTTGAGGCTGCCCACGTCGCGGACGGTGAACACGCCTCCGCCGCGCCGGTAGAACTCCACGTGGCGGCGGGAGACGGTGATGTCGTCCAGGAAGATGTCGCTCTCGGGGTGGCGGCCCACCGTGGTGAGGTCACTGTCCAGCAGGAACCGGCTGCCGGCGTTGGGGCCGCGCTGGACGACGAGCAGCGCCGTGCCCGGGGGCAACTGCTCGACGGCCTGCCTCTCGGCGAGAAGCGTCTCCCCTGTCTCCGCCTCGTAGTTCTCGATCCCGGAGAGGGAGATCGTCGTCGTGCTGTCTCCGGGTGTCTCGACTCGGGTCAGCGGCGATCCGCAACGAGAGCAGAAACGGGCGTCCTCGGGGTTGGCATGACCGCACTGCGTGCAGTAGACGCTCGGCATCGATCGGCTCGGCCTCCTACCGCGAAGGCGCGGCAACGTCGCTCGGAGATGCGCGCCTCGCTTCTTCGCCACTCAAGTGTTTGCTGGGACTGCGAATGCAGCAACTTACGCCCCCTGAGGAGCAAAGGTCAAGGCGAGCACTGGACCGGGGGTTCGGTCGTGACAAAGTTACAGGCGAGCACGGTCCAAGGTCCATATCTTTGCCAAGCCCGGCGCGTCGCACGGCGGCGGGCGCCTCCCCTGGGCCACCGGTCCGGGGTGGCGCCCCGCGAGCACCCGAAGGGCCGCCTCACAGGTCGGCCGCCCGCTCCACGACCTGCGCCCAGTGCTCGAGCAGCGCCTGCGCCGAGTCGGCGTCGGACCCCTCGGCCCACAGGTGGGTGACGGCCTCGGCGGGGTCGGGCAGCACCAGCGCCCAGCCGCCGTCCTCCCCGACGACCCGCACGCCGTCGGTGGTGTCGATGCGCTGGCGCTCGGCCGCCTCGATCACCGAGCGCATCACCGCGCCCTTGGCCGCCCACGGGGTCGGCACCGTACGGCGCAGCAGCCTCGCCTCGGGGATCCTGGCGTCGATCTGGCTGAGCGAGAGCCGGGTCCGGGCGACCAGGCCGAGCAGGCGCAGGAACGCCGCCAGGCCGTCCACCGTCGGGCCGAACTCCGGCACGACGAACCCGCCCCGTCCGTCTCCGGCGAACACCATGTCGGCCCCGCGGGAGGCGGCGGTGAGCGCGTCGAGGGCGGTGGGGGTCCACTCGACCTGCACGCCGTGGAAGCGGCAGACCTGCTCGGCCACCCGGGTGGTGGTCACCGGCAGCGCCACCCGGCCGCCGCGCCGCTCGGCCGCCACCAGGTCCAGCACGACCAGCAGGGCGCGCTCCTCGCTGATCAGCTGCCCCATCTCGTTGACCAGCGAGATCCGCTCCCCCACCGGGTCGAAGCGCACCCCGAACGCGGCCCGGGAGGAGCTGACCAGCTCCGACAGGCGCTGCAGGTCGCGGCGGCGCTCGGCGAAGGTCTCGGTGGGCGAGGCCTCGTCCAGCCGGTTGTTGACGGTCAGCACGTCCACCCCGACCCGGCCCAGGAGGCTCGGCAGCACCAGCGAGGAGGTCCCTCCGGCGCAGTCGACCACGACCTTCATGTCCGCGTCGCGCACCCCGGTCATGTTCACGCAGCGCAGCAGCTCGCTGGTGTAGTCCTCGACCACGCGGGGCGGGAAGACGAGCTCGGCGATCTCCCCGGGGAAGGCGCGGCGGAACTCCTGCCGGGAGAAGACCCGCTCCAGCTTGCGCTGCGCGGACTGCGACAGGTCCGCCCCGCTGGAGTCCATGAAGACGATGTCCACGCTCTGCGGGTCGCCCGCGGTGGTGCGCAGCGCGATCCCGCCGACGGCGTTCTCCTTGGCGGTGTGGAAGCGCGCCACGGGCAGCGGGGTCGCCTCCAGGTCCAGCACGTCGATGGCGCCGGCGTTCAGGGCGCTGACCACCGCCCGCTTCAGGGCCCTGGCCGCGCGGGAGGAGTCCCGGGAGGTGACGACCGCGGCGCCCTTCCTCAGGGTCGTGGCGTAGGCGCTGGCCAGCCGTACGCACAGCTCGGGGGTGATCTCGACGTTGACCAGCCCGGAGATCCCCCGCGGTCCGAACAGGCTGCGCTGGCCCCGGGACTCCCAGATGACGCTGGTGTTGACGACGGCGCCGGCCTCGATCGTCTTGAACGGGTAGACCTTGACCCCGGAGGAGACGTAGGCCTCGGCCTCGATGATGCACTCGTCCCCGACCACGGCGCTCTCCTCGACGCGGGCGCCCGTCATCAGGTCGGTGTTCTTGCCGATGACGCAGCCGCGCAGGTGGGTGCTCGGGCCGACGTAGACGTTGTCGTGGACGACGGCGCGGTGCAGGAAGGCGTTCTCGCGGACCACCACGTTGCTGCCCAGCACGGTGTACTCGCGCAGCTCGGCACCCGCCTCGACCTTGGCGTAGTCGCCGATGTACAGCGGGCCCTTGAGCACCGCCTCCGGATCGACCTCGGCGCCCTCGGCCACCCAGACGCCGGGCGAGAGCTCGAAGGCACCGAGGTCCACCGCGACCCGGCCGGAGAGCACGTCGGCCTGGACCCGCAGGTAGCTCTCGTGGGTGCCGACGTCCTCCCAGTAGCCGTCCGCCACGTAGCCGTAGATCGGGGCCCCGCGCGCCAGCAGCCGGGGGAAGACGTCCGCGGACCAGTCGACCGGCTCCCCGGCGGCGACCTCGCCGAGGACCTCGGGCTCCATCACGTAGATGCCGGTGTTGACGGTGTCGGAGAAGACCTGGCCCCAGGTGGGCTTCTCCAGGAACCGCTCCACCCGGCCCCGCTCGTCGGCGATGACGATGCCGAACTCCAGCGGGTTGGGCACGCGTTTGAGCCCGATGGTGACCAGCGCGCCCTGCTCCCGGTGGAAGCGGATCATGTCGGTCAGGTCGATGTCGGTGAGGGCGTCGCCGGAGATGACCAGGAACCGGTCGTCGCGGAGCTTGTCGGCGGCGTTGCGCACGCTCCCGGCCGTGCCGAGCGGCATCTCCTCGGTGGCGTAGTAGAGGTCCATGCCGAGTTCCTCGCCGTCACCGAAGTAGGTGCGGACCAGGGCGGCCAGGAACTGCACGGTCACCACCGTCTCGGTGAACCCGTGCCGCTTGAGCAGGCGCAGCACGTGCTCCATGATCGGCCGGTTGACCACGGGCAGCAGCGGCTTGGGCTGGTTCGCGGTCATCGGCCGCAGCCGTGTCCCCTCCCCGCCCGCCATCACGACGGCCTTCACGAATCACCTCATTAAGGCGTTCCAGCTCCTTTGAGAAGTTGCCGCACCTGTACCCAATACAGCACGCCGGACCACCAGTACAGACCCACGCCCCAGATCGCCGTCGCCCAGCCGAGGATCCGGGCGGGGTCGGCGTACCAGGCGTCGTGGTGGGCCAGGAAGAGCAGCGGGAAGGAGTAGAGCAGGTTGGCCGTGGCCGCCTTGCCGAGGAAGTGCACCGGCAGCGCCGGGCCGTACCCGAGGCGGCGCAGGATGGGCGGGATGCCGAGCAGCATCACGTCCCGCAGCGGGATGACCAGCGCCAGCCACCACGGGATGATCTCGCGCAGCGCCAGGCCCAGCAGGGTGGCCAGGATGTAGAGCCGGTCGGCCAGCGGGTCCAGCAGCCGGCCGAGCCTGCTGGTCTGGTTCCACGCCCGGGCGAGCTTGCCGTCGAGCCAGTCGGAGAACCCGGCGAGCATCAGCAGCGCGACGGCCCAGCCGTCGGCCTCGGGGCCGAGCACGAGCCAGAGGAAGACCGGAACGCCCAGGAGCCTGGCCAGGCTCAACGCGTTGGGAACCGTCCAGATCCGGTCCTCGACACCCGATACTTCCGCTTTCACCCGTTTTTCTCCCTCACTGCACTCGAAGCGACACTACTGCGTCGGCGGCGGCGCCGCGCGTCGCGGCGAGGGGGCGGGTGACGGACGCCTCACCCGGACGGCGGGTGGTGATCGGCGCGGAGATCGGGTTATGGTTGCGGCCGACCAACGCGGGAGCCCGGAGAACCGGGCTGAGAGGACGGCTGAGACGGCCGCCGACCGCCAGAACCTGCTCCGGATAATGCCGGCGAAGGGAGTTTGCGCGATGACCGACGCGCGCCCGTCCAGCTCCAAGGTCTACAGAGGCGATCTGCGCGTGCCCATGCGCGAGGTACGGCTGACCGACGGCACGTCCGTCACCCTGTACGACACCTCCGGCCCCTACACCGACCCGGCCGTCTCCGTCGACATCACCCGCGGCCTGCCCCGGCGGCGTGAGGAGTGGATCCTGGGCCGGGGCGACGTGGTCCGCTACGACGGCCGGCCGGCCCGGCCCGCCGACGACGGCCACCGGGACGAGCGCTCCCGCGACCACGACCTGCGCTCCCAGGACGCCGTCTTCACCGGCGGCGCGGACCCGGCGCGAACGGGACACGACGCGGACCCGGCGCGGACGGGGCACGGGCGCGGCCCGCTCCGGGCCGCGGGGGTCCCGGTGACCCAGCTCGCCTACGCCCGGCGCGGCGTGATCACCAAGGAGATGGAGTTCGTCGCCCTCCGCGAGGGGGTGGGCGCGGAGTTCGTCCGCGACGAGGTGGCCGCCGGCCGGGCGATCATCCCGGCCAACGTCAACCACCCGGAGAGCGAGCCGATGATCATCGGCCGCAACTTCCTCGTGAAGATCAACGCCAACATCGGGAATTCGGCCGTCGCCTCCACCATCGCCGAGGAGGTGGACAAGATGACGTGGGCGATCCGCTGGGGCGCCGACACCGTGATGGACCTGTCCACCGGCCGCAACATCCACACCACCCGCGAGTGGATCATCCGCAACTCCCCCGTGCCCATCGGGACGGTCCCGCTCTACCAGGCGCTGGAGAAGGTGAACGGCCGCGCCGAGGACCTGTCCTGGGAGGTCTACCGCGACACCCTGATCGAGCAGTGCGAGCAGGGCGTCGACTACTTCACCGTGCACGCCGGGGTGCGCCTGGCCCACGTGCCGCTGACCGTGGGCCGCAAGACCGGCATCGTCTCCCGGGGCGGCTCGATCATGGCGGCCTGGTGCCTGGCCCACCACCGCGAGAGCTTCCTGTACGAGCACTTCGCCGACATCTGCGAGATCCTCGCCGCCTACGACGTGGCCTTCTCGCTCGGCGACGGCCTGCGCCCGGGGTCGATCGCCGACGCCAACGACGAGGCGCAGTTCGCCGAGCTGCGCACGCTGGGCGAGCTGGTGAAGATCGCCCACGCGCACGACGTGCAGGTGATGGTCGAGGGCCCCGGCCACGTCCCCATGCACAAGATCAAGGAGAACGTCGACCTGCAGCGCGAGCTCTGCGACGACACGCCGTTCTACACCCTCGGCCCGCTCACCACCGACATCGCCCCCGGCTACGACCACATCACCTCGGCGATCGGCGCGGCCATGATCGGCTGGTACGGCACCGCCATGCTGTGCTACGTCACCCCCAAGGAGCACCTGGGCCTGCCGAACCGCGACGACGTGAAGACCGGCGTGATCACCTACAAGATCGCGGCGCACGCGGCCGACCTCGCCAAGGGCCACCCGGGGGCGCAGGCCTGGGACGACGCCCTGTCCGACGCCCGGTTCGAGTTCCGCTGGGAGGACCAGTTCGACCTCTCCCTGGACCCCGACACCGCCCGGTCCTTCCACGACGAGACGCTGCCCGCCGCCCCGGCCAAGACCGCCCACTTCTGCAGCATGTGCGGGCCGAAGTTCTGCTCGATGCGGATCAGCCACGACATCGCGGCCGCGTACGGCGGCGGCCCCGAGGGGCCCGAGGCTTCCGAGGTCCCCGGCGGTTCCGGCATGTCCGGTGACGAGATCGAGGCCGGGATGCGGGCCAAGGCCGAGGAGTTCGCGGCCGGGGGCAATCGCGTCTACCTGCCTCTGGCCGACTGACCGAGCGCCGGCTGCCAGGCGCCGGGGATCCCCGGCGCCGGGCGGGCCCGACGCCGTCGGCGGGGCGGGATTCCCCCGGTCTGCGCGGCGGGATCCCCGTCTCCCCGGTGATCCGCGTCGCATCCTCTCAGGAGACCCGCCCGGGTGCCGATGAGGGCTGAGCCACGCCGTCCGGCGCCGCTCCGGCGGCCCGGGACGGCTCTTGCCCCTCGGAAAAGGACTCCGACCATGACCGACCCTCTGCCCGGCGCCGCGTCGCCCGTGGTGACCGTACGCCGCAACCGCCTGACGGGCTGGCTCGCCGACCTGAACATCGGCACCAAGGTGCTCGTCGCCGTGGGCCTGGTGGCCGTCATGGCGGGAGCCATCGGCGTGACCGCGCTGAGCCGCATGTCGACGATGAACGACGGCGCGAAGGCGATGCAGACGGCCAACGCCAATCTGTCCCGGCTCAGCGAGGTCCGCGCCCGCATGACCGACATGTACAACTACTCCATCGGAGCCGCCATCACCGAGGATCCCGCGGGGCGGGCGGCGCTCGTCGAAGGGGTGAAGAAGTACACCGGCCAGGTGACCGACGCGTTCGAGGCATACAAGGCCGGTTTCGTGGACATCCCGCAGGCGCACGCGGAGCTGGCCGCCTTCGAGAAGACCTGGCAGGAGTTCCAGGTGCTGCGCGACATCGTGATGTTCGGCGCCCCGCTGCCGGGCGGCACGGACATGGTGACGACCGCCGAGCAGCTCGGCAAGGCCTCCACCGAGATCAACATCATCATGGACGGCATGGCCAAGAACGAGCGTGAAGTCGCCGACGGGATGGCCGCCGAGGCGTCCGACCAGTACGACGCCGCCCGCATCTCGGTCATCGTGCTGCTGGTGGGCGGTCTCCTGCTCGCCGTGGCGGCGGCCAGGGTGGTCACCCGCATGATCGTCAGCCGGATGCGGGCCCTGTCCCGGACCCTCGCCGCCATGGCGCGCGGCGACCTGACCCAGACGGCCGAGGTGACCTCCCGCGACGAGGTCGGTCACATGGCCGTGGCGGTCAACCAGGCCAACGACGCCATCCGCCAGGCCATCGGCTCCATGGCGGCCAGCGCGGACACGCTGGCGGCCGGCTCCGGCGAGCTGACCGCCGTCAGCGACCGCATCGCCGCCTCGGCGGAGGAGGCCTCCGCGCAGGCGGGGAACGCGGCCGCCGCGGCCGGGCAGGTCTCGCAGAACGTGCAGACCGTCTCGGCCGGCAGCGAGGAGATGGGCTCCTCCATCCGGGAGATCGCGCACAACGCCGGCGAGGGCGCCAAGGTCGCCTCGCGGGCCGTGGAGGTGGCCGCCTCCACCAACGAGACCGTCGCGCAGCTGGGCGCCTCGTCGGCGGAGATCGGCTCGGTCATCAAGACCATCACCTCGATCGCCGAGCAGACCAACCTGCTGGCCCTCAACGCCACCATCGAGGCGGCGCGGGCGGGCGACGCGGGCAAGGGCTTCGCCGTCGTGGCGGGCGAGGTCAAGGACCTGGCCCAGGAGACCGCCAAGGCGACCGAGGACATCTCCAAGCGGGTCGAGGCCATCCAGGCCGACACCGAGAGCGCGGTCGCGGCGATCGCCGAGATCTCCGAGATCATCGGGAAGATCAACGACTACCAGCTGACCATCACCTCCGCGGTGGAGGAGCAGACGGCCACCACCAACGAGATGAACCGGAGCGTGGCCGAGGCCGCGCAGGGCAGCACGGACATCGCCGCCAACATCGCGGTGCTGGCCGACGCGGCCCGGGTGACGGCCGAGGGCGTCACCGAGAGCCGGCGGGCCGCGGCCGACATGGCCGAGCTGTCGAGCCGGCTGCACGGGCTGGTCTCCCGCTTCCGCTACTGAGCGGGCCCCCGCTCCCCCGCTCCCCCTCTCCCCGTGCCGCGGTCCCCCTCCGGGGCCGCGGCACGGGGACCTTCCCGTTCCGGGAGAGCCCGTCAGGAGCGGCGCACGGCGGCGCGGGGCGACCACGCCCAGACGAGCACCGCCACGGTGAGGCCGAAGAGGGCCAGGCCGCTGGGCACGTGGGTGCCCAGCATCTCCCAGGAGAAGTGCTGGCCCATGCCGATCAGGAAGAGGCCGAGGCTGGCGAGCGCGGGCCAGCCCGCGCCGCGGCCCGGCCGCCAGACCAGCACCGCCGCCACGATCTGCAGCAGCGCGATCAGGTGGACCACCATCCCCACCATCACGTGGGTCTCGGCCAGGTCCGCGCCGCCGTTCACGGCCTGGCCCGCGAACGAGGCCGCGACGATCAGTCCTGCCGCCTGGGCGGTGACCAGGATGCGCAGGCCGTACAGCAGGCCGGTGGAGACCGGGCGGCCCGGTGCGGCGGATCCCTGGGTGATGACCTCCTGCATGAGAGGTGTCCTTCCTCGCGGTGGTTGCGGTGGTTGCTCTGCCGCGTTCATCCTGGCCGCGGGAGGACACCCGGTCGTCAGCCCGTGGACGGACCCGCCTGTCCGCCCCGGGAGGGAGACCGCAGCGGGCGGAAGTCCGCGTCGACCAGGCCGATGCGGTGCGCGACCACCGCCGCCTGGATGCGGTTGCGCAGGCCGAGCTTGTCCATGGCGGTGGAGACGTGGGTCTTGACGGTGGTCACCCCCACGTGGAGGGCGTCGGCGATCTCACCGTTGGACAACCCCGCCCCGACCAGGGAGAGCACCTCCAGCTCCCGGTCGGTGAGCCCGGCCGGGACGGCGCCGGCCCGCTCCTCGGCGGCCAGGGCGCGCTCCACCACGCGGCGCAGGACCGAGGGGGCCAGCAGCGGCTCCCCCGCCGCGGCCCGGCGCACGGCGTCGACCATCCGTCCCGGCTCGTCGTCCTTGACCAGGAAGCCGATCGCCCCCGCGCGCAGCGCGGCGTAGACGTTCTCGTCCTCGGCGAAGGTGGTGAGGATGACGATCCGCGCGGCGGGCCAGGAGGACAGGATCCGCCGGGTGGCCTCCAGCCCGTCCACCCGGGGCATGCGCAGGTCCATCAGCAGCACGTCCGGGCGGAACCGTTCGGCGTGCTGCACGGCCTGCGCCCCGTCCACGGCCTCGGCGCAGACCTCCATCTCCCCCGCGGCCTCCAGCAGCATCCGCACTCCGGCGCGGACCAGCGCCTGGTCGTCGGCGACGACGACCCGGATCACGCCGCTCCCCCCGCCGGCCGCCGGTCCCGCGGAGCGGTCCATCTGTTCATGCCGGTTCCTCTTCTCCTCTCCCGCGGCACGGCGGTGTGCTCCCCCGCGCCGCCTCCCGCGGGCGGCCCGCGCGCTCCGCGGGGAGCGTCGCCGTCAGCCGCCAGCCACCGGTCCGGTCGGGACCGGCGGACAGGTCCCCGCCCAGGGCGCGGGCCCGCTCGCGCATGCCCGCGATGCCCCGCCCCGAGGAGGGCAGCGCGTCGCGGGGGCCGGGCGGGGGTCCGCTGATCACGTTCACCTCGAGCGCGCGGCCGGTCTCCTTCAGCTCGACGACGGCCCGGGTGCCGGGCCCGGCGTGCTTGAGCACGTTGGTCAGCCCCTCCTGGACGATCCTGGCGGCCGAGGCGCGGGTCACCAGGGGGGCGAGCGAGGTCTCCGGCCCGAGGCTGAGCTCGACCTCCAGCCCGGCGGCGCTCATGCGCTCCACCGCGTCGCGGACGACGTCCTCGGGGTCGCTGACGGGCAGGTGCGCCTGCTCGGGGTCGCGCAGCACGTCGAGCAGGCCCCGCAGGTCCTCCAGCACCCGGTGGCCGGTGGCGCGGATGTCGGCCAGCGCCTCGGCCGCCGGGCCGGACGGAGCGGCGTACTGGGCGGCGCCGGCCCGCAGCACCATGGCGCCGACGTGGTGGGCCACGATGTCGTGCACGTCCCGGGCGATGCGCTCGCGCTCGGCCAGCAGGTCGGCCCGGGTCCGCTCGGCGGCCAGCTGCCTGGCCTCCTCCGCCATGGCCAGCTGCAGCTCGGCGGCGGCCCGGCGCATGCCGAAGTAGCGGCCGACGATGACCGGCGCGGCCACCATGGCCATGAGGGAGGCGACCCGCAGGAGGGTCACCTCCGTCGAGCCGTCGACGACGTTCAGCGCGGTCACCCCGCTCGCGGTGAGGTAGGCGGTGCCGGTCCAGGACCACGAGGCGTACATCGCGAACGCGCCGAGCGTGACCAGGAAGAGCACCTGCAGCGAGTTCGCGGCGACCTGCGCGTTCTGGTCGGCCGCCAGCACCAGTACGGCCTGCAGCGCGAACGCCGTGCCGGGGAGCAGCCGGACCAGCCCCGCGGTGAGCCCGCAGCCGATGACGAACCAGCCCACCGCCCAGACCGGCCAGGGACCGGCGTTCCAGCCGGTCCAGGTGTCGAGGACCATGAACGCCACGCCGCAGCCGGCCAGGAGCAGGTCGAGGCCGGGGCGGCGCTCGACCTCGGCCACCGTCTCGATCGGGTTGCGCAGGTAGCGGCCGACGATGACGGGGACGGCGGTCATCCCCAGCGGGAAGCACCAGAAGCGCAGGTCGAGCACCGTTCCGGGATCGGCGAGGTTGACCGCGGTGGCGGCCCCGGCCAGGGCGGCGGCGGGCAGGATCGTGCGCCAGGAGCCGAGGTAGGCGAGGAGCCCCACCGTGACCGGGAGCAGGGTCTGCAGGGTGTCGGCGGTGAACTCGGGGAGCGCGGGGAGCCGGTCGCAGGCGATCAGGAGGACGGACTGGTAGGCGCAGACCAGCGCCGGGCGGCGCCGTACGAGCCCCAGGGGGAGCCCCGCCAGCAGCGAGAGGCCCGCCGCGGCCGGCAGCGGCACGGGCTCGCCGAGCTTGCCCGACAGGAACAGGCCGAGGGCGACCCCGGCGAGCGCCATGGAGACGTCCAGCACCGGACCGCGCAACCTCATAGCGAAGAAGGTAGCCCCCCTTCCTCCGGCCGCACTCCTCCCGCAGGAGGGGGGCGTCTCCTCCTACTGGCCGGAAGACCGGCCGGAAGACCGGTCCGAGTGGGCGGGCGGGGTCTCTAGTCTTCACGCCATGAGCAACGACACCGCGATCTTCCTCGGGCAGTGGATGCGGGCCCCGGGCACCACCGGGGCGGTGGCGCCGAGCTCCCGCCGGCTCGCCGAGGCCGTGACCGCGCCGGTCCCCTGCCGGGGCGAGCCCGTCGTCGTCGAACTCGGTCCCGGCACGGGGGCGTTCACCGCCGAGATCCAGCGCAGGCTGGGCGGTCGGGGGCACCATCTCGCGGTCGAGATCAACCCGCGGCTGGCGGAGCTGCTGTCCGCCCGCCACTCCGGGGCGGACGTCACGGTCGCCGACGCGGCGGACCTGCCGCGCCTGCTCGCGGAGCGGGGCCTGGACCGGGCCGACGTGGTCGTGAGCGGACTGCCCTGGGCGGCGTTCTCCGGAGAGGTCCAGGCCCGCCTGCTGGAAGCCGTCACCGCCGCCATGGGGCCGGAGTCCGCCTTCACCACCTTCGCCTACGGCTTCGCCAGGCACCTGCCGCCCGCGCGGCGTTTCCGCCGGCGCCTGGGGGCCGCCTTCGAGGAGGTCGTCGCGGGCCGGACGGTGTGGGGCAACGTCCCGCCGGCGTTCGTGTACCACGCGCGCCGCCCCCGCAGGTGACCCCGGCCCGCGCCGGCCCGCCCCGGCCTCCGTCTCCGGCGGGGCACCGCGCCCGGGCGGGGTCCGCGTGCGGTGCCGCCGGTGCCCCGCGGGCGCCCTCTCCCGGCCTGCCGCGCGGGTTCCGGGCGGAACGTGCGCGTGTGACCCTCGCCACGAACCGAACTTCGTTCTACGATTGCGCGCGCAACGGGATACGTGCGCACGCAACCAGAACGGAGCCGACCACCGTGGATTTCACGCTTCCGGAGAGCGCGCTCGCCGTCCAGCGCGGCGTCGCCGACATCTGCGCACGCTACGACCTGGACTACTGGCAGCGCTGCGAGACCGACAAGCGCTGGCCCGAGGAGGTCTGGGCCGAACTGGCCAAGGGGGGCTGGCTGGGGCTGGCCGTACCGGAGGAGTACGGCGGAGGCGGCCAGGGACTGCTGGAGCTCGCCGTGGCCACCGAGACCCTCTCGTCCTCGGGGGCCGCTGGAGGATCGGCGTTCACCTACGTCCTCACGCCCGGCTTCGGCGCGATGACCCTGGCCCGGCACGGCAGCGCCCGGCAGCGCGAGGACCTGCTGCCCAAGCTGGCCACCGGCGAGATCGAGACCTGCTTCGCCCTGACCGAGCCGGACGCCGGCTCGAACGCGCTGGGCATCTCCACCTCCGCCCGGCGCGACGGCGGCGAGTTCGTGATCAGCGGCCAGAAGATCTGGATCACCGGTGTGCAGCGCGCCACCTGGATGCTCCTGGTCACCCGGACCGTCCCCGCCGCCGAGGCCAGGCCCCGCAGCCACGGCCTGACCGTCTTCCTGGTGAACGTGCCGGAGGCCGTCGCCGCGGGCAGGCTCTCCTACCGGCCCATCCCCAAGATGGGCGCCAACACCACCCCGTCCAACATGGTCTTCCTCGACGACCTGCGCGTGCCTGCGGCCGGCGTCGTCGGCGAGGTGGACCAGGGTTCGCGGGTGCTGTGGGACATCCTCAACCCCGAGCGCATCCTGCTGGCCGCCTCCGCGCTGGGCGGCGCCGAGGTCGCGCTGCAGGCGGCCGTGCGGTACGCCAGGGAGCGCGAGGTCTTCGGCCGCCCCATCGGCGCCAACCAGTCCGTCGCCTTCCCCCTCGCCCAGGTCAAGGCCAAGCTCGAGCTGGCCAGGCTGATGACGTACAAGGCCGCCTGGCTCTTCGACAACGGGCTGCCGTGCGGCACCGAGGCCAACATCGCCAAGCTGACCGCCTCCCAGGCGGCCTGGGAGGCGGCCGACCACGCCTTCCAGACCCACGGCGGCATGGCCTACTCGCTGGAGTACCCGGTCGCCCGCCTGCTGGCCGACGCCCGTATCGGCAAGGTCGCCCCCGTCACCGAGGAACTGCTGCTCAACCACATCGCCACCCAGGTGCTGGGGCTGCCCCGGAGCTTCTGAGCCGCCGCCGGAGGTGCGACGGCTCAGGCGGGCGGGGAGGCGGAGGCCCTGGACGCCTCCGGCGCATCCGGCGCCTCGGAGGCATCGGAGGTCTCGGATGCCTTGGACGTCGCGCCCCGTCCCGCCCGCCGCCTCCTCCCCCGCACGGCCGCGGCCCCCGCTGCGGCCCCCACCGCGGCCGTCACCACGGGCGCCAGCAGGTACGGCCCGCAGGAGACGAGCAGCACGACGGTGAAGGCCGCGGCCACCGCGGCGAGGCGGCGGCCCCGTCCGGTCAGCAGCCGGGCGGCGGCGGCCATGCCCACCGCGGTGACCGCCGCCAGGCAGGCCGAGGTGACCCGCAGCAGCGGGTCGAGCCCCATCCCCAGACCCGCCACCGCCGCGGTGACGGCGCCGCACAACACGGCGAGCAGGGCCAGGCTGCGGTGCGGCACCTCGCCGGGGGCCGCGCCGGCGGCCAGCCGGGCGGGCAGGGCCCCGTCGCGGGCGAGCGCGGCGCCGAGCCGGGCGCCCCCCGCGAGGTAGGCGTTGATCGCGCCGAAGCTCAGCAGCAGGGCCGCCCCGGCGGTGACCGGCCCGGCCAGGTCCCCGGCGCCGTGTTCCAGCAGCAGGGCCAGCGGCACCGGTGAGGTCGCCGCGCGCTCACCGAGCACGCCCACGGTGGTCACCGCCAGCCCCAGGTAGAGCACGCCGACGACGGCAAGGGTGAGCACCGTCGCCCGCCGCAGCCGGCGGCGCGGGTCGGCGAACTCGGCCGACAGGTGGCTGGCCGCCTCCCAGCCGACGAAGGCGAAGAACAGCACCCCGGCCGCCTCGGCGATCCCGCCCCAGCCGTGCGGGGCGAACGGCGCGAAGTTGCCTGGCCGCACGGAGGGCAGGGCCACTGCGACGGCGGCGACCAGGAGGACGGCCAGCAGCGCGGCCAGCAGCAGCTGCGTCCCGCCGGAGACGCGCAGCCCGGCGTGGTTGGCGGCGAACGCCGCGACCAGCAGGGCGCAGGCCACCGCCGTGATCCCGGCGGCGCCGAGACCCAGAGCCGAGGCGACGTACTCGGCGCCGATCATGGCCCCGGCCGGCACCCCGATCGGGACGGCGAAGTAGAACCACCAGCCGGTCACCGCGGCCGTACGGGGGCCGAAGGCCCGCGCGGCGAACGTCGCCACCCCGCCGCCGTCGGGGAAACGGCCGCCCAGCGCGGCGAAGCTCAGCGCGACCGGCACGCTGAGCGCCAGCAGCGCGGCCCACGCCACGATCGAGGCCGGGCCCGCGGCGGCCGCGGCCAGATGCGGCAGGGCGAGCACGCCCGGCCCGAGCACCGCCCCGAGGAGCAGCGCCGTCCCCTGCGCCGCGCCCAGTCCGCCGGACGCGCCGGGTGCGCCGGGCCCGTCATCGGCTCCCGCCGTCCGCGCGCTCCGTCCCGGGTGTTCCATCCGTCCACCTGCCTTCAATTCGATCGGTCACGTCGGAAGAAAGGTAGGCAGACGGATGGCTTGATCTACGATCAGCCGAACGAACGGCCGGAATCGACGGAGAATAATCGTCATGGACGAACTTGATACGGAAATCATCCGCCTTCTCCAGACGGATGCGCGGAGATCGAACCGGGAACTCGCCCGGACGCTCGGCATCGCCCCCTCGACCTGCCTGGAGCGCGTGCGCGCGCTCACCCGCCGGGGCGTGATCCGCGGCTATCACGCGGACATCGACCACGCCGCCCTCAACCGGAGCGTCCAGGCCATGGTCTCGGTGCAGGTGCGCCCGCTCAGCCGGGCCGTCATCGAGAGCTTCAAGAACTCCGTCAGCGCCCTGCCGGAGGTGCTGAGCGTCTTCGTGCTGGCGGGCGGCGACGACTTCCTGCTCCACGTCGCCGTGCAGGACCTGGACCACCTGCACGGCTTCCTGCTCGACCAGCTCAGCCAGCGCCGGGAGATCGCCGGTTTCCGCACCTCGGTGATCTTCCAGCAGGTGCGGAAACCGGTGCTGAGCCGCCTGCCCGACCCCGCGTGACGGCGTGGCACGGCCCGGGACGGGCCGTGCGACGGGCCGTACGGGGGGGGCGGGTGCCGGGCCCGCCCGTCAGGTGAAGCGGGGCGGGCGCTTGTCGCGCAGCGCGCGCACCCCCTCGGCCGCGTCCGGCCCGGTGAAGCCGAGGAATTCCATGGCCAGGGAGGCGTCGAAGGACGGGCCCGCCAGGCGGAGCCAGTTGTTCAGGGAGTACTTGGTCAGACGGATCGCCTCGGCCGATCCCTCCGCCAGGCGGGCGGCGATCTCCAGTGCCTTCTCGTGCACCCGGTCGTCGTCGACGCAGACGCTCACCAGGCCCATCGCCTCGGCCTGCTCACCGGTGACCGGCTCGCAGAGCAGCAGGTGGTACTTGGCCTTGGCCAGGCCGCACAGGAGCGGCCAGACGATCGCCGCGTGGTCGCCCGCCGCGACTCCGAGCCGGGTGTGCCCATCGATGATCTTCGCGCTCCGCCCGGCGACCGAGATGTCCGCCAGCAGCGCGACCGCGAGCCCGGCGCCGACCGCCGGGCCCTGGATCGCCGAGACGACCGGCTTGGAGCAGTTGAGCACGTTGTAGACGATGTCGCGGGCCTCCGCGAAGATCCGCATGCGCGTGGCGTGGTCACGCGTCATCTCCTCGATCATCGACAGGTCGCCGCCGGCGGAGAACGCCTCGCCCTCGCCCCGGATCACCACCGCGCGCACGTCGTCGTCGCGGTCCACCTGCCGCCAGATCTCGGCCAGCTCGCGGTGGCCGGTCACGTCCACCGCATTGCGCCGGCGCGGCTCACTGATCACGATCCGGAGCACCCCGTCCGCCGCCCGGTCGACCTTCAGCTTCTCGTAGCCCTCGTAGCCCTTGCAGCTCTCGTGACCTTCACGGCCCTCACGGCCCTCACGGCCCGCCTGATCCTTCACGCGAACGCCTCCTTCAGCCGCGCGGCGACGTACTGCCGCGCCTCCACCGCCTGGTCGAAGAAGCCGGGCAGGCCGAAGAAGCCGTGCACGGCCCCGGCGTAGCACCGGTAGTCCACCGGGACCCCCGCCTGCTCCAGCCTCCCGGCGTAGGCCGCGCCCTCGTCGCAGAGCGGGTCGCACTCGGCGGTGACCACCGTCGCGGGGGCCAGGCCGGCCATGTCGGCCAGGCGGAGCGGGGCCAGTCTCGGGTCGGCCGGATCCCCGCCGTACTGCGCGATGAACCAGGCCATCTCGTCGGCGCCGAGCCCGAAGCCGGTGGCGTAGGCCCGGTAGCTCAGCGTGTCCATCGCCACGTCGGTGACCGGGTATATCAGCGCCTGGTGGGCCAGGCGCAGCCCTGCGTCGCGGGCCTGCCAGGCGGCCACGGCGGCGAGGTTCCCGCCCGCGCTGTCGCCGAGGACCGCGATCCGCTCCGGGTCGGCGCCGTAGAAGGACGGGCGGGCGAAGACGTCCTCGACCGCGGCCCACGCGTCGTCGGCCGCGGCGGGGAAGGGATGCTCGGGGGCGAGCCGGTAGTCCACCGAGACCACCACCGCGCCGGTGCGCGCGGCCAGGTCCCGGGCGAGCGGGTCGTTACGGGCCACGCTGCCGAACACCCAGCCGCCGCCGTGGAAGTAGACGAGTGCCGGGAGCGGGTGGCTCCCGGCGTCGGCCCGGTAGACGCGGACCGGCACGCCGCCCGCGACCTCGTCGCGCACGACCGGGAGCGGGATGACCGGCCCTCGCTGCTCGGCGAACCCGTCCAGGGCCCGCATCTCGGCGATCGCCTGGGGGGTGAGGTCGGCGAGGGGCGTGCCGAGGTCGGTGGGGAAGAGATCGAGGTAGGCCTCTGCCTGGGGATGCAACGCCATGGCCGAACCTTACTCGGCGGCCTCGAGCGCGCCGCGGGCGACACCGCGTCCTGTGGACGTTCGGCAGGTGACGCCGCGCCCTGTGGAAACCCCGTGGACCGCCCCGCCCGCGCACCGCGGGCGACCCTGCGCGGCGGGCCGCGGGAGCTCAGCGGGCCGCCTCCACCAGGGCCTCGACGAGGCGGTTGTCCCCGCCGCGCTCGGGATGCCACTGCACGCCGACGGCGAAGCGATGGCCCTGCAGTTCCACGCCCTCCACGATCTGGTCGTCGGCCCAGGCCACCGCGAGCAGCCCGGCGCCCAGGCGCCGGACGGCCTGCCGGTGCGGCGCGGGCACCTCGGCACGGTCGCCGAGCGCCTTGCCCAGTGCGCTGGAGACGCTGATCTGGACGGTGTGCGTACGGCCGGCCTCCCCGTGCCGCTCGTGCCCGACGACGTCGGGCAGCCAGGGGATCAGACTGCCGCCCTGGGCGACGTTGAGGACGTGCATGCCCCTGCCGATGCCCAGCAGCGGCAGCCCGGCCTGCACGGCGGCACGGGCCAGGGCCAGCTCGAACCGGTCGCGGTGCCGGTCGGGGGCGTCGAGGCGCGGGTCGGGGGCCGCGCCGTACAGGCCGGGATCGAGTTCGGCGCCGCCGGCCAGGATCAGGCCGGACAGGTGGCCCGTGTAGTCCTCCGCCCCGCCCGGGCCGAGCGGCGGCAGCAGGACCGGGACGCCGCCGGCCTTCTCCACCGCGCGGGCGTAGGGCACGGGGGACAGGACGGCCTCGCGGACCCACGTGCCCCAGCGGGCGGCCTCGAGGTAGGCGGTGATACCGATCAGGGGTCGGGACATGCGTCCTCCAGGCCATGCGCGGGGGCGCGCCGCCCGCGCGCGGGCCACGCCCATCCCATCTACAGCAGCACCCCCATCATGGCGCACAGTATTTGCCCTATGTCACACATCCCGGGTATCGGTGTGATCTCACCGGAAGCGGCTCTGCGGCCGCAGCGGAGGGATAGCGGAGGGATAGCGGAGGGATATCGTCCCCGGAAAAGGCGATTCACCGGGGCCGGGAGGCCGTCCTCGCCCTCCGCGGACGCCCAGGTCAGCCCGAATGCGATTCTCATTCATTAGCCCGCCCCGGAAATCACCCGGACGACGGGCAACGGCGGACCACCTGCGACTCGTTGGCTTCGCACCATATTGCCGGGAAACGGTTGTGACGCTCAGTACGTGATGGAAGACTCGAATTCGAGCGACCGAGGGCCGGGGCCTCCGGGCACTCACCACCCGGAACCGTCAGGGAGGTGCGTCTGCACGACCGGGCAGCGGCCCGGTCACTCAGGTTGGGTTCCGTCACATGTCATTGAATCCGCGTCTCGTCAAGGAGAGCTTCGCCGTCGTCGAACCCGTCGCGGACAAGGCCGCGGCGTACTTCTACGGCCGCCTGTTCGCCGAGAGCCCCCATCTGCGGGGCATGTTCCCACCGGCCATGGACGTCCAGCGCGACCGCCTGTTCAACGCGCTGGCCAGGATCGCCTGGAGCGTCGACAGCCCGGACGGGCTGGCGCCCTTCCTCTGCCAGCTCGGCCGCGACCACCGCAAGTACGGAGTGCTCCCCGAGCACTACCCCGTGATCGGCAGGGCCCTGCTCGCCACGGTCCGGCGCTTCGCCGCCGAGATCTGGACGGAGGAGATCGAGGCGGCCTGGACCGCCGCCTACGCCACCGCCGCGGGCATGATGATCGAGGCGGCCGAGGCCGACGCCGGGGTCTGCCCCGCCTGGTGGACGGCCGAGGTGATCGACCACGAGCGCCGCACCCGGGACATCGCGGTGATCACGCTCCGGCCCGGGCAGCGCCTGCCGTACCTGCCGGGCCAGTACGTCAACGTGCAGACCCCGCGCTGGCCCCGCGTGTGGCGCACGTTCTCCATCGCCAACGCCCCGCGCCCGGACAACACGGTCCGCCTGCACGTGCGGGCGGTCCCCGGCGGCTGGGTGTCCACCGCGCTGGTCGAGCACACCCGCATCGGCGACACCCTGACGCTCGGCCCGCCGGTCGGCACGATGACCCCCGCCGACTCCGGCCGCGACCTGCTCTGCGTCGCCGGCGGCACCGGCCTGGCCCCGCTCAAGGCCATCGTGGAGCACGTGATCGCCTCCGGCCGGCGCCCCAACATCCACCTGCTGTACGGCGCCCGCCGCGCGAACGACCTCTACGACCTGCCGGACCTCCTCCGGCTGGAGTCGAGCTTCCCCTGGCTGCGGGTGCTCCCCGTGGTCTCCGACGAGCCCGGCTACGACGGGATGCGCGGCCGGGTGCCCGAGGTGGTGGAGCGCTTCCGCTCCTGGGCCGGGCACGACGCCTACGTCTGCGGGCCCGCCCCCATGGTCGACGAGACGGTCCGGCGCCTCCGGCGCGCGGGGGTGCCCCCGGCGTGCATCCACCGGGACGTCGCCCTGAGCGAGTTCTGAGCGGACTCCGCCTTCCCCTCCACAAAAACGACTTTTCGTTCCAATACGGAACGATGATTCGACAACACGTGCGATTTCGCGTGCGCCGTGGAACCATGGGGCCGAACCGAAAGGAGACGAGATGCGTGACGCACTCCTGGCCATCGGCACCCGCAAGGGCCTTTTCCTCGCCCGATCCACCGGCGGCGGCCCGTTCGAGGTCGAACCGGTCCGCTTCTCCACCATCGGGGTGTCCGCGGTGGCGATCGACACCCGGGGCCCGGCGCCCCGCCTCCTCGCCGGCATCGAGTACGGCCACTTCGGCCCGTCCGTGATGTGGTCCGACGACCTCGGCGCCACCTGGCAGGAGGCCGAGCGCGCCCCTATCGCCTTCCCCGAGGAGACCGGCGCCGCGCTGGAGCGCGTCTGGCAGCTCCAGCCCTCCCCCAGCGAGCCCGACGTGGTCTGGGCCGGGGTCGAGCCGGGGGCACTGTTCCGCTCCGAGGACCGCGGGGTCACCTTCTCCCTGGTCGAGGGCCTGTGGAACCACCCGCACCGGGCCCAGTGGCATCCCGGCGGCGGCGGGCTCTGCATGCACACCGTGCTGCCCCATCCCGCCGACCCGAAGACCATCGCGATCGCCGTCTCCACCGGCGGCTTCTACCGCAGCACCGACGGCGGCACCACCTGGGAGGCGGCCAATCGGGGCATCCGGGCCCCGTTCCTGCCCGAGGGCTCGCAGTATCCCGAGTTCGGCCAGTGCGTGCACAAGGTGACCGGGCATCCCTCCCGCCCCGAGCGCCTCTTCCTCCAGCACCACTTCGGCGTCTACCGCAGCGACGACTTCGGCGACTCCTGGACCTCGATCGGCGACGGGCTCCCCTCCGACTTCGGCTTCCCGATCGTCGTGCACCCCGAGCGGCCCGACACCGTCTACGTCTTCCCGCTCAAGGCCGACATGGACCGCACCCCCGTCGACCACCGCTACCGCGTCTACCGCAGCGACGACGCGGGCGGCTCCTGGCGGGCGCTCAGCGCGGGCCTGCCCGACGAGCCGGTCCACTCGAGCGTGCTGCGCGACGCGATGTGCGCCTCCGGCGCCGGCGTCTTCTTCGGCACCCGCGACGGCGAGGTGTACGGCTCCCGCGACGACGGCGAGAGCTGGTCCGCCGTCGCCCGCCACCTGCCCGACGTGCTCACCGTCCGCGCGACCCTGCTCTGACGGCGCCGCCAGGCGGGAATCTGCCGGCGCCGCCAGGCGGGAAGGGGTATCGGCCCCGGTCTGCGGGTCAGCCCCGTACCGCCGCCTCGATCGCCTGCTTCATCTCCACCGCGCCGCGCTCGATGCGCATCCGGGTCTCGGGGGCGACCGAGTGCGGCAGGATGTCGGTGGTCCAGATCAGCCGGCTCGCCAGGTCTCCGGCAGGATGAACCTCGAACGAGGCGTGGTGATGCTCGAGCGGCGGCCGGGCGCCTTCGACGACGGAGTAGGCCAGCCGGCGGGCGTCGTCGTCGACCGCGACGATGAGCTCTCGGACCACGTGTCCATCGGGGAAGGTCAGGAGCCGCTGGTCGCCCTCGATCCGGGTGTCGGCGACGCGGCCCGGCAGCAGGCGCTCGTGCACGGCGCCGACGTCGCGGAGCACGTCCCAGGTGTGCTCGGGAGATGCGTCGATCAAGATTTCGTGGCGGATGGAGGCCATGGGCCCAGGGCTCCTCTCAGGGCAGGACAGATCGTGATCAACCTAGCCTGGGCACGTCCGGATCGGCCCACGGGCTCCTCGACCCGACGGAGAGGGCTTTCGGGAGCGCGGACGCCGTCTCCCGGGGGGCCGGCCACGGCGCACTTGGTGCATCCCGAGTGGTTCCGCGGTCGGCGGCCGAGTCCGCCGCCGCTGCCGGCGCGGGTGTGGAGCAGCCAGCCGCCGGCGGCTCCCGAAGCCGACGAAGCCCAGGCCGCAGCACAGACACCGAACGTGGCTTGATGTCTCAACAGATTTGACAGGTACCGGGAGAATCCGCCCGGGTCGCCGGGCGGATTCTCCGTAACGGTCCTTGCAGCTCAGGTGAGTGCCCTGCGTCTGACGGCGCTCAGGCCGACCGCGACGAGGACGGCGGTGATGCCTGTCATGATCGTGATGGCGTTGGCCGTGAAGGGCTCACCCGTGATGACCATGGGCAGGTTGGGGTAGGGCACGGCGTACTTGGCGATCCAGTAGTCGATGCCCAGGATCGGGCCGAGCACCTCGCCGAAGAGGTTGACGAACAGGAAGGTCGCCCAGGAGATCGCGGCGGCGGCGCGGGGGAACAGCCCGAAGGCTAGGACGCCGATCCCGGCCAGGACCCAGGTGGCGGGCACCTGGACCAGGGCGCCCGCGAGCGCCTTGCCGGGCGCCCCGGCCGCCAGGCCCATGGTCAGCCCCGCGGCGGCGAGGATCAGCGTGCTTCCTGCCAGGGCGAAGAGCAAGTGGCCTCCGACCCAGCGCGCACGGGAGACCGGGGTGGACAAGAGCAGCTCGGCGCGGCCTGAGATCTCCTCGTTGCGCAGCCGCAGCAGGACCAACAGCGGGTACAGGGCCGAGACGTAGCCGAGGCTGAGCACGATCAGCCACAGGTAGGCGTCGGTCATGGTGGCCTCGGGTGAGGCGGTGTAGCGGTGGAAGAACTCCTCCACGGCGGCGCCCTGCCGGGCGACCTCCTCGACGGAGGTGCCCAGCGCGCCGAGGGCCAGCCCGGCGATCGCGTACCCGGCGATCCACCCGAAGAGCAGGCCCTTCTGCAGCCGCCAGGCCAGGATCAACGGGCTGCGCAGCCGGTCGGACGATGCCGGTCCCGGGCGTTCGGGGATCAGGCCGTGGCCCAGGTCGCGCCGGGTGAGCAGCCGGTAGGCCAGGGCGAGGGACCCGGCGGTGAAGGCAAGGCTGAGCAGCAGTACGGCCATGTTGTCGTCCCCGTACGGGCGTACCAGGTGCGACCAGCCTTGCGGTGAGAGCCACTTGAGCGCGGTCACGCCGCTGCCGTCGGCGAGGAAGCGCAGCACGTAGCTGACACCGAGACCGAGCGCGGCCACGCCGATGGCGGTGCGGGCGGTCTGGGTGAGCTGGGCGGCCACCGCGCCCATGCCGGCGAAGACCAGGGCGACGGCGGTGATCGCGGCGCCGAAGGCCAGCGAGCCGGCCGTATCGGCGCCGGTCGCGGTCATGGCGGCGGCGGTGAGCAGCCCCGCCAGCACGGCCGAACCGCACGTGACGGCGAGCGCGGCGGTCAGCGGCGCGAGACGGCCGACCACGCCGGCGCCGACCAGCTCGGCGCGGCCGGACTCCTCCTCGCCCCGGCTGTGCCGGACGACGGTGAGGATCATGATCAAGCCGAGGATGGTGTAGATGGCGTCGGCGTTCTTCCAGACCGCCATGCCCGCCAGAGTGGCGGAGTGCACCTCGCCGGCGAACGCGGTCAGTGCCTGGTTGGCGGCCATCTCGCGGGCGAACGCGGCGATGTCGGGAATGCCGGTGGCGTACCGCTGAACCTGCCCGGCCGCGAGCGCAACGAGCAGCAGCAGCCAGAGCGGGACGACGAAGCGCTCACGCTTGAGCGCGAGCTTGGTCAGGGTCCAGGTGCCGTTCATCGCTCCGCCTTCTCACCCTCGTAGTGGCGCAGGAACAGGTCCTCCAACGAGGGCGGGGTGCAGGTCAGATCGCGCACGCCCACTCGGATCAGCTCGGCCAGCGCCGCGTCCAGCCGGGTGCGGTCCACCTCGAAGGAGATCCGGTTGCCGTCGACCTGAACCTCGTGCAGGTCCGGCATCCGGGTCAGGCCGTTCGGCGGCGAGGCCAGCTCGGCGCTGACCCGGCTGCGGACCAGGCCCCGCAGCTTGGACAGCGGGCCGGCCTCGACCGTACGGCCCCGCCGGATGATCGTGACGCGGTCGCACAACGCCTCGACCTCCGACAGGATGTGGCTGGACAGCAGCACGGTACGGCCGCGCTCCTTCTCCTCGGCCACGCACCGCTGGAACACCGCCTCCATCAGCGGATCCAAGCCGGAGGTGGGCTCGTCCAGGATGAGCAGGTCGGCGTCGGAGGCGAACGCCGCCACCAGCGCGACCTTCTGCCGGTTGCCCTTGGAGTAGGTCTTGGCCTTCTTGCGCGGGTCCAGTTCGAAGCGCTCCAGCAGCTCCGCCCGCCGGGCCCGGTCCAGGCCGCCGCGCAGCCGGCCGAGCAGGTCGATCACCTCGCCGCCGGTCAGGCCGGGCCACAGGCTCACGTCGCCCGGCACGTACGCCAGCCGCCGGTGCAGGTCCGCCGCCTCGCGCCAGGGGTCACCACCCAGCAGCACGGCCCGGCCGGCGTTGGCCCGCAGCAGGCCCAGCAGGGTCCTGATGGTGGTCGACTTGCCTGCCCCGTTCGGGCCGAGGAAGCCGTGCACCTCCCCGGCTGGTACGCGCAAGTCCAGCCCGTCCAGGGCCCGGGCCCGGCCGAAGGACTTGACCAGTCCCTCCACGTCGATGGCCAGTTCCATGGCCGCCACGCTCCTCGTCTTGTTCGCTTTGATGCGGGTCAAGACGGTAGAAGCGGCGATCACCCGGCGGTATCGGGCATGTTCCCCTATTCGAGACTGAGACGCGCCAGCTCCGTCCGGGTGGAGACGCCCAGCTTGGGGAAGGCGCGGTAGAGGTGGTGGCCGACGGTCTTGGGACTGAGGAACAGCCGTGCGGCGATCTCCTTGTTCGTCGCGCCGGTCGCCGCCAGCCGTACCACCTGCAGTTCCTGCGGGGTGAGCTGGGATACGGCGTCCGCCACCGCCGGAGCGGAGCTCTCGCCGGCCGCGCGCAGCTCGGCGCGGGCGTGCTCGGCCCATGGGACCGCGCCGAGCCGGTCGAACCGCTCCAGCGCCTCACGCAGGTGCGTACGGGCCTCGGCCTTATGCCGCTCGCGGCGCAGCCATTCGCCGTACAGCAGCTCGGTGCGGGCCCGCTCGAACGGCCGGGCCTCGCCCTGGAGCTCCAGCGCCCGCACATACAGCGAGCCGTCCCCGCTCGTCAGCGCGCGGCAACGCAGCACGAGCCCGTCCTCCCAGGCCAGACCGGCGGCGGCGGCCCACTGCTCCAGCCGCGCCAACGGCGCGGCGGCGCGCTCGGGGCGGCTGAGCCGCACGGCGGCCTCCACCTGGTCGGCCGCGAAGTGCACACCGGGACCCACGTGCCGGATCGGGCCGCGGGTGGCCGTCTCCAGCCGGTCCAGCGCAGCCTCGTAGCGGCCGTGGCCGAGGTCGAGCAGCGCCAGCGCCCACTCCGACCACGCGGCCACCAGCGCGTTGGCGTGCGCGGGGAAGCGTTGCAGGTTCCGCTCGGCGGGACGCGTGCCGGGCTCGTCGCCGCGGACGGCGGCCACGTACGCCAGCAGCGCCCCGGCGTGGGCCGCGTGGCTGGGCTGGCCGATGTCCCCGGCGATGCGCAGCGCCTCGCTCGCGGACTGGATCGCGTCGCGATGGCGGCCGAGGTTGATCTCGGCGGTCGCCAGCGTGCACAGCACCGTCGGCAGCCAGCCGATCGCTCCGCTCGCGCGACTCTCCTCCGCCAGGCCGGCCATGATGTCGCGGGTGTCGTCGTAGTCTCCGGTCAGCAGCGCCTGCGAGGCCACGTTGAGCCGCAGCCCAGGCGGCGCGTTCCTGCCCTGCGCGATGTGCTCGCGCAGTAGCGCCACCCCGTCGGCTGCCTCGGTCGCGTCGTCGGAGTACAGTTTCAGCGCCCCGCCGATGGAGGCGACAAGCATGTCCCTGACCGGATCCGGCGGCAGTTCCGCGAGAATGCGGCGGGCCTGCGCCACCCGCCCGGGTTCTCCGGCCGACCAGGATGCCCGCGACGCGTCCGCCAGCATGGACGCAGCGGCGTCCGGATCGAGCGGCGCGACCTGGCGAGCCGCCGTGACCAGCACCTCGTGCGCCGTATGCAGCGAGCCGTGCTCGAACTCCACCCGCGCCCGCACCGCCGCGACGCGCGCCAGCAGCCGGGCGTCCTCGGTCAGCCGCAGCGCCTGACCGGCCAGGTGACGGGCGCGATCGGGCAGCCCCGCGTCCACAGCGATCTCGGCGGCCAGCGCCAGCCGCCGCGCCCGCTCCGCCTCCTCGGCGGTGAGCCGGACGGCCCGTTCCAAGGCCGCGACCGCCGTGGCGTGCCCGGAACGCCGGCGGGCCCGCAGAGCCGCCGCCTCCAGGTCCGCCGCCACCCCCTCGTCCGGTCCTGTGGCCGCCGCCGCCCGGTGCCAGGCCGCCCGGTCAGGATCGCCGGCCAGCGCGTCTGCGAGCGCGGCGTGCGCGGCCAACCGGCCGGTGAACGGCGCGCCCCGGTAGGCGGCCGTACGGATGAGCGGGTGGCGGAAGACGACCGTCTGGTCTTCCACGCTGATCAGCCCCTCAGCCTCGGCCGCCGCCAGCGCGTCGGCCGTGAGCCCGAGACCTGCCATGGCGCACAGCGTGGCGGCCAGCGCGCCGCTCTCCTCCGCCGCCGCGATCAGGAGGGCGTTACGGGTCGGTGCGGACAACTCGGCGATGCGCCGCCGGTAGGCGTCCTGCAGGCGGTGCGGCAGCGGCAGGTGCCGCGGGTCGCCGTCGTCGGTCCTGGGCAGCTCCAGCAGGGCCAGCGGGTTGCCGTCGGCCTCAGCCAGCACCCGGTCGCGTATGTGGGCGGGCAGGTCGGGAGCGTGCTCGGCCAGCAGCGCCCGTGCCGCCATAGGATCCAGCCGCTTGAGCGCCAGTTCGGGCACGCCCGGCAGGATGGCCCCCTCCCGGGCCGTGAACAGCAAGAACACCTTCTCGGCCGCCAGCCGGCGAGCGGCGAACGACAGCGCCTCGGCCGAGGGCCGGTCCAGCCACTGAGCGTCGTCCACCAGGCACAACACCGGCCCCTCCGCGGCCAGCTCCGCCAGCAGCGACACCGTGGCCAGGCCGACCAGAAAGCGGTTGTCACCCCCCGGTGCGGCCAATCCCAGCGCCGCCCGCAACGCCTCCGCCTGCGGGCCGGGAATACCGACCAGATGCCCCATCACGCCGGACAGCAGGGCCTGCAGCGCCGCGAACGGCAGCTCCGCCTCGCTCTCCACACCCGTGCAGCGCAACACCTGGAACCCCTGGCCCGAGCCCGCCCACTGCAGCAGCGCCGACTTGCCGCCACCCGGCTCACCCAGGACCACGACGGCGCCGCCCCGGCCAGAAGCGACCTCCGCCAGGAGCCGGCCGAGTTCCCGCTGCTCAGGCTCCCGCCCATACAACATCAGGCACTCCTCGTAACCCACCCAGCTGGTGATCTCAACGCCGGGCAGCATACGCGTCCCTGCGATCGACGCCGGACGGGGTGGCGCATCGCTGACACGTCGCATCCTCAGCTCGCGGCCGAGCCGTGATCAGTACGCCCTCGCCCTCTTGCTCGATCGATTGGATGTGCACCTGGTGGAGATGTGGGAACAGCAGGGTGACACAGCAGGCTTCCTCGCCCGCCAAGGCGTGCTGCACAATGACCTCGCGACCGCTCGTGATGATCAGTTCCGGGATGAACCGGATCATGACGATGCGGCCGCTTTGATGTATCTCGAGTTACGAAATCGCGATCACCCGACGCCTCCTGCGTCGGCGATGTGATCGCCGATAGTCGGCGTTTCACGGACTTTGATCCAGATCCACTTCCCACCGGCATAGCCACCTTCGCCAACAGGCGCTCAGGGAGATCCCCGCGTCAGGGGGCGACGCGGCCGTTCGCCACGAAGGCGGCGTGCGTGAGCGGCATCAGCTCCGCCCAGGCGGCCTCCATCTTCTCGGCCACCATCTCGATCTCCCGCTGCGGGAACGACGGCACCTTCGCCTGCTCGCTCTTGGTGCGCAGGGACAGGAAGTGCATCAGCGAGCGGGCGTTGCAGGTGGCGTACATCGAGGAGAAGAGCCCGACGGGCAGCACGGCCCGGGCCACCTCCCGGGCCACTCCGGCCTCCAGCATCTCCTGGTAGGCCGCGTACGACTGCCGGTAGGACGTCTCCATCGCCTCGGTGACGACCTTGTGCTGCTCCTCGGTCCCCTCCACGAAGACGTACTTGCCCGGCCGCCCCTCCTGCACCAGCTTGCGAGCACCGCCCGGGACGTAGAACTTGGGCTGGAGCTCTCGATACCTTCCGCTCTCCTCGTTGTACGAATTGTGGACCACGATTCCGTTGGCGAGAAAGTTATGCCAGGGGCCTTCGACCGACAGGTCGTACGTCATCTCCTCGCCGTCCTCTTCGATCGAGACGATCGGATCGGGTTTCGCGATGGAGACCTTCCCGCCACGCTTCGCTAGAGCCTGCTCGGAGTCGGTCTTCTTACGATGGCATGAACGGCACGCAGGCGCGAGATTACGCTCGTCCAGAGCTTTCAACAGATCAGCGGCCACGGGGACGACATGGTCGAGTGTCAGTTCTTCCCGAGGAAAGCTCCCGGAGCACAGGTAACAGGTATCGGTCTCCTTGATGAGCCGACCACGCTGCATGGAGGTCCAGACACCGATACCGCGTCGCAGGGACGGAGGGATCAGCGCCTCTGAAGGACGCGGAGCAGTTCCGGCAGCCATGAGCTCGTCTCCGACCTCCAACTCACCTGCCTTTCGCCAGCCATCGGGTGTGAGCATCGCATGGTCGACGGAGCACCTAACGGATCTGCCGCCGGCAGTGGTCAGCCGGATCAACCTCTTGACTCCGGACTCCATGACGTCCAGGATCCTGGCGCGCGACGCCAGAAGAGTGGTCTCGTCGTAGCAACGCACATGATTGCGGTGGACCGAGGCCAGCTTCCGTGTCCTCTTGGACGGGTTCTCCGCTCTGAACGCGGCCACAGCACTCTCGGCCGACTCCCTTGTGTCGTACAGACCCAGATAATGGAACACACCCGCGATCCGTACCTGTGCGTTCCACTTCCCCGCCTTCGCGTGCCATGACACGCCTCCGCGGGTCATGGGCAGTGTGTCCTCGACTCCGTGATGCCAGAGACGGTACAGCTCCGCAATCGTCCGCCTTCGGACATGACCCTTCTCACTCACCAGAGTGATCTCCGAATCACCCGCCAGACACCATCCAACGCGGTGCCGATGGAACTCACGGAAGACGAAGATCGGGGCGCTGACGAGGAAGGTCATGGCGTTGTGCTCGAACGGGCTGCCGTGCCGGTCCCGCATCAGATAGTTGATCAGCCCCTTGGACCGCTCGGGGTCCTTGCCGATCTCGTCCAGCGACTGCTCCCCCGCGGTGGACACCCGGGCCGCCCAGAGCACGTCGGTGTCCGAGGCGCTGTGCTTGACCAGCTCCACGGTCACGTCGTCGAGGAAACGCGGCTGACTGTCGTCCACGGCAGGACCTTCCAGATGTCGGGGTCAGGACGGCGCAAGCCTATCGCCGACCGGAGGCCGGCACGGGCGGCGGTCGGCGGCCGGCAGTCAGCGATCGGCGATCGGCGGTCAGCGATCCCCCGCGACCGGAGTGGCGTCATGCCCGCGTGATCGCGACGAAGTTCTGGCTCATGCCGACGGCCGAGGGCTCCGTCTCGACCAGGCGGAGCACGGACAGCAGATGGTCGCGCCGCGCGGCGTCCTCCATCTGCTGCTCGATGCCGGGAAGGAGCTTGACGTTCCCGCTCACCGCGACGAGGGCGCGCAGCTCCAGCCCCGCCTCCCGCACCTCGCCGGCCAACTCCTCCGGCCGGTGGAAGTAGGAGGTCGTGAACCCCATGGGGTCACCGCCCGGGTTGCGGTACTGCCCGTCGTCGAGGAACCGCGCGGTCTCCTCGATCTCCCCGGGCCCGGGCGGCCGGCCTCCGGCCAGGGCCTCGAAGACCGGATAGAGCCGGGACAGCGCCTTCGCGATGACGACTCCTCCGGGTCGCGCCACCCGCCGGGCCTCGCGCAGCGCCGCGAGGCGGTCCTCCTTCCCGGTCAGGTGGTACAGCGGGCCGAGCAGCAGCACGGCGTCGGCACTGTCCTCGGCGGCTTCCAGCGCCCGGGCATCGCCGACCGTGACGCCCGCCAGCGGGGCGGCCGCGGCCTGCTCGACGTGGAGCGGCACCGGGTCGACGAGGTGCACCTCATATCCGGCCTCCGCCAGCGGCAGCGCGTAGACGCCGGCGCCGCCGCCCACGTCCAGCACCCGCGCGGGAGGCGGTGGCAGATGCCGCTCCAGCAGGTCCCGCATCCGGAGGAACTCGATCCGCCGTCCCCCGGCGGCCAGCCGGTCCTGCTCCAGGCCGTGCCCGTAGTACTCCAGGATCTCCTTGTCGATCATGGCGCACACCATAGACGCCCCAGCGCTCGCGCAGCGAGGGGAATTCACGGCCGTCCGGGCCCCGGACACGGGACGCGGCGGCCGGCGGCTCGTCTTCGGCCGTGCCCGTCGGCGACGGCCGGACACGGGACCGGACCGGACCGGCCGCGCCCGCTCCCGAAACGGCTACAGCCGGTAGAGGCGGCGGGCGTTGCCGGAGCGGTACGGCTACAGCCGGTAGAGGCGGCGGGCGTTGCCGGAGCCGAGGAGGTAGGCGACCCGGGCCGCGTCGGCGGCGCTCCACTCGTCGGCCGCCAGCCGCTGCGCGAGCGCCCGGGCCAGGCCCCTGCGGTAGTGCAGCGCGCCGAGGTAGCAGGTCTCGGCCACCCCGCCGCCGTGGGAGCCGAACAGCTGCTTGTGGAAGGGGACGAGCTCCAGCAGCTCCCCGATGACGGCGGCCGCCCCGGCGCCGGTCAGCGCGAGCCCGGCGTCCACGTAGACGTGCGGGAGGGTGGCGGCGAGGTAGGCGGCCTGGCGGTGGAAGGGGTAGCAGCCGAGCAGGACGACGGGCACGCCCATCGGCTGCAGCGCGCGGGCGAAGGTTGCCAGCAGTGCCGGGTCGGCCCGGTGCGGGGCCGCCTCCCGCCCGCCGTACCCGGTGTGGAAGCGCAGCGGCAGGCCGCGCTCCCGGGCGACCTCCACCGCGGTCCAGAGCAGGTGGCGCAGGAGCACCTGGTCGGTGAGCGGCTCCTTCGGGTCGGCCAGCCGGCGGTTGGCCGCGGCGATGACGGCCCCGCGGCTCGGCCGGGCGGGGTCGAAGTCGAGGCCGCGGTGGTGGGCGATGGCCGAGGTGAGCGCGGTGGCGCGGGCGGCCCGTTCGGCGAGCCCGGTCTCCAGGGTCTCGATGTAGGCGACGCCGGAGCCCGCGGTCTCGGCCACCTCGTGCTCGATCTGCTCGAGCTGGACGATCTCGTCGACCGCGGCTCCGCCGTACCGGCCCATCTCCGCCGCCGAGAGCAGCTCGGGCGCCTCCGTGCCGGCCTCGACCAGGAAGGCCGCGATCCCGGCTCCGCGCAGCAGCCGCCGGTTGACGTCCTCGGGGCCGAGCTCGGCGCGCCGGGCCAGGTAGACGGCGGGCGGGGCGTACGGTTCCAGGTCGAGGAGCGGGGCGCACCAGCGGCGGATCGCGGCGCCGGCGGGTGTGTCGAAGTGCGTCGTGCCGGGCGGTGCGGGGCCGTCCGACTCGGTGATCAGCGGCTCGAACCGGGCCCGGACCAGGTCGTCGCGGCGCACGCCGCGGCAGTGGTGGTCGACGAGCGGCGCCAGCAGTGCCTCCCGGACACCGTCGGGCAGCGCGGCGGGCAGCCCCTCCGGCAGCGCGTCCTGCGGTCGCATCGTGGCTCCTCTCACACGCCCGCGGGCGGACCGGTCCGACCGGTCCGCCCGCAGCCTCATGCCAGGAGCAACTGTACGACTACCGAGCGTGTCCGCGCCGCCGTTTCGGCGCACCCGCCCGCGAGAAGGTCCGGCCGCGTCCGATCCGGCGGAGGCGGCCGCCCTCCCCGGAGTGCCCGGGGGGAGCCGCCCGTGGGCGGGAGCGTCCGCCGGAGCGCTCCGCCGGGGACGCCTCAGCCCTTCCCGCGGGAGAGCCGCAGGACGTTGGCGATGATCTTCGCCCCGGCGCCGCCCTCGGCGGTGAGGATCGACTCGGGGTGGAACTGCACGGCGAAGCGGCGCCGCTCGACGTCCTCGATGGCCATGACCGCGCCGTCGGGGGTCAGGGCGGTGACGGCGAAGCCGTCGACGCCGGGCTGCTTGGCGTGGAGCGAGTGGTAGCGGGCGGCGACGAACTCCTCGGGCAGCCCGTCCAGCAGGGCGCTGTCACCCAGGCGCTTGACCTGCCCGCGCTTGCCGTGCTCGGGGTAGGACAGCAGCTCCAGCGTGCCGCCGGCCTGCTCCACCATGCCCTGCAGGCCGAGGCAGACGCCGAAGACCGGCAGGTCGCGGGTGTACAGCTCGCCGACCAGGGCGGGCAGGCCGAAGTCCGAGGGCCAGCCGGGGCCGGGTGAGAGCACCACGAGCGAGGGCGCGATCTCGTCGATCATCCCGGTGGGGAAGCCGTGCCGGAGCGTGACGACCTCGGCGCCCTGCTGGCGGAAGTAGTCGGCGAGGGTGTTGACGAAGGAGTCCTCGTGGTCGACCAGGAGGACCTTCATGCCCTCGCCGGGCAGCGCGGACTCCGCCTGCTCCCGTTCCTGCGCCGCGGCCTGCGGGGCGCCGACCGCGGCGAGGGCGCCGAGCAGGGCGCTGGCCTTGAGCTCGGTCTCCCGCTCCTCGGCGTCGGGGTCGGAGTCGAACAGCAGCGTGGCGCCGGCCCGGACGGTGGCGACGCCGCCGCGGATCTGCGCGGTGCGCAGGGTCAGGCCGGTGTTCATGGAGCCGTCGAAGCCGATGTAGCCGACCGCGCCGCCGTACCAGCGGCGGGTGGTGGCCTCGTGGTCCTCGATGAACTGCATGGCCCAGGTCTTGGGCGCGCCGGTGACGGTGACGGCCCACATGTGGGTGAGGAAGGCGTCGAGGGCGTCGAACCCGGGGCGGAGGCGGCCCTCGATGTGGTCGACGGTGTGGATCAGCCGCGAGTACATCTCGATCTGCCGGCGGCCGATGACCTGGACGCTGCCGGGCACGCAGATGCGGGACTTGTCGTTGCGGTCCACGTCGGTGCACATGGTCAGCTCCGACTCCTCCTTCACGCTGGACAGGAGGGTGCGGATGGCCTCGGCGTCCTCGACGGGGTTGCCGCCGCGGGCGATGGTGCCGGAGATCGGGCAGGTCTCGACGCGGTCGCCGCTGACCCGGACGTACATCTCCGGGGAGGCGCCGACCAGGTGCTCGCCCTCGCCGAGGTTGAACAGGAACTCGTAGGGGGCGGGGTTGGCCTTGCGCAGCCCCCGGTAGAAGGCGGCCGGGTCGGTGCAGGGGGCGTGGAAGACCTGCCCGGGCACGACCTCGAACAGGTCGCCGCGGGCGAACCTCTCCTTGGCCGCGGCGACGACCTCGGCGTAGGCGCCCTTGACGGGGTTCGGCGGGAGCTCGGCGGGAGCGGGCGGCAGGGGGACGACCTCGCCCTCGCGGGGCAGGCCGCGGGTGGAGGCGCCGTTCACGGTGAACTCGTAGCGGTACTCCTTGCTGGTCTCCCGCTTGCGGTCGATCACCATGATCCGGTCGGGCAGGTGCAGGACCAGGTCGCGCTGGTCACCGGCGCGGGTCAGCACCTGCCGGATCGGCTCGAACTGGAAGGCCAGGTCGTAGCCGAAGGCGCCGTACAGGCCCAGGTGCTCGTCGTCTCCCTTGAAGGCCGCGATGACCTCGCGGATCGCGGTGAAGACGGTGGGCCTGCGGCTGCGCATCTCCTCGGGGAGGATCTCGCCGGACTCGGGGACGTGCACCTCGACGTAGCCGGCCGACGGCTCGGAGACGGGCTCGCCCGCGGCGAGCAGGCAGGAGGCGACGGCGGGCAGCACGACGCGGCCCCGGTCGTTGAGCGCGCGGGCGGCGATGGTGCGGCCCCGGGCCGTGATCTCCAGGCAGGGGTCGACGTAGGCCAGGTGCCACCGGCTGTAGCGGCCGGGGTACTCCATCCCGGAGGAGAGGACGCCGCCGCGCCGCTCACCGAGCGTGCCGACGACGTCCTCGAGGATGCTCTCCGGAACGTCGGCCGTCTCGACCTCGACCTTGATGCCTGCCGCGGTGGTATATCCGCTCGTCTCCACTGCTGTCTCGCCCCTCGTGTGGTCTTCCCGAAGCCCAGGGGGCGGACACAGAAAAGGCCGCCTCCCCGGGCGGCCGTCATCTGCTCGCGTATGCGAAACCTGCGCCGCCTAGAAGCGGCGCCACCACTGCAGGTTGCCGGGGTTTCGCATGCCCGCAAGAGTAGCGGCGTTCTCCGTGGTCAGGCAACATCCTTGGCGACAGGCGCGAGTTCGGGTCGCTTGGGGTCCACTCCGTCTCCGGAGGAGCGGCCCTGCAGGCGGCGGTTGATCCACGGGACCAGGAAGCTCCGGGCCCAGCGCAGGTCCTCGCGGCGGGCCTCGGCCCAGACCGCCGGGTCCAGCGGCGGGTACGGCTCGCGCCAGTCCTCGGCGGCGGGCAGGCCGAGGACCTCGGCGGCGCGCAGCGCGATGCGGCGGTGCCCGTCGGCGGACAGGTGGAGGCGGTCCTCGCTCCAGGCGCGCCGGTCGCGGAGCACGTTCATCGCCCACAGGTCCACGAGCGTGCAGCCGTTGCGGGCGGCGATGTCGTGGATGTGCAGGTTGTAGACGGCCACCTTGTGGTGGACCAGGCGCATGACCGGCACCTGGCGGATGTCGAAGCCGGTGAAGAGCAGCACCCGGGCGCCGGTGGCGCGCAGCCGGGCCACGGCGCCGTCCAGTTGCGCGGCGACCGCGTCGGGGTCGCTGCCCGGGCGCAGGATGTCGTTCCCTCCGGCGCAGAGCGAGACCAGGCCGGGGGCCAGGGCCTCGGCCTGGGGGACCTGCTCGGAGACGATCTGCCCGATCAGACGGCCGCGGACGGCGAGGTTGGCATAGCGGAAACCCGGCTCGCGGGCGGCCAGCGTCTCGGCCAGCCGGTCGGCCCAGCCGCGGTAGCGGTCGCCGTCGAGGTGGTCGTTCAGGCCCTCGGTGAAGCTGTCCCCAAGAGCGACATACGAGGTTATTGCTGACATGTCGCGATAGTTTGCCGCGCGATCGGCACCCTACGCGACCGTAGCCCGACCCAGCGCTCCGGCCGCCCACCGGCGACCCCGCGGAGTCCTCTCCGGCACGGTCCCCGAACGGGGAGCGGGCGTGGATCTCCCGGAGGATTTCATTCCTCCTGCGAGGAAATGGAGCAGACATCCTCTCTTGCCGGTTCCTGCCCAAAGAGAGACCTTTGTTCTATTACTGGTGGGTAAGAAGCCGGGTGAGGTGAGGCACATGGTGACGACGTGGCCGAGTTGGCCGGGCCGGTCCATGCGACCGCAGTCCATCCACCGGGTGACGGTCGAGCGCGATCTCCCGGTCCCGATGCCCGACGGCGCGGTCCTGCTCGCCGACCGCTACGTCCCCAGGGGAGCCGTCCGGCCGCCCACCATCCTGATCCGCTCGCCGTACGGCAGGCGCGGGATGTTCGGGCTCATGTACGGCCGGGCCTTCGCCCGGCACGGGTTCCAGGTGATCATGCAGAGCTGCCGGGGCTGCTTCGGCTCCGGCGGCGTGCCGAGCCCGCTCGACGAGCACGAGGACGGGCTGGCCACCCTGGCCTGGCTGCGCGAGCAGCCCTGGTACGGCGGGGTCCTGGCGATGCACGGCCCCTCCTACCTCGGCTACGCCCAGTGGGCCATCGCCGCGTTCGCCGGCCCCGACCTGCGAGCCATGGCCACCTCGGTGACCGCCTCGCAGTTCCGGGACGCCGCCTACGTGGGCGGGGCCTTCGCCCTGGAGTCGTCACTGATCTGGAGCACGCTGACCGCCACCATCGACAGCCCGTTCGGGGCGCTGACGGCCCCGCGCCGCACCCGGCGCGCCGCGCTCTCGGGGCGCCCGCTGAGCGAGCTGGACCTGCTCTCGGCGGGCAGGGCCGTGCCCTTCTTCCAGGACCTGCTGGCGCACCACTCCGCCCCGGCAGCCTACTGGGACCGGCGCGACTTCTCCGCCTCGGTGGGCGAGGTGGACGCCGCGGTCACCATGCTCGGCGGCTGGTACGACATCTTCCTGCCGTGGCAGGTGAAGGACTATCTGGCGCAGCGGGCCGCCGGGCGCCGGCCCCAGCTGACCATCGGTCCCTGGTACCACACGGACATCCGGCAGACCCGGGCGGCCAACGCCGACGCGCTGATCTGGTTCCGGGCGCACCTGATGGGGGACGCGTCGGGGCTGCGCGAGCAGCCGGTCCGGCTCTTCGTGACGGGCGCGGACACCTGGCGCGACTACCCCGACTGGCCGGTGCCGGGCATGCGGCCGCAGCGCTGGCACCTGCAGGCGGGCCGCGGGCTCGACCCCGCCGGCCCGGGGCACGCGGAGCCGGACCGCTACCGCTACGACCCCGCGCATCCCACCCCGGCGCTGGGCGGCCCGGTGCTGCTCGGCAACTCCGAGCCGCGCGACCAGCGGCGGCTGGAGGCCCGGCGCGACGTGCTCGTCTACACCGGCCCCGAGCTCCGCGAGGACACCGACATGATCGGCCCGGTCACCGCCGAGCTGTACCTGCGCTCCAGCACCCGGCACACCGACGTCGTGGTCCGGGTCTGCGACGTGCACCCCGGCGGCGCCTCCTACAACGTGTGCGAGGGCGTGCGGCGGCTGACCTCCGGGACCCCGCTCCCCGACGCCGACGGCGTCCGCCGGGTCGAGGTCGACCTGTGGCCGATCGGTCACCGGTTCCGCCGCGGTCACCGCATCCGCGTACACGTGGCGAGCGGCGCCTACCCGCGCGTCGCGCGCAACCTGGGCACCGGAGACCTGCTCGGCGCGGACGGCGCCATGGTGGTCGCCGAGCAGGAGGTCCTGCACGACCCCGGCCACCCCTCCGCGGTCGTCCTCCCCCTCGTGCCCCGCTGACCCGGCCGCCCGCGCGGCGCCGTACGGGAACGGCGGGGCCGGGGAGGCCGGGAGAGGACGGCCGCGGGGGGGAACGGCGTTAGAGTCGGCGCGTGCGCGCGGCCAGGCTGGTGTCGTTGGTCCTGCTGCTCCAGGCGCGGGGCGGCATGACCGCCGCCGAGCTGGCCCGGGAGCTGGAGGTCTCCGAGCGGACCGTGCACCGGGACGTGCTCGCCCTGTCGGAGGCCGGCATCCCGGTCTACGCCGACCGGGGGCGCGGCGGCGGCTACCGGTTGCTGGACGGCTACCGGACCCGCCTGACCGGCCTGGACCGGGTCGAGGCCGAGGCGCTGTTCCTGTCCGGCGTGCCGGAGGCGCTGCGGGAGATGGGCCTGGGCGAGGTGGCCGCCACCGCCCGGCTCAAGGCCTCGGCGGCGCTCTCCCCCACCCTGCGCGACGCCCCCGCCACGGCGGCGCAGCGCTTCCACCTCGACGCCCCCGGCTGGTTCGCCAGCGAGCGCCCGCCGCCGGAGCCGCTGGCCCCGCTGGCCAGGGCGGTCTGGGGAGACCATCCGGTCGGCGCGCGCTACCGGGACGCCGAGCGGGTGCTGGAGCCGTACGGGCTCGTGCTCAAGGCGGGGGTCTGGTATCTGGCGACCCGCTCGGCGATCTACCGGGTGGACCGCTTCTCCGCCGTCACCGTCCACACCGACCGGCGCTTCGACCGGGACCGCGACTTCGACCTGGCGGCCTTCTGGGCCGGGCGGGCCGCGGAGTTCGCCCGCTCCCTGCTCACCGAGCGCGTCACCGTACGGCTCAGCCCCGCCGGCCTGCGCGCGCTCCGGCACGTGGCCGACCCGGCGGCGCTCGGCGAGGCCCTGGCCTCGGCCGGGGAACCCGACGAGGAGGGCTGGACCACGCTCAGCCTGCCCGTCGAGTCCTCCGAGATCGCCTACGGCCAGCTGCTCCGCTTCGGGCCGGAGGCCGAGGTCGTCGGCCCGCCCTCCCTGCGCGCCCGCCTCGCCGGGGCCGCCGCCCGCACGTCCCGCCTGTACGGCCCGGCCCCGGCGGACCCCCGGCAGGACGCCGGACCGGACGCCGGACCGGACGCCGGGACGGACGCCGGGACGGACGCCGGGACGGCCCGGGACGGCCCGGCGGGGAGCGCCGTCCCCCCTGCGGGGCGCCGGCGCTCCCGGGCTCAGCGGTAGCCGGTGTCGTCGGCCGGCCTGCCCGCCTCCTGGACCTCGACGATGTAGCGCCAGGCGTCCGGCCGGGTGCCGTCGACGTCGGTGAAGCCGTACACCCGGGCCAGCCGCCCGCTGGACAGGGACTGCCCCGACCAGCGTTCCCGGTCCGGGTCGGCGGCCAGCGCGACGACCGCGCGCCCGGTGAAGGCGGGCGACTCCGAGATCACGAAGTGCGGTTCCTTGGCGGTGGCGTCGCGCCAGTTCTCCTCGGTGACGCCGTAGATCTCCAGCATCATCTCCGAGCGGAGCCAGCCGGGCGTCAGGGAGACGGCGGTACAGCCGTGCGGGCGCAGCTCGTGCGCCTGGGAGAAGCCGAGCCGGTTCACCGCGACCTTCGCCAGGTCGTAGAAGCAGGAGACCCGGTAGTGGTCTGCGTTGTACTCCCAGGTGCCGTCGGTGACCTCGACGAGCAGGCCGCCGGGGTTGCGGATGAGCAGGGGCAGCGCGAAGTGGCTGGTGATCAGGTGGGTGTCGACGGCGAGGCGGAGCAGGCGCAGCCCGTCGTCCAGGGGGTGCTCCCAGACCGGCGTGTCCCAGGCCGCGAACTTGTCGCCGCCCCAGATGTCGTTGACCAGCACGTCGAGCCGGCCGTGCTCGCGGTCGACCCGCTCCACCAGCGCCTCCACCTGGTCCGGCTCCAGGTGGTCGACCTGGACGGCGATCCCCTCGCCGCCGGCCCGGGTCACCCGCTCGGCCGTCTCCTCGATGGTCTCCGGCCGGTCCATCTCCGAGCGCTGCCCGCGCGTCGTACGGCCGGTGCAGTAGACGGTGGCCCCGGCGGCGCCCAGCTCGACCGCGATCGCCCGGCCGGTCCCCCGCGTCGCCCCGGCGACCAGGGCGACCTTTCCTCTCAGTGGCATCTCCATGGCCACGATGCCATCAGGAAAAGAGGCCATCTCCTGTCATGTTTTCCCGAGGCGCTCCTTGGAGGCGTACCGGTCGCCGTCGAGGAGGACCCCTCCTCGACCGCCTGACCCGCCGCGCCCAGGAAGGCCCCGCATCCGGCCCGCGGCCGCCCGGTCCCGCCAGGACGGCACGCGTTCCTGTCAAGAGCGGTGCGGACAGGGTGCGGCGAGCGGGGGGAACCGGTCGCCGGAGCGGTACGGCGGGCGGGGAGCGGGCGTGCGACCTCGGCGGACGGAACGCCGCGGCCGGGGACGGGACCGTTCGCCGCGCCGACGGGTCCACTGGGCGCGCGGTGACCGCAGCGAAACGATCACGTGGTTACTCTCCGGACAGCTCAAGGGCCGGTCATGGCCGACCGGCTCTCTCCACCACGAGGAGATCGCGTTGACCACACCGAACGGGGAGCGGAGCGACCACAGCCCGTGGAACTGGCTGCTGCTCGTACCGATCGTCCTGCCGCTGCTGCCCTTCCTCTTCAACGCCGACGAGCCCCGGCTGTTCGGCTTCCCGCTCTTCTACTGGCTCCAGCTCGCCTTCATCGCGGTCGGCGTCGCCACCACCACGGTCGTCTACCGGATGACGAAGCGGGGGCGGTGACCGCATGCAGGAGCACCTGACCGAAATCATCATATTCACCGTCCTTTTCGCGGTCGTCAGCGGCATGGGATTCGTGGCCTCGCGCTGGCGCCGCCCGGACGACCTGGCCACCCTGGACGAGTGGGGGCTGGGCGGCCGGAGCTTCGGCTCGTGGATCACCTGGTTCCTCGTCGGCGGCGACCTCTACACCGCCTACACCTTCGTGGCCGTGCCCGCCCTGCTCTGGGGCGCGGGCGCGATGGGCTTCTTCGCGGTGCCGTACACCGTCGTGATCTATCCGATGGTGTTCCTGGTGCTGGTCCGTCTCTGGTCGGTCTCGCACATCCACGGTTTCGTCACCCCGGCCGACTTCGTCCGGGCCCGGTTCGGCTCGCCCACGCTGGCGCTGCTGATCGCGGTCACCGGCATCGCGGCGACCATGCCGTACATCGCGCTGCAGCTCGTCGGCATCGAGGCCGTGCTGAAGTCGATGGGCGTCACCGGCCACCTGCCGATCGTCATCGCGTTCGCGATCCTGGCGGCCTACACCTACCAGTCGGGCCTGCGCGCCCCCGCGCTGATCGCCTTCGTCAAGGACACGCTGATCTACATCGTGATCCTGGCCGCCGTCATCGTCATCCCGGCCAAGCTGGGTGGCTGGGACTCCATCTTCGACGCCGCCCAGGCGAAGTTCGACGCCACCCCGGCGCCCGACGGCATCCTGCTCAACGCGAACAACCAGCTGCAGTACGTCACGCTGGCCTTCGGCTCGGCGCTGGCGCTGTTCCTGTACCCGCACAGCGTCACCGGCGTGCTGGCCTCGAAGAACCGCGACGTCATCAAGCGGAACATGTCCGCGCTGCCCGCCTACAGCCTGCTGCTCGGCCTGATCGCGCTGCTCGGCTACATGGCCATCGCGGCCGGGGTCCAGCCGATCGGCAAGGACAACAACACGATCGTGCCGCAGCTGTTCGACAAGATGTTCCCCGACTGGTTCACCGGCGTGGCCTACGCCGCGGTCGGCATCGGCGCCCTGGTCCCCGCCGCGATCATGTCGATCGCCGCGGCGAACCTGTTCACCCGGAACATCTACAAGGAGTACATCAAGCCCGCCGCGAGCGACGCCGACGAGGCCCGCGTCTCCAAGATCACCTCGCTGCTGGTGAAGGTCGGCGCGGTGGCCTGCATCCTCTTCCTGGACACCGGATTCTCCATCGACCTGCAGCTCATCGGCGGCGTCATCATCCTGCAGACGCTCCCGGCGGTGGCCCTGGGCCTGTACACCCGCTGGTTCCACCGGGGCGGCCTGATCGCCGGGTGGGTCGCGGGCATGACCGCCGGCATGGTCATGCTCTACAACGTCTCCAGCCCGACCAAGGCCCACTTCGCCGGCTCGGCCTTCCCGCTGGAGAAGCTCGGCCTGGACACGAAGATGACCATCTACGCGGGCATCCTCGCCCTGGCCGTGAACCTGGCCGTCGCGGCCCTCGGCACGGTCGTCGCCCGCGCCGCGAGGCTCGCCGACGGTGACGACGCCACCCACCGCGACCACTACTTCGCCGACGAGGGCGACCCCCGCGTCAAGGACCTGGACCTGGACCACTGACGCCCGGAGCGCTCCGGGTCCCGGTACGGCCCGCACCTCGCGGTGGCGGTGCGGGCCGTACCCGTGTCAGGAGGGACGGCGAGCGGGGGTCCGGCCCCGGCGTGCCACCGCCCGGCCGTCAGTCGTCGAGGTAGGACGGGTTCGCCACCGCGAGCTTGTCCCGGACGGCCCCGGTCAGGGCCGCGACGAGAGCGGGATGGTCCAGCCCCGCGCGGACGGCGGAGGCGAGCTCGGCGTCGGAGGTGAAGCCGAGCCCTTCCAGGCGGGCGGCGTGGGCGGCGGCCTGGTCCGGCCCGAACTCGAGCTCCCGCTCCACCATGCCGAGCACGTTGACCGCGACCCGGGTGTGGAAACGCACCCGGCCGTCGACGGCGGGGAGCACATCGCTCTCCAGGAAGTCGCGGACGGCGGCGACGAGCCGGGCCGCGGACGGGACGTCGTGGGGGCCGGGAGCGGCCGGCGACGGCGTCCCCGGTCCCTGCGGCGTCCCCGGTCCCTGCGGCGTCCGCGGCTCCTGCGGCGTCCGCGGAACGTGCGATGACCTGCCCTGCGACATAAGTGGCTCCTTATCCGTTGACCCGGCAACGAATCTCGGGTGAGATCATCGCATGACCTTCGCCGTCCCCGACAGCGTGCGCCCGCTCCGCGACGCCGTCCACGCGTTCATAACTGAGCGGGTCGAGCCCGCCGAGGACGTCCTGCACCGGGTCGGGCCCGAGGCCGCGGCGGTCCTGCGCGAGCTCCAGGAGGAGGCGAGGAAGGAGGGGCTCTGGGCCCTGGGCCACCCCGCCGAGCTGGGCGGCGGCGGCCTGCCCTTCCTCGACTACGTCTACGTCAACGAGGTCCAGGGGCGCAGCGAGTTCGGGCAGCTGGCGCTCGGCACGTTCACCCTGCAGGACTCGCTGATGCTCCACGAGTTCGCCGGGCCCGAGCAGCGTGCGAGGTTCCTCGAGCCACTGGTCAGGGCGGAGATCTGGCCGAGCTTCGCGATGACCGAACCGGCCGTCTCCAGCAGCGACCCCACCCAGCTGCGGACCGAGGCCGTGCTCGACGGCGACGAATGGGTGATCAACGGCCACAAGTGGTTCACCACCGGCGCGGACCGGGCCGCGTACACGACCGTCATGTGCCGCACCGAGCCGGACGCCCCGCCGCACCTGGCCTTCTCGATGATCCTCGTGCCGACCGACACGCCCGGATACACGATCGTCCGCGACACGCCCGTGCTCGGCCTCGACGGCGGCCACTGCGAGGTCCGCTACGAGAACGTCCGCGTGCCCGCCGCCAACCTCCTCGGCCCGCGCGGCCAGGGGTTCGTCATCGCCCAGCGGCGGCTGGGCCCGGGCCGGATCTTCCACTGCATGCGCTGGCTCGGCCAGGCCCAGCGGGCCTTCGACCTGATGTGCCGCCGCCTGCACGAGCGCAGTTCCTCCGGCCGGCCGCTGGCGGACCGGCAGCTGATGCGGCAGCACGTGTTCGACTCCTACACCGAGATCCAGTCGGCCCGGCTGCTGACCCTGCACGCCGCCCGGGCGATCGACCGCGGAGAGCAGGCGCGGGTGGAGATCGGCGCCGTCAAGGTGGCCGGGGCGCGGATGCTGCACAACGTGGTCGACCGGGCCGTCCAGGTGTACGGCGCCGCAGGGCTGACGCCCGACACGCCCCTGGACCGGATGTACCGGCACGCCCGCGCCGCACGCGTCTACGACGGCCCGGACGAGGTGCACATCGACGCGGTCGGCCGCCGGATCCTCGGCGAGTACGCCGCCGGCGGCAACTGGGAGTTCGGCCTGCGGTGATGAGCGAGCCCAGAGCGGCGGACGGCGCCGGCGCAGGAACCGGATGGGCGGACGGGCCCGGAGCCGCGCACCGGGCGGCCGTCCTCGGCGAGGCCCTCGGCGAGGGGACGACGGTCACCGCGGGCGTGCGGTTGCCGGGCGGGGCGTCCCGCGAGACCTGGGCGCTCGACGCGGTGGACCCCGCCGGGGCCGTCCACGAGCTGGTCCTGCGTCTGGACTCCCCCGGCTCCCCGCCCGGGACGGGGATCGGGCTGGCTCGGGAGGCCGAGCTGATGCGGGCCGCCGCGACGGCCGGCGTACCGGTTCCCCGGGTCCTGTCGGCCGGTGACAGGCACATCCTGATGACCCGGGTGGCCGGGGAGACGATCCCTCGCAAGATCCTCCGGGACGAGGCGTTCGCCGCCGTGCGTCCCCGGCTCGCGGCACGGTGCGGGGAGATCCTGGCCGCGATCCATCGGATGCCGCTCTCCTGCCTGCCTCAGGACTCCGTGCCGGGGCCGCGGGCCGTACCGGACGATCCGCTGGCGACCTGGCGTGACCTGCTGGACCTGACCGGGCAACCGCACCCGGTCTTCGAGCTCGCCTTCCTGCGCCTGGCCGCGTCCCGGCCCGCGGGCGACCGGGTCACCGTCGTGCACGGCGACTTCCGCAACGGCAATCTGATCATCGGCCCCGATGGCGTGAGGGCGGTGCTGGACTGGGAACTGGCCCACCCCGGCGATCCTCTGGAGGACCTCGGATGGTTGTGCGTGAGGTCGTGGAGATTCGGCTCGCCGCTGCCGGTCGGCGGGTTCGGCGAGTACGGCGAGCTCGTCGAGGCCTACGAGCAGGCGAGCGGGCACCGGGTGGATCCGGACGCGCTGCGCTGGTGGGAGATCTTCGGCGTGCTCAAGTGGGGCGTCATCTGCGTCATGCAGGCCATACGGCACCTGAGCGGCGGCGCCCGATCGGTGGAGCTGGCCGCGATCGGCCGCCGCGTCTGCGAGACCGAGTGGGATCTGCTCCGTCTTCTCCGGTGACCTTCTCCGGACCCCGGACCGCTTTCTGCGCCCGTCCGCCCGCCGGCCGGCCCGGATCTCCGGGGCGCGCGAGCCGCCGCGACGGCCGGGCCACGACCCGCTCCGTCCGGGGCGAGGCCGCCTCGATCCACCGGATGGGGAGCCGAGCGCACCACCACCGCTCCCCTGTCGCAGAACCTCCACGACCAGCACCACTAGGATAGAGAGCATCAATTATGTACAAAATTGCATATTGTGCATTTTTTCTCCATAGAATGATGGTCGCATGGACAACGGCATGGGACTCCGCGAACGCAAGAAGGCCGCCACCCGGCAGGCCCTGCACGAGGCGACCCTGCGCCTGTCCCTCGAGCACGGTTTCGACCACGTCACGATCGAGGCGATCGCGGACGAGGTGGGCATCTCGCGCAGGACGTTCTTCAACTACTTCGGCGGCAAGGAGGACGCGCTGCTCTACCGCGACGAGCAGCAGATCCAGGCCCTGGTCCAGAGCGTACGCAACCGCCCCGCGGAGGAACCGGCATGGACCGCGCTGCGGGCGGCCGTCCACGACATGCGCGACACCCTGGCCAACCCCGACCGGGAGCTGGCGATCCGTACCCGGCTGGCCCAGCAGCACCCTTCCCTGCTCGCCCGCCAGCTCGCCAACCACTCCGCGCTGGAGGACGATCTCACTCTGGCCGTGGCCGAACGGGAGCATCCTCCGGGAGTGCGACCGTGGGTCATCGCGGCCGCCTTCCTCACCTCGTTGCGGCTCGCCGCGCAGATGTGGCTGAAGGAGGAGTCCGCGCGCCCGCCGGCGGACGTGATGGACGAGATCCTGGACGAGATGGCGTCGTCCTTCACCACCTGACGGTCTGCTCTGCTGCCTCCGGCCCATCCGATCATGATTACCGGAGCCGGACGAAACGATCACAGCGCCGACATGATGGCGGTATCTTTCTCCAGTTGGAGGAAAGATGACGCAATCAAACGACATTTCAGACAAACCGGATTCTGCAATAGAAGCAGCTCAAATAGCCCGAAGCGGGCAGATAGAGCAGGCGCAGATCGCGCGAAAAACCGCGCTGCAAGTAGGCATAGTGGGCGCCATCGCGACTGTTGCGGTAGGGATCGTCTCTTCTTTTGTCACGTATCGGGTCGCGATGAACCAGGAGCGCGATGAAGCCAAGGCGAAACCGACCCCAACGATAACGGAAACGATCACGTCGGAAGAATCCAAACCGAAATCGGGCGGAGCCCTACCCGCCTCCTCGGACGCATCAGGAACCGACGATCCGTGGAGACGCAGAGGGGGTGCGACATGCAAATTCGTCCTCACGACAGAGACCGACTCCCAGACCCCGCCCCTGCCACGTGACCTGGATACCCAAGGGTGCCCGGAGACCAAGGAAGAATCAGAACGGCTGGATGGTGATTTCGGTCTCCTGAACAGCGATCTCGTCGGCTCTCCACCCGGAAACGGGGTCGAGTTCTCCCAGTCGCAACACCGACTGGCCGGCGATCTAAGAAAATGCGGAATGCATGACGACTATGAGGCACGGAACGGCATAAGCATCGGCAAGATGGCTGCCGGCATCAACGGCTCCGAGGATAAAGTCTTTCATTGGAGCTCATGCGTACTGACCACCAAGGGAAGGCATGCCCAGATCCGAATCGTCGCGGTAGAGAAAAGTCAGGACACCCTGCGCCTCGAGACCTATGTACTGGTGGACGAAGAACAAGAGAAAGCCCGATGAGGAGACACAACGCTCCGCCAGGGCCTCCCTCGCCAGAACGACCGCGAAGCCGAATGGAAACGTTTCAGAAAACACGAAAACCCCCGCCACAGGCGGGGGCCCTCGTATAAAGAATGTCCGGCGGCGACCTACTCTCCCACACCCTCCCGAGTGCAGTACCATC
>NZ_JBHSBM010000037.1:0-18617 GCF_042650625.1 Planomonospora corallina
GCCCCGTGCCCGCCGACCGCGTCCCCGCCCTGCTGGCCACCACCCCCTGGCAGCACGACGCCGCCTGACACGGCGGTCAGACGGCGCAGGACCGGCACGCCCCTCCGGCTGCGGAGGCCGGGCGGGCAGACTGGGCGGATCAGCCGGGGATCAGGCTTTGGGCAGGGTGCGGCCGAGCTCGAGCATGGCCTCGGAGGCGGGACCTCCCTCGGAGCGCTCGGTCTTGTACCCGGCGACCTTCGGCGCCACCGTGCGGGGGTCGACGGCCTCGGAGGGCGCTCCGGTGGCGTACAGGCCGTCGGGCTGCTGGTCGCGGTCGTGCGGAAGCAGCCAGAACACCCGGCGGCGGAAGGTCCCGGAGGCGGCCGACGCCTTGGCGTCGGGCCCGATGACGGCGTAGCCGACCATGCGGCCGTCACGGTGGTAGGGGGGCTTGCGTTTGCGGCTGGGCAGCCGGTCCAGCGACTGGCGGACGTAGTCGAGGGACTCGATGTCCTCCAGCCAGACGAGCTCGGTCTCGTGCACCAGGTCCTCGGGGTCGATCAACGCGCTCACGGGGCCTCCTCCGTCGGCCGCGTGGGCGCCGCCGTACCCATGGTTGGCTCGCTCCGCTCACTCACGACTGCTGCTCCTCGGCGTGGAGATCGGAGATCAGGCCGATCCCCGGGTAGTACTTGCGCGAGTTGGACAGGACCATCTGCCGGGGCGAGGACAGTCCCACGGCCTCGCGGACACGGGCGGCGAACGCGCGGGCGGAGACGGGGGTGGCGCCCTCGAACCCGCACCAGCGCGCGTACTCGGTGTACAGGTGGGCCTGCTCGGCTCTCATACCGGCATCCAGTTTGCACGCCTCCGAGATGAAGCGCCCCACATGGTCCTCCGTTTCCGCGTAGGCGTCGGTGGCCAGCCGCACCCGCTGTGGTCCGCTCAGGTCCTTCTCGCCCGCCAGGTAACGGCGCGCCCCGTCGACCAGCCAGGCGAGAATCCCCGGTCCTTCTTCCTGTACGAGCACACGCGCCAGGTTGTCAATCTTGCGCTCCTCGGAGACCACCCGCTCGAACGGGATCAGCCGGATGCGCCGCCAGAACGCGAACCCGCCGCTGGACACCTCGGGGCGGTGGTTGCCCAGCAGCCACAGGTGGTGGGTCGGGTCGAAGGAGAAGAAGTCCTGACGCATCCGCCGGGCCTTGATCTTGTCGCCGCCGGTGAGCAGCTTGACGCGGGCCTCGTCGAACTTGTCGCCGGGCTTGAGCTCGGAGCAGACGATGACGCGCCGCCCGTGCAGCTCGGCCAGGTCGGTGGGATGGCCGTCGAACGTCTTGGCCATGAGGAATCCGGGCGGCGCCGCGTCGGCGTAGTCGCCCAGCAGCTGGAGCATCACCTCCAGCAGCACCGACTTGCCGTTCTTGCCCTGGCCGTACAGGAACGGCAGGACCTGGGCGCCGACGTCACCGGTGATGGAGTAGCCGAGCAGCAGGTGCAGGAAATCGGTCGTCTGCCGGCCCTCGGCGTCGGTGCCGAAGATGTCACCGAGGAAGCGCTCCCAGCGGGGGGTGGGCATGCGCTCGGGTGAGACGGTGGTGGACCGCGAGTGGAAGTGCCGCGCGGGGTCCGGGCGGGTGATGACCCCGGTGTGCAGGTCCACCACGCCGGCGGGGGTGCACAGCGCGTACGGGTCGGCGTCCAGCAGATCGGCGCCGAGCACCATGCCCGGGGCCGCCTTGGCCTGGGTCAGCAGGGCCTTCATGCCGGAGGTCGACAGGGAGCGGCGGCGGTGGCGGCGCAGGTCGCGCTCGTTGAAGACGCCGCGAGGGTCGGTCACCGCGATGTTCTCGGCCATCTCCCCCGCGGCCCACACGACGGTGTCGCTCTCGTCGAGCTCCCAGCGGTGTCCCGCCCAGCGGTACCAGCCCAGGCCGGGCACGTGCCGGAAGTCCTTGCCGTACAGGTGGACGAAGAGCTTGGCGTTGCCGCGGTCGGAGAGCGAGTCCGGCAGCAGGCCGTCGGCGGTGACCGCCTCCTGCCCGGCGGCCGGCGGGTGCGGCTCCCCTGTGACCTGGACGGCGGAGCGGGCCGGGGCCGGTGCGGAGGCCCCGCCCCCGGCGGGGACCTCGACGGGGACGCCGGAGGGGATCTCGACCGCGGGGATCGCCAGGTCGAGCATCTGCTGGGCGACCGCGGCCGGGTCGAACCCCCCCTGTCCTGGTGAGGGACTCATGCGCGTCCTCCGATGTGGAGCGGACGGCGGGCACCGGCGTCCATGCCGCTCCGGATGATCTGGGCGCAGCGTCGCTCCTGCCCCGGACGGGCCTGGGCCGCGGTCTCGGTGAGGAGCCGTTCGGCCTCCGCCCGCGCGAGGTGGCCCGCGGCGACGAGGCCCCCGGCGGTGTAGGCGGCGGTGTTGAGCTTGCCGCTGAAGCCCGCCCCCTCGGGCACGGCCGCGCAGGCGGCGACCTCGGCCAGCACGCCGTCGAGGGCCCGGGCGGCCGCGTCCCGGCCGCCTCCGGCCCTGATGACGGCCTGGCGGGCGCGCGGCGGCGCCACCGGAGCCGCCGGGACGGCCGGGCCCGGGGCGCCCGGTCTCCCGGAGTCGTCGAGGTGACCGGTCCGGATGAGCTCCCCGGCCAGCCACCCGGGCAGCGGGGCGGGGCTGCGGCGGTCTCCGACCGGGGTGTAGACGCCGTCCGCGGTCCGGATTCCCGGGGCGATGATGTAGCCGCCGCTCGCGCGGACGTCGACCTGCCAGGCCAGCGCCCTTCCCGTGCCGGGGGCCGAGCCGACGGAGCACAGGAACGGGCGGGCCCGGTCGGTGCGGTACCACACGTGCAGGCCGCCCGAGGGGGTGCGCACGCGCAGCGTGCCGGTGTCCTGCGCCGGGTCCGGGGCGCCGCGCAGCGCGGCCAGCAGCGCGAGGGTGTGGAAGCCGGTGGCCAGGCCGGTGAGGTCGACCCGCTCGTGGATGGGGATGCCCGGCAGGATCCGGTCGCGGGCCGGCACGGGGGCGGGGTGGGCGTCGACGTCGATGACGACCAGGCCAGCCGGGCCGCAGGCGACGCCGACCCCGAAAGCCGGGTTGGCGCCCCACCAGGCGGCGATCCGCCCGCGGTCGGTCGTGGCGGCGTGGAAGCCGTGGCACCAGCGTCCGGCGGGGACGCAGGGGCAGCCGGCGGGCGGGTGGCGGTTCTCCTGGCAGGCGCGGCAGTTGCCCGCGGGCGTCTTGCGCCCCGGGGCCAGCGGATGGACCGGCCAGCCCTGCGCCGCGCACCAGCGAGCGATCGCGGGCGGCCCGGCCGGCGGCCTGGGCCGGTCGCGGTCCTCCTCGGGCGGGTTCACCTCGTCCCCTCCGGTCGCTGGCGGTCGACGGTCGCGGCACCGTACGGACCTCCCGCCGGAGCGGCCGCCGGTGCAGTGACCGAAGCGACCGAAGCGACTGAAGATCCGAACATCAGCACAGGCTAGCGGACACGCCGTCGCCGACGCGGGAAGACGGCCGTGTGATCGTCATCCCGCGAGGTGGGGGCCGGTGGCCGGGCGCGGCGACGGCCGCTCCCGGCGCCCTGGGGCCTCCACCGGCCCCAGCGACCGAAGGCCAGCGACCGAACCCGGGGCGCAGCGACTGAGCCGCTTCGGTCGCTGCACCGGGTCGCTGAGATGAAACAGCAGGTCATCGCCGGTTTCGCAACCAGAAAAGCGACCGAAGCGACTGAAGGTCCGGGTCTATGACGCGCACGCGCGTGAGTAAATTCCGGCCATATACCCGGACCCTGGGTCGCTTCGGTCGCTGATCTCCCTTCGCAAGGGTTCTGACCTGCGGATCCGGTAGCGACCGAAGGTCAGCGACCGACCAGCGACCGAAGGTCCGAGGGTCGCTTCCGGGCCGGGCGCGCCGCGGCCGCCCCGGGAGAAGCGGACCGAAGCGACCCAAGCGACCGAAACCAGAGATCATCGTGACGTTCCGCGCGCCGCCCCGGCCCGGGCCCCGGGCCGGCGGGCACCGCCGCAGGGGCCCGCCCGGACCACCGCGGGACGGATCCGGGGAGGGCGGCGAGCTTAACGATTCCCGGCTGCGGCAACCGGTATGCACCTTTCCTGCAATGGTTCCGCTACGCCGCCCCGGCTTACTGGGATACGTGGGCCGCTACGGCAGGGCCTGCCCCGGCCGCCCGGCCGGACGACCTGTCCCCGCCTGGTAAGGATCCGCACTTTTCATGACCTTCACCACGGACTTCGCCCGCCGCGCGCTGGGCGCCGCACTGGGCCTGTCACTGGTCGTCGGGACTGCTGCGGCGCTCGGGGGTACGGCCTCCGCCACGAGTGCCGAGAGCCGGAAGGCGATGCTCACGGGCAGCACGACCGCGTCCTACTTCTGGGACGACGGCTCGGGCCGTAACGGTGACACCGGTCTTCCGGCCTCGGGTAAGCCGATGCAGAAGGGTCTGGCCGCTTCCCCGTCGTGGCCGCTGATGACCGAGGGCTATGTGGTCTACAAGGGCAGGAAGGCGCCGTTCTTCGTGGGTGACCGGGGCCCGGGCGAGCCGTCGAACCGGGGCGTCATGCTGGATCTGGACGCCAAGACCTTCGCCGACCTGACCGGAGGGAAGTTCGACCCCAGGACCCTCACGGTGGAGGGCAACGGCGGCAAGGGCCACATCCAGGTCGACTACGTCGTCACCAAGTGGGGCGGGGGCGTCGGGACGAAGAGCTACCCGATGCCGTTCTCCACCCGGGCCTGGGCGGCGCAGGACGGCGTTCCCTCGATCCAGGGCATGTCCGCCATCGGAACCGCGCTGAGCGGGCAGCTGGTGACCGGGCCCGACACGGCCGAGGCCGCGCAGTCGGAGGAGTCCCCGGCCGCCGGGGAGCCCTCCGCCGGGAAGACCCCCGGGAAGACCTCCGCCGCCCCGGAACGGTCCTCCGCCCCGGCGCCGACCCCTTCGAAGGCGCCCTCGAAGTCCTCGCCGGGCTCCTCCTCGGCGTCCGCCGGAACGTCCGCCGGAACGTCCGCCGGAACGTCCACCGGGACGCGCGCCGGGACGCGCGCCGAGAAGACCCCGGCGACGCCGGGCGCCACGTCCACGCCGGCCGCATCCGCGTCCGTGCCCGCGCCCGTGCCCGCGCCCGCGAAGGAGCAGGCCGCCACCGCGACCCCGTCCCCGGAGAGCCTCGTCCCGGGCGCCTCCGGCGCGACCCCGCTCGAGGCCGACCCCGTCCTGGCCTCCGGCGGCGAGGACGGCTCCTTCATCCCGAGCGGGTTCGTCTTCGCTCTGCTGCTCCTGACGGGCGCCGGCGTCTACGCCGGGGCGCGCCTCCTCAGCACCCGCCTGGCGTCCGGGCGGGACTGACCGCCCGGATCCTCCACGGCGTCGCTCCCCCGGGAACCACGAGGCCGCCACCGGACGATCCGGTGGCGGCCTCGCCGTGTCGCGGCGGCCGCCCGCGCTCCCGGCCCCGGTCCCTCGGCCGTGCCGTGCCCGGAGCCCGCGCCGAGACGGGGCGGCGCGGCCGTACGGCACAGGCCCCGGGCACGGCGGCGCCCGGCACGGGCTCCCGTCAGATGGTGAAGCGGCCGACCAGGTCGCGCAGTGAGCCGCTCAGCTCGGCCAGTTCCGCCGCCGCCCGGTGCGACTCCTCCACCCCCGCGGTGGTGACGGCGGTGGCCTGCGCGATCGCGGCGATGTTGGCTGCGATCTCGTTGCTGGAGGTGGCGGCCTCGGCCACGTTCCGGTTCATCTCGCCGGTGGTGGCGGTCTGCTCCTCCACGGCCGCGGCGACGGCCGCCTGGTGGGTGTCGATCCGGCCGGTGATCGAGCTGATGCGGGTGATGGCCTCCATCGCCCCGGCGACATCGGCCTGGATGGCCTCGACCCGCTTGGAGATGTCCTCGGTCGCCTTGGCGGTCTCCTGCGCGAGGTCCTTGACCTCCCCGGCGACGACCGCGAAGCCCTTGCCCGCGTCCCCGGCCCGCGCCGCCTCGATGGTGGCGTTGAGGGCCAGCAGGTTGGTCTGCTCGGCGATCGAGGTGATCGTCTTGACGACGTCGCCGATCTCCGCGGACGAGGTGCCGAGCTGTGCCATCAGTGTGTTGGTGCTCTCGGCCACCTGGACCGCCTCGGCGGCGACCTCGGCGGCGTCGGAGGTGCTCCGGGAGATGTCGGCGATCGCCGCGCTCATCTGCTCACCGCCGGCGGCCACGACCTGCACGTTGTGGGAGACCTCCTCCGCCGCGGAGGCCACCACCCCGGACTGGGCGCTGGCCTCCGCGGCGGAGGAGGCGATGCGCTCCGAGACCCGTGACAGGCGCTCGGAGGAGGCCGCGAGGGATCCGCTGTGCGCGACGACGGTGGAGACGGTGGTGCGCAGGGCCTCGGTGGTGGCGTCCAGGGCGTCGCCGAGCCGGCCCAGCTCGTCACGGCGTCCCAGGCCGAGCCGCACCGTCATGTCCCCGCGGGCCACCCGTCCCAGCGCGCCCACCACGACGTTGAGCGGGCGCACCACCGAGCGTGTCGCCGCGACGCTGAGGACGACGGCCAGCAGCAGCGCCACGGCCAGGGTGCCGAGCAGCATCCGCGTGCTGGTCTCCTTGACCTGCGCGGCCTCGTCCTCCAGTGCGGCGATGCGCTCGCTGACGGACTTCTGCAGCGCGGCGGAGGTCTCGACGCCCACGAGCCAGGCGTCGCTGGCCGGGCCGCCGTTGATGTTCTCCATCGCCGCGGTGCGGGACTCCACCGTGCCCTGGCGGAGCAGCTCCATGATCTTGTCGTCCTCGACGAAGAACTGGTCCCAGGCGGGCTCGAGCTTGTCGAACTGCGCCCGCTCGGCCGCCGTGAGGTACTCGACGTGGGTCTTCTCCAGCGTCTCGTAGAGGGCGTCCCTGCTGGCCAGCTGGCCCTCGCGGTTCATCGAGCCGGGCCGGACCGCCGCCTCGCCGCCCATGGAGGTGCCGGCGTCGGCGGCCACCAGCCCCTGCCAGCCGGTGAGGTCGGCGACGTGGTAGGCGAACGTCTGGATGTCGTCCTCGACCTGCTCCAGCCGGTCCATCCGGGTGGAGATGTCGTCCTGGCGCTCCAGCGCCCACCAGCCGGCGCCGACGGTGACGGTGATGAGCAGCGTCACCAGGGCGAAGGCCAGGCCGAGCCGCTTACCGACTCCGAGATCGTGCAGACGGGACATGGTGGTCTTCCTCATGGTCGATGGGGGCTCGCCACCGATGCGGTGACGGCGGTGGTGGGGTGCTTCGCGCCGGCGGGAGACGCGGTGGCCTCCGGGGCCGATCACCGACGGGGCGACGGCGGTGGTGCGGGACGGGGGACCTCAGTCCTGGGGCAGCTCGAACCAGACCACGCGTCCGGAGTCGTCGCCCGACTGGCCCCAGCGGGTCGCGCACAGCTCCACGATCGCCAGTCCCCGGCCGCCGGGCAGCTGCTCGGCGAGGGGATCCAGGGCGCGCGCCGACGGGGTCCCGGCGGGGCCGCCCCCGTCGGCGACCTCCACCCGCAGGAACGGGCCCGCGAGGTAGACGCTGACCTCGAAGAAGCCGCCCGCGCCGCTGCGGGTGTGCTGCACGGCGTTGGTGGCCAGCTCGGAGGTCATCAGGACGGCCTGGTCGGCCGCGGCGCGGTCGCCGACCGCCAGCGCCACGAAACGGCGGGCCTGTCCCACCTGCTCGGGCAGGCCCGCGAATCGGCGGCGCATCAGGAGCGTGCCCGGGCGTGCGCCGTCGGCCAGGGGGGTCGCGACGGCGGGGCGGGACATCGTGTGCGGGGCGGTGCGGGGGGTGGTTCGGGGCGGGTCCGGTGGTGCGGTCCGGACGAGGTCCTCGTTCTCGGTCATGGTCGTCACGCGTTCAGATGAGCGCGATGTCCTGCTCGACGCTGGTCGCGGTCAGGTAGAGCTCGAACCACGTCTCGTCGTCCACCGAGGCGGGGATCCACGAGGAGCGGACCTTGTGCCGCTCCTCCTCGTACTGCAGGGCGAACACGCGCATCTCGCGTATCCAGCGCGGATCGACCATCTGGACGATCGTTTCGAAGTCCCGCATCGCGGCCTCTCCTCAGTCCGTTGAGAAATCTGCTCGTCAATCCCTTGACGCCGGTTCCCCGCGGGGGACGGGGACGCCACTCCGACATTCGGCAGGAAAGCGCCCGGCTGAAGTTGCCACCCGGGTGCTTTTCAGGAGCGATCTCCGCCGGGGGCGCCCGATCACCACGCAGTGAATTCGATTGGTAACATTCCGAAATGAGGTGTCCGGGCAGGGGGGTCCGGTTCGCACCTCATCCCGGGCGCGCCCGCGCGGCGGTCCCGGGCAAGGGGGCGAAGATCGGGTGGTGGACGCTGGTGCAGCCTCGCGTACTCGTGATCGAGGACGAGCAGGACGTCCGAGATCTCCTGCAGCGCCATCTCGACGGCCTGGGATGCGAGGTCCGCACCGCCGACAACGGCGAGCTCGGGTTCCTCCTGGCCGTCGCCGACCCGCCCGACCTGGTCGTCCTCGACATACGCCTGCCCGGCATCGACGGCAGGCAGGTGGCCCGCGCCCTGCAGGCGGACCCGCGCACCCGTGACTGCAGGATCGTCGTCACGTCGGTCCTCGACGCCGAGGACCTCCTCGACATCAACGCCGACGCCGTCCTCCCCAAGCCGTTCCGGCGCGCGGACGTCAAGAAAGCCGTGGACTCACTGTGGGAGGTGAACTGAGGCGATGGCCACCATCCTCGTCGCAGAAGACGACGCCGACATCCGCGACCTGATCGTCTTCAAGCTGGAGCAGATCGGTCACACCGTCGTCCCCGTGGGGGACGGCCGCTCCGCGCTGAGCAAGGCCCACGACCAGGCGCCCGACATCGTCCTGCTGGACGTCATGATGCCCGGCATGTCGGGCATCGACGTCTGCCGTGAGCTGCGAAAGGACCAGCAGACCGCGGAGCTGCCGATCATCCTGCTGACCGCGCGGGCCCAGGAGCGCGACGTGTCGGTCGGGCTGGCGGCCGGCGCCGACGACTACATCGTCAAGCCGTTCAGCCCGAGGGTGCTGGCCGACCGGGTGCAGTCCGTGCTGACCCGGGCGAGGACGTGACCGTGGACACGGTCCGCCTGGTCACCGTCACCCTGGCGCTGCTGCTGGCCGCGGTGGCCGTGCTGGGCGTGGTGATCGTCACGGGCCGTCTCCTGCGCCGCCTGCGGACCCGTCGCGACGCGCGGATCGCCGCCGAGGTCCGCCCCCTGCTGCTCCGGCTCACCGCCGGCGACGAGGACGACGTCGACGAGCCGCTCCGGCGGCTGGCGGCCATGGACCGGCGCCGCTGGCTGGTGGTGCAGGCCAGCGCGGTCTCCCTGCTCGGCAAGGTCAGCGGGCAGGGCAACGCCGCGCTGGCGAGGCTCTTCCAGGAGCGGGGGGCCGCCCGTTCCGCCCTGGCCGACCTGTCGCGCCGCGGCGCGGTACGGCGGGCCCGGGCGGCCAACGTGCTGGGGCTCCTGCACCACGCCGAGGCCGTCGGAGCCCTGGTCGGCCTGCTGACGGACCGCCACCCCGAGGTGCGGACCTCGGCCGCGCGGGCGCTGGGCCGGATCGGCGAGCCCCAGGCCGCCGCCCCGCTGCTGCGCAGCCTGTCCGGCGGGCGGATCCCCTCCGACGTGGTCGCCCAGGCGCTGATCAGGATCGGCCCGGCGGCCCGGCCCGCCCTGGCCAAGGCGATGGCCCACCCCGATCCTGCGGTCCGGGCCATCGCCGCGGAAGTGCTCGGGGTCATCGGCTCCGTCGGCTCCGTCGCGGCGCTGATCCGCGCGCTGACCATGGACCCCTCCACCGAGGTGCGGGCCCGGGCCGCCGCGTCGCTCGGCCGGCTGGGCACGCCGGCCTGCCTGGACGCGCTCGCCGGCGCCACCAGCCTCATCCACCCGACGGCCGTGCGCGCGGAGGCGGCGAGCGCGCTGGGGGACATCGGTGCGGCCGGCGGGGTCCCGGCGCTGCGCGGCCTGCTGGCCGACCACCACTACCGGGTCGCGCACAACGCCGCACGCTCGCTCACCCGGCTCGGCGGGCCGGCCAGGGACGTCCTGGAGGAGGCCGCGGCCGGGACCATGGGGAAGCGGGCCGCCGGCCACGCCAAGGAGGCACTGGCCGTCCTCGACCTGGCCGAGGGGCGTCCGCTGAGGCCGGCCGCGGCGCCATGAGCGCGGGCGCGCTCGCCGCCGCGGCGGCGGGCGCGAGCCTGCCGGGCGCCCTGGAGACGCTCGCGGACGGCGTGCGGTGGCTGCTGGCGGCCTTCAGCGGCGTGGTGATGGTCTACTTCCTGTGCGTCAACACCAGCTACCTGGTGCTCATCGCGCTGGCGACCTGGGACTCCGTCCACTACCACCGGCGGGTGGCCTTCGCCGGCGCCGACGACGTCTACGCCAACCCGCTCAACCCCGCCATCAGCGTGATCATGCCCGCCTACAACGAGGAGGCGGGCATCGTCGAGGCCGTGCGCGCGATGCTCTCCATGCGCTACCCGAGCTTCGAGATCATCGTCGTCGACGACGGCTCGCGCGACGGCACGTTCGACCGGCTGCGCGAGGAGTACGACCTCGTCAGGGTCCCCAGGGTGGTGCCCGACGACATCCCGACGCGCGGCCGGGTGCTCTCCGTCCACGTGCCCGCCAGCGGCTCGCAGACCCTGCTGGTCGTCCGCAAGGCCAACAGCGGCCGCGCCGACGCGCTCAACGTGGGCGTCAACTTCGCCCGCCACCCCCTGGTCTGCATGGTCGACGCCGACTCGATCCTGGACGCGGGGGCGCTGCTGTCCGTGGCGAAGCCGTTCACCGACGACCCGCTGCGCGTCATCGCCACCGGCGGGGTGATCCGCATCGCCAACGGCTGCGACGTCATCGGCGGGCGGGTCGCCAAGGTCCGCATGCCGCGCCAGTGGCTGGTCCGCATCCAGGTGATCGAGTACCTGCGCGCGTTCCTGCTGGGCCGTACCGGATGGTCGCGGCTGGGCGGCCTGCTGATCATCTCCGGGGCGTTCGGGCTGTTCCGGCGGGACGTCGTCGTCGAGGTCGGCGGCCTGGACCCCGGCTCCATCGGCGAGGACGCCGAACTGGTCACCCGGCTCCACCGGCACATGCGCGAGCAGGGCCGCGACTACCGGATCGTCTTCGTCTCCGAACCGGTCTCCTGGACCGAGGCGCCGTCCACGCTCGCCGTGCTGGGCAGGCAGCGCCGCCGCTGGTCGCGCGGACTGGCCGAGCTGGCGTGGAAGCACCGCACGATGTTCGCCAACCCCCGCTACGGGCGGATCGGGCTGATCGCCCTGCCGTACTACGTGGTCTTCGAGCTGTTCGCCCCGCTGGTCAGCCTGAGCGGCCTGGTCCTGGTCCCCCTCGGCGTGCTGGTCGGCGCCGTCGACATCCCCTTCGCCGTCGCGGTCATGCTCGCCTCGTACGGCTACTCGCTCCTGGTGGCCTTCGTGGCGCTGGCCGTGGAGGAGTACGCCTTCCACCGCTACGGCCGCTGGCGCGACCTGGGCGCCGCCGCCCTGGCGGCCCTCTTCGAGAACTTCGGGTACCGGCAGTTCAACGCCTGGTGGGGGGCGCAGGGGATCCTCGCGGCGCTGCGCCGTACACAGCAGGTCTGGGGGGTAATGACGCGGGAGGGGTTCTCCGCCCAGGGCGGGCCCACGGGAGGGCGGGGCGGGTCCATGGGAGGCGAGCAGCGATGAAGTGGTCCGACCGCAGTGTCGCGGGCACCCTGCGCAGTGCCTTCGTGCTGCTGGTCTCCCTCGTCCTGCTGGGCGGCGTCGTCGGCGCGGTCGAGTCGGTACGGCACAGCGCCGCGCTGGACCGGATCGTCGAGCACAACGCCCCGGTCCGGGTGAACAACCTCAAGATGACCGTGGAGATGAACGAGGCCGCCCGGGGCCTGAGCAACCACCTGCTGTTCGGGCAGTCCGAGGAGTACTACCGGCAGTCCCGCGAGAGCGCCCGGTCGCTCCTGGAGGTCCTGGTCGCGCGGGCGGACACGCCCGAGGAGCGCAGGCTCACCGCCGAGCTGGAGCGCCGCTTCCTCGCCTGGGCCGCCCACGCCGACCGGGCCGGCGAGGTGGACCGGGACGACCGCGACGAGACGGCCCGCTACGTCCGGGAGCACCAGCGGCTCTACGAGCAGGTCGTGGCCGCCGCTCAGGACCTGGAGACCTACCTGAGGGGCAGGAGCGACACGCTCGTCCAGGAGAGCGAGCGGCAGCGCCTGCTGGCGCTGGCGGGGACGGCCGCCTTCGCCCTCGTCGCCATCGCCCTGGCCCTGTTCGCCTCGGTGCGGACCTACCGGGTGCTCGTGCCCCCGCTGGACGCCATGCGCGGCACCCTGGACCGGCTGGCCGCCGGCGACCACGAGGCGCGGGCCCCCGCCACCGGAGGACCGGTCGAGATCCGCCGGCTGGGCTCGGCCATCAACATGCTGGCCGACGAGAGCGAGCGGCTGCGCCGGGCCGAGCGGGAGCGCGTCCGGCTGGCCGAGGTGGTGTACGAGACGGCGGGGCGCATCCGCCAGACCCTCGACGTCGACGACATCGTCCGCGAGGCCGCCTCGCTGCTGGGCGCCCGGCTCCCCGCCGACCAGGTGTTCATCCAGCTCGTCCGGGACGGCGAGATCGGCCCGGCCGAGCTGCAGTGGTCGGACGGCGGGCTCGTCGAGGCGGGCACCACCGCCCTGCTGCCCGCCCCCTCCGAGCAGGCCGAGCGGCTCTACGCGGAGAGCGCGGCCTCCAGCGGCTCCACCGTGGACCCGCCCGGCCACGTCCCCGAGGCCGCGGCCCGGGCCCTGCGCGCGCTCGGCGACACGCAGTACCTGTTCGCGCCCTTCGGCACGGGCGGCGAGCTGCTCGGCGCGATCCTGGTCACCCGTGACTCCCGCGGCCCCTGGGGGACGGAGGAGATCGAGGCCGTCAAGAGCGTCGGGACCGACCTGGGCCGCGCCCTGCACCAGGCCCGCCTCTACGGCCGGGAGCGGGAGCTGGTGGAGGAGCTGCGGGCGCTGGACGCGGCCAAGACCGACTTCATGTCCGCCGTCTCCCACGAGCTGCGCACCCCGCTGACCAGCATCTCCGGCTACCTGGAGATCCTGTGTGACGAGGAGGCCGGCGAGCTCAACCCGGTCCAGGAGCAGATGCTCCAGGCGATCGACCGCAACACCACGCGCCTGCGGCTGCTCATCGAGGACCTGCTGACGCTCTCGCGCATCGAGTCCGGCTCCTTCCGCACCGTCAAGCAGGAGACGGACCTGTGCGCCGTCACCCGGGAGTCCGTCGCCTCCGTGCGCAAGGCCGCCGAGGAGGGCCGGGTCGCGCTGGAGGTCGCCTGCCGCCCGGAGCGGCTCCTGGTCGACGGCGACCCCAACCAGCTCGACCGCGCCCTGGTCAACCTGCTGGCCAACGCGGTGAAGTTCACCCCCGCCGGCGGGCGGGTGGACGTCACCGTGACGCTGGAGGAGGGCCACGCCGTGCTGCGGGTCGCCGACACCGGCATCGGCATCCCGGCCGACGAGCTGCAGCGCATGGAGACCCGCTTCTTCCGCGCCTCCAACGCCACCGAGCGGTCGATCCCCGGCACCGGGCTCGGCCTGTCCATCGTGCGCAGCATCGTCGCCAACCACTCCGGCACCTTCGACCTCCGGTCGCGGGAGGGCGAGGGCACGACGGTGACGGTGCGGATCCCCACGTGCGCGACCAAGCTCAGGACGGAGGGCGACGAGACCGGCGCGCCCGCCGGGGCTCCCCGCGAGCCGGGCCCGGCGCCCGGACGACAGGAGGCGGACCACCGCGGGCACTGACATCCTGAGCGCCCTTCCGGAGACCGGCCGGAGCGCCCTTCCGGAGACCGGCCGGTGCGCCCGGACCCCGTCTCGCGGGCCGCCGCCGGCCGGCGGCGCCCCACTGGTCAGCGGCGGAAGGAGAGGGTGTCCTTGCCGTCCTGGCGCTGGGCCGGCGGGCGGTAGCGGTAGCCGACGCCCCGGACCGCCTCGATGGGCGAGTTGGACGTGTCGGGGCTGAGCCGGCGGCGCAGGCGCAGGATCGCGAACTTCACCCGCTCCGGGCTGAGGCCGGTGGGGTCGTCCCAGACCAGGGAGAGCAGCTGGGAGGAGCTCAGCACGTTGCCCGCGTGCCGTACGAGCGTGTTGAGCAGGCGGAACTCCGTCGGCGTCAGGTGCACCTCCTCGTTCTCCACGAAGACCGTCCTCGTCGCGGGCTCCACCCGGATGAGCCCGTCGTCGTAGATGTCCTCGGCCCAGGAGGCGGTGCCCGCCCGGCGCAGCAGCGCCTCGACGCGGGCGGTGAGCTCTCCCCGGGAGAACGGCTTGACGAGGTAGTCGTCGGCCCCGGCGCGCAGGCCCCGCACCTTCTCCCGCTCCTGGCCGCGGCCGGTGAGGATCAGGATCGGCAGGTCGCTGATGTCCCGGACCCGCTCCAGGACCTGCCAGCCGTCCATGATGGGCAGGCCGATGTCCAGGATCAGCGCGTCCGGCTTGTGCTGGTGGAGCAGGCGCAGGCCGCTGCGGCCGTCCGTCGCGGGGATCACCTCGTGCCCGCTGTGGCCGAGGAGCACCTGGATGGCGGTCAGGGTGTCGGCGTCGTCCTCGACGACGAGGAGGCGGCTCATCGGGTCTCCCGCCTCTCGAGGACCGGTTCCCAGGGAAGTTCCACGCGCACCTCTGATCGTTTCGTCCCGTTCTCGCTGAGCTGGAGCGTGCCGCCGTGCATGCCGACGATGGCGCGGGCCATGCCCAGCCTCGGCCAGGCCTTCTCGCCGGCCGGGTCCTCGCCCCGGCCGGCCTGGTCGGTGACGTTCGCCTCCTGCCCGGAGACGGCGCAGGCGATCTCGATCAGCCAGCCGTCGACCGTGGGCCGGAGCTCGATCTCGACGGTGTCCCCCGGCCCGGCCCGGGTGATCGCGGCCGTCAGCAGGATGTCGAGCATGCGGCGGACCCGGACCGCGTTGCAGCTGAGCGCGGGGCCGGGACGGGCGTGGTAGCGCAGGGAGACGCCCGCGTGCAGGGCGCCGGGCCGGAACTGGGCGACGACCTCGCGGACCATCTCCATCGGGTCGATCCGCTCCGGCCGCAGCTCCGGCTCGGTGGCGGAGGGGTCGGCCAGCAGCGGCAGGTCGTTGAGGAGCTCCGAGAGCCGTACGGCGTTGCGCTCGATGACCTTCACGAACTCGCGCTGGTCGTCGGTGAGCGGGCCGGTCTCGGGGTCGGCCAGCAGGCCGGAGTAGGCGAGGATCGGCGTGATCGGCGTGGCCAGGTCGTGGACGACGGTGGAGATGAACTCCGTCTTGGCCGCGGCGAGCGTCTCGCTCTGGGAGGGGGCGTCCGCCCGGGCCTCCGCGTCCCGGCGCCACGTCGCGTCCAGCGCCGCGGCCAGGCAGGCGAGGGCCTCGGGGACGCCGTGGCCGTCGAGCCCCGGCTCCAGCGTCACGGCGAGCATGCGGCCGGGCCCGGCGGGCCACAGGCGCTCGCCCTGGCCGGGCGGGGTGGAGTCGGCGGGCCGCAGCCCGGCGCCGAGCACGCCGGGCACGCTCCGCAGGCCGGCGATGAGTGCCGTGTCGGCGCTCATCCCGTTGGTGTCCTCGGATCCGCGCAGCCGTTCGCCCAGGAGGCCCAGGACCGCCCGCGTGGTCTCGACGGCGTCGGCCGGGTGTGAGGCGGTGTGTTCGAGACGACCACCGCTGTTCAGCATGCTGCCCCCTACGTGTCCCCCGTGCACGCCGGATCCTCCCCCAAGGACCCCGAGACTCGTCACTTATAGCGATTTGTCTCAAACAGAACGTTATCAACCCTGCTCTGCTGGTCCTAACGGAGGTTCGGCCGTCCCGGCCGGGGCGTCTGCAACGCGGCTGCACCCGGAGCGCAACCAGGCGCGCACTGATGGTCACCGAGAGTCATTCCTATGTTGGAGCCGACCTCACGGCGCGGGCTGGTCCGAGCGCTCACCACCGGTGCCGTGTCACTGTCATGCCTGGTCATGGCGGTCGGGCCGCTCAGCGGCGCCGCGTACGCCACCCCCTCCGGCCTGCCCCCGGCTCCCGTCAGGCCCGTCCCGGCCGATCTCCTCTCCGCAGCGCCCTCCCTCACGGCTTCTCCCACGGACGGCCGTACGGCCGCGGCCCCCGCCGGCGCGCCGGAGTCCTCCGAGCAGGCCGGGCAGACCGGGGAGGAGGCCGGCACGGCCGAGGTCCGCACCGGCGGCGCCCCCCTCGCCGTGCGGAGCGAGCCCGCCCTCACCGCCGACGCGTCGCGCGAGCTCGCCGACGGCTCCAGTTTCCGCGCCGAGTGCCGCGTCCCCGGCGACTGGGTCCGCGGCACGGTCAGGACCACCGGCTCCTGGCTGCGCGTGGACGGCGGCTACGTCCCCGACGCCTACGTGGTGCGCTCGGCCCCCGTGGACCGGTGCGACCTGACGCTCGTGGCGGGCGTCTCCGGCCAGGTCCCCGCCCCTGCCCCCGCGCCCGCCCCTGCCCCCGCGCCCGCGGCGGCCCCCGCGCCGCCGGCGGCGGCCGCCCCCGCCCAGGTCACCGTCCCCGGATCGGTGGCGGAGTTCGTCCAGCAGGTCGGCCCCGCCGCCCGGCAGAGCATGGCCAAGACGGGCGTGCCCGCCTCGGTGACGCTGGCGCAGGCGATCCTCGAGTCCGGCTGGGGCAAGAGCAAGCTGGCCGTCCAGGACCGCAACTACTTCGGCATCAAGTGCTTCGGCGGCCCCGGCGGGTACGCGGCGGGCTGCCGCGACTACCCGACCACCGAGTGCGGCTCCGGCGGCTGCGGGAAGACCACCGCCTCCTTCCGGACCTACCGCACCGCGGCGGACTCGTTCGCCGACCACGGAGCCTTCCTCGTCTCCAACAGCCGCTACCGGCCGGCCTTCGCCCACACCGGCGACCCCGACCGGTTCGCCCGGGAGATCGCCAAGGCCGGCTACGCCACCGACCCGGCCTACCCGACCAAGCTGATCGGCCTCATGCGCACCCATGACCTCTACCGCTACGACGCCTGACCCCCGCACCGCCCCGACCGCCCCGACGCAGCAGGAGAAGACCATGCAGCCAGACGCCTCCGCCGAGGGGCCGGCCACGGGCCGCGGCCGGGGCAGGGGTCCCGTCCCGCCCGTCTGGGGCGTGGTCCTCGCACTCGGCCTCGTGGCGGGCCTCGCGGTGCTGCTGCTGGACGGGTCCCTGACGGCCGTCCAGCTGCTCCTCCCGGTCGCCGCGGTGTCCCTGATGGCCGCCGGGGTGCTCGTGCGCCGGCCCGCCGCGCCGGGGGCGTGGTGGCTGCTGGCCGCCGGCATGGCGGTCTGGACGGCCGCCACCCTGGCGTGGGGCCTGTGGTCCATGGCGGGCGGCGAGGGAGCCCCCCTCTGGGTGGACGCGGCCTATCTGTCGTCGTACCCGCTGTTCCTGGCCGGGCTGTACCGGCTGCCGGGCAACGCGGTCCGCTCCCGGAACGTCGGCGTGACGCTGGACGCCATGGTCATCGTGCTGGGGGCGGCCTTCGTCTACTGGACGGTCTCCTTCAACCCCTACGGGGGCGTCCCGCACATCTGGGAGGGCGGGCTGACGCTGACGGCGGTCTACCCCGTCGCGGATCTGGCCGTGCTCTTCATGGTGATCCGGCTCTGGTTCACCCACGGCCCGCGCAGGCCCGCCTACGGGCTGCTCAGCCTCGCCTTCACGGGCCTGTTCGCCAGCGACGTGGTGTACGTCGTGACCATGCGGAGCGGAGGGGCCTGGACCCTCGACCTCGTGCAGAACCTCGGCTGGCTGGTCTGGTTCGTGTCCATGGCCGCGGCCGTGCTCCACCCGTCCGCGGCCGAGACCGGGGACACCTCCTCCGACGGCCACCTCACCGTCGCCCGGGGCGTCGCCTTCCTGGTCGCGGCCTGCGCGGGCCCGATCTCCCTCATGTTCGTCGTCCCGGCCGGGACGGTGGTGGACCCGCTCGACCTCCTGGCGCCGATGACCATGTTCGCCGCGCTGATGGGCTTCCTGATCGTCCGGCTGATCACCAACGCCGACACGGCGGAGCGGCGCGCCCGCCGGCTCGACGAGCAGGCCGCGGAGCTGTCGCGGGCGCTGGAGGAGCAGAACGCCCTGCAGCAGCTGCTCAGCCACCGCGCCATGCACGACCCGCTGACCGGGCTGTCCAACCGGGCCCTGTTCACCGACCGGCTGGAGCAGGCCACCGCCCGGCGCTACCCCCCGGCCCGGCACGCGCTGCTCATGCTCGACCTGGACGGGTTCAAGCACGTCAACGACAGCTACGGCCACCCGGTCGGCGACCAGCTGCTCATCCAGGCCGGCCGCCGGCTGCGCACCATCGTGCGCGAGGCCGACACCCTCGCCAGGCTCGGTGGCGACGAGTTCGCGATCCTGCTGGAGGACGTCACCGAGGAGGAGGCGGGCGAGGTGGCCGGCCGCGTGGTCGAGGCCATCGCCGAGAGCTTCACCGTGGGCGGGCACTCCCTGCACCTGACCGCCAGCGTCGGCATGTACATGGTCACGGAGTCGGTCGAGGCCACCGACGTCATGCGTGACGCGGACCTGGCGCTGTACGCGGCCAAGGCCGCGGGCAAGAACCAGATCAGCGTCTT
>NZ_JBHSBM010000038.1:0-819 GCF_042650625.1 Planomonospora corallina
ACGGCGGTTCCCAGGACGCCAAGGCCCAGGAGGCCGCCAACAAGGAGTTCCAGGACCTCAAGACCGAGCTCACCCGGATCTCCGACACCACGTCCTTCGGCAGCCAGAAGCTGCTGGACGGCAGCTACAACGGCACCTTCCAGGTCGGCTCCAACGGCAACGACGCCGCCGAGCGCATCAACGTCGACCTGACCACCGCGACGGTGGGCGACCTCGACGGCACCGCCCTGGTCGGCACCGCCGCGCTGAGCGGCGGCGGGTCCATCGCCGCCAACGTCACCCTCGCCCAGGGCGCGATCGAGACCCTCGACGGCGCCATCGAGAAGGTGTCGAGCGTGCGTGCCGGTCTCGGTGCCATCCAGAACCGGTTCGAGCACACGATCAACAACCTGAACGTGGCGATCGAGAACCTGTCGGCCTCGGAGTCGCGCATCCGCGACACCGACATGGCGCAGGAGATGGTCGGGTTCACCCGCAACCAGATCCTGACCCAGGCCGGCACCTCGATGCTGGCTCAGGCCAACCAGGCGCCGCAGTCGGTGCTGAAGCTCCTGGGCTGATCCTCGGCGGGCGCCTGACCGGCGCCCGCTGGTGAACGGCATTCCGTGAAGGGGTGGCCGGCGTGACCCGCCGGCCACCCCTTCCGCTTTCCGGCGAGCACCGGGATGACAGACGCAGGGGAGACCGGCGGACGGACGATCCGGGAGAACCTCCGGAATTCCTCCGGGGATTCCTCAGCTCTCCCGATCCGCCGCCGATGAGTACGGGCGACCGGGCCACGGACGGACCGGCACGACCCCGCTAAGGAGAGATCATCAT
>NZ_JBHSBM010000039.1:0-21009 GCF_042650625.1 Planomonospora corallina
CCCCGGGCAGCTCGGTGACGGGCACCTTGCCGGCGTTGGTGAGGTCGGGGTCGATCGCGTCGCCGGCGGCCGCCGGGCCCATGCCCAGCATGCCGTTCTCGGTGTGCAGGACGACGCCGAGCCCGGCCGGGAGGTGGTCGGCGACCTTGGTGGGCCGGCCGATGCCGAGGTTGACGTAGCTGCCCGGCTCGATGTCCCGCGCGATGCGGGCGGCGAGCCGGTCGGGATCGAGTGGCATCAGCGGGCCCCCTGCACGGTGTGGTGGCGCGGCTCGACCCGGACCACGCGGTCGACGTAGATGCCCGGGGTGACGACGGCCTCGGGGTCGAGCCGTCCCGCGTCCACGACCGACGCGACCTGGACGACGGTCGTCGTGGCGGCCGTGGCCATCACCGGGCCGAAGTTCCGGGCGGTCTTGCGGTAGACGAGGTTGCCCATCGTGTCGGCGACGTGCGCGGAGATCAGGGCGACGTCGCCCTTGATCGGGTATTCCAGGACGTGGTCGCGCCCGTCGATCGTGCGGGTCTCCTTGCCCTCGGCGAGCGGCGTGCCGACGCCCGTCGGGCAGTAGAACGCCCCGATGCCCGCCCCGGCGGCCCGCATCCACTCGGCGAGGGTGCCCTGAGGGATCACTTCGAGCTCGATCCTCCCGCGGCGGTAGAGGTCGTCGAAGACGTGGGAGTCGGCCTGCCGGGGGGTGGCGCATCAAGCCGTACCCGAAGGGAAAGAAACGCCGGGACGTGCCGATCAGCGAGGAACTGGCCGGGCTGCTGTCCGTGCGGGCGCAGGGCAGCAGGCCCGACGAGCCGCTCTTCCAGAAGCGGACGGGCGGCTACATCGACTACGGCAACCAGCGCAACGACATCCTGCAACCCGCACTCGCGCTCGCGCGGGAGCGCGGCCTGGCCAAGCACATCACCCCTCACGCCCTGCGGCACACGATGATCACCATGCTCCGGGACGGCGGCGTGGCCCCCGGGGTGATGCAGTTGGTGGCCGGACACGCGTCGTACCAGACCACCGCGGGCTACTCCGGCCGGCAGACACCCGTCCAGCGAGCATTGATCCTCGACGCGGTCCAGCCGGTCCTCCAGGCCGCAGGCCCGCTGTTCGACATCCCAGATGCCCGCGGCACGCAAGCAAGCCACACGAATGCATCGTCGACATCCTCGGACACCAAGGTATACCTATAGCTATACTCCACGAGTGGCCGGAGACGAGTGGGACATCTACGTCGTGACCGAGGTCCGCGAATGGATCGAGCAACTCGACGACGCCACCCATGCCCGGGTGGTGCAGGCCATCGACGCGCTCGCCGAAGACGGCCCGGCCTGGGACGGCCCCTGGTCGACACGATCACCGGATCATCGATCCAGAACCTCAAAGAACTCCGGCCCGGCACGGTGCGCATCCTGTTCGCCTTCGACCCATGGCGCTCCAGCATCCTGTTGGTCGCAGGCGACAAAGCCGGACGATGGAAGAGCTGGTACGAGGAGGCCATTCCACTGGCCGAGCACCGGTATGAGGTCTACTTGAAGGAACGCGCCCGACAGGAGGACGGCAGATGAGCGGATACGTGCGGTGGAAGGACATCCGGGCCGAGCACGTCCAGCGGGCCGGTGGCGAGGAGGCCGTCCAGGCCGGCAAGCAGGAACTCCTGGCCGAGGTCCAAGGACACCGGCTGGCGGAGATCCGCCGCGGGCGCGGCCTGACCCAGCAGCAGGTCGCCGAGCGTATGGGAGTCACCAAGGGACGCGTCTCCCAGATCGAGCAGGGCAAGATCTCCGGCCAGGACATCCTGGCCCGCTACGCCGCCGCCCTCGGCGGCCGACTCCACCAGTCGATCTACTTCGACGACGGCGACATCGCCGCCATCGCCTGACGGTCCCGGTACTACATTCGCAAGTCTGCCGGGAGTGGGTCGCCGCGTCTGCACCTGCCGAAAACTACATCCACGCAGTTCAAGCGGCATGTGAGTACTCATGGAGAACCCCGCCGAGTCTGTCCCGTCTGCGTACGCTCAGCTCGGTGATCCGCATCGGATCCATGATCGGTTTCGGGACGGTGCGTAGCGGGGCCGCTTGGTTCAGGGCTTGATGGGCGCGGTGCCGGTTGTAGAACCGTTTGTACTCACGCAGGGCGTGGCGCAGATGGTGTTCGTTCCACAGCAGGCAGCGGTCGAGCAGTTCGCGGCGGCATGACTGCACCCATCGCTCCATGACCGCGTTCATGCGCGGCACGCGGATCCCGGTGAGCACGGTCCGGATGCCGGCCTCGGCCAGGATCTCGTCCATGAGGGCGGGGAACTTCCCGTCCCGGTCCCGGATCAGGTAGCGGGCCCGGCAGCCGGCCTCTTCCAGGTCCATCATGAGGTTCTTCATCGCCTGGACGGCCCAGACCGCGGTCGGATGGGCGGTGGTGCCCAGCACGCGGACGCGCCGGCGGGCGTGCTCGATGCGCACGGCGATCCCCTTGGCGGAGGAACGCTACGCCGCATACCGCGCCGAACAGGAGAAGGAGAAGCGCTGATGAGCGAGTTCGTGAAGTGGTCCGACACCAAGTCCAAGATCCGTGAGATCGACCCCGAGGGGGACTCCCCCGAGCGCGTCGCCGCCCGAGAGGCCAGCCGCGAGCAGCTCCGGGCGGAACTGCGCGGCGCCCAGCTCGCCGAGATGCGCAAGCGCCTGGGCATCTCCCAGAAGCTCTTGGCCGAACGCATGGGCGTCTCCCAGGCGCGCGTGTCCCAGATCGAGCACGGCCAGATCGGCGGCCTGGACACCCTGCGTTCCTACGTCACCGCTCTGGGCGGCACACTGGACGTGGTGGCTGACTTCGGCGACCACACCGTAAAGGTCGCTTGAACCGGCGGGGACCAGGCATGGTCTCAAGGACCCGTGTTTGCTCGGTGGTTGTTCGCGTGTACCCGGTACGGCCCGGCACGTGGTGGCATCATCTGGCGGACCGGCGGGGACGTTGGCGGACAGAACAGCACGAGGTGGCACGTCTCGGTATCGGACGGCACTGAACCCGTCGGCTTCTAATTCGTGGGTCTGTAGGTTCGAACCCCAGGCGCCCTACCACTTAGAATCCATCTAAACTGCGCTTTCTCGGGCCAAGCGGGGTCTTGCGAGTCGAAGATCGCCGATGTTTGCTCCATGTTCGCTCGCGGGCACGGACCGGGCACACGGAAGCTCGTTCAGGGCCGTTCTTTCAGGTCAGACCCTATAGACGATCACCGGAAGACCGAGACCGAAGACCCCTGCGGGTGCCGAAAATTCATCTGGCCGGGTCAAGCCACATGCCGGTACTCTCGAGGGCACCGTACAGTCGATCATGCCGACGGACGTCGAACCGGTGATCCGAGCTTGGTCACGGGCACCCAGGTCAAGGCTCGGGCCTCAGATCGGCGAGGAGGGACGGAAGGAGACGCTCCTCCATCACCGCCCGGTCGCAGGCGGCCATCAGCTCGGCCAGTCCCGGGTCCCATGGGCTGAGCGCGGGTGACCCGGTCAGCGCGGTGGACTCACCCCCCGCGAGTCCTGCCGTGTAGTCGGCCGTGGCCATCCGCCAGGGCGCCGCGTCGTACCGGGAGATCGCCCGGTCGACGATACGGAGCCCGGTCCAGTCGAAGTCCGCACGCCACCGCAGGCGGGCACCCGCGGTCACGGCGGCGTCGAGCAGCCGGTGACACGCCGCCGACGGGATGCCCTCTGTGCAGACCAGGGCAGGAGCGCGGGCGCCCAGGTCGGCCGCGGCGGTGCGCAGGACCGCCGGGTTCTCGCAGACGTATATCTTTCCGCTGGAGGGGACGACCGGAGAGACGGTCTGCTGCTGCAGGGTGAGCCGGAAGGGGATGCCGTACCGTGCGGCCTCGTTGAGCCAGCCGGAAGCGACACCCGTCCGGCGGGTCCGGATGTTCAGCACGAGCACCTGGCTGGCCAGGTCGTCCATGATCACCCCGGCGGACTCCCACAGTCGCCGCTGTCCGGTCCGGTCCCCCGGTACGGCGGGCAGCCCGGAGCGCAGTGCCAGCGCCCGCAGCACGAGCGAGGCCAGCGGTGATCCGGGAGCCAGGGACTTGGTGTCCCCGGTCGCCCGTTCGGCCAGCACGGGCAGCGGAAGGATCTGCTCACCCGTCTCAGCCGGCGCCGCGGGAGCGAGGGAAGAGCGGGGCGGAGAGGGGAGGAGGTCGAGGACACCGGTCGCCTGGACGAGCAGACGGCCGTCGCCGCGCCGTACCAGCCGGGTGAGCGTGCCGCCCGCGGCCAGCTCGTCCAGCCACGCCGAGAACCACGGCTCGGCGACGTGGCGGCTGTCCCCGGCGAGGCCCAGCAGGCGTTCCCGCTCCCACTCGAGAGCCGCGCGTTCAGCGGCGCGGTCCCGGATCGGGCCGCCCAGCCCGGTCAGGACCTCCCGCAGGCCCGAGCCGTACCGGGCGGACAGCGCGGCGTCCAGTTCGGACAGGGATACGGTGAGCCGCTTGACTGACTCGGGACGGTATCTCCCGGTGATGCCGATGACCACACGGCGTTCGGCCTCGGATGGGTCGTTCAGGCCGACGGATCCGGTCAGGGCGCCGCCGCGTTCCAGGCTGCGCCGGGCGGCGGCCAGCAGCCGTTTCCAGCCCTCGCCCTGCGGCTCATCCGCAGAGGTCACGCGGCTCATCCCTCGGAGAGGACCGGCTCGGAGAGGACCGGTGCGGTGGGAACTCGGCGGACATCGGGCGAGCCCAGTGCGGCGGTGAGCTCTCCGGCGTCATCCGCCAGGAGCTTCGCGCCGTCCCAGACCAGCAGCAGAGCACTGACGGTGTGGTCGACGGGAGAGTGCGCCAGGTCGTAGTGGGCCGCGGCGGGGACCGTGGCATGGGTGGCCCACAGATCGTAGCCGGTCATGAACAGGTCGAGGTCGAACTGGGTGGCCAGCGACATCAGCTCGCTCCGGCCGGTGTCGTCCACCCCGGCGAAGGCCTCATCCAGCGCGAGCAGTCGGGGCGCGTCCGGGCGGGCCGAGTTGAGCATCGCGTGAGCGGCGGCGAACAGCGGCAGGTGCAGCGAGACCGACTGCTCGCCACCGGACAGACGGCTGTGCCGTGCCCGGGTCAGCCGCTCCTCGTGTCCACCGGGCCGGACGAGTTGGAAGGCGAACTGCCGCCAGCGGCGGTAGTCGAGCACCTCGGTCAGCAGCTCCCGGTACGGCCGATCACGGTGCCGGGCCCGGGCGTCCTTGATCCGGGTGGCGAAGTGGGCGCGTATCCGGCCCAGATCGTCGGGGCCCAGCCGAGCCGCGTCGCCGTCGAGCAAGGCGCAGACCGCCCGCTGCCCCTCGTCCAGGTTGTCGGTGAGCAGCCAGCCCACCCCGACCGTGGTACCCGAGGACATCCGGCGGGAGCGCATCTCGGTGTTCATCCGGCGGATCAGGTCCCGGGCATCCACGGTACGGTCATGGATCTGCTGGGCGAGCCGGGTCAACAGCGCGTCCTCCAGGATCCGCTGCTCGGACTCCGACAGCAACTGCTGCTGGTCCCGCCTGTCGACAGCGATCTTCTCAGCGAAGGCGCCGACCGGGAGGGGGCCGTCCTCGTCGGCGATCCGGACCACGATCACACCGTCCGCACCGTCCCACTCGGGGCGGTAGTCCTGGTCGGCGGCGGTGAGCTGGGCCTGCAGGTCCTCCAAGGCCTTGGTCAGGCGGGTGGTGGACTGCTTGAGGGAGATCTCGGTGGGGGTGAGGTCGCGGGTGACGGTGAGGATCGCCTCGTGGACCGCACGCACCTGCGGGGGCAGTCCCTCCTCCAACCAGTCGGCGTCCTGCGCCGGCCAGGTCAGGCCCGGCGGGCAGCGCAGCACGTCGAGCAGTTCCCGCCGGGCGAAGGGAGCCAGGTCGCGGGCGGTCTCCCGCTCTTCCCGCAGCGCGACGGCGATGGCCTCCCGGGCCGCGTCCAGGCGGGCGTGTGCCGCCGCGGCAGCCGACAACGCCTCCCGTTCGGCGGCGCGGGCGGCACCCGTCTCCCGCTCGGACGCGGTGATCGCCACCTCGGCCCGCTCGATCTCAGCCAGCACCTGCCTGGCCTCCGCACCCACCGTCGATCTCAAGGCATCCAGCTTCGCGGCCTCCTCAGTATGGCGGCGGCGCGCGGCGTGCTCGGTCTGCTCCGCCGCCACCTCGTCGACGGCCGCCTCGTCCAGGTGCCCGACGGCGGCCGCGACCGCTTCCCGCTGCCGTGCCGCCTCCCTCCTGCACCCGATCAGCGCGGCCGCCCCGCGCTCGAAACGCCGGACGGCGGCCGCGACCTCCTCCACCGTGTCAGGGGCGAGAGCGCGTTCAGCCCCGGTACGGCGCAGCGCCCGTTCGGCTGTACCGGACGCGGCAACGGTCTCGTCGTAGCCGCGCTGGGCGGCGTCGGTACCGTCCCGGGTGGCGCGGAGCCGTCCGGCGGCCTGTTCGCGGGCCCGCAGGGCCGCCGTGATCGCACCAGTGCGGGGCAGGGCGGCGCGAGCGGAGTCGATGGCGCCGAGTGCGGCCTCGACCTCGACCACCCGCCGGTCGACGGCGGCGAGTGCCTGGGAGATCACCGCCAGGCGGGCGTCGCAGTCGGCCAGCCTGGCGGTGCGGCGGCGGGCGCGGGCGGTGGCGCCGATGTACTCGGCGTGCTCCTTGTGATGCGCTCCGAGTTGGACGCCATGGAGGAACCGGCCGCCCTTGGTGATCAGGGGATGTTCCGGCGTGCCCGGCGCGGCGGGCCCACCGGTGAACAGGCCGTCTCCTCCGGCGCCGCTGATGTCACCGATGCCACCGGCGCCGTCATCCCGCAGAGCGACGGCTCGCAGGATGCCGGTGATCCGTCCGGCGGGCACGGGAGCGTCCTCCTCGGGGACCAGCAGGTCCGCGAGGCTCGGCCCGGGGGCGGGGACGCCCTCGAGAAGGTAGGCGTCGGAGTCGCCGACGCGAACCGGTTCGGGTGCGGGCGTGACCCAGGCGTCCAGGACGCCGGTGGCCTCCAGCGCCGCCTCGACCGAGGCCGCGATCGGAGCGGGCATTCCGTCCCGGAAGCGGACCAGCCGCCACAGCGGCGCCCCCGCCCTGCCCTCACGCGAGGCCGTTCGGGCAGGATTCGCGGGAGGCGCGTCGTCACGCTCAGCGGCGATCAGGCGTCTCTCCTCCTCGGCCGCGGCCCGCTCACGCCCGGCCTGTTCCCGCTGCCCGCGCAGCCACGCCCCTTCCTCCCGCAACTCCTGCACGGCGGACATCACGAGCTCGGCGAACACCGTGTCCAGCGCGGGGGCGTCCGGCTCGCCCACCTGCTCCAGCGCATCGGCCAGCGGCTCCGGGCCGGGCACGATCTCCCTGTACCGCCCCGCCCAGGCCGACAGCTCCACGCGGGCGGCCTGGGCGGCCCGGTCCACCTCCTCCTGTGCCGAAGCGGCCTCCCGCTCCGCCACCGCCATGGCTTCCAGCGCCTGCTCCAGCGCCGTACGGGCCAGGTCGCGGGTCTGTTCGGCCCTGTCCAGGGCCGCCGCCGCAGACCGTACCGCGTGGACGTCGTCGTCCCTGGCCGCGATCCGGCCGCCGACCCGATCGGTGAAACCGTCCTCAGCCGCATCGGCCCCGGTCCAGGCGATCCCCGCAGCCGCCGCCTCGTCGGCGACCTCGGCCGCGGCCCTGGATACGGCGGCTTCCAGCTCCGCCATACTCAGGCGGGCCGATTCCAGCCCTGCCGCGGCCCTCGCCCTGGCTGCGACGCGCCGCTCCAGTTCGCCACGCGCGACAGCTTCGGCGTCGGCGCAGGCACGGACGAGCCGTTCCAGGTCGGCCAGTTGCTGGAGCGCCTCATAGGCGGCACTCGCCCGGAGCTGTTCCAGTCTGGCCCGCAGCCCGGCCGACGCCTCCTCAGCCGCGGTCAGCCGTTGCCCGGCCTCGGCCTGGCCGTGTTCGGCGGTGGCGAGCCAGGCCGCCGCCTCCTCCCGGCCGATACGGCGGGCCGCCACATCGTCGCGGCGACGGGTCAGCGCGTCCGCCGCCCAGCGAGCGTGGACACGCAGGTAGGTGGTGTAGCTGGACAGGAACGCGGCCGTCGCCTCGTCGGCTGCGACCAAGCCCTCCAGGGTGCGCTGCACCGACTCCATGTCCTCGAAGGACCGTGCGGCCTCGGTCACCAGTTCGTCGTCGATCGGGCGCAGCCCCTCGGTGAGGGTGTCGGAGAGTTTCGCCGGATCGAGGTTCTTGGCCAGCTGCGGGCGACGCAGGGTGAGGATCAGCGTGATGAGCTGCTCGTACCGCTCCCTTCCCAGGCCGAACAGGCGCTGGTCGATCGCCGCCCGGTAGTCCGGCGGGGAGGGGATCAGGGCGTGTTCACCGAGTTCCTCGGCCAGTTGCTTGCGGGTCATCGGCCGGTCGTCGGCGGTGAGCAGGGAGAAGTCCTCCCCCACCCGGCCGTCCGCGACGAAGTGCCAGCGCACCGGCGTGTCACGGTGCCGCTGGGCGTGCAGTCCGACGCCCACGGTGACGGACTGACCGGTGTCGCGGTGCCGGAACTCCATCCAGACGTAGCCGAGCCCGGTGTCGTTCCCCCGGAAAAGGAGGTTGGACTTCATGGTCCGGTCCTCGGAGGCGAACGGGTTGAGCCGCTTGGGGTCGATTCGCCCGTCCAGTACGAACGGGAACAGCACCTCCAGGGCCTTGGTCTTGCCCGAGCCGTTGGGTCCGCGCAGGACCAGCCACCCGTTCGCGAACGTGAACTCCTCATCGCGGTAGTCCCACAGGTTGACGATGCCCGCGCGGGTGGGCACGTAGCGGCCCGGACGGCCGTCCTCGCCGGTCTGGCGGGACGGGCCGCGCCCGTCCGCTCGTTCGTCTCGCTCGCTCATCAGGACCCCTCGAAAAGCGCGGGTTGGGACGGACGAGATCTCACCTCGGCTGTGACGTTCCGGTAGCGGGCCAGGGCGGGCAGCGCGAGCACGCCACCCTCCACCCTGGCGACCAGGCCCAGCCCGGCGAGCAACCGTACAGCCTCCTGCAGGAGCCGGTCCGGATCGGCCCGCCAGGTGGCCCCGAACGCCGTGCCGTACTCTCCCACCAGGGATTTCATCGCCGTACGCAGCCAGGTCTCGGGGAGAAACGGATACCGGGCCGCGGGCTCGTCACGCACCGCGCCGGGCGCCGGCACGTCGTCCGCCAGGTCGTCGAGGAGGTTCCGGTACGGCAGCGCCGTATCGATCCGGACGGCCGTCTCGGCCAAGTTCTCGGCGGCGGTCGGGACGGGCAGGAGAGCGGGCCGGCTGCGCCTGTTGGCCGGTCCGCAGTGGGCGGCGATGCGCGCGGCCAGCAGCAGCGCGGCCTGCGCGACCGTTCCCGCGCCGGGGAAGCGGACGTCGGACAGGCGGCCGGAGGTGTCGATGATCGCGACGCCTTCGGCGCGGCGCTCCACACCGAGACCGGTCAGCCGTTCCAGGTCTTCGGCGAGGGCGGGGGCCCGTAGCTGGCCGAGCAGGGACTCGTCGACGTCGGCGTAGTAGACGACGGGCTGCTCCAGCACGAGGCGCCGCGCCTTGCGGGCCGCGGCCCTGCGGAGGGTGGCCTGCCCCTGCGCCAGACCCCGGTCGGCGTCGAGCAGCGCGGTGACCGAACGCAGGTGCTGCAGCACCCGGCTGGGGCGGTAGACCACGCCGACGACCTCCCGATCGATGTCGTAGAGGGCCTCGGCCCGGTCGGGGTTGTTCACCCAGTCGGCCGCCGAGCCGTCGGCTAGGGCCAGCGCGCCGCGCCGCTCCAGCCAGGCCACCGCGTCCACGAAGGCGTCGCGGTCGGGCTTTCTTTCGGTGTCCATGCCCAGCCCGTCGATCCGGCCGGCGTCCGCGGCGACGGCATCGGCCAGCTCGCTCAGCGCGATCTGGGTCCCCGCGCGGCCCAGCGCGGCCAGGGTGAGCATGAGGTAGGCGTAGCGCCTGCGGTCGAAGGGCCGCTCGGTCCGGGTGAGCGCGGGCTTGGTGGAGTCCAGCGTGTCGTGGATGCGGAGCAGCCGGGCGGTCTCTCCGGTGGTCAGCAGCCGGTAGCCGAGCACCTCGGACAGGTCGGTGCGGAGCTGCGCGGCCCACCGTCGGATCAGCGGCAGTGCGGCCGGGTCCGGGTAGGCGGCGGTGACCAGCGGGTGGCGGAGCAGCAACCGCACCGCGCGCTGGTAGTCGGCGAGCTCCAGCGGGCCGACCCCTTGGGCGACTCTCATGAGACCTCCAACCGCAGGCCGTCCAGGTGGAGCCGCCCGCGGACGGTCGTGACCGTGGTGGATCCTTCGCACGGGTGCAGGGTCAGCCGTACGCCGTGCGCAGAGCCGCTGGCGGTGCTGCGGCTCACCGCCACCCGGGCGGACAGGGCCAAGTCGAGCAGGCTTAGCAGGGTCTGGGTCTCGGGCTCGTCGAGCACCCGGCCGTACACCCCCGCCGAGGTGAGTGAGGCCCCCGCGGCCTGCCGCTGCCGCTCCGCCTTGAGCTGGTCGGCGCGCAGGCGCTGCCGCTGTGCCTCGTTGCGCTCGATCCGGCCCACGCCGTGCAGCCGGGGGGCGCGACCGGCCTGCACGAGGGTCCGCGCCACCCGCACCGGCTCGGTCTCCCACCAGGAGAGCCGGCTGGGGATCAGCTCGGGGTCGTCGTGCGGCACCGCGATGTGCCGGGGTGAGCCGAGGTCGAAGGTCGCCTGGAACAGCGCGTGCGCGGCGTCGTCGTCGGGGCAGGAGGCGAACCACTGGGCCAGGTGCCGCAGCTGGCTCTCCCTGCTCACCCCGCCCCGTCTGGCCTCGGTCACCCGCCGCAGCATCGCCAGCACGCCCGCGATCGCGGTGACGGTCGCGCTCTGCAGCCGTTCTGCCTCGCCGGCCGCCCCGGCGCCGAACCACTGGGTCAGGCCCGCCCAGCGCTGCCGCCAGTCGTGTTCGCGATGCCGGGGGGAGCTGAACGGTCTCTCGTCGGCTTCCGCCGCCAGAGCGATCAACCGGTCCACCCCGGTCTCGGCCGCCTCGGCCACGGCGGTGGCCAGCAGCGGCTGGTAACGGGCGAGCTCGGCGGCGAACTCCCGCATGTGCGTCAGGAGCGCGTCCTTGTGGGTCAGGAATACCTCGGGCCGGGTGTCATTGGTCCGGGCCAGGTCACCGAGCATGAGGTAGAAGCGGGCGGCCCGCATCGCCATGTCGGACAGCGCCTGGTCGAGGCGGGCGAGCTTGCGGTGGACCTCCTCCCCGTCGCCGACCCGGTTCGCCTCGGCCAGGGCCTTTAGGTCGGCCAGGATGTCGGGGAAGACCAGCCGGGACAGCTGGGCGTCCTGAAGACCCGCGCCGAGCACCTCCTCCACCGCCCGGTAGGCCCGGTAACCGGCCTGGGTGAACTGGTAGACGTAGTGGCGGTTGCGGTATTCGGCGAGGTTGGCCGCTCGGGTGCCGTCGTAGCTGCGGTCCAGCAGCCGCCAGTCGGCCAGTGCGTCCAGCAGCGGCTGGACATCGTCGATCTCGGGGCACCCCGAATGCTCGGCACGCAGCGCGCCGAGCAGCTCCCGCGCCTGGGAGGCGTGCAACAGTACCTGGTAGTTGGCCCGGCCCCGGTCGAGGGCGCGCAGCACCCACAGGTAGTCGTGGCGTTTCTCCACCGCGGCGAAGTGGAACAGGCGCATCCGGTCGTCGAGTGTGAACGCGTCCATGCCGAACGCGCCGGGCTCGGGAGCGGGGGGACTCTGGCTCTCCCCAGGCACCGGGGGGCGCGCTCCGGCCCCCGTACCCGTTGCGGTCTCGTCCATCGCTCCCAGCATGCCGTACCAGCCGGACATGTCATGCCGGATCCCGCAGAGAGCACAGCACCTCCAGCGTCGCTCCCCTGCTGAGCTGATCGTGGTGGTACTCGTTGCGGCGGGTGCGCAGGCAGCCGTAGCAGGAGGTCTCCTGTCCGCAGTCGCATGAGGCGACCCGGCGTGCCGCGGCCTCCACGACGGCGGCCAGCGCCCTGGAGCTGAGTGACCCACTGCCCCGTGGGATGCACGATGGCGCCGAGGATCCGCACCCGCCAGGTGACGTGCTCGATCATGGCCAAGACGTACAGCCGTGCCCCGCTCAGGGTACGGACTCCGAAGAAGTCGCACGCCGGCAGGGCGTCCTCCCGACTGTGCAGGAAGCCGGCCCAGGCGGTGTGCTGTCGCTCAGGCGACGGGTCGATGCCGTGAACCTTCAAGATCTCCCACACGGTGGAGGGCGCGACCGTGATGCCGAGCACGGCCAGCTCGCCGTGTACCCGTCGATACCCCCAGGACGGGTTCTCCCGGACCAGGCACAGGATGAGAGCTCGGATGAGACGGACCGTGGGCGGGCGCCCCGGCCGTTTCGGCCGACAGGTGCGGGCATGGCGCCGTCTCATCAGATCGCGGTGCCAGCGCAGGACGGTGTCCGGGCGGACGAGGAGCCGCACCCGGCGCAGGACCTCGCGGGGCAGCGACGTCAGCAGGGCGGCGAGGAAGGCACGGTCCTCAGGGGCGAATCGCACCCTGGTGTCGGCACCGAGCTGCCGTTCGAGAACGGTGATCTGGTGGCGGAGGGCGAGGATCTCGACGTCCTTGTCCCGATGGCTCATCGGCAGCAGCCGCAGCGCGGCGAAGGCGTTCGTGACGGCGAGACAGGCCAGACGAAAGAGCACAGGCGATCATCATGCCGCACTCCGAGCGGCCGGGGATCATACGCGTCAGTCGATCCCCGGCAAGGCCATGGCCTGGCCGGATGACCTTATCGGCAGGCGCAGGCGTAGACCTCACGGCTCCGAGACTCAAGGTACGTGATCACCATTCAGCGCTCTGGCCTGCATGGATGAATTTTCGGCACCCACAGCCCCGGACGAGGCGCCATCGGAACTTCCCGCCCCGAACCCGGAAAGCGATCATTCGCTCTTCCGCAGCTCCTTCTCCCACACGCCGAAACGCTCCCTGAGCGCCTCAGCCCCGGCCGCGTCGACGCCGTACACGGCGAACTCCTCATCGGTACGGCGGCGCACGTACGCCAGCATCTCCGCGAACACCTCCCGATCGAACCCGGCATCCCGGCGAGCGGCCAGGTCCAGAAGCTGATCGCGCGTGTACCGGCCCGACTCCACGAGCGCGTCCACATCGATGAAGTCCCGAGCGAGCGCGCGGTTGAACAGGGCCTCGGTCTTCCCGGCCGCGACGTCATCCGGATGGAGGACCGGGCCCATCTCCATCCGCACCGGCGGCTGAAAGCGCACGTCCGCGACGACCTCGACCTTGCAGCCATGACCTGTGCCACGCTCAGAGATCCACATCCGGACATACCGTTCAGTGCTCTGCAAGATCTCAGCCTGGTACCCGGCTGCTCGGTACGCCTCGGCCACCTGGTCCGCCGCCGCCGGACAGTCCATGTCCAGCGCGCCGAATAGATCGACGTCCTCGCTCGGCCGCTCCACGATCCCGTACGCCTGCACGGCGTACCCGCCGGCCAGTGCGAAGCCGTACTGATCGGCGACGCTGAGACCGATCTCGATCAGTCGTCGGTGGAAAGGGTCCATCACGCGACCTGATCACGAAGCCAGGTGAAGCGTGACTCCCACAGTCGGCGGACCCGCACCGGCAAGATCAGATCAGGCCAGATGCGGACCAGCAGATCGGTGTTCAGGTACGCCTTGAGATCTTGTTCTCGGCCTTCCTGGATCACCTGCTCGTACATCACCCGCAGCGCCACCGGATCGGACAGGTCGTAGGAGCGCCGCGGGCTCCAGTCCAACCAGCCGGGCAGCATGACGATCCCGTCCGCAGGCCCGGCCAGCTCCTCCAGAGCGCGGGGAACCGCATACGGGCGGATGTTCGCGTAATTGAGCGCCCTGTCCATGCCTCCAGTGTGACATTTCCGCCGGAGCCCCACCTCTTCGATGAAGCAACCCCACACGGGCAAGCCATCAGCGTGACCGACTTCGGCGACCACACCGCGCAGGCCGCCTTGCCCCGATACGGTCCATGGTCAAGGACCCATGTTTGCTCGGTGGTTGCTCATCTGTCGCGATACGGCCCGGCACACGGTGACATCATCCGACAGACCGGCGGGGACGTCGGCGGACAGAACGGTACGAGATGGCAGGTCGCGGCACCGGACGGCCGTGAACCCGTCGACTTCTAATCCGTAGGTTCTGGGTTCGAGTCCCAGGCGCCCTACCACTCAGACCCGTCTGACCTGCGCTTTCTCGGGCCAGGCGGGGTCTTGGCGTGCGGCGGGTGTAGCTCTTCTGCAGGGACTGGACTGATCAGGCAGTGAGGTCGAGTTCGGCCTGGTAGCGGGTCTGGTGAACCCGGCGGTGCTCTTGAGCGCGATGGAAACGCCAGTAGGCGTCGAAGTCGCCGTTCGCGATCACGGCCCGGAGCGTGAGGACGGCCTCGGCACCCGCCAGGCCCCACCGGGCACCGGTGATATCGAGGCGATCGTTGACCAGATGACGGCAGGCTCCCTCGATGACACCGGTGGCGATCGGCCAACCGGCCACCAATGCCTCGTCATACCGCAGGAACGCGGCGTTGCCGCGCAGGTAGCGGACGGCCGCGTCCACGCCGCCGCGGCGGCCCGGGCCCAGCCCGGCGGCGGTGGCCTGGGCATCAAGGGCGGCCGCGGCGTCTTCGACGCGGCCGGCCAGCACGGACAGCGCGTGAGCGGCGACCCAGCCCTCGGCGACCGGATCACCGCCCGCGTGCAGGCACCATGCCGCCTTCCACAGATACTCCAGGACGTGGATCACATCGATGACGATGTGGATGGCCACCCCGCGGCGCGCGGCCTCGGCCCGGATGAGGCCGAGCTGGTGGCGGGCGCCGTCGATGAGCACGACCCAGGTCCGCGCGTGCCGCGGGTCGCGGGCCTCGGCCTGGTCGAACACCTTGGCGATCACCTCGCCGGGATCGGCCGACACCGATCCGCACAGCCACTTGCTGCGGGCCGCCGGTCCGGACCGGGCGGGCCGGTCCCCGCTGCGGCCTCCGGGGACGGCGATCACATCATGGCCGCGGCGGGGTGCGGGCACGGCGTCGTAGACCACGCCCAGCATGGCCATGCGCTTGCGGCAGGGTTTCTCCCCGGAGGCCAGCCGGGTGCGGAACGTGGCGCGGTGGCGCTCGGCCGCTTGCCGGGTGGCCGGCCGCAGCCCTTCGGGGCGCATCACCACGCCCTTGCCGTCCACGCTGATGACCAGTAGCTCCTCAGCGGTGCGTGGCAGCGGGATCTGCTGGGCGTAGAAGGCGTCGATGTCGGCCGCGGCGGCCACCACCGCCTCCTCCAGCTGTCGTTTGCCGATCACCGGCCCGCACCGGGAGGTGATCGCCGCCTTGGCGGCGTCGAAGCTCCCGCGCACCGCCTCGCGCACGGCCAGCCGGGCCAGCCCGGCCGAATGCCGCCCGGCCGGCAGCGACAGCGCCGCATCGGCCGGATAGAGGTTGGCCGCTCCCGGCGCGCGCCAGGCGCACCGGGTGACGGTCACCGTCCCGACGATCGTGGCCAGCTGCCGGTGATGGCCGCTCTCCAGCCGGCGCCGCACCACCTCATCGACGCCGATCATCCCGGCCCCGCCGGCCCCGCGGCGGGCCCGAAGCGCCGCTCGCCGTTCACGCATCGCCCGCAGGTCCAGGTGCGCCTGCAGCAGCCGGCGCAGCAGCTCACGCCCCTGCTCGGCGACCAGGTCCTCCAGCAGGTCATGAGACAGCGCCGCAGCCGCCGGATCGGCGAGCTGCCGGATCAGACCGCCGCGCCAGCTCCTCCGGCAACGAACCCATCGCGATCGCCTCCACCACGCACGGTAGACAACTCGACCGATCGCGACCAGACCCTCAAAACCCCAGATCAACCAGTCCCTACAGAAGAGCTACACCCCCGCCAGATAGCGGCGTACGAGGTCCTGCGCCGGGGCCGGTTCCATGGGCGCGCCGAGCCAGTACTCGGCACGGGTGACCGAGATGTCGGCCCGGGTGCCCCATCGGCCCCACGCCCCGGTCCGGTGGGTGTGGACCAGCGGGGTTCTCAGTTCCACCTCCCCGGCCAGGACCTTCCCGTCCCGGCCGGGGTAGCGCAGCGCCAGCAGCCGGGCCAGTTCCCGGCGGGGCGTCGTCCGGTCCGCCAGGATCTCCGCTCCGGTCGCGGTGAGCGCATCGGTGTCGAGTCCCTCGCTCACCCGCCTGAAGTACGGCGTGCGGGCCGTACGGTCGAGAACCGGTTGGAGCACCGGCCGGAACCGGCGGAAGTCGCCGGCCACGGCCAGGTGCTGGGTGCTGCGCAGCAGCGCCGAGCGGACCACCGTCCGATTCTCCAGCAGGACGCTCAACTGATCGTGGGTGAAGCCGTCGATGCGGCTCCACAGTCCGACGTAGGGCCAGTTCGGCTCCTGGGCCTGCATCGCGACCAGATGCCCGATCACCTCCGATGCGGTGCGGCCGGTGCGCCGCACCAGGAACTGCCGGTGCAGCAGGGTCCGGTTGAGCGCCCGCGGGCGGAGCGTGGTCATGCCAGCCGTACCGCGACGTTGCCCCGGTAGGCGCCCTTGAGCATGGACAGGAACGCTCCGGGCACCTCCTCGATGCCGCCCTCGACGACTGTCTGCGGGAAGACGAAACGGTCTTCCCCCAGCCATCGGGCGAAGTGCTCACGCCAGGCTGCGACCTGCTGCGGCGTGTGGTGGCAGGAGAACGGCAGCAGCTCGACGCCCTTCGCCTCGGCCGCGGTGCGATCCGGCTCGGGGAAGCGATCGGCGCCGCCGCCGAGCTGGTGGGACAGGGAGCCGCACAGGGCGAAGCGCGCGCCGGGCCGCGCCGCCTGGACCGCCGCCCGGTACTGCTCGCCGCCCACGGTGTCGAAGAAGACCGTGATGCCCTCGGGTGCGAGTTCGCGCAACCGGTCGGCCACCGGGCCGTCGTGGTAGTCGAAGGCGGCGTCGTAGCCGAGTTCGTCGACCAGGTAGGCGGCCTTCGCCCGGCTGCCCGCGCTGCCGATCACCCTGGCCGCGCCCCGGCATCTGGCGATCTGCCCGGCCAGCGAGCCGACGCCGCCGGCCGCGCCCGAGACGAACACCACGTCCCCCTCCCCGACGGCGGCGACGTCGGCCACTCCGTGGTAGGCCGTCACGCCCTGACCGAGATGGTAGGAGGGGTCGGGGAAGAGGCCCCGGTCGAGCTTGACGTACTGCGCGGCCGGTCCCGCGGAGTACTCGCTCCAGCCGGTCATCGACTGCACCAGGTCGCCCACGGTGAGATCCGGGCTGTCGGATCGGACCACGGTGCCCACGACGGCGGCGCCCACCCGATCGCCGGGCTGCCAGGCGGGTACCGGGATCCGGCAGTCGGCCCGCATCAGCTCCAGGTAGGTCGCGGCCAAACCTGCGTAGTCGGTCCTGACGATCACCTCACCGTCCACCTCGGTCTCGGCGGTGGTGAAGTGGTCGGGGCCGGGCTCGCCGGTGACGTGCGCGGCCAGCCGGATCTCACGAGTGATCATTCTTGTTCCTCCCTGAAGGGCTCCGAGATCCACGCTAGGGAGGCTTCCGGTCACTTCCTGACCGGAAGTCCGCGCACACTGGAGCCATGGCGAACACGAGCTCACGCACCCTCCGGTTGCTGTCCCTTCTGCAGACTCACCGCCGCTGGGCGGGCGCGGAGCTGGCCGACCGGCTCGGCGTCTCCGAACGGACGCTGCGCCGTGACGTCGACCGGCTGCGGGAGCTGGGGTATCCGGTGGACACCTCGCGTGGGACCGACGGCGGATACCAGCTCGCGCCCGGTGCCGTGCTGCCACCGCTGCTGCTCGACGAGGAGGAGGCGGTCGCGCTCGCCGTCGGCATGGGCGAGGCCGCGCGGAGCGGGATCACGGGCATGGAGGCGTCCGCGATCCGGGCTCTCACCAAGGTCGTCCAGGTCATGCCACCCCGGCTGCGCCGCCGCGTGGACGTCCTGCGCGGGACGCTGGTCGCGGCGGCCTCGGCGGAACCGGTCGTCGCGGTGGACGTGCTGACCACGGTCGCCCAGGCGTGCCGGGACGAGGAGCGGTTGCGCTTCTCCTACGCCGCGAGGGGGCGCGAGCCCTCCGTGCGCGAGGTCGAGCCGTACCGGCTGGTGGCCCTCGGCCGCCGCTGGTACCTGGTCGCCTACGACCTGACCCGGCAGGACTGGCGCAGCTTCCGGCTCGACCGCCTGGCGCGTGCGCAGCCGACGGGAGCGCGCTTCCGCCCGCGCGACCTGCCCGCCCAGGATGCGGAGGCGTTCGTCAGGGCAGCCGGCGGCGTGCCCGAGCCGTACACGGTCGAGGCGCTCGTGCACGCACCCGCCGCACGGGTGCGCACGACGGTCGGGCAGTGGGGGACGGCCGAAGAAGTCGACGAGCACAGCTGCCTGCTCAGGATGACCTCGGCCTCGCTGGACTGGCCGGTTCAGGCGCTGGGCAACGTGGGTGCGGAGTTCGAGGTGCTGGGCCCGCCGGAGTTCGTCACGTACATCCGCGAATGGGGCGAGCGCTTCGTCCGGGCCTCATCACTTCGGAGTTCGTCCGTGAAGCGACCTGCTTCCATGAGCGTTTCTCCTCCTGAGTAGCGGTCCTCTTCGATGAGCCGCAGGGCGAGGACGGCCTGGACGATCGCGGTGGCGCGGGCGGCAGCGGAGCCGGACCAGCGCCTTCCATGCCTTCAGGGTCGCGGCGGCGCGTTCCCCGACCGCCCGGATACGGGCGCGGGAGCGGCTGACGGCCTTCTGGTCGCGCGCCAGGCGCGGCCGGGGTGACCTCTCTCAAGCCGTGAAAGCGGCGCGGTGCTCGCGGTCCCAGTCGGTGAAGGCGCGCGGGGACTCGTCGGTGAGAACCCGGTCGTCGATGTGCTCGTACGGCTCGGCGACCCCGGTCAGCATGGCCCTGCTGAGCCCGGCCTGCACCAGTGCCGCGCCGCGGATCACCGCCGGCAGAGTGACGGCGAACAGCACGCCGATCGCGGTGGTCATGACCACGCCGATCAGGGCGCTGTCGCCGAAGCCGAGCAACTCGGCCAGGCCGTTGTTGTCCGGGATCCCTTCGAGGATCCACCCGTAGACCGGGTAGGTCAGCCCGGCGATCGCCCCGGCCCACCAGGTCACCGTGAGGCAGAACGTCACGATGGCGACCGGGAGGTTCACGATGCCGTACAGCAGGTCCATCCAGGACTGGCCGTTGGTCAGCGGGTTCGCCAGCCGGCGGAACGTCCCGGCCCCCTGCGGGGCGGGCCGGTAGCGCGGCCGGGCCACCGGGTGGCCGAGCACCTCCGGCAGCATCCGGCGCTCCAGGTCGGCGAAGCCACGGGCGAGCATCAGGGACGCTCCCAGGATCGGCACCCCGACCCAGATGACCACCGTCCCCACGCCGAGGGAGAAGCCGGCGACCATCAAACAGAAGGCGACGATCGCCAGGGGGAAACCGAGGAGCAGATAGCGGGTGTCGGTGCCGATGCGGCGCGTGAGGAGGTTCATGGGGGAAACGCTATGAGTCCCGGCCGGGGAGATCGATCCTGCCGGCAGGCTTCCCGGGGTAGGGCTGGCCCTACCCCGTACCGCGCCGAAACCCAGCGTGTAGAGCTTGAACCGCGAGTTCGCGGAGGTGACTGCGCGGCCGCTCGCTCCGGCCCTCGACGGCACCACGGTCCGCTCGCCGTGATCGGGCGGTCTCCGCCGATGAGACCGCTGTGGCCGGTGACCGTCGTAGTGATCGGCGTACTCGGCCGGTCCCGGCCGTCACAGGCCGGACGGTGACGTACCACCAGTGGCCTGCCACATCGTCATGCCACCCCAGGTCCAGCCGCTTTGACTGCACGTTCCATGACCGCCGCGTCGCGTGCGGCCATCGCACCGAGTAGAGCGGTGCCGCGCTGCCGGAGCAGGCGCAGGGCGAGGGCGGGAGTCACCGACAGGACGGCCGCGGCCAGGAGGGCGGCCGCCAGAGCGGTCACCCACCACAGCCCGCCGGTGACCGCGCCGACGGCACCGGGCAGGACGGCGGCCAGCAAGGTCACCGGGAAGATCGTCATTTGCGCGCCGGTCGGATCGCCCGCCTGCTGGTCGGGATGGACGCGATCACGGGCGTCGGCGCCCACGGCCGGCATCACGAGTGCGAGCAGCGGCGCGACGGCGCAGCCCGCCGCCGCCGCCGCGACGGCGCCGCTCACGGTGGCGGCTCCCAACGGCGATCCGGTCGCGGCCTGCGACACGACCGCCAGCGCGATGGACGGTACGCCGAACAGTAACGCCCACGCCGCCATCCGCCCGCGCACATCGGCCCTGAGGGCACCGGGCGTGGTGAGCGGTTGCCACAGGGCCGTGCCGTCCAGGGCATAGGTGTTCACCGCGACCATCGCGCCGAACACCGCCGCCGCGGGACCCACCATGGGCAATGCCCAGCTCCAGCCGCTGAGGGCGATGACGAGCGCCATCAGCAGCGGGGTCAGCCAGGCGCTGCGCAGCTCCACACCGCGTGCCGGGTCACGCAGCCAGGTGGCCAGCTCGCGCGCGACGACCGCGGACACCTGCGGCGTCGTGAACGGCACCGGCACCTCACGCCCCGGTACGGCGGGCCGCCACGGCCTCGCCCGGCGGGGCGGCCGGCGCAGAGCGCGGGCCGTCAGCGCGATCCAGCTCGACTGCAGCAGGCCGCCCACGATCAGCAGGGCCGCCAGCGGTGCCAGGACCGCGCCGGGACCGGCGCCGTCACGGGCGGCGAGCACCGCGCCGTACCCCCAGCCGGTGGGCAGGGTGGTGAGCACGTCGACCGCCGGCGCGGAAAGCCGCCCGAGTGCGGGGGCGGCCAGAGCGGTGTCCCCCTCGCCGAGGCGCGGCAGCAGCCAGGCGGCGACCGGCACCCATCCGGCGAACGACAGCGCGAGCATGATCGCGGTCCGGACGGCGGCCAGTGTCGTCCCGGCCCGGGTCTGCAGCAGCCAGGCCGCCAGCGCCGCCACCGTCTTGCCCGCCCAGATGAGCAGATACGGCTGGGCCACCGCGGCC
>NZ_JBHSBM010000039.1:21033-42037 GCF_042650625.1 Planomonospora corallina
GCGGCGATCGCCGCCGCCCCGGGACCACCCGGTGCCGCCGGCACCACCAGCGACGACAGGCACACCAGCGTGATCAGCGGGCCGACGCCCAGCAGCTCGGTCCACGACAGGGCCCGCGCCAGCCGCCACGGCCGCACCGGGTAACCGCGCAGCCACTCGCGCGCGATGACTGACGGATCATGGCGGGGCCGGGCCAGCGGCCCGAACAGCCACATGCCGCCCCACACGGTGTACACGACCGCGCTCGTGCAGCGTCGAACCGGCGGCCACCTCCTCCACCGGTCCCTCGACGAGCATCTTGCCGCCGGCCACCACCGCCACCCGGCGGCAGTTGCGCTCGACGAAGTCCATGATGTGGCTCGACAGGACCACCGTGCCGCCGGCGTCGACGTACTGCTTGAGCACCTGCTCGATGGAGCGGGCCGAGACCGGGTCGATCGCCTCGAACGGCTCGTCCAGCACCAGCACCCGGGGCCGGTGCAGCATCGCCAGCGCCAGATTGATCTTCTTGCGCATGCCCGTGGAGTACTCCACGATCAGTGTGCGCGGGACCGCGTCCAGCCCAAGGATCTCCAGCAGGTCGCCCGCCCGTGCCCGCCAGCCGTCATCCAGGCCGCGCAGCCCGGCGCTGTAGCGCAGGACCTCGGTGGCGGTCAGCCGCTCGGGCAGCGACAGCCCGTCCATCATGACGCCGAGCTGGGCGAGCGCAGCCTCCCGCTCGGTGCGGAGATCGTGCCCGGCGATCCTGATCGAGCCCGAAGTGGGCTCCCGCAGCCCGCACACGGCCGTCAGAGTGGTGGTCTTGCCGGCGCCGTTGGGACCGACGATGCCGTAGAACATCCCCGGCGGGATGCTCAGGCCGAGCCGGTCGACGGCGAGTACGGAGCCGAAGCGCTGGGTGAGGTCCACCACCTCGACGGCGGGGACGGAGAGATCGAGCACGCGTGGAGACTTTCCTCAGGTGGATCGCAATCGATGGGGAAAGCCTTCCGGACCGCCTGCCCGGGGATCAACGACGGCTCCGATATCAGCCCATAACCCAGCACTTATGGATCGAAGGGCCGGAATGGAGCTGCGGGACATCGAGATCTTCCTCACCCTGTCCGAGGAACTGCACTTCAGCCGTACCGCCGAGAAGCTCCGCATCACCCAGGCCCGCGTCAGCCAGTCCATCAAGAAGCAGGAACGCCGCATCGGAGCCCCTCTGTTCGAGCGCACCAGCCGCACCGTGCGCATCACTCCCATCGGCAGCCGCCTGTACGACGACCTGCGCCGGGCCTACGACCTGATCCACAGCGGCCTCGCCCGGGCGACCAGCACCGCGCAGGGCGTCCAGGGCACCCTGCGGCTGGGTGTGATGGGCGCCCTGGGCAATGAACTGCGCCCGGTGATCGAGGAATTCCGCACCCGTCACCCCGGCTGCGACGTCCAGACCACCGAGTTCCACTTCAGCGAGCCCTTCACCGCCCTGCGCTCCGGCGAGGTCGACATGCAGCTGATGTGGCTGCCGGTCCGGGAAACCGATCTCACCGCGGGCCCGGTGGTCCTGACCGAGGGCCGCGTGCTCGCGGTCGCCGAGACCTCTGACCTCGCCCGCCGCACGTCGGTGTCGATGGAGGAGCTCGCCGGCCGTCACGTCCTCGACGCGGGCCCGGCGGCACCGGACTACTGGATCCACGCCATGATCCCCGCATCGACTCCGGCCGGACGGCCCGTCCCGCGCGGCCCGCGAGTCCGCACCTTCCACGAAGCGCTCACGCTCATCGCCGCCGGACAGATCGTCAGCACGCTCAACGCCCACGTCGACCGCTACTACACCTATCCGGGCATCGTCTACCTGCCCGTGCACGACGCTCCACGCACCGAATGGGCACTGATCCGGCGCGCTGCGGACGAGACACCGCTCATGCGGGCCTTCGCCCAGACGGGCCACGACATGGGGCCGCGGCCCATCGCCCCGGGACCCGAGGCGGGTTCGTACCGCGTTGAAAACGCGGCGCGTGAGGCCTGAACCGGCATTTCGCCAGAGCGGGCTCTCTCCGTTGACCATGCGCCGGCGACGGTCAAGGGCCCATGGTCGCTCGGTGATCGCTCGCGTGAATCCCCGGCCGACCTCCCGTCAGGAGCCACTCGACCGGCCACCGTACGGCGGCACGGAGAGCCCCCGATGGAGCCGAATCCTGGAGTTGTCATCCGATCACAGTCCGCTGGATCGAAGAGCCCGGTCAGAACGGTGCACCCGAGAACCCGGCACTCGCGGGCACGGCCACCTGACCGCAGGCCGGACCGACGTCCTCAGCCCTGCCATGACCAGCCCGGCTACCGGCGTGTGAAGCAGGAATCAGGGACATCGTGCGGACAGCGGTTCCCACCTACCCGGCCGCGCGCCCCGGGCCTGCAGACGATCACCGGACCCCGCCATCTTCTAGCCTGGCGGTCATGAGCGCCGGGAACGCCCACTACGTCGTCGTCGACCGTCACGGGCACCGGGTCTGGTCACAGCACGGCGGCGCCGCCACCTTCCACCGCGATCTGCTCTGGGGTCCGGAACGCACCCTCGACTTCATCCACCGGCAGCGAGGCGGCCACGCGGCCTTCTGGATGAACTCCGTGTGGTGGCAGGCCGTGGCCCTGCTCGACCTGCACGAGCGGCGGCTCTTCGTCCACACCGAACGCGAGATCGCCGGCTACCCCCGCACCGGCCTGCGCGAGATCCGTGCCTGGCTCGAGATCATGGCCGCCCTGTGGCCGGGCTGGACGGTGACGTGGGCGCCGCGCGGCCTGTATCAGATCATGGAGTATCTCGGCCTGCCGTACGACACCGTGCTCTACCTGGACGAACCCCCCTCTCCGCTGACAGGCCAGTGGGCTCAGGCACCCACCGAAGACGACGACCTGACCCGGGTCGCCTCCGCCCTCATCACCGTCCGCGACCAGGATGGCCGCCTGTCCTTCCGCGGCTGCTGGGCGAGCGGGCTGGCCGAGCCGCTGCTGTCCGGACCCGCCACGCTCGCCTCCCACCAGGAGGAGGCCCTCGAATTCGCGGTGCTGGAGTCGATCCCCTGGAGCGGGGCCTTCCTGGACGTCCCCGCCCGCCGCCTGGACTGGTGGTCGCTGGACTGCCTCCTCGATCCGGCGTGGCTGGCCCCGCAGTGGAGCGGCTGGACGCTCACCGACCACGGGGACGCCTTCGAGGAGGTCGCCGCCCTCATCGGCCCGGAGTTGCTGCTGGACGCGGGTACGGACGACGGCACCCTGCGGCGGGTCGCGGATTGGTTCGCCCGCCACACCGCCGACTCCCACGACCGCGAGCGCCTGCTCCGAATCCGCCCGGTCGAACGGACCGGCGCGCTCTGCCGGAAGAGCCGGAATTCAGTACCGGATGCAGGTCAAGCGCCCTGTGATGAATTCTGAAGCGGTACAGGCTTGAGCGGGGAGTCCTTCGGAGTGACTACGCGGCTCGGTGATACTCGTCGGTCAGTCCGCCGGGCATCCCGCTCGATCCGGCCTTCCAGCGGTACGGCGGCCCGCTCATCGGGCAGGCGCACGGCCCGTGGAGAGGACCGGTACGGGAATCAGGGGTGAACCGCTCGAGCCGCGTCGGTCGCGGCCCGGACGAACTCGCGGACCCGGCCGCTGGTGTTGGTGGTGAGCCAGATGGGACCCCAGTGGATGGGCGGGGCGTCCTGGAGGGGGACGTAGGCGACGTCGGGACGAGGATAGAAGCGGGCGGCGTGCTCGCCGACGGGGAAGACACCCTGGCCGGCGGCGATGAGGGCGAGGGCCTCACCGAAGCTCGTCGCCCGCGGGCCTTGTGGGACGGGCAGTCCGTCCCCGGTACGCGACGGAGTCCGGTCGGACTGGAATTTCCGCGGGATGTCCACCGGGACCTGGATCACCGGGTGGTCGGCGAGCGCCGCTACCGGTACCGCGTCCCTTCCGGCGAAGGCATGGTCGGCCGGGACGGCCAGCAGACGCGGCTCGGCCACCAGCACCGGGCCCGGGGTGAGGCCTGGTTGGGCGGCGAACAGAACGTCGGTGATCTGGACGTCGATGTCGCCGTCGAAGATCCGGGAGACGGTGTCGTGCCACTGCGTCTCGTGGATGTGCACTTCGCAGTCGGGGTGACGGGCGGCGAACACGCCGACGGTCTTGAGCAGGAGCTGGCCGGCGAGGGCGCCGAGGAATCCCACCCGCAGCACGCCGGTGACGCCCCGCCCCGTGTCGACCGCCCGCTGGAACGCGTCCTGGATGCCCTTGACATGCGGCCTCAGCTCATCGGCCAGCCGGGCGCCGAGTGGCGTGAGCCGGACGTGACGGCTGGTCCGCTCGAACAGCGGCGCACCGATCAGCCGTTCCACCTTCTTGATCGTCTGACTGACGCGTCCCGGAGTGAGCCGCAGGCGCTCGGCCGTGCGGCCGAAGTGCAGTTCGTCCGCGAGTACCAGAAAGATCTGGATCTCCTGCCGCTCCAGCATCGTGCCCCCGATCGTTGAGTCCGGCTAACCACCGCTTCGCTGATCACGCGTTGATGCAGGTCAGCCCGGCGCGCCATCGTTGGAGACCAGCGACACATGCTAACGAAAGCAACGGAATGAGAGCGAAACGAAAGATCGTGTCCGGACTGTTCATCTCTCTGGACGGGGTCGTGGAGGCGCCGGAGACCTGGCACTTCCCGTATCTGAACGAGGAGATGAACGCGGCGGTCGGCGCGATGCACGAGGAGGCCGACACCTTGCTGCTGGGCCGGGCGACCTACGAGACGTTCGCCGAGGTCTGGCCCCACCAGACCGGCGCGCTCGCCGACCGGATCAACAGCCTGCCCAAAATGGTCGTCTCGACCACCCTGGACGAGGCGGCCTGGGCGAACTCGACGCTGCTGGACGGCGACGCCGTCACCGCGCTGACCGAGGCCAAGAAGCGGCCGGGCGGGAACATCAACCTGTCCGGCAGCATCACCCTGACCCGGGCCCTGCTGGAGGCCGGGCTCATCGACGAGCTCCGTCTCCTGGTCCACCCGGTCGTGCTCGGCACCGGCCGCCGGCTCTTCCCCGAAGGCGCCGGCCGGGTGCCGCTGAAGCTGGTCCGATCCGCCGCGTTCGCCACAGGCGTCATGGACCTGACCTATCAGCCGCTCTGAACCCATCCACCACCACGCACGGAGAAGACCATGAACGATGTCCAGATCAGGACACTCCAGGTTCCGGGAGCGAACCTGCACTACGAGATCAGGGGCTCCGGGCCGCTGCTGCTCATGATCCCGGGTGCGCCCGCCGACGCCGGGGCGCTGGCCGGGCTCGCCACGGCACTGTCCGCCCGGTACACCGTCATCACCTACGACCAGCGCGGCCTGTCACGCAGCCCTCTGACCGGGCCCGCTCGTGATCAGGACGTGACCGTCTTCGCCGAGGACGCACACCGGCTGCTCACCGCGCACGGCGGCGGACCCGCCTGCGTACTGGGCAACAGCGGCGGCGCGCTCACCGCCCTGGACCTGGCCGCCCGCCACCCTGAGCAGGTCCGTGCCCTGGTGGCCCACGAGCCGCCGATTCCGGAGATACTGTCCGACCGCGAGCACTGGCGGACGGTATTCCAGAACGTCCAGGACACCTACCGCGCCGAAGGGCCTGACGCCGCGATGCGGAAATTCATCACCACGATCGAAGGGGAGCCCAGCGGCCCGCCGCAGATGCCCGACTTCTCCCAGATGCCTCCCGAAGCGCTGGAGATGATGGGCCGGATCCAGGAGAACATCGGCTTCTTCCTCGCCCACGTCCTGCTGCCCGTGCTGCGCTTCGTGCCGGACCTCCCCGCGTTGCGTTCCGCCGCCGGCCGGATCGCCATCGGAGTCGGAGCGGCTTCGCCCGACGGCGTCCCCCTCCGTTCCGCCCTCGCACTCGCCGAGCAGCTCGGCATCAAGCCGATCGAATTCCCCGGCGACCACCAGGGCCTTGCCCTCGACGCTTCCACCAGCGCCGGGATCATCCACGACGCCTTCACCCGCCTCACCCGGGATGCGGTTGCGTCCACGGAAGTGATGTAGGAGTTTCCCCAGCCGACAGGCGTGCCACCGGACATGAGGACGGCCATCGCGTGATCCTCCGTGATCGCGACATCGAGATCGGAGGAAGAGGGCGATGGCCGTGCCCACCGGTGTCGGCCCGATGGCGCGGCCGGCGGAGCGGATTCGAACCAGTGACCCAGGGCTGTCGCGATCCGGGGTGAAGGGCATGGCCGAGGCGAGGGTCGCGAGGAAGGCACGGTCCTCAGGAGCGGATCGCACCCTGACGCTTCCGCCGAACCGCCGTCTCAGCCCCACCGGACGCCCTCGGCCTCGCCTTGCCCGGCCCGGCCTGACGACGGGCCCTTCAGCCCGCACGCTACTTCGCGATGGCCTCCCGCACGGCCGGGGCGATCTCCTGAGCCCAGCGGGCCAGGGCGGTGAGGTCCGGGACACCGTGATCGGCCGCGAAGAGCGTGAAACCCGACGCACCGTGCTCCAGCACCGCCCCGGTCAACTCCTCCACCCACTGCTCCACGGAGCCGCCGAGCCAGCGCCCGTCCCGGTCACGGGTGGCGGGCAGCGGCCGGTCGGTGATGTCCCCGGGCAGGTTGAAGACCGTGCGGATCTCACCCGGATCACGGCCGGCGGCCACCGCCGCCTCCTCGATGACCGGCCGCGACGTGCGGTACCGCTCGCTGAGCCAGTCGGCCGCATGACCGGGGATCCAGCCGTCGGCCACCCGGCCGGTGACGGCCAGGGACTTGCGCCCGACCGAGCCGGTCCACACCGGCGGCGCGGCCACCGGAGCGGGCTCGATCCGGTGCACCCGATAGTGCCGGCCCCGGAAGGTGACCGCAGGACCGCCGCCCGACAGCAGCTTGACCAAGACGATCGCCTCCTCGAAGGCGTCCACGGCCTCGCCGGGCGCCAACCGCGGCACTCCCATGTCGGAGATCCGCTCCCACAACCCGCCCGCGCCCATGCCCAGCACGATCCGGCCGCCGGAGATCGCCGACAGCGACGTCACCGTCCGCGCCAGCATGGGGGCGGGCCGGGTCGGCAGGTTGGTGACGTTGGCGAATCCCGCGATGCGCTCCGTGCGCCCGAGGATGAAACCGAGCGCGGCGTAGGCGTCCACGCGCCCGCCGAGGTACGGGTGGTCCGACAGGGAGAAGACGTCCAGCCCGTCCCGGTCGGCCTGCCGGGTCATACGCAGCAGCTGGGGGATGTCATCGATGCCGGAATGGGCGCCGAACCCGAAGACGACGTCATGTGCGGACATTGCTCGACCTCTCAGAGAAGATGTTCACCAGGCGTATGCTTCCGGCGCGTGCCCGGCCCCGCTGAGGCCGGGCGGCGGGAACAGCTCCTCCAGCCTGGCCGGCGTGCTGTCGTCAAGGGTGATCCTCAGCGCGCGGAGCGAGCCGTCGAGCTGCTCGATCGTCCGGGGACCGATGATCGGCCCGGTCACGCCCTGCTGCGCGAGCAACCAGGCCAGTCCGACGTCCGCGGGATCCTCGCCGAGGTCGGCGCAGAGTTCCTCATACGCCTCGATGATCTCCCGACGTCCGGCCAGGACGGCGGCCGCCGCGGGAGGCGCCGCCCTGCCGCTGCTCGCGCAGGACGCCGCCGAGCACGCCGCGGAACCACCGTGACCGCCGCCGATGACGACAACCGTACGACTCATTGTTGACACTCCACCACAGAAAGGGGGATTAAGTTCGTGCTACGAATCATATTGGTTCGCAGCACGAACTACAACCCCTTTTCCGGTCAGTGCGAGTGGTCCGGCTCCATGAACACGCTGGGCACCTTGTTGTCCTCCACGACGCGGCCGAGCAGGACCGCGAGCGTGTCACGCTCCTCGGGCGCGAGCCCGGCGGTCAGCTCCTCGATGCGACGGCAGGTCTCGGCGTAGAACTCGTCGACCAGCCTGGCCCCCCGCCCGGTGAGCGCCACCCGCACCGCGCGGGAGTCGTGCGGATCGGGCTTGCGCTGGACCAGGCCGTTGCGTTCGCTGCGGTCGACCAGGCCGGTCAGGCTCGACTTGGCCAGGCCGAGCATCGCGCCCAGCTCGCTCATGCCGTACGGCCGAGGCATCAGGACGCACAACAACTGGCCCTGCTGCTGGGTCAGGCCGTACTCGCGGGCGGATTCTGCGTACACGGCGTCCACCAGGAAAGCGGACCGTACCAGCGCGGCCACCACCCCGATCGGGCCGTCGACATGCTTGCTCACCGGCCAAGGGTAACAAATTCGTATGACGAACCACTGTTTCGTTTTCGACAGAGGGCATGCGGGCGGAATCGACCGTCAGGCCCCCGATGGGGCCGGAGGCGAGCGGGCCGGCCGCTCTGGACTGGATCATCGTGGCCGTGGCCGCCTCGGCGGCGGTGACGGTCTCGGCCACCGTACGGTCCTGGGGCCGGCGGGTGCCGCGCTGGCTGCCGCTGGCCCCCGCGCTGATCGGCGCCGCCACGCTCGCGCCCTACGGAGCGATCGGACTCGTCTACGCCGCACTGGGCACCTTCGGGGCGGTGACCGTTCCCCGGGGGGACTTCCCCACCCCGGGCGACGCCCTGCTGGTGACCTGGATCGGGCTGGGCGCCTTCGCCGTGTACGGCGTCGCCCTGGCCGTGGCCGCCTGGTCCTGCCTGCGCCGCACCCGGCCGGTCTGCGCACCCCTCGGAGCGGGGGTCCCGGCATGAATCACGTGGTCCGGTACAGGGCGTGAGCCAGGAACCCTCCGAAAGGGCCGCGCGGCCCGGCGATGATCGTCGATCAGCTCGTCGAGTGTCTTCCGGCGTTCGGCCCGGCCCGAGTCCTGTGGGGTCGCGTTACCGGACCGTCATGCCACGATGATCGTGTTCTCGAACTCTGCCGGGGTCGACATGCCAAGGATGGCGGGATGGTCAGTTTCACTTCATATGACGGGACCGTGCTCGTCTGTCACGAGCGAGGGGAAGGGCCGGCGCTGGTCTGCCTGCCGGGCGGGCCGGGGCGGTCCTCGCGATACCTGGAGGATCTCGGTGGTCTGACAGCCCGGCGTCGGCTCTTCCTGCTGGACAATCGGGGAACCGGCGAGTCCGCGGCGCCACTCGATCCGGACACGTACGCGGTGGGCCGCATGGTCGCGGATGTCGAGGCGCTGCGTGCGCGTCTGGGGCTCGAACGGATGGACCTGCTCGGGCATTCGGCGGCCGGGGGGCTGGCGCTGCTGTACGCGGCCCGGTACCCCGAGCGGATAGGGCACCTGGTGCTGGTCACACCGAGCGTGCACCCGGTGGGGATCGAGATGACCGATGAGCAGTGGTACGCCCAGATCGAGCGCCGGGCCGGCGAGAGCTGGTACGAGAGCAGACTGCCTGACCTCAGGGCGTGGGACGCGGGCGACGAGAGCCGGCGCCTGAGGGCGCAGCCGTTCTTCTACAGCCCCTGGAACGAGGCGGCCGAAGCGCACGCCGCGCGGTTCGCCGAACGCTCGGCCGAGGCGGCGAAACGCTTCCACACCGGCATGCCCGCTGCCGAGGAGACCCGAGCGGGTCTGGCGAAGGTCACCGCGCCGGTCCTGGTGATCGCGGGAGAGCAGGATCCGGCACCGCTGCCCGAGCACGCGGCCGAACTGGCCGGGATCTTCCCGCGCGGGACCGGCATCGTGCTGCCCGGGGCGCACTACCCCTGGGTCACCGCTCCGCAGGCCTTCGCCGAGGCGATCGAGGGATTCCTCGGCGGCTAGCCGACCGGCGCACTCGCCGGGACGCACAGGGGCCGGGTCCGGCGCTGGTAGGAGACCGCGGCGACGGCCAGCGCCCAGCCGTATCCGCCGAACGCCAGCGACGCCGCTCCGCCGATGCCGGACAGGCCGTCGCCCAGGACGCCCGCGCCGGCGAGGATCCCGCTTCCGGTGCCGTACAGGGCGAGGGTCGGCGCGAGCACCCAGACCGGCGCCAGCGGCAGGAACCGGGGCACCCGCCGGCCCGACAGCCACGGCGTCCAGCGGGGAAAGACCATGCCCACGGCCGGACGAGTCCCAGCAGCAGGAACACGGCGAGCCCGACGCCGCAGGCCCCCGCCAGCACCATGGACCAGGCCGGCCGGAATCCGCCGGGCTCGATTCCCGGGACGCCGGCCGCGCCGAGGGCGTGCAGGGTGAGGTAGGGGAGGAACGCGCAGCAGCCGGCGTAGGCGATCCGCCGCACCGCCGGGGGCGCCGCGTGCGGCGCGGGGTGCCGCCGGCCCGACACCTGCGGAGGGTGCGCCCGGCCGCACCGGGGGCAGAGCCCGGCACTGCGGCGCGCATGCGCCAGCGCGGTGGCCGTGAACAGGGCTCCCACGGCGGCCAGGCACAACCGCTCGGCGAAGGTCACCCAGTCGCCGTCGCCGTGGCGGTCGGTGACCGTACCGGTCAGGACCAGCTGGATCAGGTTGAGCAGCACCCAGCAGCTCCCCGTCAGGGCCAGCGCCGCCACGCCCCACACGCCGGCCGACACGGCGCCGGGCGGCACCCGCGCACCCCACGGGCGTACGGCGGCGGCCGCGACCACGGCCCCGACGAGCAGCACCGCCGCGCCCGGCCACGTGACGTCGGGCAGGCCGAGGTCCGTGACGCCGAGGAACGAGCGGTATCCCCTGAGCCCGGCCACCAGCAGCACGCAGCCGTACACGGCGGCCGTCCCGCTCGCGGCGTGACCCGCCCACGACGCCCACCGCTGCCACCATCCGGCCGACGGCGTGATCGCGTGGTCACCGGAACGGCTCCCCATTCGGACCTCCGCGGGCTGGAGAAGACCCTGGAAGTCTGCTCCACCGGACCTTCGATCTCGCTGAGAGTCGCTGAGAACCCCCTCAGCCACGCCGGCCGTACGGCCATCTCGGGGTATCCCGGGGCGACCGCGATCGCGGTCGCCCCGGCGGCGGCTACGGAGCCGAGGGTTCCGTGCGCTGAGCGGCCGCGGGGTCGCCGAACAGCTCGGTGAACTCCTCGCGGGTGATGAACGCCAGCTGCGCCCGCTTGGTCGGCATGTCGATCTCGTCCTCGAAGCTGAAGCCGGAGACCTTCAGCCGGTTCAGGGCCCGGTCGTTGCGGACGTCGGGCTCGACGACCACGCGTCGCGCCCCGGGGTCGCGGAACAGGAACCGGCCCAGGGCCGAGGCCACCGCCACGGTCAGGCCGGGGGGCGGCTGCTCCCCGGGCATGAGCAGCAGGTGCATGCCGACGTCGCCGGGCTGCACGTCGTAGCGCTCGCCGACCGGGTCGGCGTCCGGCTCGTAGCTCTGGAACACCCCGATCGGCCGGTCGCCGAGCCGCATCAGGAACGCGTGGTGGGTGGAGAGGCCGTCGACCAGCTCGTAGATCTCCCGGACCCGCTCGACGGAGTGGTCGAGCATGCCCCAGAACGCGGCGCGGGGCTGGGTGACCCAGCCGTGCACCAGTTCGGCGTCCGCCTTCGGGTCCAGCACGGTCAGGCTGAACCGGCCCAGGCCCGGCAGGTCCTCTTCGTACACGACCTCAGCCATCGTCGGGTCTCCTTCCACAGGGATGAGCTCGCCGGCGGCCCAATGCGCCGACTGGTCGAGGAAATGCGGGTCGCCGGCGCGGCCGGACGCTCCGAACGGGACGATCCACCGGCTGGCGGCCCGGTCGCCCACCTGCCAGACGTAGCGGGCGACGGGCCCGCGCCAGCAGGCGTCGGACACCCCGGGCACGCTGCTGGTGGCCAGCACCGCGTCGTTGTCGCCGGAGAGCCGGGTACGGGCGCGCAGAGCCTCGACGGCGGCGTCCACCGCCGGGTCGACGCCGAGGTGCACCGGGTGCAGCAGGTGGCGCTCGCCCCAGGCGCCCGGCTCCGGACCGGCCGCCACCTCGTCGAGCGCCGCCGCGGCCGGCGCCAGCGGGTCGCCGCCCAGCCCCGGCAGTGCGGTGACCAGGCCGTCGAGCGCCAGGCCCACGCGCGTGGCCGGGTCGGTCCACGGGGTGAAGAGTTCGTCGAAGGCGCTCGGCGCCCGCAGCGGGCGCAGGGCGGGCTCGTCCGCCAGCCGCCGGGCGAGGGCGGCCCGCCAGGCGGCGAACGCGCCGGCGTCGGCGCTGCCGGCGTCCATGCGGCCGTCCCAGGCGAGGAGCCGCTCGCGCAGGGCCGCCCCGGCCGGGCCGAGCCCCTGCGCGGGCAGCCGCCGGAGCAGGCCCAGCAGGACGGCGGGGTCGGCGGACGTGTCGGTGTGCACGGCTTCGGCGGGCGTGCCGTCGGCGAGCAGCGCCCGGATGCGGCGGGCACGGTGCGGCGGGGCGAAGTCGCCGCCGAGCTCCGCGGTGTCCCCCGCGCGGCGGTCGTTGGCGTGCACCTCGACGTCCGGCACGGCGGCGGACGGCATCGGGGCGTACCCGTCGTGCCAGCGGTAGCGGGGGTCCCAGGCCGGGACCGGCTCGGCGCGGCAGCGGTCGTCGCGGACCGGCACCCGGCCGGCGACCAGGCGCAGCACCGTGCCGGTGTCGTCGGCGACGAGCACGCTGTTGACCGGCTCCACCCACTCGCGCAGGGCCTCGGCGACGTCGCCGGCGCGGCGGGCGCGCAGCAGCGGCAGCAGCGCGTCGAAGCCCAGCTCGCCGCCGGCGCGGGCGGGCGTGCGCAGGCTGATCGCCTCGCCGGTGGTCCGGTCGGCGTCGATGACCGGGCCGCGCGCCGTCTCGACGACCTCGACCTCGACCGCGTCGCCGCCGCGCACCTCGATCCGCTCGACGTGGTACTGCACGGCGCTCCAGCCGTCCGCCTCCCGGGCCTCGATCCGCCCGTCGCGGCGGCGCAGCCGTTCGCGGTAGAGGTCCTGGTAGTCGGCCATCGCGTTGGTGATGGCCCAGGCGACCGGGCCGGCGTGGCCGAAGTGCGGCACGCCCGGGACGCCGGGGAAGGCCAGCCCGGCCACGTCGAACTCCGGGCAGGCGAGGCGGACCTGCTGGTAGATCCCCGGCAGTTCGAGTACGCGGTGCGGGTCGCCGGCGATCACGGCGGGCCGTCCGGCGGCCGGGTCCCCCGCCACCGCCCAGGCGTTGCTGCCCGCGCCGGCCGGTCCCTCCATGGCGAACAGGTCGTGGGCGCCGGGACCCAGGGTGGCGCTGACGTGGGCGCGCCAGAGCTTGTTCGGGAAGGTCGAGAAGAGGATGTGCTGGACGAGGAAGACGCCGAGCGGCGACCAGGGCCGCCACGGGTCGGGAGCGCACCCGGTCGCGCCGAACTCCGGGGCCTCGGCGTGCGGCAGGGCGTCGTTGACGCCGTCCACGTAGGCCTCGATCCAGCGCCTGGTCTCCGGGCGCAGCCGCTGGAAGCAGCGGCGGGCGGTGTCGTCCAGCCGGGCCCGCCGGGCGAACCGGTCCCAGGGGACGTGTGCGGGGCCCAGCCGTTCGGCGAGCCGGCCCTCGGAGCGCCACTTCTCGGTCTGCACCTGCCAGGCGCGGTCGGTGACGGCCGTGAATCCCTGCACGTAGGACAGGTCATCGACGGTGTCGCCCCACATGTGCGGAATGCCCCACTCATCCCGATGGGTGGCACCCCTCCGCATGTGACCCCCCTTAGGTTAACCTCTCCTTACTAAGGATGACCTTACCGGAGGAAACGTGGCTAATTGGGAGGCGTTGGTCCTCAGAGCGCTCGGCGGCCGGAACTTCCGGCTGACGGTGCTCGAGACCGAACCGGTCGGCGGGCGCTACCACCGTCTGCGCGTTGACGACGGTGGGTTGCTCGACGCCTGCGGCGTCCATCCGACGATGTGGGTCCGGCTCTGGTTCGACGACGGCGGCCGGCCGCACCAGCGGGCGTACACCCTGGTCGACCCGGACCCGGAGACCGGCCGGTTCAGCCTCGAGTTCGCCCTGCACGACGGGTGCGCGGCCCGCTGGGCCACCGCGGCCGCCGCCGGCGACACGATCGAGGCGACCGTGCAGGGCACGGGATTCACCTGGCCGGATCCCGCCCCCGAGCACCTCTACGCCGCCGGCGACGCGGCGTCGCTGCCGGCGATCAACAGCCTGCTGGACTCGGCGCCCGACGTCGCCGCCACCATCTGGCTCGAGTACGCCCACGACGACGAGCGGGCGCTGCCGGTACGAGCCCGGGAGCACCACACGGTGACGTGGCTCCCCCGCCAGGACGACGGCCGGCTGCTGGTCGACACCGTCCGCGCCGGGGTGCCGGCCGCGCCCGCGGCGTACTACTGGATCGCCTGCGAGGCCGCCAGCACCCGCGCGCTCACCAAGCACCTGCGGCGGGAGCTCGGCGTCGGCAAGGACCGGATCTCCTCACTCGCCTACTGGAGCGCCCGATGATGCGCCGCAACGCGATCCTGCTGAGCCTGTACACCACCCAGTACATCGGGGTGGGCTTCGTCTCCATCGGGCTGATCGCCATCCTCCGCGACGGCGGCACCTCGCTGGAGACGCTGGGCGCGCTGACGCTGATCGGCCTCGTCTGGCCGCTCAAGGTGCTCTGGGCGCCGCTGCTGGACCGGTTCGGCTCGCCGGCGCGCGGGCACTACCGGTCCTGGCTGCTGGTCCTGCAGTCCGGCCTGGTCCTCACCCTCCTGGCGCTGCTGCCGTTCGCCCCCTCCTCCGGCGGGGACCTCGGCCCGCTCGTGCTGGTCTGCGCCGCCTACGTGCTGCTGTCGGCCACCCAGGACATCGCCGTCGACGCGATCGCGGTACGGCTGCTCGCCGAGTCCGAGCGCGGTTCCGGCAACGGTGTGCAGCTCGCGGGCGTGTCGCTGGGCACGGTGCTCGGCGGCGGCCTCTGCCTGGTCGTCTACGACCAGGGCGGATGGACGGCGGCGATCCTGCTGCTGGCCGCGCTGACCGCGCTCGGCCTGATCACGGTGTGGCGGTTCCGGGAGGACCCGCGCACCGACCGGGCACCGGGACTGGGCCCGGCGTACCGGGCGCTGCTGTCGGTCTTCGCCCAGCCGGGCTGCCGCCGGTGGACGTTCGCGGTGGTCACCCTGGTCTACATCGGCTCCGGCGCGGCCTGGGCCCTGGTCACCCCGGCGCTGGTGGACGCGGGCTGGTCCGAGAGCCGCATCGGGATCGTCACCGGCGTCGTGGTCAGCATCCCGGCGATCGTGGCCGGGCTCGTCGCGGGCGGCTTCGTCAGCCGCGCCGGCCGCGCCCGTGTCCTGGTGATCGGCGGCGCCCTGCTCGCGGTGGCGACCGCGGGCCTGCTGCCGCTGCTGTCGGGCCAGGCGCCGACCCTCGGCACGACCGTCGCGCTCAGCGCCTTCATGGCCGCGTACACCGGGGTCAACGTCGTGATCTACACCGTGAACATGGACTACTCGCGGCCGGACAGCGCCGGCACGGACTTCACGATGCTGTCGTCGGTCGGGCTCGCCTGCTCCTTCGTCTCGTCGTCGATCGGCCTGACCGCCGCCGCCTGGTTCGGCTACCCCGCCGTGGCCCTCGGCTCGATCGTGGTGCTGGGCCTGGGCGTGCTGCTCGGCGTCCGGCACCAGGGCCGGTTCGCGCCCGCCCGCACGCCCGCCGCCGTCCGGCCGAACCCGGCCGCTTCCGCCTGATCCCCCGCAACCCCCGGAGGAAGACCCCATGCTGCCCGCCGCCCGCGAGCACCTGCTCACCAACGCCACGGCCGACCGGTACCTGCGCACGGTCACCGAGGGCGCGGCCCGTGTCGCCGACCGGATCGCCGGGACCGACCGGCCGTTCACCGGGATCGCCCCGGAGCACCTCGCCCTCGAGGTCGACACGGTCGACCTCGACCGGCCCCTGGGCGACGCGTCCGCCGCGCTGGACGAGCTGAACGACGTGTACCTGCGCGACGCGGTGTACTTCCACCACCCCCGCTACCTGGCCCACCTCAACTGCCCGGTGGTGATCCCGGCGCTGCTGGGCGAGGCGGTGCTGTCCGCGGTCAACTCCTCGCTGGACACCTGGGACCAGAGCGCCGGCGGCACGCTGATCGAGCAGCGCCTGATCGACTGGACCGCCCAGCGGATCGGCCTCGGCCCGCTCGCCGACGGGATCTTCACCAGCGGCGGCAGCCAGTCCAACCTGCAGGCCCTGCTGCTGGCCCGGGAGGAGGCGCTCGCCGCGTCCGGGCTGCCTCGCGCGCAGGCGCTGCCCCGGCTGCGCGTCCTCGCCTCCGCCGCCGGCCACTTCAGCGTGCAGAAGTCGGCGAAGCTGCTCGGCCTGGCCCCCGACGCGGTCGTCACCGTCGAGGTCGACGCGGACCGGCGGATGCGCCCGGCGGCGCTCGACCGCGCGCTCGAGAGCTGCCGCCGCGACGGCTCCATCGTCATGGCCGTGGTCGCCACCGCCGGCACCACCGACTTCGGCTCGATCGACCCGCTGCCCGAGATCGCCCGGCGCTGCGCGGCGGCCGGCGTGTGGCTGCACGTCGACGCCGCGTACGGGTGCGGGTTGCTGGCCTCACGCACCCGCCGCCACCTGCTCGACGGCATCGAGCAGGCCGACTCGGTCACCGTGGACTACCACAAGTCGTTCTTCCAGCCGGTCAGCTCCAGCGCGCTGCTGGTGCGCGACGGCCGTACCCTGCGGCACGCCACCTACCACGCCGACTACCTCAACCCCGAGCGGATGGTGGCCGAGCGCATCCCCAACCAGGTGAACAAGAGCCTGCAGACCACCCGCCGCTTCGACGCGCTCAAGCTGTGGATGACCCTGCGCATCATGGGCGCCGACGCGATCGGCGAGCTCTTCGACGACGTGGTGGACCGGGCCGCGGCCGCCTGGAACCTGCTCGGCGAGGACCCCCGCTTCGAGGTCGTCACCCGCTCGCAGCTGAGCACCGTCGTCTTCCGCTACCTGCCGACCGGGCCGGGACGCGTGTACGCCGACGCCGCCAACCTGCACGCCCGCAAGGCGCTGGCCGCCTCCGGCGACGCGGTGGTCGCGGGCACCACGGTCGACGGCCGGCAGTTCCTCAAGTTCACCCTGCTCAACCCCGAGACGACGATCGACGACATCGCCGCCGTCGTGGAGCTCGTCGCCGAGCACGCCGGCCGGTACGTCGAACACGCGATCGGCCCGGTGCTCGCCTGCACCGCCTCGTGACCCGCCACCCGACCTCTCACCCGACCCTCAGGAGACCCGCCATGTCCACCCACGACTTCATCGCGATCGGGCTCGGCCCGTTCAATCTGGGGCTGGCGTGCCTGACCGAGCCGATCGCCGAACTGGACGGGCTGTTCCTCGAGGCCCGCCCGGAGGCGGACTTCGGCTGGCACCCCGGGATGGTGCTGGACGGCACGCACCTGCAGACGCCCTTCCTCTGCGACCTGGTGACCCTCGCCGACCCGACGTCGCCGTACTCGTTCCTCAACTACCTCAAGGAGTCCGGGCGCCTGTACCCCTTCTACATACGGGAGGACTTCTATCCGCTGCGCAGCGAGTACAACAACTACTGCCGCTGGGCCGCGGGCCGGCTGAGCAACGTGCGCTTCGGCCAGGCGGTGACCGAGGTGCGCTACGACGACCGGGACGGGCTCTACACCGTCCACGTCGGTGAGCGGCACACCTACCGCGCCCGGCACCTCGTCCTGGGGACCGGGACGCAGCCGCACATCCCGGAGGCCTGCCGGGACCTCGGCGACCTCGGCGACCTCGGCGACCTCGGCGACGTGGTGCACAACTCGGCGTACCTGACGCACCGCGACGCCCTGCGGCGCAAGCGCAGCATCACCGTCGTCGGCAGCGGGCAGAGCGCCGCCGAGGTCTACCACGACCTGCTCGGCACCATCGACACCGACGGGTACCAGCTCAACTGGGTCACCCGGTCGCCGCGGTTCTTCCCGCTGGAGTACACGAAGCTGACGCTGGAGATGACGTCACCGGACTACGTCGACTACTTCCACGCGCTGCCCGAGCCGACCCGGTACCGCCTGGAGAGCGAGCAGAAGGGGCTGTTCAAGGGGATCAGCTCCGAGCTGGTCAACGCCATCTACGACCTGCTGTACGCCAAGAGCGTCGACCGGCCGGTGCCCACCCGGCTGCTGACCAACACCGCGCTGACCGGTGCCGCCCGCGACGAGGCCACCGGCACGTACACCCTGGACCTGCGCCACGAGGAGCAGGGGCGCGAGTTCACGCTGACCACCGAGGCCCTGGTGCTGGCCACCGGATACCAGCACACCGTGCCGGCGTTCCTGGAGCCGATCCGCGACCGCATCCGGTGGGACGCGGCCGGCCGCTACGACGTGGCCCGCAACTACAGCATCGACGTCACCGGCCGCGGCGTCTTCGTGCAGAACGCCGGCACGCACACGCACAGCGTGACCTCGCCGGACCTCGGCATGGGCGCCTACCGCAACTCGTGGATCGTGCGCGAGCTGCTCGGCCGCGAGCACTACCCGATCGAGAAGAGCATCGCCTTCCAGGAGTTCGGCGCGCCGGCGGGGGGGCAGGCATGACCGACGGCATGACCGCCGTTTTCGTCCGCGGCGAGTACGCGCTGCGCCCGCTCGACGTCGAGGCCGACATCGAGCCGCTACACCGCTGGGTGACGCACCCCAAGGCGGTGTACTGGATGATGCAGGGCGCCGACGCGGCCACCGTCGCCGCCGAGTACCGGCGCATCGTCGAGCACCCGCACCGCGGGGCGTACCTGGGCCTGTACCGAGGTGAGCCGGCGTTCCTGGCCGAACGCTACGACCCCCGCCACGTCGAGCTGGCCGGGCTGTACGAGCCCGAGGACGGCGACGTCGGCATGCACTTCCTCACCGCGCCGGCCGAGACGCCGGTGCACGGCTTCACCCGCGCGGTGATCACCACCGTGATGGCCTGGCTCTTCGCCGACCCCGCCGTGCGCCGGGTGGTCGTCGAACCCGACGTCCGCAACACCGCCGTGCACGCCCTCAACGCCGCCGTCGGCTTCACCGTCGTCGGCCCGATCACCAAGCCCGAGAAGACCGCACTGCTCAGCGTATGCACCCGCGCGCAGTTCCTCGCCGCCACCGGAGTACCCGCGTGACCAACGCCGCCACCGCCCACCTCGACCCCGCACACTGGGAGCGCGCCAACCGGCTGCTCGTGCGCAAGGCGCTCGCCGAGTTCGCCCACGAGAGACTGCTGACCCCGGTCCCCGACGGCGACGGCTTCACGGTCCGCAGCGACGACGGCACGGTGGAGTACCGGTTCACCGCCCGCATGTACGCGCTCGACCACTGGGAGATCGACGCGGACAGCATCACCCGGCGCCGGGCCGGCGCCGAGCTGCCGCTGGACGCGCTGGACCTCTGCCTCGACCTGCGCGGCGCGCTCGGGCTGCGCGACGAGATCCTGCCGGTGTACCTGGAGGAGATCACCGCCACCCTGGCGAGCAGCGCCTGGAAGCTCGGCCACCGCGCCCGGTGCGCCCGGGAACTGGCCGCCGCCGACTTCCAGGCCATCGAGTCCGGCATGACCGAGGGGCACCCGGGCTTCGTCGCCAACAACGGCCGGATCGGCTTCGGCGTCGACGACTACCACCGGTACGCGCCGGAGGTGGCGGCGCCGGTCCGGCTGGTCTGGCTGGCCGCGCACCGCGACCACGCCACGTTCACCTGCAGCGCGGACACCGACTACGACCGCCACGTCCGCGCCGAGCTCGGCGCGGAGACCGTCGCCGCGTTCGCCGCCACCCTTTCCGACCTCGGTCTCGACCCGGCCGACTACCTGCTGCTGCCGGTGCACCCGTGGCAGTGGTGGAACAAGCTGTCGGTGACCTTCGCCGGCGAGCTCGCCACCCGCCGGCTGGTCTTCCTCGGCCGCGGACCCGACGAGTACGTGGCCCAGCAGTCGATCCGCACCTTCTTCAACGTCTCCGACCCGGCGCGGCACTACGTCAAGACCTCCGTGTCGGTGCTGAACATGGGCTTCATGCGCGGACTGTCCGCGGCGTACATGGAGGCCACCCCCGCCATCAACGACTGGCTGGCGGAGCTGATCGCGGGCGACGAGGCGTTCCGGGCGAGCGGGCTCACCATCCTGCGCGAACGCGCCGCGATCGGCTACCGGCACCGGCAGTTCGAAGCGGCCACCGACCGCTACTCGCCCTACCGCAAGATGCTCGCCGCGCTGTGGCGCGAGAGCCCGGTGCCGGCGCTGCGGCCCGGCGAGCGGCTCGCCACCATGGCCTCGCTGCTCCACGTCGACCAGCAGGGCCACTCCCTGGCCGCGACGCTCATCGAACGCTCCGGGCTGCCTCCGCGGGTGTGGCTGCGCCGCTATCTGGACGCCTACCTCACCCCGCTGCTGCACGCGTTCTACGCCTACGACCTGGCGTTCATGCCGCACGGCGAGAACGTCATCCTGGTGCTCGACGGCGACACCGTGAACCGGGTGATCTTCAAGGACATCGCCGAGGAGATCGTCGTCATGGACCCCGGCGCGACCCTGCCCGAGTCCGTCGAGCGCGTCCGCGCCGACGTGCCGGAGGACATGCGGCTGCTGTCCATCTTCACCGACGTGTTCGACGGCTTCCTGCGCTACCTCAACGTCATCCTCGCCGAACGCGGGGTGCTCACGCAGGAGGAGTTCTGGGGCACGGTCGCCGAGTGCGCGCTCGCGTACCAGGAGAGCGCCCCCCATCTGGCCGACCGGTTCGCCCGCTACGACCTGTTCGCGGCGGAGTTCGCGCTGTCCTGCCTCAACCGGCTCCAGCTGCGCGACAACCAGCAGATGGTGGACCTCGCCGACCCGTCGGCCGCGCTGCAGCTGGTCGGCACGCTGCGCAACCCGGTCGCCGCCTTCGCGCCCCGGCGGGCGGGCACGGTCCCGGCCGCGCCGTGACCGCGCCCCCCGCACCGGAGCGGCTGCGGACCCGGTGGCTCGTCCTCGCGGTGCTCTGCCTCGCCGAGCTCGTCGTGGTCCTCGACCACACCGTGCTCAACGTCGCGATCCCGACGCTGACCGCGGAGCTCGGCGCGGACACCGCGCAGGTGCAGTGGATCATCAACGCGTACGCGCTCAGCCAGGCCGGCCTGCTGCTCGCCGCGGGATCCGCCGCC
>NZ_JBHSBM010000039.1:42064-56219 GCF_042650625.1 Planomonospora corallina
ACGGCCGGCGGCGGATCCTGACGGCGGGCCTGGCGGTGTTCGGCGCGACGTCGCTGGCCGCCGCGTTCGCCTCGGGTCCCGGCGCCCTCATCGCGGCCCGCGCCGGCATGGGCGTGGGCGGCGCGCTGCTGATCACCGGCACCCTCGCCGTCGCCATCCAGGTCTTCGACGCGCAGGAGCGGCCCAAGGCGATCGGCATCTGGGCGGCGGTCAGCGCGCTCGGCTTCGCCTCCGGGCCGCCGCTGGGCGGGGTGGTGCTGGCGCACGCCTCGTGGGGGGCGATCTTCCTGCTCAACGTGCCGGTGGTGGCGGTCTGCCTGGTCGCGGTGCGGCTGCTCGTGCCGGAGTCGCGCAACCCGGCCCGCGGCCGCCCCGACCTGGCCGGGGCGCTGCTGGCCACCGCGGGCACCACCGGCGTGGTGTACGCCATCATCGCGATGGACTGGCGGGCCGCCGCCGCGGGCGTGGCGCTGCTCGCCGCCTTCCTCGTCTGGCAACGCCGCGCCCGCAACCCGATGCTCAACCTCGCCCTGTTCCGCGACCGGCGCTTCACGGGCGCGGTGACCGGCATCGTGCTGATCACCTTCGGCAGCTCCGGCGCGCTGTTCCTGCTCACCATGCAGCTGCAGTTCATCGGCGAGCACGATCCGCTGCAGGCGGGCCTGCGGATGGCGCCGTTCGCGCTGACCGTCGTGGTGCTCAACGCCGCCGGCGTGGCGGCGCTGCTCATCCGGGCCCTGGGCGCGCCACTGGCCATCGCCGGCGGCATGACCCTGCTCGCGGCCGGGCTCGTCGTGGTCGCGCAGTCCGGCGGGGAGGGCTACTGGCCGCTGCTGACCGGGCTGCTGCTGATGGGCGCCGGATGCGCCGTCGCCAACCCGGCGATCGTGGAGGCGGTGTTCAGCGCCGTGCCGCCCGACGACGCGGGCGCCGGCGCCGGCATCGAGGGCACGATGACCGAACTGGGCAGCAGTCTGGGCGTCGCCGCCCTGGGCACCTTCATGCAGCTGCGCTGGACCGCGCTCCTGCCGGCCGCCGCGGCCGCCGACTCGCTGCCCGACTCCCTCGCCGCCGCCGGCACCGCCGCCGAGCGGGACACGATCCTCTCCGCGTTCGCCGACGCCCTGCGGTACGGCGAGCTCGCCGGCGCGGCGGCGGTGCTGGCCGGTGGATGCGTCACGGCGCTGCTGATCCACCTCTCGCGCCGCGACGCGGCCTGACCGTCGCACCGGGTTCCCGGGCGGGGCGCCTCAGGTCACCAGGCCCCTGCGGTAGGCGTAGACCACCGCCTGCACCCGGTCACGCAGGCCGAGCTTGGTGAGGATGCGCGACACGTACGTCTTGACGGTCTCCTGGCTGATCACCAGGGTGGCGGCGATCTCGCTGTTGGACAGGCCGTCGGCGATCAGGCGCAGCACCTCCAGCTCGCGGGGGGTCAGCGCGGTCTCGTCCGGCTTGGTCCGGGCGGGGCGGATCCGGGACGCGTACCTGCCGACGAGCTGCCGCGTCACCTCGGGCGCCAGCAGCGCGGCGCCCGAGGTGACGGTACGGATGCCGTGCAGGAGCTGCGCCGGCGGGGCGTCCTTGAGCAGGAACCCGCTCGCCCCCGCGCGCAGCGCCTCGTAGACGTACTCGTCCAGGTTGAACGTCGTCACCACGAGCACCTTGACGGGGTCCGCCACCCCGGCGCCGGCCAGCAGACGGGTGGCCTCGATGCCGTCGAGCACCGGCATCCGCACGTCCATCACGACGATGTCGGGGCGCAACCGGCGGGCGAGATCCACCGCGGTGCGGCCGTCGCCGCACTCGCCCACCGTCTCCAGGTCGGGCTGCGCGTCGATGATCGTCGCGAAGCCGGTGCGGATCAGCGCCTGGTCGTCGCAGACCAGCACCCGGATCGGCGCGGTCACGACCGGCTCCCCACGGGGATGCGGGCCTGCACGAGGAAGCCGCCGTCCGCCTGCCGGTCGGCGCAGAACCGGCCGCCGAGGGCCTCGACCCGCTCGCGGAGCCCGGCCAGGCCCCGCCCGCTCCCGCCGGGAGAGGCGGCCCGGGAGCCGAGGCCGTCGGTGCCGACCGCCACGCTGATCTCCTTCTCGCCGTAGCGCACCCGGACCACGGTGGGGCTGCCGTGGGCGTGTTTGAGGGCGTTCGTGAGGGCCTCCTGAACGACCCTGTAGACCACGAATTCGGCGCTGCCCGCCGATTCCGCCGGGTCGCCCTCCTCGGTGAGCTCCACCGGCTGCCCGGCCCGGCGGGTCTGCTCCACGAGCGTGCGGAGCTCTCCGACGGCCGGCACGCCGACGTCGGCGTCGTGATCGGCCTTGAGCAGGTCGAGCATGTGCCGCAGGTCGGTGATGGCCCGCCGGCCGGTGTCGGTGACGGCGCTCAGCGTCGCGTCGAGGCGGTCGGGGGCGGCGGTCAGGTAGCGGGCGGCCTCGGCCTGCACGACCATCGCCGTCACGTGGTGGGTCACGACGTCGTGGAGCTCGCGGGCGATGCGGGCGCGTTCGGCGGCGCGGGTGGCCTCGGCGACGCGGCGGCGGCGCTCGGCCTCGGCGGCGCGGGTGGAGCGCAGCCAGGCCCCGACGCCCCACATCATGGCCAGCAGCAGGTAGAACACCACGTACCCTTCCAGCCGCTCGGTCGCACCGATCCGGCTGAGCGCGAACGCCAACGGCACGTACGCCGCGGACAGCAGGACCACCGTGACGCGCCGGTGGCGCTCCAGGTGGGCTCCCGCGCTGACGAGCGCGATGGGCATCGCGTTGCTCGCGAACACGTGGTAGGCGTGGAGCTGGTCGAGGACGAAGCCGAGCGACACCAGCGCCAGGCACACGGCCGGCCACCGCCGCCGCACGGCGAGCGGGAAGCACTCCAGGGCGATCACCACGAGTGCCAGCGCGTCGAGGGGGCGGGCCGGCAGGTCGCCGACCTGCGTCCCCTTGCCGTGGAGCGCGGGCAGGAGCGATACGACGGCCAGTAGCAGCCCGAAGGGCGCGTCCCGGACCACGACGCCGCACCGCCGCCACAGGTCCGTGACACGCCGCAGATCGATCATCGGGCGAGCGTAGCGGTCACGCCGCGCCGGAGCGGGACCACGGTGCCGCGCCGGTAGGCCAGCGCCATGAACACGGCCGTCAGCAGCAGACCGGCCACCACCGCGGACAGGCTCGCCTCCGGCCCGAACCCGCCGCCCGTGAGCAGCGCGGGGCCCGACGTCACGCCGTGCAGCAGCCCCTGCGTCACGCCGTTGCCCGAGACCTCGGTGCCGAAGATGCCGGCCGCCGCGAAGTTCCAGCCGAAGTGCACCCCGATCGGCACCCACAGGGTGCGGGTGGCGGCGTAGGCGGCGGCGAGCATGCCGCCCGCCTCGATCGCGATGGCGATCGCGCCCCACAGGTCGGCGTGCGGGTTGAACAGGTGCGACAGTCCGAACAATACGCCGGTCAGCGCCAGCGCCGGCCAGGTCCCCGTGCGTTCCTCGACGATCCTGAACAGGATGCCGCGGAACAGCAGTTCCTCCGTCACCGCGGCGGCGGCCATGAAGCCGAGCAGTCCGGCCGCGCCCCCGAGCGAGCCCTGGCCGTCGATCCGGTAGCCGCCCAGGAGGGCGATGGTCGCGATGACCGCCGCGAACATCGCGACCCCGATCAGCGTCCCCCGCGCGACGGCGCCGGCGGCGCCCCGCGCCGCCACCTCCACCGGCGCGCGGCGCTCGGACCACCGCACCGCGCGGGCGTACACGAGTACGGCGAGCGCGGCCGTCGCGACGCCGAGGAGCAGGGTGAGGAGCGGGTCGCCCTGCACCGCGCCCACGGCCGCGCTACCGGCGAAGGCGACCGCCGCGACGGGCACGAGCTGTTTCAACAACCGCATGACGACTCCCTTACGTGGGGGGTTCCGCGGCGGGGTGCCGCCGCTACGGAGGAAACGCTAGGGATCCGGTGGTCCGGGATCGTCCCCGCACGGTGGACATTCGCCGGTAGCTCGCAAGGGGGACGGACGCACCCGCGATCCGCCGTACGGCCTCCCGCGACCGGCTCGGCGTGCGTCACGGCGCCGCTGATCCACCTCTCGCGCCGGGACGCCGCCCGACCGGCACACGCGGCGGTCGGGCCGGGCCCGCGGCGTAGCGGTTCGCCGGCGGCCCACGCCCCAGCTATTCGGTATTGCTAAGTACCAGTAGTCGGTGTTACTTTCTACCGGTACCCAGCAACACCAAGTAGCCGGACGGGGTGTCTCCATGGGCGGACAGGCGACGGAGATGCTCAAGGGAACGCTGGAGGGCATCGTCCTGGCGATCCTGTCCGGCCGGCCCGCGCACGGCTACGAGATCACGGCGTGGCTGCGGGGGCAGGGCTTCTCCGACATCGCCGAGGGCACCATCTACGCGCTGCTGGTCAGGATCGAGCAGCGCGGCCTGGTCGACGTGGAGAGGGTCCCCTCCGAGAAGGGGCCGCCGCGCAAGGTGTACTCCCTCAACGCCCAGGGCCGGGAGTACCTCGAAGAGTTCTGGAAGACCTGGAGCTTCCTGGCCGGGAGGCTCGAACAGCTCCGCGAAGGAGGAAAGCAGCCATGACCACAGGGCCGGACGAGCCGAAGAGCCGCTACCTGCGCTACCTGGAGGTGATGACGGGGTCGTTGGAGGACAAGAAGCGCTGGCGGCAGTACAGGGCGCGCGTCAAGCGGCTTCCCGAGAACTACCGCACGGCGGCCGAGGCGCTGGAGCGCTACCTGATGCACTTCGGGCCGGCGGACGGCGCCGGCGCGATGGCGATGTTCGCGGACCTCGCCGACCTGCTCGAGCAGAGCGCGGCGGACGGCACCCCGATCCGCGACCTCTTCGGCGACGACCCCGTGGAGTTCGCCGAGGCGTTCATGGCCAACTACCCCCTCGGCCAGTACCGGGCCCGGGAGCGCAACCGCTTCACCAGCGCCATCGCCCGCGCCGCCGGCGAGGACACCGCCAGAGAGGACAGGGCCACCGGATGACGGCACAGCACGCCCCGGCGATCCAGGTGCACGGCCTGGAGAAGTCGTACAAGGAGCTCCGGGTGCTGCGCGGCGTGGACTTCGACGTGGCGCGGGGCAGCGTCTTCGCCCTGCTCGGCTCCAACGGGGCGGGCAAGACCACCGCCGTGAAGATCCTGTCCACGCTGCTCAGGGCCGACGCGGGCACGGCCCGCGTGAACGGCTTCGACGTCGCCGCGCAGGCCGCCGACGTACGGGAGTCCATCAGCCTCACCGGGCAGTTCGCCGCCGTCGACGAGATCCTCACCGGGCGGGAGAACCTCGTGCTGATCGCCCGGCTGCGGCACCTCGAGGATCCCGGCAGGATCGCCGACGACCTGCTGGAACGCTTCTCCCTGACCGAGGCGGGCGCACGGAAGGTGTCGACGTACTCCGGTGGCATGCGCCGCCGCCTGGACATCGCGATGAGCCTGATCGGCGACCCGCCCGTCATCTTCCTCGACGAGCCGACGACCGGGCTCGACCCCCGGGCGCGCATCGAGGTCTGGCAGGCCGTCCGGGAGCTCGCCGCACGCGGCACGACGGTCCTGCTCACCACGCAGTACCTCGACGAGGCCGAACAGCTCGCCGACCGGATCGCGATCCTCCACCGGGGCCGGATCATCGTCAACGGCACCCTGGCCGAGCTCAGGCGGCTGCTCCCGCCGGCCGAGGTCGAATACGTCGAGAAGCAGCCGACCCTGGAGGACGTCTTCCTCACGCTCGTCGGCGACGGCGACGGAGAGAACGGCCACGACCGCAACCTCGGCACGGACGCGAAGGAACCACGATGAGCAAGCACTTCCTCGGCGACACCGCCGCCCTGCTGGGACGGTCCCTGCGCCACGTCACGCGCAGCCCGGACACCATCATCACGACCGCGATCATGCCGATCGCCATGATGCTGATGTTCGTCTACGTCTTCGGCGGCGCGATCGACACCGGGCCGGACTCGTACGTGAACTACATGCTGCCCGGCATCCTGCTCATCACGGTCGCCTCGGGCATCGCCTACACCGCGTACCGGCTGTTCATGGACATGAAGAGCGGCATCTTCGAGCGCTTCCAGTCCATGCCGACCGCCCGGTCGTCCGTACTGTGGGCGCACGTGCTGACCTCGCTGGTCGCGAACCTGGTCTCGCTCGGGGTCGTGGTGCTCGTGGCCCTGCTCATGGGCTTCCGCTCGGCGGCGGGAGTGCCGGCGTGGCTCGCGGTCGCCGGCATCCTGATCCTGTTCACCCTGGCGCTGACCTGGCTCGCCGTCATCGCCGGCCTGTCCGCCACGACCATGGAGGGCGCGAGCGCGTTCTCCTACCCGCTCATCTTCCTGCCCTTCCTCAGCTCGGCCTTCGTGCCCACCGACACCATGCCCGGCCCGGTGCGCGCCTTCGCCGAGCACCAGCCGGTGACCTCCATCGTCGACACCATCCGCGACCTGTTCACCGGACGGCCGGTCGGCGCCGACATCTGGATCGCCCTGGCCTGGTGCGTCGGCCTCCTCGTCGTCGCCTACGCCTTCGCCATGAACACCTACCGCCGCAAGATCTCCTGAAGACCCCGGGGACCGCCGGACCGCCCTCCCCCGGGCGATCGGCCGCCGGCCCCGCCGACGCCGGAGAGCCATCCGCTCAAGACCCCGTCCGGCCTGGTCACCGCCTCAGCGGGGCACCCGGCATCCGACCACGGTCGGACATGCGCATCCGTCCGGGGTCGCACCGCCGCCCGTGTCCACCGGCCAAGATGCGACCCGAGCCGGACGCGCGCCCCCCGCCTCGCCCAGCACCATTCTGGCGTGTCCCGGCACACCGGCCCGGGCGCACCGACACGGACATGATGAGGCAGTGATCCATGAACATCGATCTCCACGGGCGCGTCACGCGGTGGCGGCAGGCCGGCGCGGAGCGACGGGCCGCCAACGCCGCCGCCGACCTGGACCGCCGGCCGGCGTTCCCCGGCCGCTGGGTGGGCGGCGTCTCGCTGATCGCCGGCCCCACCCTGATCATGGCCGGGACCCTCCTGCGCTCCCCGTTCCACTACTTCGTCCCTCACCAGCTCGTCGCCTACACCGAGCACCCCACCCTCATCACCGCCGCCTACGTCTGCTTCGCCCTCGGGTTCGTGCTGCTGCTGCCGGGAGTCGTGACGCTGGCGCAGAGGATCACCGCCACCAGCCCGCTGTGGGGGCTGTGGGGCGGCTGCCTGGTGATCGTCGGCCTGTTCACCCGCACCTTCCAGTTCGGCACCGACCACCTGGCCTTCCACCTGACCGACACCCTCGGCCTGCAGACCATGCTCACCGGCATCGACGGCTACTACGACGCATGGCGGGAGACGGTCTGGCACCCGTTCAGGTCCATGTCCGGACCGGCCTTCTTCGGCTGGGTCGTGCTGGCCATCGGCGCCTACCGCTCCGGAGCCCTGGGACTGGGCCGTTCGATCGCGCTCGGCCTGATGTCGGTGCTCGCGCTCGGGACGCTCAAGGGCACCGAACCGCAGTCCTTCCTCGCCGTGGGCGGCCTCTGCCTCGCCTTCATCCCCCTGGGCGTCTCGCTGCTGCGCAGCGGCCCCCCGCCGACCAGGCGCGCCATGATCTGGATCGTCGTCCTCATCGGCGTGCACGTCCTCATGACGGGCTTCGGCCCGAGAGGATGACGACCCGGGCCGGCGGTACGCCGGCAGGCCCGGAACCACTGGAGTCCCTGTACGGTGCACGACGATGCCACCGAGGCGATCAGTGGAAGCACGGATCCACCGCTGACGACCGGTCCGACTCGCGTGAAGGGCTCGAACACCATGACGACGTCTCCCCCGCCGGCCGGACCCGCCGAGCCCTCCGACGGCCGTGTCGTCGCGGAAGGACCGGCCGGCCGGCAGGCAGGCGCCGCGCACGGCGCGCGGCCCGCCCCCACCGCCGGCGTGAGCCCGTTCCCGGCATGGTGATCCGCCGCAGACGCACCGTCCGGCGCAGACGCGCCGCGCGGACCGCGCAGCGAATCGACGTGGCCCGCCTTCCCGAGGACGTCGTGGCGCTCATCGACGCCCTCGGGCCCGGCGAGAGCCTGGTCGTCACGCGGGACGGCGCGCCGATCGCGACGATCTCCAGCGCCGTCGACGTGGTCGAGGGCGCCGTCGTCGGCCGCGACGCGCCGGACGAGGCCGGCGACCGGGCACGGACCGGCTACGACGGCGTGACCGTCGTGGCCACCGCGATGAAGCTGTCGGCCGCGGCCCGCAGGGCGCTGTCCGACCGGCTCGGCGAGGACTACGTCGTGCTCGACATGCGCGCGGCCCCCGCGACGGCGGACGTGCTGCTGGCACCGCCGGGCAGCCCGCAGCTGATCTCGGCTCTCCGCTCGATGTTCCCGGAAGCGCGCGTCATCGTCACCGAGATCGACGATCCCGAGCTCGGAGTCAGTTACCACGGCCAGGTCCGGCGCCTGCTCGACGCCGGAGCCCACGCGTATCTCCCTCCGGCGACCCTCCCCCATCTGGCCAGGCAGCTCGACCACACGCTCAACCACGCGCGCGAGCTCACCGGCGGAGCCGCCGCACCCCTGCCGATCACGCCGGCCGTGGAACAGGCGGACCCCGGCGGCGGATCACCCGGTGCTGCCGCGTCAGACCGATCCGCAGGTCAGGCGCCCCGCGACGACGGGTGAGGCGGTGCGCCGTTCACCGGGGACGGCGGCCCCTCCCGCCCCGGCCGGTCCGCGCGCCCCGGCGTCCCGACCCGCCCGGAGCGGGACTCCGCGGCTGCTTGTGCGCCTTCCCCGGGGCGGGCGCGGGGGTACGGCCCCGCGAGCTGTTCACCGTACGCCCGCGGACGATGCCGATGAAGTCCTCCACCAGCTCGGTCGTCGCCTCCGTGGGCCAGGCCAGCGCGATCTGCGACTGCGGCGTCTCCACGACCGGCCGGTAGGTCAGATCCCTGCGGTGGTGCAGGCGCGCCAGCGACTGCGGGACCAGCAGCAGCCCGGCCCCCGCCGCCACCAGCTCGATCGCCTCCGCCGTCGTGTCCGGACGCCTGAAGGCCGGCAGTCCCGGCAGGGCCGTCCACCCGAGGGTGTCGTCCATCGGATGGAGCACCTCGTCGTCGGCGAGATCGGCGACGGTCACCTCGTCGGCGGCGGCCACCAGGTGGTCCTTCGGCACCACGACCACGGTGGTCTCGACGTAGAGAGGGATCACGCTGAGCCCTTCGCGGTCCACGGGCAGCCGCACGAACCCGGCGTCGGCGCCGCCGTCGCGCAGGAGCCCCACCGCCTCGGCGGCGGCGACGGGGACCAGGGTGAGGGGCACGCCGGGCACCCGCTCGGCCCAGAGGCCCACCCATTTGGCGGGCGTCACCCCGGGCACGTAAGCCAGCCGGAACTCCCTGTCGGTCACCTCCCCAGGGTACCGATGTCAGGGGAGGCGGCTTCGCGCCATACCCTTGACACCATGACCAAGGCCAAGACCACTCAGACGATGAAGCCCGCGACCGCGGCCAAGAAGCTGGGTGTGCTCCTGGAGGCCACTCCCGCCGAGTTCCAGGAGGGAGTCGTCTCCAGAGACGAGCTGAACGCGCTGCAGGCCGATCCGCCGGCATGGCTGGCCGATCTGCGGCGCAACGGGCCGCACCCCAGGCAGGTCGTCGCCGTGAAGCTGGGCGTCTCCAACTCGGGCCTGGCCAGGGGCGGCGTCACCGGGCCGCTCACCACCGCCGAGATCGACGCCATCAAGGCGGAGAACCCCGAGTGGCTGCAGCGCGAGCGGGCGGTCCAGGCCGAGGTGCGCAAGGAGGCGCAGCGCCTCAAGGAGCGCTAGCCGGCCGATGCGGGACGGCGATCCGCTCCGATCCGGTTCGGTCCGCCGCCATGCCGGAATCCGCTGCCATGCCGGAACCCGGCGCGTGGATTGCGCGCCGGCGGTCCGGTGAGGGTCACGGTCCCGCCGTCGCGCATCCGCCGCGGGCCACCCCGCCTAAAATCTTCACGATTTCCTGAATTCAGGATTCTATGTACTATCGGGGTGTGTTGACGATCGCTCCGGAGATCGAGGTCCTCGCGCGGTTCGGCCGCGCGCTGGCCGACCCGATCCGCTGCCGCATCCTGCTCACCCTGCGCCAGGCCCCGGCCCACCCCGCCGACCTGGCCGACGCGCTGGGCGTCTCCCGCACCCGCCTCTCCAACCACCTGGCCTGCCTGCGCGACTGCGGTCTGGTCGTGGCCGTGCCCGTCGGCCGGCGCACCCGCTACGAGCTGGCCGACGCCCGCCTGGCCCATGCCCTGGACGACCTGCGCGCAGCGGTGGTGGCGGTGGCCGCCGAGGCCGAGCGCACCTGCGCCACCGCCGCGGCGCAGGAGTGCTGCTGATCGCCAGCCTGTCCCCCGACGTCCCTCGGCGTCCCTCGGCCCTTCCCCGGCGCACCGGGCGGCCCTGACCCCGCCGGACCCGCCGGACCCGCCGGACCCGCCGGACCCGCCGGACCCGCCGGACCCGCCGGACCCGCCGGACCCGCCGACCGCTCCTGAGGCGATCGGCCGCGAAGGACTCCACCTCTGCGTGAAGGAGAACCCGCTGTGGGCAGCGACCACGCACACGGCCACGGCCACGGGCACGGACACGGCCACGGGCACGGACACGTGACCGCGACCGGCCGCCACCGCGGCCGCCTGATCGGCGTGCTGGCCATCACCGGCACCGTCATGCTCGTCCAGGTGGCCGGGGCACTGGCCTCGGGCAGCATCGCGCTGCTGGCCGACGCCGGGCACATGCTCACCGACAGCGCCGGCATCGCCCTGGCCCTGGTGGCCGCCGTGCTGGCCGCCCGCCCCGCCACCGCGAAACGCACCTTCGGCCTGGCCCGCGCCGAGATCCTGGCCGCCGCGGTGAACGCCGCGGTCCTGTTCGGCCTGGGCGCCTACATCCTGGTCGAGGCGGCCGGCCGCCTGACCGCGGCCGCGCCCCCGCACCTGGCCACCGGCTCCATGCTGGTCTTCGGCGTCATCGGCCTGGTCGGCAACCTGGCCTCGATGCTGCTGCTGTTCAGCGTGCAGGGCGACAGCCTCAACCTGCGCGGCGCCTTCCTCGAGGTGGTCACCGACGCGCTGACCTCCGCAGGCGTCATCGCCGCCGCGCTCGTGGCTCACCTGACCGGCTTCACCCGCGCCGACGCCATCGTCGCGCTCCTGATCGGCCTGCTCATCGTGCCGCGGGCGCTGAAGCTGCTGCGCGCCGCGGTCGACGTGCTGCTGGAGGCGACCCCCGCCCACCTGGACCTCCAGGAGGTCCGCGCACACCTGCTGTCTGTGCCGCACGTGCACGCCGTACACGACCTGCACGCCTGGACCGTCACCTCGGGCCTGGCGGCGCTGAGCGCGCACGTCGTCATCGACGACGAGTGCTTCACCGACGGCCACGCCCCGCAGATCCTGGACGTCCTGCAGGAGCGCCTGGCCGAGCGCTTCGACCTGCACCACGCCACCCTGCAACTGGAGTCGCCCGCCCACGCCCAGCACGAACAGCCCGCCCACGCCTGACCGCCTGCCCGGGTGACGGCCCGAAACGACGGCACCGGGGGTTGCATCCGGTACCCAGGTACAGGCTTACCGTCGGGGTATGACACAGGACATCACCCTTGACCGGGGATGGGTGCCCGCGGCGTGCACGCTGCCCACCGCCGAACGGCCGCTACGGGTGGCCGAGTTCGACGCGCTGTTCACCGAGGCGGTCCGAGCGGTACGGCGCGAAGGGCGTGAGCGGCTGCTTCTGGAACTCGTCTTCAGCTCGGAGCACGCCGCGCGGGCCGCCGAGCTGGCGGCACGGGAGAGCGGTTGCTGCTCCTTCTTCACCTTCACGCTCACCGTCGCCGGCGGCGGCCTGACACTGGGAGTGACGGTGCCACCGGAGCAGGCCGAGGTACTGGACGCGCTGCAGGCCGGGCCGGCGTTCCAAGACAGAGCGGCGTTCCAGGACGGGCCGGCGTTCCAGGACGGCCGCGTGAGCGCGCCCGCCGGAACGGGGCGGCCGGCGTGAGGCAGGACGTCGTACTGCGGGGCCCGGGCGGGCCGTACCTGCGCAGCGGGCAGGTGGCCGAGCAGGCCGGGGTCAACGTGCAGACCCTGCGCTACTACGAGCGGCGCGGTCTGATCGCCGAGCCGTCGCGCAGCCCCGGCGGGCACCGTGCCTACCCGCCCGAGACCGTCACCCTGCTGACGGTGATCAAAGCCGCGCAGCGGCTCGGCTTCACCCTGGACGAGGTGGCCGAGCTGATCGACACCGGCCGGCGCGGCCACCCCACCCCCGATCTGCGGGCCCGCGCCCAAGCCAAGATCGCCGAGCTGGAGGCGAAGATCGCCGACCTGTCCACCATCCGCCAGGCGCTGCGGCAGGTGGTCGGCGCCGGCTGCGACAGCCTGACCCACTGCACCTGCCCCGACTGCCCGCTGCCCTTCGCCGACCTGGCCGAGGGCCGCCACCCCGAGGAGAGCTGACCCGTGAGCACCCACTCCGAACACCGCGTGCCGCTCTCGGACCCGCCGCCGGACCGGCAGCGGGGCCCGGCCGGGCCGGTCGCGCTGCCGCTCACCTCCGCCGCGCTCACCTCCGCCGCGCACGCCGCGCACGCCGCGCACGCCTCGAAGGAGCGCGCCGCCGGCGATGGCGGACCCCCGCGGCGCAGCAAGGTCGCCGCCTGGCTGGCGGTGCTGGCGTGCGCGGCCTGCTGCGCGCTGCCGGTCCTGATCGGCGCCGGGCTGCTGACCGGCGCGGGCGCCGCGCTGGCCGAGCGGACCCTGCTGGCCGTCGCCTGGCTCCTGCTGGCCGCGGCGGCCGGCATGTGGTGGCTGCACCGCCGCAGGAACCGCCCGTCCCGCGTCGTCCGGGGCGGGTACGTGCGGTCCGTCGGGATGCGGCTGCGGCGGCTGCTGACCTCGTGCGGCCGCCGGGCCGGATTTCCCGCCCTGTCTCCCCGCCCTGTCTCCCCGCCCTGTCTCCCCGCCCTGTCCGCCCCTGATGCTCCGCGCACCGGCCCCCGCGTCCGGCCGGGCTCGGCCGCCGGTCGGACCACCCCGGCGGCAGTGGCAGGCTGAAGCCGCCCTCTCCGCAGAGGGCGTCGTCATCCGAGCCGCCACCGCCGACACCACCTGGGACAGGACACCCGCATGAGCCGGCCCGCCCGCACGCTGCCCGCCCGCATGGAAGCGCACCAGATCACCGTCTACCTGGCGGCGATCGCGGTCGGCGGCCTGATCGGCTGGGCGCTGCCCGGCCTCGGGAGCGGTCTGTCCGGCGCGATCAACCCGGTCCTGGGTGCGCTGCTGTATGTGACCTTCCTGCAGGTCCCCGCGGCCGGCCTGCTGCGCGCCCTGCGCCAGGGCCGGTTCCTGGCGGCGGTCCTGAGCGTGAACTTCGTGGTGGTCCCGCTCGTGGTCGCGGCGATGCTGCCGTTCCTGCCCGGCGATCCGGCCGTCCAGGTGGGCGTGCTACTGGTGCTGCTGGCCCCCTGCGTGGACTACGTGATCGTCTTCTCCGGCCTGGCCGGGGCGGACAGCGACCGGCTGCTGGCCACCACCCCGCTCCTGCTGCTGGCCCAGATGCTCGCCCTGCCGGCCCTGCTGCTGGTCTTCATCGGCCCCGGACCGGCCGGCATGGTGCGGCCCGGCCCGTTCGCCGAGGCGTTCGCCGTGCTCATCGTCATCCCGCTGGCGCTGGCCTGGGCCACCCAGGCCTGGGCCGCATGCGCCCGGTCCGGACGGGTGCTCGCGGCGGCGGCGGGCACCACGATGGTGCCGCTGATGGCCGCCACCCTGCTGGTCGTGGTCGCCTCCCAGGTGCCGGCCCTCGGCGGTGACCTGACCACCCTGGTCCCGGTGGTGCCGTTCTACGTCGTGTTCCTGCTCGTCATGGCGCCGGCCGGGCTCGCCGTCGCCCGCCTGTTCCGGCTGGGCACGGCCGACGGGCGGGCGGTCGTCTTCACCGGCGCCACCCGCAACTCCCTGGTCGTGCTGCCCCTGGCGCTGGCCCTGCCCGGCCCCCTGGCCGCGGCGGCCGCCGTCGTCGTCACCCAGACGCTCGTCGAGGTCGTCGGCATGCTCGTCTACGTACGGGCCGTGCCCGCCCTGCTGCCCGAGCCCGCGCCTGATCCCGGGGCCGGGATCAG
>NZ_JBHSBM010000039.1:56227-58505 GCF_042650625.1 Planomonospora corallina
GCCCGGCCTCAGCTGACCACCACAACAACCGAGACGAGACGAGACGATCCGTATTGAATTGGCGTGGAGGCCCTGTACCGTCTCATGTCGAGAGTCGAGATGAGACGGCCCGCCTCAAGAACGGAGACCTGGGCCGGCCGGGAGCGGATCCGCCGCGCCGCCGGCGGTCCCTGCCGGACACGGCCCCATCGTGCAGGTAGGAGCGACCCGATGAGCGATCCCCCGCCTCCTTCCCCCGCCGCGTCCGAGGTCTCCGGCTCACCGGTCGGCTCCGACGCCGGCCCGCGCCCGCCCGCCCGGCAGGCGGAGCCGCCGCCCAGGTGGCAGGCGGTCACGATGCCGGCGGTGGTCGCCGTCGGCGGCGTGCTCGGGGCGCTGGCCCGCTACGGGCTGGTCTCGGCCTTCCCGCACCCGCCGGGTGGATTCCCGTGGGCGACCTTCGCCGTCAACGTCGCCGGATGCGCTCTGATCGGCGTGCTGATGGTGCTCATCACCGAGACCTGGCAGGCCCACCGCCTGGTGCGCCCGTTCCTCGGGGTCGGGGTGCTGGGCGGGTTCACCACGTTCTCGGCCTACGTCGCCGACATCGCCGCACTGGCCGCCGCGGGTGCCGAGCGCACCGCACTGCTCTATCTGCCGGCCACCGTCGCCGGCGCGGTGACGGCCGTTCACCTGGCCGCCGCTGCCACCCGCGCCCTGACCGGGGCGGCGGCCCGCCGGTCGCGATCGTCATCGTCGATGCCGGGCACGCCGGCCGGCCCTGGCCGGCCGCGGCCGGACGAACCGGCCGGCGAGGGCCCGGTCGCCCCGGATGGGGCCGAGACGATCCGCCGCGCCGGCCACCCGGGACCCGGGGAGGCGTGATGAGTGTGCTGCTGGTCGCGCTGGGAGCGGCCGTGGGCGCCCCCCTGCGCTATCTGATCGACCGGGCCGTGCAGGCGCGCCACGGGACGGTCTTCCCCTGGGGGACCTTCACCGTCAATCTGGTCGCCTCGGCGCTGCTGGGCGCGCTGCTGGCACTGCCGGTGCCCGGATGGGTGACGGCCCTGGCCGGGACCGGGCTGTGCGGAGCACTGAGCACGTACTCCACCTTCGCCTACGAGACGGTACGGCTGGCCGGGACCGGCTCCCGGCTCCCGGCGGTCCTCAACCTCGCCGCGAGCGTCGCCGGCGGCCTGGGCGCCTTCGGCCTCGGCGCCATGATCGCCCGCGTGCTCGGCGCATAGCGCCCCGGCCGCCCGTGTCCGGGCGAAGGGGCGGCGGTGGAGCCGCCGGCGCGTCACCTACCGGTGATCACGCGGCCGTGGAGGTGTGGGCGCGGGACCGCGGTCCTCCCCTCACTCCCCCACGCGGGACGCCCTCGGCTTCGCCCTGCCCGACCCGGCGACGGACCTTTCGGCTGCCGCACCGGTCCGCGGCGGCCTTCCGTACGGAGGGCACGGGTTCCGGTCCCGGACACGGCATGCGGGAACTCTCCGCGGATCCGGGACTCAGGGCACCGGGTGTGTGGTGCCACCCGGGCTCGATGACCTGGCGCTCTCATGGCGGGGATCCATGTTAACGCTAACATTTCACGGTGCGACACTCCCTTCGGAACCCCGACGTCTTCGGCGGTGATGGCGGCGAGTAAATCCAACGAACCGGGACGCCGTCAAGGGAGGCCGGTCCCGCACCCGGCCGCGCCGGGCGGTGCCGCTCGCCTGAACAGCCGGTCCTCCGCATCCGTGACATGCGGGTACGGCGTGAAACTTTCATCGGCGGCGTCGACACGTTTCGGCCGCGTCGCTCCGCCCGGAGCCTCCCGAGACCCGGCGCCACCGGCCTTCGGACAGCGGGATCCCGACGCCGGGTCACCTGGAAAATTTCACTCCGGTGTTGACATACTCCGACTGCGTTCCCACACTGATCCCCGCGGCCGGCCCTGCCTGATGTGGTGATCGGCGAGGGCCGCCGGCCATGACGCCATCGCGGTGTGCGCCTCCGATCTGAGGCGCCGCGTCGCCGGCCGGGTTCCCGCACATCCCTCTTTCAGCTTTCCTCTTTCCGAGATTTCAGCATGGGGTCAGTCATGGGCATGAAGGCCTTACCTTCGTCTGTACACGGGCGCTTCAGTGCCCTCCGCAGGGTCCTGGGCGCCGCGAGCGTCGCGGGTCTCGTGGGCGCGGCGCTGATGGTGCCGGCTCCCGCGGAGGCGGCGGCGAGCACGCTGGCCGCCGCCGCCAAGCAGAGCGGCCGGTACTTCGGCACCGCCATCGCCGCGGGCAAGCTGGGCGACCAG
>NZ_JBHSBM010000040.1:0-60799 GCF_042650625.1 Planomonospora corallina
CGTGGTGGTGAGCGTCGTCCGTACGGGGACCGCGAGGGTGGTTTCCGTGGTCGTGACGATCGTGGTGGTGAGCGCCGGCCGTTCAGTCGCGAGGACCGGCCGCGTGGCGGTGGTTTCCGTGACCGTGACGATCGTGGTGGTGAGCGTCGTCCGTACGGGGACCGCGAAGGCGGCTCCCGCACCCGCTACGGCCGCGACGAACGGGGCGGCCAGGCCGAGGCTCCGGCACGGCAGCGGGAGGAGCTGCCTCCGCTCGCTCCGGACATCACCGCCGACGAACTCGACAAGGAGATCCGTGAGGAACTGCGCTCGCTCCCGCTCGACCTCGCTGACCTGATCTCCCGTCACCTGGTGGCGGCCGAGCGGGCGCTGGCGGAGGAGAACGCCGAGCAGGCCTACGAGCACACGAAGGTCGCCCGTCGTTTCGCGGCCAGGATCGGTGTGATCCGGGAGGCGGTCGGTATCGCCGCCTACCGCGCCGGTCATTTCGCCGAGGCGCTCAGCGACCTGCGGGCCGCCCGCCGGATGACGGGGTCCGAGGCGTTCCTTCCGGTCATGGCCGACTGCGAGCGCGGTCTCGGCCGTCCGGAGCGCGCGCTCGACCTGGCCCGGTCCCAGGAGGCCGAGAGGCTCGACCGGGCGGGGAAGATCGAGATGGCGATCGTGGAGTCCGGCGCCCGGCGGGACCTCGGCCAGAAGGACGCCGCGGTCATCACCCTGCAGCGCCTGCCCGAGCTGCGCGACGACCGTCCGCACCCGTGGTCGGCCCGGCTGGCCTTCGCCTACGCGGACGCGCTGGCCGACGCGGGCCATGAGAGCGCGGCCACCGAGTGGTTCGGCCGTGCGATGGCCTTCGACGAGGACGAGGAGACCGACGCGGCCGAGCGTTACGCCGAACTCACCGGCGCCGTCATCGAGGACCTGGAGGAGGACTTCGAGGACGGCGAGGCCGAAGGCGCGGACGAGGCGGGCGACGGCGGGGAGCCCGGTGAGGAGCAGGACGCCGAGCCGGAGGGCTTCGCCGTTCTGGATGAGGAGATCGAGGGCGAGGTCGACCTCGACGAGGAGGACGAGCGCGTCATCGGCGAGATCGCCCAGGAGGAGCCCGCCGTGGCGGAGGAGAAGGCCCCGGAGAAGGCCCCGGAGGAGGACACCGCCGCGACCGCCGAGGAGGAGGCCGCGAAGAAGGGCGAGCCCGGCGTCGGTCCGGCCTTCATCGAGCCCGACTTCGGTGACATCCTGGACGAGCCGGCCGAAGACGAGGACGAGGGCACCGAGGGCGACAGGAAGTGATCCCATCCGTCCCGGGCGAACGGCCGTTCGCCCGGGACGGATCACCGTCTCGGTGAGGTGGATCGGCGGCGCCTCGTCGCAGGGAGGCTCAGGGCCGGACCCGGTCCAGCCAGTGCATGATGCCGGCGACGTTGGACGGGGCGCCGCTGAGCAGTTCGAACTGTTCAGCGGTCGCGTCGTCGGCCTTCAGCGCCGCATAGCGCTCCCGCGTACGATCTCTGACCATCGCCACCGCGTGGTCGAGGTCCAGTCCCTCCGCATGCGCCTGCCGGGTCAGGTCGACCCAGACGCGCAACTCCTCCGCGGAGCGCTCCAGAGTGGCGGTCACGTCCGTGACGGGCCCGTAGTGGCTGAACAGCAGCCGCTGCGGTCCCAGGGCCTCGAACAGCGCGATGGAGTCCAGGGCGGTCCGCAGGTCGAAGTCGGGGGGCGGAGTGGCGGGGCGCAGGTCCCCGGTCTGCGGGAGATACACGCCGGCGGCGTCGCCGACGTAGAGGTCTCCGGTGTGCGAGTCGATCAGGCCCACATGGTGTTTGGCGTGGCCGGGGGAGTAGTGGCTGCTCAGCGTCCGCCCGTTGCCGAGGTCTACGGCTCCGGTGTCGCCGAGCGCGCGGATGCGCGAGGCGTCCGTGGCGGACAGCTCTCCGAACAGAGTGTCCAGTTGGTCACCCCAGACCATCCGCGCGCTGGCCATGAGCCGTGACGGGTCGGCGAGGTGCCGCGCGCCCTTCTCGTGCACGACGATCTCCGCCTCGGGGAAGAACTCCGCGATGTCTCCGACGCCGCCGGCGTGGTCGAGGTGGATGTGCGTGACGACGACCGTGGCGAGGTCGCGGGGGCCGACGCCCAGGGAGTTCAGTGCGTCCCGGACCACCGGGGCGGAGGTGGATGTTCCCGTCTCCACCAGGCATGGGCGGTCCCCGAGGATCAGGTAACCCGCCGTGATGCCGGAGTATCCCGCCATCCGCGTGTCGATCTCATAGACGTCTCCGCCAAGGTCGGTGATGTTGTCCACAGGCCACCTCAGAGCTGGAACCGGCGTCCCCAGAACGGTATTCGACCATTCCGGCACAGCTCACATCGTAGAGAGTCGTCCCCGAACGGCAGAGACCGAAGGAGGGACGAGATGGATCGCAACGAGGTGACCCTGGTGGGGCGCCTGCCCGAGGCCGTGCAGATCAAGTCGTCGCGGAGCGGCGCCCGGTTCGGCACCTGGCGGCTGATCGTCCGGCGGAGGCAGGAGGGGCGGAGGACACGGGTGGACACCATTCCGTGTGTGTCGTTCGACCCCGATGTCATCGAGAGCGCGGAGGCCTGGCTGCCCGATGACATGATCGAGGTGATGGGCTCCCTGCGCCGCCGCTGGTGGGGAGGGAAGGACTCCAAGTCGACCGCTCACGAGGTCGAGGTCCGTACGGCGAGACCGTTCGGGAGGCAGGAGGCGGCCGCCTCCGCCGGGGAGACCGGTGCTCTGATGTCCGTGTCCGCTGGAGAGGGCGGCGTGCCGGTGCCAGTGTCCGCTGGAGAGGGTGGCATGCCGGTGCCAGTGTCGGCGGGGGAGGACGGTGCGCCTGTCGCCGAGCCACCCTCGCCGGTCGAGCCGGCGGGCGTCAGGGCGGCGATGCCTCCCGCCCTGGTGATCGCCGCCCCGCCGGATCCGCCCTCGCCCAGGCCGGTCGCTTCCCTCCTGGGCGCCGGGCCCGGGTCCTTCCCGCGCACCGGGTTCGCCACCGCGGAGGGGGCGGCGGGAAGCGGTCTCCTCCGCCCGGCTCTCGACCGCGTCAGCCCGGGGTGAGCAGACGCAGGACCAGACCGGTCCGGGGTTTGGGCCCGAAGGAGGTGGATTTGCGGGGCACCCGATCACCCTGCGCGGCCACGGCGAGCACGTCGTCGACCGAGAGCGGGTTCAGCAGCACGGCCGTGCCCCCGCAGTCGCGGGCGAGCCGCACGGCGGCCGCGGGGTCGTGGTGGACGATGCGCACCGAGTGCTCGTCGTCGCGCATCCCCCAGACCTTCGGCAGCAGGAACTCCGTGAGGACCGAGGTGTTCAGCGCACGCCACCGGGCCGAGCGGTCCGCAGGCATGGCGTGCTCGAGCTGGCAGGGGTCGGGGTCGGTGAGCAGGTGCGCCGGGCCGCCGCCGGCGAGGAGGAAGGCCGGGCCGGTGGCCTTCTCCAGCGCGGTGAGCGCCTCGGACAGATCCGCGTGTTCGTGGACCTGCCAGGCGCCGCGCGCCCGGGCCACGGCCTCCGTGAGGGGCAGGCCCGGGATGACGCGGTGGATGGCCTTCAGGTCCGGCGGGTAGGCGTCGAGGTCCACCAGGAGGGCCAGGCCGAAATCCCACGGTCCGGGTTCGGCCGCTCCGTCGGCGGATCCGGCCGCGTGGTGCTCCGCCTGCAGGGCGCGGTAGGTGGCGTAACGGTGGTGACCGTCGGCGATGAGGGCGCTGCGGGTGCGCAGGTCGGCGTCGAGGACGGAGAGCTCGGCGGGGTCGGTCAGGGCCCACAGCCGATGGCGGATCCCGTCCCGGGTCCGGGCCTCGACGAGTGGTGGGCGGGTGGCGGCGACCCGGTCGACGAGACGGGTGGCGGCGCCGTTCCCGCCCTCGTAGAGCAGGAAGATGGGCTCCAGGTTGGCCTCGGTCGTGCGCATCAGCGCGAGCCGGTCGGCGACCGGTCCGGGCATGACGTCCTCGTGCGGCAGGATCACCCGCTGTTCCGGTGCGGCCAGGCCCACGTCCCCGATGAGGCCGCGTTGGAGTGTCCCGGGGCCGGTCTGCTCGTAGACGTAGACGGCGGGGACCTCGTCGGTGACCAGTACCCCGGAGGAGAGCCAGGAGCGGAGGATCTCACGGGCCTCGGCGTACCGATGGCGGTCCGCGCCGGGAAGGATGAGCCGGACCACGTTGTTGGGATGGGAGTCGAGCAGATCTCGCACGTCGTCCTCTGCGATGAGGTCGTAAGGCGGCGAGGTCGCCTCGGCCAGATCGTCGACCGCGAAGCGCACCCCATGGAACGGGCGCAGCACCAGCCCGTCAGGTACCGGCAGTTCAAGATTGGCCATAGTGGGCATGCTGCCATAAGGCCTGAAACGCTTAGATATCGCCCTGTGTGGTGGCACCTGGTCCCGTCAGGGAAATCGGTCAGATCTGTCATCTGGCGATGAAGGAGGCCCTGGTAATGATCGGAAGACATGACCCGTCCGATTTCTCTGATCCTGGATTCGACTCCGAGGGGGGCGAGCCGGCGGGGACCGTCTACGACTGGTTCCAGCGGGGGAGGAAGCTCCTGGCTGAGGGGAGCCCGGCCGCCGCGGCGGCGCTGCTGGAGCGCGCGGCCGAGGCCGAGCCCGAGTCGCGGAGCATCCGCGAGGCGCTCGCCCGGGCCCAGTTCAACTCCCGGCGGTACGCCGAGGCCGTCGACAGCTTCCGCTGGATCGTCGACGCCAACCCGGCCGAGGATTACGCGTACTTCGGGCTGGGACTGGCCCTGTGGCGGACCGGGGACATGGACGCGGCCCAGGAGCCGCTGGCCATCGCCGTCGCGATGCGCCCCGACCAGCGCCACTACGTGTCGGCGTTGAAGAGCGTCCGCGCCACGTTGCGGGCCCGCCGGATGTGATGGGAAGCGGCGGAGAGGGGAAGCGACAGCGAGGGGAAGGGGCGAGGGAGGAAACGGCTGGCGGACACGGACGGCGCCGAAGATGATCGGCGGGTGCGGCTCGGATGGTGGAATGGGCGGGTGGACTCACAGACACTGATCGACTCCTATGACACCCTCCTGCTGGATCTCGACGGAGTCGTCTACCTCGGACGCGGCGCCGTATCGGGGGCTCCGGAGGCCCTGCGGCGGGCGGAGGGACGCGGTGCGCGGCTCGCCTACGTCACGAACAACGCCTCCCGCACCCCCGCGGCCATCGCCCGGCACCTGAGCGAGCTGGGCGCGCCCGCGGCCGCCGAGGACGTGGTCACCTCGGCCCAGGCGGCCGCGCGCCTGGTCGCCGAGCGGGTGGGGCCGGGCGCCCCGGTCCTGGTGGTCGGGGGCATGGGACTGCGCACCGCGCTGCGGGCCCACGGCCTGCGGCCGGTGAGCACCGCGCTGGAGAAGCCGGTGGCCGTGGTGCAGGGCATCGCGCCGGATCTGTCCTACGGCCTGCTCTCGGAGGGCGCCCTGGCGGTGCGGAAGGGCGCTCTGTTCGTCGCCGCGAACGGGGACTCGACCATGCCGACAGGCCGGGGCGAGCTGCCCGGGAACGGCGCGATGACGCGGGTGATCGCCACCGCGACGGGAGTGGAGCCGATCGTCGCGGGGAAACCCGAACCTCCGCTGCACCGCGAGGCGGTGCTGCGGACCGGCTCCACCCGGCCGCTGGTGGTCGGTGACCGGCTCGACACCGACATCGAGGGCGCGCGCAACGCGGGAGTCGACAGCCTGCTCGTGCTGACCGGCGTGGCGGGTCCGCTCGACCTGCTGACCGCGGGCCCCCGGCACCGGCCCACCTTCATCGCCGCGGACCTGTCCGCGCTGCACCGGCCGTACCCGGCGCCGCGGCGGGACGGGGAGACGTGGGGCTGCGAGGGGTGGAGCGCCCGGTGGGACGGCGGGAGACTCCACCTGGACGGCGGGGGCGACCCCGTCGACGGGCTGCGGGCGGCCTGCGCCGCGGTCTGGGAGGCCGCAGGGGACGGGCACGCCGACGCGGACGCGGTGAAGGGGGTGCTCGCCTCCCGGCTCCAGGACGGCGCGTTCGTATAGCCCGGGACGCGGACGTGGGGCACGGGCGGCCGGGACGTGTCCCTGTCACGCGGCTGGCGGCGGGGGTGTCCTGCGGGCAGGGGGTTTCCCTCGGGCGGCGGGCACGCCTCCGGAAGGAGGCCCTACAGCAGTTTGGGCCTACAGCAGTTTGCGGAGCCGGAGGAGGTCGCCGAAACTGGCGTCGATCTTGACCCGGCCGCCGAACACCGCCCTGCCCATGTCGAGCTCTCCGTTGACGAGCGCGACCAGGTCGTCGCTGCCGAGGGTCAGCTTCACCGCCGCGGGTGTGCCGTCGGCCGGTGGAACGTCGTCGAAGGGACCGAGGCCGCCGTGGTGGAGGCGGCCGTGGAAGGTGACCCCCAGGTCGCTGATGTGGCAGCTGATGGTGCGCTCGACCACGTGCTTCGCGCGGTCCTCCGGGTCGATCTCCTCGAACTGCTCGCCGAGCTTCCGCAGTGCCGCACGGCACTCGTCGATGGTCGCCATCGAGTGGCGCTCCTTTCTCTCCAGGACCGGCCCGGATTCCTTTCCCTACGGACGGTAGCGTTCCACATGGACGGGGTGCGTGATCCACCGCGGCGGGCGTGCCGGAGGGCACCGGAGGAGGAGGGCCCGGCCGTATGCTCGGTCCGCCGTGTGACACGCGGCGGGACCACCGGCCCCGCCAGGGTGACAACGAGCGGGGCATGCGCGATAGTTCGCGGGCGGCCGGATCGTCCGGGAGCGCTCCGACATCCTCCGGCGGCGCCGGACGGGAGCCCGCCGGCCGTGCTCCGGCCGGAGACCCGCTGGTACGGGGCCGGCTCGGGGCTCCGCAGGCCGTAGCATGTCCGGCCGGAGCGTCCGCGGCGCGATGATCGAGGAGATAGGATTGTGCGTGTCGAACACATGATCGATTTTCGGGCCGCCGACCGGATCCCCGCGCTCCGGCGCGCCGGAGGCGGCGCCGGGACGGCGGAGCGCGCTTCCGGAGGGAGAGCATGACGGACCTGCCGGAGTTTCCCGAGCGGACCGGGGACGAGCTGGTGGACGCCGCCCTGGGCGGCCTCGCCGTGCTCGGCGACGTGCCCGTCGCGGCGCATGTCGCCGTGTTCGAGGAGGTGCTCGCCGGCCTGGAGCGGGCGCTCGCCGCCGCGGACGAGACAGCGGACCGGTCCCGGTGAGCCGCCGGGCACGGCTCGACAGCGAGCTCGTCCGTCGCAAACTGGCCCGGTCCCGGGAGCAGGCGGCCCAGCTCATCGAGGCGGGGCGGGTCACCGTCGGAGGCCGGACCGCCTCCAAGCCCGCCACCCAGGTCGACACCGCCTCGGCGATCGTGGTCGCCGAGGCCTCCGAGGGCCCCGACTACGTCTCGCGAGGGGCGCACAAGCTCATCGGGGCGCTGGAGGCGTTCGGCCCGGCGGGGCTGGCCGTCGCGGGCCGGCGCTGCCTGGACGCCGGAGCCTCGACCGGCGGCTTCACCGACGTCCTCCTGCGCAACGGCGCGGCGCACGTGCTCGCCGTCGACGTCGGGTACGGCCAGCTCGCCTGGTCGCTCAGGACCGACGAGCGGGTCACCGTCATGGAGCGGGTCAACGTCCGGGACCTGACGCCCGACATGGTCGGCGAGGCGCCCACCCTGGTGGTCGGGGACCTGTCGTTCATCTCGCTGCGGCTGGTGCTGCCCGCCCTGGCCGCCTGCGCCGCTCCGGAGGCGGACTTCGCGATGCTGGTCAAGCCGCAGTTCGAGGTCGGCAGGGAACGGGTCGGCGCCGGTGGCGTCGTCCGCGACCCCGGCCTGCGCGCCCAGGCCGTGCGGGACGTCGCCGAGGCCGCGCAGGGGCTCGGCCTGACCGTGCGGGGGGTCACCGCCAGCCCTCTTCCCGGCCCGTCGGGCAACGTCGAATACGTGATCTGGCTGGGCAAGGGGGAGGGCGTTCCGCCGGTCGGGGATCTCGACGCGGAGATCGCACGCGCGGTGGCGGAAGGCCCGCAGTAGTGGCACGCCTCCAGCGATCCCGGCAGGGCCTCGGGCGGCGTGCCCGGCGGAGTCGCTCCCGGCAGCGTTCCCGGCAGCGTTCCCGGCAGTGTTCCCGGTGGTGCACGCCGGGCCTGCGACACCGTCCCGCGGAGGATGGAACATGACGTCCAAGCGCACCATGCTCGTCACCGCCCACACCGGGCGGGAGGCGGCCGTCGACAGCGCCCGGCTGGTGATCGCCCGGCTGGTGGGCGCGGGCGTGGCCGTGCGCGTGCTCGGCGCCGAGGCGGAGGCGATCGCCCTGCCCGGGGTCGAGGTGGTGCCCACGGGCCTGTCCGCGATCCAGGACGCCGAGATGATGATCGTGCTCGGCGGTGACGGCAGCCTTCTGCGCGCCGCGGAACTGGCCCGCCCGGTGGGGGTCCCGCTGCTCGGGGTCAACCTCGGTCACGTGGGCTTCCTGGCCGAGGCCGAGGTGGAGAACCTCGAGGTCGCGGTGGACGGGATCGTGCAGAGCCGCTACGACGTGGAGGAGCGGATGACCATCGAGGTCACCGCGCGCCTCAACGGCCAGGTGCTCGCCGACACGTGGGCGCTCAACGAGGCGACGGTGGAGAAGCGCGAGCGCATGCTGGAGGTGGTCGCCGAGGTCGACGGGCGGCCGCTGTCCCGGTGGGGCTGCGACGGGGTCATCTGCGCCACGCCGACAGGTTCGACCGCCTACGCGTTCTCCGCGGGAGGACCGGTCGTCTGGCCCGAGGTGGAGGCGCTGCTGCTGGTGCCGATCAGCGCGCACGCGCTGTTCGCCCGGCCGCTGGTGGTCTCGCCCCGCTCCGTCCTGGCGGTGGAGATCCAGCCCCGGACGGCGGGCGCGGTGCTCTGGTGCGACGGCCGCCGCCGCTTCGACCTGCCGGCCGGCGCCCGGGTCGAGGTCCGCCGGGGCGCGGAGCCGGTCCGGCTCGCCCGGCTGCACGGGGTGGAGGACACCGGAGCGCCGTTCACTGACCGTCTGGTGGCCAAGTTCGACCTCCCCGTCCAGGGGTGGCGAGGGCGCGCGCGCTCGTAGCGCGTCCGGACGGCGGTGGCGCCGAGCGCGTAGGATCGTGCCCGCGCACCGCACTGATGTTCGGTCTATTCGATGTGACGGGAGGGACCAGTGCGACCCAGGGTCGAGGAGGTCCGCATCCAGGGACTCGGCGTGATCGACGAGGCCGTCCTGGCGCTCGCGCCGGGGTTCACCGTGGTCACCGGTGAGACCGGTGCGGGCAAGACCATGGTGGTGACCGGTCTCGGGCTGCTGTTCGGCGGCCGGGCCGATCCCGCCCGCGTCCGTCCCGGCGCCGACAAGGCCACCGTCGAGGGCACCCTCGTGGTCGACCCGCAGGGCCGGGTAGCCCAGCAGGTCGAGGACGTCGGCGGAGTGGTCGAGGAGGGCGAGCTGATCATCTCGCGCACGGTCTCCGCCGAGGGCCGGAGCCGGGCCTGGCTGGGCGGGCGGAGCGTCCCGGTGGGCACGCTCACCTACCTCGCCGACGACCTGGTGGCCGTGCACGGGCAGATGGATCAGCAGCGGCTGCTCCAGCCGGGCCGCCAGCGCGCCGCTCTCGACCGCTACGCCGGCGACGAGCTGGTCAAGCCGCTGCGCGCCTACGAGCAGGCCTACCGGCGCCACAAGGAGGTGGCCGAGCAGCTGGCCGAGATCACCACCAGGGCCAGGGAGCGGCAGCAGGAGGCGGACCTGCTCAGGTTCGGGCTCGACGAGATCGAGAAGACCGACCCCAAGGCCGGTGAGGACGTCGCGCTCCTGGAGGAGGAGGAGCGGCTCTCCCACGCGGACTCGCTCCGCAGCGCCGCGGAGACGGCGCACATGGCCCTGCTCGGTGATCCCATGTCCACCGACCAGGGCGTGGACGCCGTCTCGCTGGTCGGGCAGGCCCGCACCGCCGTCGAGGCGGCCCGCGACTACGACCCGGTGCTGGCCGGGCTCGCCGACCGGCTCGCCGAGGCCGGTTACCTGATCTCCGACATCGCCACCGAGCTGGCCGGCTACGCCGAGTCGATCGAGGCCGACCCCGCCAGGCTCGCGGCCGTGCAGGAGCGCCGGGCCCAGCTCACCCACCTCGTGCGCAAGTACGGCGAGGACACCGGGGTGGTCCTCGCCTGGGCGGAGCAGGCCGCGCGCCGCCTGACCGAGCTGGAGGGCGACGACGACCGGATCGCCGACCTCACCCGCGAGCACGAGGAGCTCACCGGCCGCCTCACCGAACTGGCCGCCGAGCTGACCCGGATCCGCAGGGCCGCCGCCGAGCGGTTCGGGCGGGACGTCACCGAGGAGCTCACCGCGCTGGCCATGCCGCACGCGCGGGTCGTGGTCGACATCACCCGGGCGGCCGACTTCGGCCCGCAGGGCGTGGACGAGGTGGAGCTGAAGATGTCCCCGCATCCCGCCTCGCCGCCGCTGCCGCTCAACAAGGGGGCCTCCGGCGGTGAGCTGAGCCGCGTCATGCTGGCGATCGAGGTGGTGTTCGCCGGCGCCGACCCGGTGCCGACGTTCGTGTTCGACGAGGTGGACGCGGGGGTGGGCGGCAAGGCCGCCGTCGAGATCGGCCGCCGGCTCGCCCATCTCGCCCGCACCGCGCAGGTGATAGTGGTCACACACCTGCCGCAGGTCGCCGCCTTCGCCGACCAGCACCTGGTCGTGGAGAAGTCCGACGACGGCAGTGTGGTCCGCAGCGGCGTGGTGGCGCTCGACCGTGACGGCCGGATCCGCGAGTTGTCCCGCATGCTGGCGGGTCTGGAGGATTCCGAGCTCGGCCGGGCGCACGCCGAGGAGCTCCTGGCGGCGGCGGCCGCGGCCAAGGGATGAGGCGCCGTCCCGGGCCTCGGCGGGCGGGCCCCGGGACGGCGGAGGCCCGTGCCGGAGCTGACACGCGGTCCGGTACGTGGCTCCCCCGCTCTCTCCCTCTGGCAGGATGGGCACGATGAAGGTTCCGACTGACGGGCTGCAACGCAGGCTCACCGGATACCTCCGCCGCAGGAAGGTCACGGACCTTCCCGGGGTGACGGCAGTGGCGAGGATCGACCGGCGGACCAAGAGGCTGACCAAGCGCCTCCAGGCCGGGGAGATCGCGATCATCGATCACGTGGACGTCGACCGGGTGAGCGCGGAGGCGCTTGTCGCGTGCGGCGCGGCGGGTGTGGTCAACGTCGCCGCGGGCATCAGCGGCCGCTACCCCAACCAGGGGCCGCAGATCATCGTCGGGGCGGGGGTGACGTTCGTCGACAACGCCACCCCGGAGCTGTTCGAGCGGGTCAAGGACGGCGACCTGGTCCGTCTGCACGAGGGCGTCGTCTACCTCGACGACGAGATCGCGGGCAAGGGCGAGGTCCAGACGGCCGAGTCGATCGAGGCCGCGATGGCCGAGGCGCGGGCCGGGCTGACGGTCCAGATCGAGGCGTTCGCCGCGAACACGATGGAGTACGTCCGGCGGGAGCGGGACCTGCTCATCGACGGGATCGGCGTGCCCGACATCCGGACGGACATGGAGGGGCGGCACGTCCTCATCGTGGTGCGCGGCTACCACTACAAGGAGGACATCGCGGCCCTGCGCCCCTACATCCGGGAGTACCGCCCCGTGATGATCGGGGTCGACGGCGGCGCCGACGCGCTGCTGGAGGCCGGGTACGTGCCCGACGTCATCGTGGGCGACTTCGACTCGGTCTCCACCAAGGCGCTGTCGTGCGGCGCCGAGCTCGTCGTGCACGCCTACCGGGACGGCCGCGCGCCGGGCCTGGAGCGGGTCGAGCGGCTGGGCCGCGAGGCCGTGGTCTTCCCGGCGGTCGGCACCAGCGAGGACATCGCGATGCTCCTCGCCGACGACAAGGGTGCCGAGCTGCTCGTCGCCGTCGGCACCCACTGGACGCTGGAGGAGTTCCTCGACAAGGGACGCTCCGGCATGGCCAGCACCTTCCTCACCCGCCTGCGGGTGGGCAGCAAGCTCATCGACGCGAAGGGCGTCAGCCGGCTCTACCGCAGCCGGATCTCCACTCCGTCCCTGCTCCTGCTCGTCGCCACCGCGCTGATCACCATGGGGGTGGCGATCTTCGTCTCTCCCGTGGGCAAGATCTGGATCGACAGCCTCCGCGATGTCTGGAGCAGTTTCACCTTCTGGCTGGTCGGACTCTTCTCGTGATCGATTTCCGCTATCACCTCGTATCCATCGTCGCGATCTTCCTCGCGCTCTCGGTCGGCATCGTGCTGGGCACCACCCTGCTGGAGGAACCGGCCATCAAGACGGCCGAGACCCTCGCCGACCAGCTCAGCAAGGGCAACACCGAGCTCCGCGACCAGCTCGACGCGCTGCGCAAGCGCGAGGCGGGCAACGACGCCTTCACCGCCGCCCGCACGCCCGAGCTCGTCCGGGGCGCGCTGGCCGGGAAGAGCGTCGTGATCGTGGAGGCGCCCGGCGCCACCGCCGCCGTCAGCGAGGCCGTGCAGCAGACGGTCACCGCGGCCGGGGCGACGGTGACCGGCAAGGTCACCCTCACCGAGAAGTACGTGGACGCCGGTCAGTCCGGTCTCGTCGACAGGCTCGCCACCGCGGTCAAGCCCGCCGAGCTGACGTTCCCCGCCGAGGACACGCCGTACGACAAGGCCGCGGCGGTCCTCGCCGGCGCGATCGTGACCGCCGACCCCACCCAGACCGGGAAGGAGAACCCCGCCGCGGCGGCCGTCCTCGACGCCTTCGAGCGCGCCGGCCTGATCACCGTCGCCGGGGCCGCGCCCGCCGCGCAGGAGGGGCAGGCCGGGCAGGAGGGCCGGCTCGTCATGGCCGGCGCGGCCGTGCTGGTCGCGCCCGCGGAGGCGTACACGGGCGAGGACGCGGCCGCGCAGGCGGAGGCGATCGTCTCGACGGCGCTCGGCCTGGACGAGGGCTCCCAGGGAAGCGTGCTGGCCGGGGCGCAGGCCGTCACCGCGACCGGCGGGGCCATCGCCGCGCTCCGGGAGAACAGCGCGGCCGCCGAACGGGTCTCCAGCGTGGACACCGTCGACATGCCCGCGGGCCGCGTCGTGGTGGTCTACTCTCTCCGGGAGCAGTTGTCCGGAGGCGCCGGGCAGTACGGCGTCGGCCCCGGCGCGGCGGCCTTCGAGCCCGCCGTGGCGCCCGTGACGCCGCCGGTCTCCCCGTCCCCCACCGCAGATTCCGGAGGATGATCCGATGGCCCGTCGTGCTCTTGCCGGAGCCCTCGCCGGCGCGGTGCTCGGCGCGGCGGCCGCCCGCGCCGCGTACGCGGCCTTCACCCGCAGGCCGCCGGTCGGCGACACCGGGACCTGGGAGCGGACCAACCACCGCGGCGAGCCGCTCACCCTGCTGGAGGGTCCCGCCTTCGCGGCGGGCGCCGGCGCGGCGGCCGCGGCGCTCCCGTCGCTGCCCGGACGGATCCGCGCGGCCGCGCTGCTGGCCGTGGCCGGCGCCGGCGGCTTCGGCGCCTACGACGACCTGTGCGGGGTGACGTCCTCCAAGGGGTTCCGGGGCCATCTGAGCGCCCTGTCCAAGGGCGAGGTCACCAGCGGCGCGGTGAAGATCCTCGGCATCGGGGCGACCGGCCTGGCCGCCGCCGCGCTGACCTCCCAGGGCGTGACCGACACCGTGGCCAACGGTGCGCTGGTCGCCGGGAGCGCCAACCTGGCCAACCTCTTCGACCTGCGCCCCGGCCGGGCGATCAAGGCCGGGCTGCTCGCCGGCGCGCCGCTGCTGGCCGCCGCCGCCCTGCGGGACCGGCCCGGCCCGGCGGCGCTGGCCGGGCTCACGCTCGGCGCCGCCGCCGCGCTCCTGCCGGAGGACCTGGGCGAGCGGGCCATGCTGGGCGACGCCGGCGCCAACGCGCTGGGCGCGCTGCTCGGCCTGGCCGCCACCGTCACCCTCGGCCGTCCGGGCAGGCTGGCGGTGCTCGGCACCGTCGTCGCGCTGACCGCTGCCTCGGAGAAGATCAGCTTCACCAAGGTGATCGCGGGCAACCCCGTGCTCGACAGGATCGACATGCTCGGCCGCCGCCCCGTGGAGCAGGCGCCCGGCCGCTGATGACCACCAGGATCGGCCAGGGGATCGCCGGGGCGGCGCTCCTCATCGGGGTCGTGACCGTCGCCGCCCGCGTCGTCGGGTTCGGCAGGTACTACGTCCAGTCGCACACCGTCGCCAACGCCTGCCTGGGCACCGCCTACACCACCGCGAACTACGTGCCCAACATCGTCTTCGAACTGGTGGTGGGCGGCGCGCTGGCCGGGATGGTGGTGCCCGTGCTGGCCTCGGCGGCCTCCCGCGCCGGCGACGACCCGCAGGCCAGGGCCGAGGCCGGGCGGACCACCTCGGCGCTGCTCACCTGGACGGTGCTGGCCCTGGCGCCGCTGACCCTGCTGGTCGCCGTGTTCGCCGGGCCGGTCGTCGCGCTCCTCGCCGAGCTGCCGGACAAGGAGTGCGACATCGGGCAGGTCGTCGAGGTCGGCACCCGCATGCTCGTCGTCTTCGCCCCCCGCATGATCTTCTTCGGGCTCGCCGTGGTCCTGTACGGCGTGCTCCAGGCGCACCGGCGCTTCCTGGGACCCGCCCTGGCCCCGCTGGTCTCCAGCCTGGTCGTCGTCGCCTCGAACCTGCTGTTCGCCTGGCTCGACGGGGACGCCGCCGGGAACCTGGACGCGCTGGACCCGGCCGGGGAGCTGGCCCTCTCGCTCGGGGCGACGCTCGCCGCCGCCGCCATGGTGCTGACCGTGATCGGCCCGGTGCGGAGGCTGCGGTTGCGGCTGCGGCCGTCGCTCTCCTTCCCGCCCGGCGTGGCCGCGCAGGCCCGGCGGCTGGCCACGGCCGGGCTCGCGGTGCTCGTCGCCCAGCAGGTCACGCTGACCGCGGTGGTCAGGCTCACCAACGAGCTCGGCGGAGAGGGCCGGATCAACTTCTACACCTACGCCTGGGCGCTGTACCAGCTGCCGCCGGCGGTGCTCGCCGTACCGGTCGCGACCAGCGCCTTCCCGGTGATGTCCGTCCGGGCGGCCGAGGGGGACCACACGGGCTTCGACGCCCTGGCCGCCTCCACCACGCGGGTGGTCCTGCTGGCGATGGGCCTGTCGGCCGGGGTGATGGCGGCGATCGCCACGCCCGTCTCCCGGCTCTTCCTGGAGGGCACCGACGGCGGCAGGCCGGCGGAGATGGCGGCGGCCGTCGCGCTGTTCGCGCCCGGACTGATCGGGTACACGCTGATGTTCCACCTCGCCCGGGTGCTGTACGCCTGCGGCCGGGGGCGCCCGGCGGCCCTGGCCTCGGTGGCGGGGTGGGCGGTGGCGCTGGCCGCCCAGATCGGGCTGGCGAACGCGGCCGGGGACCGGTCCGAGGTGGTCGGGATGCTGGCGCTGGGCAGCACGGTCGGGATGACGGTGGGCGGCGCGCTGCTGGCCGGGGCGGTGCTGCGGGCCAGGGGAGCCGCGGCGCTGGCCGGGACGGGGCGTGCGCTGCTCGCCGCGCTGGCGGGCGGCGGCGCGGCGTACGGCGCGGGCCTGGCCGTGGCCACGGCCTTCGCCGACGTGCCGAAGTGGATGTGCGTGCTGACCGGGGCGGGGGCCGCGCTGGCCGCCGCGGTCGCCTTCGCGGCCGTCGCGGCGGTCGTGGACGGGCCGGACGCCAGGGCGCTGCTCGCGCGGCTGCCCGGTGGAGGGAGGTTGCCCGGCGGCCGGGGACCGTCCGGCGGCGGGGAGCCGGGCGGGAACGGGGAGCCCTCCGGCGGCGGGAGACCTGACGGAGATGAGGAGCCCCCCGGCCGCGGGGAGTCTCCCAGAGGCGAGAGGGAGCGGGCCGATGGCTGAGACGGGGACGCGGGTGGCGTTCGTGCTGGGCACCAGCGCGGGCGGGGTCGGGCGGCACGTGGCGATGCTGGCCGGAGGACTGGCGGGCCGGGGGTACCGGGTGGTGGTGGCCGGACCGCCGAGCACGGAGGAGAGCTTCCGCTTCACCCGGCCCGGCGTCCGGTTCCTCCCGGTGCCGATCTCCGACCGGCCGCGCCCGGCGGGGGACCTGCGGGCGGTTCGGGCGCTGCGGGGACTGCGCGGGGCGCACGCCGTACACGCGCACGGGCTGCGGGCCGGGGCGCTGGCGGCCCTGGCGCTGACCGGGACCGGTGCTCCGCTGGTGGTGACGCTGCACAACGCCGCCACGGCGGGGGGTGCCGTCGGCGCGGTCCACCGGGTGCTGGAGCACATCGTCGCCCGCCGTGCCGACCGGGTGCTGGTGGTCTCGCCCGATCTGGGGGAGCGGATGGCCGCCCTGGGGGCCCGGGACGTCGCCGCGGCCGTCGTCCCCGCGCCGCCGCTGGCCGCCTCGGGCCGGACGGCGGAGGAGATCAGGGCCGGACTCGGCGCCGGCGACCGGCCGATCCTGCTGACCGTCGCCAGGCTCGCTCAGCAGAAGGGTCTGGAGACGCTTCTCGGCGCGGCGGCGCGGCTCGCCGCAGACCCGTCGCGGGCGCTGTTCCTGGTGGCGGGGGATGGCCCGCTCCGGCAGGAGTTGCAGCGGCGGATCGACCGTGAGGAACTGCCGGTCCGGCTGCTGGGCGGCCGGGACGACGTGGCGGACCTGCTCGGGGTGGCCCGGGCGCTGGTCGTGCCCAGCAGGTGGGAGGGCCAGCCGCTGAGCGTGCAGGAGGCGCTGCGGGCGGGCACGCCGGTGGTCGCCACCGAGGTCGGCGGGATCCCGCCGATGGTGGGCGGGGCCGGGCTGCTCGTGCCGTACGGCGATGCCGCCGCTCTCGCCGGCGCGCTCGCCCGGGTGCTCGCCGACGGCGCGCTCGCCCGGCGGCTGGCGGAGCAGGCGTCCCGGCGGGGCCGGGAACTGCCCGGCGAGGAGGAGGCGCTGGACGCCGCGGCGGAGGCCTACCGGGACCTGCGGCGGCGGTGAGCCCGGCCCGGAGCGGCCGCCGGGCCCGGACCGGACGGCGTGCGCGGCCGGGCCTCCGCGTCCGGCGCGGACGGCGTGCAAGGTCCGGGCATCCCTGCCCCGACCGGACGGTGATGGAGGGACCGGAACAGACGGTGTGAGAAGGTTCTCGGCGGACGTTTTAGGAAACCGGGAACAGACGGGCCTGCCCGTGGGTTGGATTAGGTGCCGCCTGGCCAGATCCTTATACTGGCTTGGTTAAGGGGGGGAGTATCCCTTCGCGACAGTCTCGTCATCACGGTGCAGCCTCGACCCATGAGGCCCCCGGGGCTGTCGGTCCGCACGCGATTTCCAGCGCTGAGACCTCCAGCGGTGATGCGTGCCGGGCGGGAGAGACCTCCGGCAGTCAGCCGTGCGCGCCGGAGGGTTAGCAAACAACATGACCGTACCTGTATGGGCCTGGGTCGCCGTGATCGGCGGCCTTCTCGTCGTCCTGGCCTTCGACCTGTGGATCGTCGACCGGGGCGAGCCGCGGGAGTTCTCCATGCGGCAGGCCGGTTTCTGGGTCGGCTTCTACGTCACGCTCGCCGTCATCTTCGGCGTCGGGCTCTGGATCCTCGCCGGGCCCGATCCCGCGGCCCAGTTCTTCGCCGGCTATCTCACCGAGTACAGCTTGAGCGTCGACAACCTGTTCGTCTTCTACATCATCATGAGCCGCTTCGCGGTGCCGAAGGCCTACCAGCACAAGGTGCTGCTGGTCGGCGTGCTGATGGCGCTGGTCATGCGGGGCGTCTTCATCGCGGTCGGCGCCGCGGCCCTGGCGAACTTCAGCTGGCTGTTCTACTTCTTCGGCCTCTTCCTGATCTACACCGCGGTGCAGCTGGTCCGCCAGCATGGCGGCGACGACGAGGAGTTCACCGAGAACGCGGTCCTGCGCTGGGCCCGGCGGGCCCTGCCGCACACCGACGACTACGTGGGCTCCAAGATCATGGTCAAGGTCGACGGCCGGCGCCTGGTCACCCCGATGCTGATCGTCATGGTGGCCATCGGCACCACCGACCTGCTGTTCGCCCTCGACTCGATTCCGGCGATCTTCGGCCTCACCACCGACGCGTTCATCGTCTTCACGGCCAACGCGTTCGCGCTGATGGGCCTGCGCCAGCTCTACTTCCTGCTGGGCGGTCTGCTGCAGCGCCTGGTCTACCTCAGCTACGGCCTGGCGTTCATCCTCGGATTCATCGGGGTTAAGCTGATCGCCGAGGCGCTGAGCTCCAGCGGCGTCTCCTGGGCGCCCCACGTGCCGATCTGGCTCTCGCTCTCGGTCATCGGTGTCACCATGGTGGTCACCACCGTGGCGAGCCTGGTCAAGTCCCGGCGCGATGTACGCAAGAGCAACCAAATCACCGCCCCCGCGGAGGCCAAGCAGGTCTAGCGGATTGTCACGGAAGGCGCTTTGCTTGTCTCGTTGCGCCGTAAAAGGGCTGAGAGGTCGGTAGCATCCTCCCCCAGAGCGGGTAGGCATACCGGTCTAACGCCGCAAGACATCACAAAAGGTTCCCTGTGTCCCACGATTCAGCAAGTCACCCGCCGTCCCGTATGCGGCTGGCGCGTGGCGTCTCTCCGTGGCTGCTCCCGACGGTGGCGGCCTCCGCCGTCACCTCGCTGCTCAGCCGCCGTGACCGGCGCTGGGCTCTGGCGGCCGTCCCGCTGACCGCGCTCACCGGCGGCATGCTCTGGTTCTTCCGGGACCCCGAGCGTGCCCCGGGTTCCGGGCGGATCCTGTCGCCCGCCGACGGCGTGGTGCAGAGCATCGACCCGTGGCCGGACGGCCGCACCCGGGTGGCCATCTTCATGAGCCCGCTCAACGTGCACGTCAACCGCGCGCCGATGGCCGCCACGGTCACCTCGGTGGAGCACGTCTCCGGGGGGTTCCTGCCCGCCTTCGACAAGGACAGCGACAAGAACGAGCGGGTCGTGTGGCACCTGGACACCGCGCTCGGCGACCTCGAGCTGGTCCAGATCGCCGGCGCGGTCGCCCGCCGCATCGTGCCCTACCTGTCGGCGGGGGCCAAGGTGGCCAAGGGCGACCGCATCGGGCTGATCCGCTTCGGCTCGCGGGTGGACGTCTACCTGCCCGAGGGGATCGCGCCCGCGGTCTCCGTGGGTCAGAAGACCGTCGCAGGGGTGACCGGCCTTGACCACGGCTGACGCGAGCTGGCCGATGGGCGGCGGGGCCGACGACGACCCCCGGGGCCCGGTCGGGAAGGCCTTCCGGCTCTCGGCCGCGGACTCGCTCTCGCTGGGCAACGCCCTCTGCGGCTTCCTGGCCGTCTGCGTCCTCGCCTGGTCGGCCATCACCTCCCTGCAGCAGACCAGCAAGTTCGAGGCCAATCCCCAGTTCTTCGGCACCGCGGTGGTCCTGCTGCTGCTCGGCGCCACCTGCGACCTGTTCGACGGCCTGGTGGCCCGCAGGTTCCGCGCCTCGGCGATGGGCGCCGAGCTCGACAACCTCGCCGACGTGATCAGCTTCGGCTTCGCCCCCGCGTTCATGGTCGTCATCTGGGCCGGCTTCAACCCGCAGGTCCCGTTCCTGATGGTGATGGCCGCCGCGGCCTCGGTGCTGCTGGCCGGAGTCATCCGGCTCGCCCGCTTCGCCTGCGTGAAGACCAAGAGCGGCGACTTCATGGGCCTGCCCATCCCGATGGGCGCCATGTCCGTGATCGCGGTCGTGCTGCTCTTCGAGCCGTCCGTCTGGGCCGTGCTGCCCATCTTCGGCATCGCCTACCTCATGGTGAGCCGGATCGAGTACCCCAAGCCCAAGGGCAACCTGGCGGCCGTGGTGCTCGCCTGGATGATGATCAACGTCGCCTGCCTGACCATCTGGGCCGCAGGACTGGCGGGGGGCGACACCCTCATCAAGGTCGGCGCGACCATGCAGCTCACGATCGTGGCGGCCATCCCGCTGCGCATCCTGATGTTCAAGCGGGAGCAGCGCAAGGAGCGCAAGGAGGCCGAGCGCGTCGGCTGAGAGCCGCTCGCGTGCTCCGCTCCGTCCATCCGGGACCGGCCCGCCGAGGGCCGGTCCCGGACGCGTTCCGCGGGCCGGCGGGCGCACCCGGGCCGCTTCGCCCGGGTACGGCCGCCGCACGCGGGACGGCTACCAGCCGCGCGCGCGCCACTCCGGCAGGGAGGGCCGCTCGGCGCCGAGCGTGGTGTCCTTCCCGTGGCCCGGATAGACCCAGGTCTCGTCGGGGAAGCGGTCGAAGATCCGCTCGCACACGTCCGTGAAGAGCCGTTCGAAACGCTCCGGGTCCTTGTTGGTGTTGCCCACCCCGCCGGGGAAGAGCGAGTCGCCGGTGAACAGGTGGCCGTTGTAGTGCAGGGCGATCGATCCGGGCGTGTGGCCGCGCAGGTGGATGACGTCCATGCTGACCACGCCGACGGTGACCCCGTCGCCGTGCTCGACCGTCAGGCCCACCGGGACCGGCAGCGCCGGGGCGTCCAGCGGGTGGGCGACCACCAGCGCGCCGGTGGCGGCGACGACCTCCTCCAGGGCCTGCCAGTGGTCGCCGTGCTGGTGGGTGGTGACGATCTTGCTGATGGGCATGTCGCCGATCAGCTCCAGCAGCCGGTCGGCCTCGGCCGCGGCGTCGATCAGCACGCCGTCGCCGGTGTCGTTGCAGCGCACCAGGTAGGCGTTGTTGTCGAACGGGCCCACGGCGAGCTTGGAGATCGTCACGGCGGGCAGCTCGCGCACGTCGGCGGGGCCGCCGACGCGCACGTCACCGGTGTAGCTCACGGGTACTCCTCGGGAGGCGTCTGGGGAAGACCGGGGGGCGCGGACTGGCCCGGCCACGGCGGCGGTGCGGGCACCGGGCCGGCGGCGGGCTGGTTGCCCGTGCTCCCCTCCGGCATCACCCTGAGGCCGCCCCCCTGGGTGCGGCCGGTGACCCAGCCCAGCAGCGCCCACGGGTCGCCCTGGATCACCGGGCCCGATCCCAGGTCGCGCCAGACCTGGTGGTGCAGGTAGTCGTCGATGGTCTCCTCGACCACGATCTCGCTGATCGGGCTCCGCTCCTTCGGCCAGCACACCAGCGCGTCGTGCAGCTCCCTGCGGACGAACGGCTCCGGCCAGTCGGAGCACGTGTAGCCGGCGCCGAGGTCGGCGTGGTGGACCTCGGTCTCGCGCAGCCGGCGGACCAGGAGGTACCACGCCGGATGCTCGGGCGGCCGGGTCCCGCACACCACGGCGGACCACGCCCGCGCGGGCAGGTCCCGGAAGGCCGCGGCGAGGCGGGCCGAGCTCTCCTCCAGGTCGGCGAGCTGCTCCTTGGCGGGGCGGGAGGCGCCCGCCTCGATCTCGGCGTCGCGGGTGCGCACGTCAGGGTACTGCGGGGTCTCGACGCCGGTCCTGGCCCACTCCACCAGGTTCATGAGGCTGTCGGCGTTGCGGGCCAGGTGGGTCAGCAGGTGCCCGCGGGTCCATCCGGGGAGCCGGGAGGGCTCGGCCACGTCGGGGTCGGAGAAACCGGCCGCGGTGGACAGGAGCCGGTCGGTCGAGGCCGTCAGCTCGGCCTGAAGTCTCTCTAGCAGATCCATCCCTCTACTCCATCATCGCGGCGGCGGCCCTTCCAGCACCCCGGCGGTGCCGTACCCGGGCATAAAAGAACCGGTCCGCGTGGTTGAAACGACAAGCGGCCCGCCGGGCACGGGGAAACCGTACCCTGGGACGGGCGGGACAGGGCGGGGACCCGGCCCCGGACGCCCGTGCCCGACAGGCGCCGGGCGAAAACTGTCGGACCCCGTCGCTACTCTTCCCGCGACCGCTTTCGAACCCTCTACACCGATGTCGGGACTACCGTGGCTGACCGCCTGATCGTGCGTGGCGCACGCGAACACAACCTCAAGGACGTCTCGCTGGACCTGCCGCGGGACTCGCTGATCGTCTTCACCGGGCTCTCCGGCTCGGGCAAGTCCAGCCTGGCCTTCGACACCATCTTCGCCGAGGGCCAGCGGCGCTACGTCGAGTCGCTCTCGGCGTACGCCCGGCAGTTCCTCGGGCAGATGGACAAGCCCGACGTCGACTTCATCGAGGGTCTCTCGCCCGCCGTCTCGATCGACCAGAAGTCGACCAGCCGCAATCCGCGCTCGACCGTGGGCACGATCACCGAGGTCTACGACTACCTGCGGCTGCTGTGGGCGCGCATCGGCAAGCCCCACTGCCCCAAGTGCGGCCGGGCGATCGCCCGGCAGAGCCCCGAGCAGATCGTCGACCGGGTGATGGAGCTGGCGGAGGGCACCCGCTTCCAGGTGCTGGCCCCGGTCGTCCGCGGCCGCAAGGGCGAGTACACCGAGCTGTTCGGCCAGCTCCAGACCAAGGGCTACGCCCGCGCCCGGGTCGACGGCACCGTGGTCCGGCTGGACGACCCGCCGAAGCTGAAGAAGTACGAGAAGCACGACATCGAGGTCATCGTCGACCGGCTCGCGGTCAAGGAGAGCGCCCGCAGCCGCCTGACCGGCTCGGTGGAGACCGCCCTGCAGCTGTCGGGCGGCACGATCACGCTCGAGTTCGTCGACCTGCCGGAGGACGACCCGGAGCGCGAGCGCTTCTACTCCGAGCACCTCCACTGCCCCTACGACGACCTGTCGTTCGAGGAGATGGAGCCCCGCTCGTTCTCCTTCAACTCGCCGTTCGGCGCCTGCCCGGACTGCACGGGCCTGGGCGTGCGGATGGAGGTCGACCCGGAGCTGATCGTCCCCGACCCGGAGCGGACCCTGCGCGAGGGCGCGATCGTCCCCTGGGCGGGCGGCCACAGCAGCGACTACTTCGAACGCCTGCTCGAGGCGCTCGGCAACGCCATGGGCTTCACCCTCGACACCCCGTGGGAGCGCCTGCCGAAGAAGGCCCAGAAGGCGCTGCTGCACGGCCACGACGAGCAGGTGCACGTCCGCTACAGCAACCGCTACGGGCGCCAGCGCTCCTACTACACCGACTTCGAGGGCGTCATCGGCTGGGTGCAGCGCCGCCACGCCGAGTCCGAGAGCGACGGTGTGCGGGAGAAGTTCGAGGGCTACATGCGGGAGATCCCGTGCCCGGCCTGCCGCGGCACCCGGCTCAAGCCGGCCTCGCTGGCGGTCACGGTCGACGGCCGCTCCATCGCCGAGGTGGCCTCGATGTCGATCGCCGACTGCGCGCGGTTCCTGGCCGGGCTGCAGCTCTCGGACCGGGACATGCACATCGCCGAGCGGGTGATCAAGGAGATCAACGCCCGGATGGGCTTCCTGCTCGACGTCGGCCTCGACTACCTGACCATGGACCGCGCGGCCGGCACCCTCGCCGGCGGCGAGGCCCAGCGCATCCGGCTGGCCACCCAGATCGGCTCCGGCCTGGTCGGCGTGCTCTACGTGCTCGACGAGCCCTCCATCGGCCTGCACCAGCGCGACAACCAGCGGCTGCTGGAGACGCTGATCCGGCTGCGCGACATGGGCAACACGCTGATCGTGGTCGAGCACGACGAGGACACCATCGCCGCCGCCGACTGGGTGGTGGACATCGGCCCCGGCGCGGGCGAGCACGGCGGCCAGGTCGTCGTCTCCGGCCCCGTCGCCGAGCTGCTGGCCAGTGAGGAGTCGCTGACCGGCGCCTATCTGTCCGGCCGCCGCTCCATCGCGGTCCCGGCCGCGCGCCGCAAGCGCGACCGCAAGCGGCAGATCACCGTGAAGGGCGCCCGCGAGCACAACCTCAAGGGCGTGGACGTGGAGTTCCCGCTCGGCGTGTTCACCGCGGTCACCGGCGTCTCCGGGTCCGGCAAGTCCACGCTGGTCAACGACATCCTCTACAGCGCGCTGGCCAAGGAGCTGAACGGCGCGCGCACCGTCCCCGGCCGGCACTCGCGGATCAACGGCATGGACCTGGTCGACAAGGTCGTGCACGTCGACCAGTCGCCGATCGGCCGCACCCCGCGTTCGAACCCGGCGACCTACACCGGCGTCTTCGACAAGGTGCGCGACCTGTTCGCCCAGACCACCGAGGCCAAGGTCCGCGGCTACGCCAAGGGCAGGTTCAGCTTCAACATCAAGGGCGGCCGCTGCGAGGCCTGCTCGGGCGACGGCACCATCAAGATCGAGATGAACTTCCTGCCGGACGTGTACGTGCCGTGCGAGGTATGCCACGGGGCGCGCTACAACAGGGAGACCCTGGAGGTCCACTACAAGGGCAAGACCATCTCCGAGGTCCTGGACATGCCGATCGAGGAGGCCCTGGACTTCTTCGACGCGATCCCGTCCATCAAGCGCTACCTGCAGACCCTCAACGACGTCGGCCTCGGCTACGTCCGGCTCGGCCAGCCCGCCACGACCCTGTCCGGCGGCGAGGCGCAGCGCGTCAAGCTCGCCGCGGAGCTGCAGCGCCGCTCCACCGGCCGGACGATCTACGTGCTGGACGAGCCGACCACCGGCCTGCACTTCGAGGACATCCGGCGGCTGCTGGGCGTGCTCAACCGGCTCGTGGACGCGGGGAACACCGTCATCGTCATCGAGCACAACCTCGACGTGATCAAGACCGCGGACTGGATCGTCGACATGGGGCCCGAGGGAGGCTCCCGGGGCGGCACCGTGGTCGCCGCCGGGACCCCGGAGGAGATCGCGCTGGTCGAGGCCAGCCACACCGGCCGCTTCCTGCGCAAGATCCTCGGCAGCTGAGCGGGCCGGCGCCGGGGGCGGGTCAGCCCCCGGCGCCAGGTGCTCACGCCCGGCCCGGCACCGGCCGCCCACGCCCCGCCCCGCCGACGGCGTCCGGGCGGGACGCCGGGGGGGCGAATCCGGACACCGGATGCCGTGCGCCCGGATTCGGGACCGGACCCCCGGGTCAATACTCTTGACGCGGAGCCCGGTATTGACGGGGGACGTTGCGAGAAGGGCCGCAATGAGCAGTAGTGATGGTTCTGTCATGCCCACCCGCAGACAGGTGATCGGCGCCGCGGGGGCCGCGGCGTGCGGCGCGGCGCTGGCCGGCTGCGCCGCGGGCGAGCCCGGTCCGGCCATCGTGCCGCCGGGCGTCAAGGGCCAGGTCGTCGCGAAGGTCGCCGACATCCCGGTGGGCGGGGGCACGGTGCTCACCAAATGGAAGATCGTGATCGCCCAGCCGAGCGCGGGGGTGTTCAAGGCGTTCAGCGCGAGCTGCCCGCACCGGGGCTGCGCGGTCAGCAGCCCGGCCGACGGGGTCATGCGCTGCCCCTGCCACGGCAGCGAGTTCGACGCCGTCTCCGGCAAGTGCCTCAAGGGCCCGGCGGAGGCCCCGCTGGCCGAGTTCCCGCTGAAGGTCGAGGGCGACGGAATCGTCATCCTCTGACCGCGGCGGGGGCCGTCCGCCCCGCTCCCGCCCAACATGTGAATCTTCACAGTTTCCTGACGGCCGGTACGGCATGCTGACCGGCATCGAGGTGCCAGTGACGCCTTGTGAACGAGGATTCCGGGAGGGTGACCATGACGGATACGACACGGCGCGCGGTGGTGCTGGGCGCGGGGGGAGCGGGACTCGCGGCGCTGCTGACCGCGTGCTCGGGCGATGAGCCCGCCCCGGACGGCGCGGTCGGCACGGCCTCCTCTTCCGCCCCGGAGAACGGCACGACGGCGGGTTCCGGCTCCGGCGGCTCAGGGAGCGGCGCGCTGGCCAAGACCTCCGACATCCCCGAGGGGGGCGGCAAGGTCTTCAAGGATGCGAAGGTCGTGGTGACCCAGCCCTCGGCGGGCCAGTTCAAGTGCTTCAGCTCCGTCTGCACCCACCAGGGTTGCGACGTGGGCGGCGTGGAGGGCACCGACATCGTCTGCCCCTGCCACAACAGCAGGTTCAGCATCGCCGACGGGTCCGTCACCAACGGCCCCGCCAACAAGCCCCTGGAGGAGAAGCAGATCACGGTCCAGGGCGACTCGATCACGCTGGCGTAGTGCTCCCCGTCTCCGGCCGCGGACGGTGCGCCGCCCGCGGTCACCGGGACGGCGGCGGGCCGGACCGAGGAGGCGCCCGCCGCGGCCGGGCCCGCCGTACCGGTGGCGGGAAGGACCGGAGCGCCGGTGCGGCGGGCCGCGCGGGACCCGTCACGGGGTCCCGCGCGGCAGGGTCCGCTGTCGGTGGGGGCCGATAGGCTTTGGGCGTGGCGAGATCTGCAGGTGGTCCGGCGAGTTTCCGGCCGAGGCCGGGGTCGATCCCCGAGTCCCCCGGCGTCTACCGGTTCAGGGACCCCGGAGGCCGGGTCATCTACGTGGGCAAGGCCAAGAGCCTGCGCCAGCGGCTGAACTCCTACTTCGCGGACTTCGCGGGACTGCACCCGCGGACCCAGACCATGCTCACGACCGCCGCGGGCGTCGACTGGACGGTCGTCGGCACCGAGGTCGAGGCGCTCCAGCTCGAATACTCCTGGATCAAGGAGTACGACCCGCGCTTCAACGTCAAGTACCGCGACGACAAGTCCTACCCCTACCTCGCGGTGACGATGGGGGAGGAGTTCCCCCGGGTCCAGGTGCTGCGCGGGGCCAAGCGCAAGGGCGTCCGCTACTTCGGCCCCTACTCCCACGCCTGGGCGATCCGGGAGACGGTCGACCTGCTGCTGCGGGTCTTCCCGATCAGGAGCTGCTCGTCCGGCGTCTTCCAGCGGGCGGCCCGGATCGGCCGGCCCTGCCTGCTGGGCTACATCGACAAGTGCTCGGCGCCGTGCGTCTCGCGGGTCACCGCGGCCGAGCACCGCGCGCTCGCCGAGGACTTCTGCGACTTCATGGCGGGCGACACCGGCCGGTTCACCAGGCGGCTGGAGGCCGAGATGCGCCGGGCCGCCGCCGACCAGGAGTACGAGCGGGCGGCCCGGCTCCGCGACGACCTGCAGGCGCTGCAGCGGGCCCTGGAGAAGCAGGCCGTCGTGCTGGGCGAGAGCACCGACTGCGACGTGATCGCGCTGGCGGACGACCCGCTGGAGGCCGCCGTCCAGGTCTTCTACGTCCGAGGCGGGCGCATCCGGGGCCAGCGGGGCTGGGTGGTCGACAAGATCGAGGAGACCGGTCCCGCGGAGCTGGTGGAGAACTTCCTGCTCCAGATGTACGGTGAGGCCACCCCCGAGGCGCTGCCCCGGGAGGTGCTGGTCCCCGTCCTGCCGCCGGAGACCGGGGCGCTCGCCGACCTGCTCGGTGAGCGGCGCGGGGCCCGGGTGGAGATCCGCGTCCCGCAGCGGGGCGACAAGAAGTCGCTGATGGAGACCGTCGAGCGCAACGCCAAGGAGTCCCTGGCCCAGCACAAGATCAGACGGTCCAGCGATCTGACGGCGCGGAGCAGGGCCCTGCAGGAGCTCGCCGACGCGCTCGGCCTGGATACGGCCCCGCTCCGCATCGAGTGCTACGACGTCTCGCACCTGCAGGGCACCAATGTGGTGGCCTCGATGGTGGTCTTCGAGGACGGCCTGGCCCGCAAGAGCGAGTACCGCAGGTTCTCCGTCCGCTCCACCGAGGGCGACGTCGCCTCCATCTATGAGGTGGTCTCACGCAGGTTCAGGCGCTACCTGGAGGAGCGCTCGGCCACCGGTGAGCTCGACACCGGACTCGACGCGGGGCTCGATCCCGGACCCGGCACGGGCCCGGGGACCGTCCCGGACGCCGGCCCGTCCGGAGGGACCGGCGGGGACGGGGCGTCCGCGGAGGGCGGCGGGGACGGCGCCGGCCCGGCGGCGCCGGGCATCGATCCCGAGACGGGCCGGCCGCGCAAGTTCGCCTACCCGCCCAACCTCCTCGTCGTGGACGGCGGCCCGGCCCAGGCGGCGGCGGCCCAGCGGGCGCTGGACGAGCTCGGCGTGGACGACGTCGCGGTCTGCGGCCTGGCCAAGCGGCTGGAGGAGGTGTGGCTGCCGGGCGAGGACCTGCCGGTCATCCTGCCCCGCGCCAGCGAGGCCCTCTACCTGCTGCAGCGGGTCCGGGACGAGGCCCACCGCTTCGCCATCGCCTACCATCGTTCCAAGAGGTCGAAGAGCGTGCGGGAGAGCGCCCTCGACGAGGTCCCCGGTCTCGGCCCGGCCCGCAGGCAGGCTCTGATCAAGCATTTCGGATCGGTGAAGCGGCTGCGGGCGGCGACCGCCGAGGAGATCCGCGAGGTTCCCGGCATCGGCCCGGCGACGGCCGAGGCGATCGTGTCGGCGCTGAAGGGGGAGAACCCGGCGTGAGCGGGCGGGCCATGGGCACTGCGGCGTCGCGGACGCGGCCGGTGAAGGAGGGCACGTGAGCGAGCGCAGCGGGCGGGCCATGGGCACCGCAGCGTCGCGGACGCGGCCGACGAAGGAGGGCACGTGAGCGAGCGCAGCGAGCGAGCCATGGGCACCGCAGCGTCGCGAACGCGGCCGACGAAGGAGGGCACGTGAGCGAGCGCAGCGAGCGAGCCATGGGCACCGCAGCGTCGCGAACGCGGCCGACGAAGGAGGACGTGTGAGCGAGAGAGAGCCGGCATTCGTCATCGTCACCGGCATGTCGGGGGCGGGACGGAGCACGGCGGCCAAGGCCCTGGAGGACCTCGGCTGGTTCGTCATCGACAATCTGCCCCCCGGGCTGCTGTTCGCCATGGCGGAGGAGGCCGGCCGGGTCAAGCTGGCCGCAGACAAGGTGGCCGCCGTGGTCGACGTGCGCAGCCTCGCCTTCACCACCGACCTCAACGCCGCGATCAGGGAGCTGGACGGGCGCGGCGTCGCCGTACGGGTGGTGTTCCTGGAGGCCAGCGACGAGGAGCTGGTCCGCAGGTTCGAGAACGTCCGCCGCCCCCACCCGCTCCAGGGCGACGGCCGCCTGGTCGACGGCATCACCCGCGAGCGCGGCATCCTGCGCGACGTCCGGGCCAACGCCGACCTCGTCATCGACACCTCCAACCTCAACGTCCACGAGCTCCGCGGCAAGATCGTCGCCTTCTTCGGCGGTGAGGACCGGCCGGGCCTGCGGGTCAACGTGGTCTCCTTCGGCTTCAAGTACGGCCTACCGGTCGACGCCGACCTGGTCGTGGACTGCCGGTTCCTGCCCAACCCGCACTGGGTCCCGGAGCTGCGCCCGATGAACGGGACCGATGCCCCCGTGCGGGACTACGTGCTGGGCCAGGCCGGGGCCAAGGAGCTGCTCGACGCCTACGAGGAGGTGGTCGGCATCATCGCCGCCGGGTACACCCGCGAGGGCAAGAGCTACGCCACGCTCGCCGTCGGCTGCACCGGGGGCAAGCACCGCAGCGTGGCCATGGCCGAGCAGATCGCGGCCCGCCTGCGCGACCGGGGCGGCATGGACGTGCAGGTGAGCCACCGGGATGTGGGCCGCGAGTGACCGGGCGTCCCGACGGGCTCGAAGGGGAGCCCAACGGAGAGCGGGGGGACGGTCCCCGGGTCGTCGCGCTGGGCGGCGGGCACGGGCTGTACGCCTCGCTCTCGGCGCTGCGCCGGGTCACCACGGAGCTGACGGCGGTCGTCACCGTGGCCGACGACGGAGGATCCAGCGGGCGGCTCCGCCGCGAGCTCGGCGTGGTGCCCCCCGGCGATCTGCGGATGGCCCTGGCGGCCCTGTGCGGCGACGACGAGTGGGGACGGACCTGGAGCGAGGTCGTCCAGCACCGCTTCCGCAGCGAGGGCGAGCTGCACGGCCACGCGGTCGGAAACCTGCTCATCGTCGCCCTGTGGGAGAAGCTCGGCGACACGGTCGCCGGGCTGGACTGGCTCGGGCGGCTGCTCGGCGCGCACGGCCGGGTGCTGCCGATGTGCTCCGTGCCGCTCGACATCGTCGCCGAGGTGGAGCTGGACGGCGAGGTGAGCACCGTGCGCGGGCAGGTGGCCTGTGCGCTGACCCCCGGCCGGGTCCGGGCCGTCTCGCTGGTCCCGGAGGAACCTCCCGCCTGCCCGGAGGCGGTCCGGGCGGTTCTGGACGCCGACTGGGTGGTCTTCGGCCCCGGTTCGTGGTTCACCAGCGTCCTGCCGCACCTGAAGGTGCCCGAGCTCGCCGAGGCCCTGCACGCCACCCGGGCCCGGCGTCTGGTCACGCTGAACCTCGCGCCGCAGCCCGGAGAGACCGACGACTTCTCCCCCCAGCAGCACCTGGAGGTGCTGCGGCGGCACGCACCGGCCCTGGAGATCGACGTGGTGCTGGCCGACCGCGGCGTGGTCGAGGAGCGTGAGGAGCTGGAGAAGGCCGTCACCGAGCTGGGCGGAGAGCTCGTGCTGGCCGATGTGGCCGCCCCCGACGGCTCGCCCCGGCACGACCCACGACGTCTTGCCTCGGTCCTGGAGGAGATTTTCCGTAAGAAGCGTTGATCCTGGTAAGGGCGGCCCGGGAGTGCGAGAAACTGCTGGGAGCCCGATGTTGTCGGGCCGCAGGGTTCACATGGGGGAGGACGAACGCGCATGGCGATGACGGGTGTGGTCAAGGACGAGCTGAGCAGGCTGCCGGTCCTGAAGCCCTGCTGCCGGAAGGCGGAGGTGTCGACGCTCCTCCGTTTCGCGAGCGGGCTGCACCTGGTGGGCGGGCGGATCGTGATCGAGGCGGAGCTGGACACCAACGCCACGGCGCGCCGGCTCATCAAGGACATCGGCGAGGTGTTCGGTCACAAGGCCGAGGTGCTCGTGCTCGCCCCCGCCGGCCTGCGCAAGGGCTCCCGCTACGTCGTGCGGGTCTACCGCGACGGCGAGGCCCTGGCCCGCCAGACCGGTCTGATCGACAACCACGGCCGCCCGGTCCGCGGCCTGCCGCGCCAGGTGGTCGCCGGGGCGACCTGCGACGCCGAGGCGGCCTGGCGGGGGGCGTTCCTGGCCCACGGCTCCCTCACCGAGCCGGGCCGCTCGATGTCGCTGGAGATCACCTGCCCCGGGCCGGAGGCCGCGCTCGCGCTGGTCGGCTCCGCCCGGCGGCTGAAGATCCACGCCAAGGCCCGTGAGGTGCGCGGCGTGGACCGGGTCGTGGTCCGCGACGGCGACGCGATCAGCGCGCTGCTGACCCGCCTGGGCGCGCACGACAGCGTGCTGGCGTGGGAGGAGCGGCGCATGCGCCGGGAGGTGCGGGCCACGGCCAACCGCCTGGCCAACTTCGACGACGCCAACCTGCGCCGCTCGGCCCGGGCCGCGGTCGCCGCCGGCGCCCGGGTCCAGCGCGCACTGGAGATCCTCGGTGACGACGCGCCCGAGCACCTGGTGGTCGCCGGCCGCCTGCGGGTGGAGCACAAGCAGGCATCCCTGGAGGAGCTCGGCCAGCTCGCCGACCCGCCGCTGACCAAGGACGCCATCGCCGGCCGGATCCGCCGCCTGCTCGCCATGGCGGACAAGCGGGCCCAGGACATGGGCGTGCCCAGCACCGAGGCGAACCTCACGGTGGACATGCTGACGCCGTGACGGGCGCACCGCGCCGGCACCGTTGACGCGGCGGTGACATGACGAGAGCCGGGCCCGGCGGGGCGCCGGCTCTCGTCATGTCCGGGTCCGGTCCGGACCGGGTGGTCCTACGCGGGCCTGTGCGGGGTGAAGTTGTCGACCTGCGCCGTTCCGTCCTGCCGCGGGTCGGACGGGACGGCGAGGGCCTCCCGGGCGGCCTTGACGCGCTTGTTCACGAAGCTGAAGCCCGCGGCGGCGGCGATCGCCCAGAAGAGCAGGGTCTTGGGGTCCTCGCGAAGGTACTCGGGGAACGAGTCGGTCATCTTGGTGACGGCCTCCCCGTAGGAGGACGCGGCTCCGAGCTTCACCTCGAGGATGACGGCGCCGGTGAAGGTGCCGAGCGCGGCCCCGGCGAAGGAGAACAGCGCGGCCAGCGCGGGCAGCACCGGGCTGGTCGGGCGGACGGCCATCATCGCCAGGCCGACCAGGACGCCGACGCCGATCGCGGCGATGCCGATCTCGTACTCGGTGATGCCGATGACGGCCCCGTAGGCTGCGGCGCCCACGACCGCGGTGACGAGCCCGGCGGCGATGCCGGGGACGAGACCGCTCCGGGGACGGGGGGTGGTGGATGTCATGAAGATCCTTGAGATGGGGATGTGTTTGCCGTGACAAGCCGGGCACCTTACTCGAAATGTGAGTGACAGGCCCGGGAATTACGGGAGAGTTCGAAGAAAGCGAACGGGGGACCACCAGTGGTCTAAACCAATTCGGGTCCGATAGGGTTCGTTCTTGAGGTATCAGCCCGCCACAAGCCGCCGGCCGGATCGGCCGGCGCACCGACGTACGAGGAGATCGGCACCGTGAGTATCCGCGTAGGCGTCAACGGATTCGGCCGCATCGGCCGCAACTTCTGGCGTGCGGTCGCTGCCAGCGGCAAGGACATCGAGATCGTTGCGGTCAACGACCTGACCGACAACGCCACGCTCGCCCACCTGCTCAAGTACGACAGCATCCTCGGCCGCCTGCCGTACGAGGTGAAGAGCAGCGCCGACGAGATCACCGTGGACGGCAAGGCCATCAAGGCGTTCGCCGAGCGCGACCCGGCCAAGCTGCCCTGGGGCGACCTGGGCATCGACGTCGTCGTCGAGTCCACCGGCCTGTTCACCGACGCCACCAAGGCGCGCGTGCACGCCGAGAACGGCGCGAAGAAGGTCATCATCTCGGCCCCGGCCAAGAACGAGGACGTCACGGTCGTCATGGGCGTCAACCACGACCAGTACGACGCGGCCAAGCACACGGTGATCTCCAACGCCTCCTGCACCACCAACTGCCTGGCGCCGATGGCCAAGGTCATCCACGACTCCTTCGAGATCAAGAAGGGTCTGATGACCACGATCCACGCCTACACGCAGGACCAGAACCTGCAGGACGGCCCGCACAAGGACCTGCGCCGTGCCCGCGCCGCCGCGCTGAACATCGTGCCCACCTCGACCGGCGCGGCCAAGGCCATCGGCCTGGTGCTGCCGGAGCTCAAGGGCAAGCTCGACGGCTACGCGCTGCGTGTGCCGATCCCCACCGGCTCGGCCACCGACCTCACCGTGGAGCTGGGCCGCGAGGTCACCGCCGACGAGGTCAACGCCGCGCTGAAGGCCGCCGCCGAGGGCGCGCTCAAGGGCATCCTGACCTACACCGAGGACCCGATCGTCTCCTCGGACATCGTCACCGACCCGGCCTCCTGCATCTTCGACGCCGGCCTCACCAAGGCGAGCGGCAACCAGCTGAAGGTCGTCGGCTGGTACGACAACGAGTGGGGCTACTCCAACCGCCTGGTCGACCTCATCGAGCTCGTGGGCGCCGACCTCTGATGAAGGACCTGTCGCAGCTCGACGTGAAGGGCCGGCGCGTGCTCCTGCGCGTCGACCTGAACGTCCCCCTCGACGGGGACGTCATCACCGACGACGGCCGCATCCGCGCCTCGCTGCCGACGGTCAAGGACCTCGTCGGCCGGGGCGCCCGGGTCGTGGCCTGCGCCCACCTGGGCCGTCCCAAGGGCTCGCCCAACCCCAAGTACTCCCTGGCCCCCGTGGCCAGGAGGCTGGGCGAGCTGCTGGGCGCCGAGGTCGCCTTCGCGGCCGACGTGGTCGGCGAGTCCGCCCAGGCGGTCGTGGCGGGTCTGCAGGACGGTCAGGTGGCCCTGCTGGAGAACCTCCGCTTCGAGCCGGGCGAGGAGTCCAAGGACGAGGCCCAGCGCACGGAGTTCGCCCGGAAGCTCGCCGGTCTGGCCGAGCTCTACGTCGGCGACGGCTTCGGCGCGGTGCACCGCAAGCACGCCAGCGTCTACGACGTGCCCAAGCTCCTGCCGCACGCGGCCGGCGGGCTGATCACGACCGAGGTCGGCGTGCTCAGGCGCCTGACCGAGGAGCCGGAGCGGCCGTACGCCGTGGTGCTGGGCGGTGCGAAGGTCTCCGACAAGCTCGGCGTGATCGCCAACCTGCTGACCAAGGTCGACCGCCTGCTCATCGGCGGCGGCATGGCCTACACCTTCCTGAAGGCGCAGGGCTACGAGGTCGGGCAGTCGCTGCTCCAGGAGGACCAGCTCGACCAGGTGCGCGGCTTCCTCGACGAGGCGGCCAAGCGCGGCGTCGAACTCGTCCTCCCGGTCGACGTGCTGGCGGCCGCGGAGTTCGCCGAGGACGCCGAGTACGAGGTGGTCGACGCCACCGCGATCCCGGCCGACCGGCAGGGGCTCGACATCGGCCCGCGCAGTCGCGAGCTGTTCGCCGGCAAGCTGGCCGACGCGCGGACCGTCTTCTGGAACGGCCCGATGGGCGTCTTCGAGTTCGAGGCGTTCTCCGGGGGAACCCGCGCGGTCGCCGAGGCGTTGATCGCGTCGGAGGCCTTCACCGTCGTCGGCGGTGGCGACTCCGCCGCGGCCGTGCGCCGGCTGGGCCTGGCCGAGGACGGCTTCTCGCACATCTCCACCGGTGGCGGAGCCAGCCTCGAGTACCTCGAGGGCAAGACCCTGCCCGGCCTGGCCGCGCTGGAGGAGTAGGCATGGGCCGGAGCAGTCTGCGGGACATCCCGCACGGGACGAGCGCTCTGCGGAGCGAGCGAGGAGCGGTGAGCGAGAGATGAACGCTGCGCGCAAACCCCTCATCGCCGGCAACTGGAAGATGAACCTCAACCACCTCGAGGCCATCGCCACGGTCCAGAAGCTGGCGTTCGCACTGAACGACAAGGACCACGACCGGGCCGACGTCGCCGTGCTGCCGCCCTACACCGACCTGCGCAGCGTGCAGACGCTGGTGGACGGCGACAAGCTGCGCATCCTGTACGGCGCGCAGGACCTGTCGGCGCACGACGCGGGCGCCTACACCGGGGAGATCTCCGGGGCGATGCTGGCCAAGCTCGGTTGCACCTTCGTCACGATCGGGCACTCCGAGCGGCGGCAGTATCACCGCGAGGACGACGAGCTGGTCAACGCCAAGGTACTGGCGGCCTACCGGCACTCGCTCACGCCCATCCTGTGCGTGGGGGAGGGCCTGGAGGTCCGGCAGGCCGGCGGGCACGTGGCGCACAGCCTCGCCCAGCTCGAAGGGGCGCTCCGCAAGGTCACGGCCGAGCAGGCCGCCTCGATCGTGCTGGCCTACGAGCCGGTCTGGGCGATCGGCACCGGTGAGGTGGCGACCCCGGCCGACGCGCAGGAGGTCTGCGGGGCGCTGCGCGCCCGGCTCGCCGAGCTGTACGACGGCGAGGTGGCGGCGGGTGTCCGCATCCTCTACGGAGGGTCGGTCAAGTCCGACAACATCGCCGGCATCATGGCCGAGTCCGACGTGGACGGCGCCCTGGTCGGCGGAGCGAGTCTGGACGCGGCGGAGTTCGCCAAGATCTGCCGGTTCGGGGAAACATCCGGCTGAGTGAGCCGTTCGGAGGGTACGACTTGACACCAGGTCGTACCCTCTTAGAGCAGGTTTGAATCGTCACGCCTCTGGCGTCATAACAGGGACGCGCCCGGACGCGGGTCGCGCACGTAAGGAACAGGTCAACCGTGACACTCGGAATCTCCATCGCCCTCGTCCTGGCGAGCTTGCTGATGATCCTGCTCGTCCTGCTCCACAAGGGCAAGGGCGGCGGTCTGTCGGACATGTTCGGCGGCGGTTTCTCGTCGTCGTACGGCGGGTCCTCCGTGGTGGAGCGGAATCTCGACCGGCTCACGATCATCACCGGGGTGGTCTGGTTCGTGTGCATCATCGCGCTGGGCCTGCTCCTGCGCCCCTGATCCGACGGCTCTGATCCGGTCCCTGGCCGGAGGCATGACAGTGGTACAGCCCTTCCGGTCCCGAGCGGGAGGGCCATCGAGCGAGGAGTTCATCCGTGGGTAGTGGCAACGCGATCCGTGGCAGCCGTGTCGGCGCCGGCCCGATGGGAGAGGCGGAGCGTGGCGAGGCGGCTCCCCGTGTAAGGGTCCCGTTCTGGTGCGCGAACATGCACGAGACGCGTCCCAGCTTCGCCAGTGACGCGGCCGTCCCCGAGCTCTGGGACTGCCCCCGCTGCGGTCTCCCGGCCGGTCAGGATCAGGCCAACCCGCCGGCTCCTCCGCGTAACGAGCCGTACAAGACGCACCTCGCCTACGTGAAGGAGCGTCGCAGCGACAAGGACGGCGCGCAGATCCTGGCCGAGGCCCTGGAGCGTCTGCGCTCCTCCTCGCGTCCGATCTACTAGACGCCCGTCCCGCCCTCCCGGTCTCGTGCCGGGGGCGGCCGGGACACCCGGAAGGCCCCCTCGGCGGTGCACCCGCACCTCTGAGGGGGCCTTCTCCGTGCCCGCGCCCACCCGCAGGGCCTTCTCCCACCTGTCCGCCGGAAGGTCCCCGGCCCGCCGGGAAGGTCCCCGTCCGCCTACCGGTCGACCCCCTCGGCGCGGTGGAGCAGCCCCAGGTCGGCGCGGCGGGGCAGGCTCTCCCAATCGCCGCTCGCGGTCACCGCGCACGCCCCGGCGGCGCAGGCCGTGGCCAGGCACCGCTCGGGATCGGCGCCGGCCAGCCGGTCGGCCAGCCACCCGGCGGCGAAGGCGTCCCCGGCCCCCACGGGGTCCAGCTCGGTCACCCGGTACGGTGCGCCGCGCCGTACCACGCCGTCGGAGAACGCCAGGGCGCCCCGGGCCCCGAGCTTGACGAGCACGTGGTGCGGCCCCAGCCCGGCCAGGGCCCGGGCCAGCGCGGCGGGGCCGTCGAGTTCGGGGTCGCCGGCGAGCAGGCGGGCCTCGTCCTCGGTCGCGAACACCGCGTCGGCGGCCGCGGCGAGCTCGCGCAGCCCGGAGGCGGCCCGGTCGGGCGACCACAGGGCCCGGCGGTAGTTGACGTCCAGCGAGACGAACACCCCCGCGGCGCGGGCCTCGGCCACGGCGGCGTGGACCGCCGCCCGGGCGGAGGCCGAGAGCGCGGGGGTGATGCCCGTGACGTGCAGCACGCGGGCCGAGCGGATGAGCGCCGGGTCGAGGTCGTCCGGGCGGAGCCGGGAGCCCGCGCTCGCCGCCCGGTAGTAGCGCACGTCCACCGCGCCGGCGCTCCGCCGGCCCTTGATCATCAGTCCGGTGGGCGCGCCGGGGTCGACGACCGTCCGGGAGACGTCGACCTGCTCCCCGGCCAGCGTGGAGCGGACCAGCGCGCCGAACTCGTCGTCGCCCACCCGGCCGATCCAGGCCGCCCGCAGGCCCAGCCGGGTCACGCCGATCGCCACGTTCGACTCCGCGCCGCCGACCCCGAGGTCGAAGTCGCGGGCGTGCCGGAGCAGGCCGGTACGGCGGGCGGTGAACAAGGCCATGGTCTCGCCGAGCGTCACGAGGTCGGTCATCGGGGGGCTCCCAGCTTTCTGGAGACGCGCAGGGCGGCCCCGGCCACCAGTGGTCCCAGCTCCCGCACCCGCGCGGCGGTGATCCGCGAGGCCAGGCCCGAGACGGACAGGGCGGAGGCCACGGCGCCGTCGTGAGTGAAGATCGGCGCGGCCACGCAGCGGACCTCGGGTTCGTTCTCCCGGTCGTCGACGGCGTAGCCGCGCCGCCGGATGCGGGCCAGTTCGGCACGGAACCGGCCGGGGTCGGTGATCGTGCGGCCGGTCCGGGCGGGCATGCCCGCGGCGATGGTCTCCGCCACGGCCTCCTCCGGCTGCCAGGCGAGGATCGCCTTGCCGACGGCGGTGCAGTGGAGCTCGCCCCGGCTGCCGATGCGGGAGGCCATGCGCACGGTGGCCTCGTTCTCGACCTTGTCGATGTAGACGACGTGCGGCGGGTCGTAGACGACCAGATGGACGGTCTGGTGGACCTGGAGCAGCAGCCGGTGCGTCTCCTCGGCGGCCACGGTCCGCAGGTCGAGCGCGGACAGGTAGGCCTGGCCGAGGCGGAGCGCGCCGTACCCCAGGCGGTAGGCGCCGCTCCTGCGGTCGCGCTCCAGGAGCCCGGCCTCCACCAGCGGGACGGTCAGGCGCAGCACGGTGCTCTTGGCGAGCCCGAGCGCCTCGGCGAGCCGGGACAGGGACAGGTCCTGCCCGCCGGCGCCCGCGTGGTCGCGCACGTACTCCAGCACGGTCAGCGCCCGCCGGAGCGAGGACGACCGGTTGCGCTCCCGGGGGCCGCGGCCGCCCCCCGGGACGCCCTCGCCGCCCCCCGGGGCGGCCGGGCCGGGGACGGCCCCGCTCACCGGCCTCACCACGGCCTCGCCACGGTCCCGGCGGACCCCGCCGCGACCCCGGCGGGCCTCACCGCGGCCTCAGCGGGCGTCCGGGGCGCGCACCGGTGAGGGCGCTGCCCGCCAGCACGGGCACGCCGCCGACCAGCACGTCGTCGATGCCCTCGGCGAGCAGGCGCGGCCGGGCGTAGCCGGCGGCGTCGGCCACCCGCTCCGGGTCGACCAGCACGAGATCCGCCGCCATGCCCGGGCGGATCCCGCCCCGGTCCGTCAGGCGGAAGCGGCGCGCCGGCCGGGACGACAGGTGCGCGACGGCCTCCTGCCAGCTCCAGTCGCCCAGCTCGCGGACGTGGCGGCCGAGGAAGCGGGCGAAGGCTCCGAAGGCGCGCGGGTGGGGGTGCCCGCCGAGGTGGATGCCGTCGGAGCCGCCCATGTGGGCCGGGTGGCGCAGCAGCAGCCGCATGGACGCGTCATCGTTGCCGGGCGGCTGGGCGAACACGCAGCTGGCGGTCAGCCCGGTGGCGACCAGCAGGTCCGCGCAGAACTCGGCGGGTTCCCGTCCGGCCTGGGCCGCGGCCTCGTCCAGGCGCCGGCCCTCGGCCCAGGAGAACCCGGCGGCGGGGACGTGCGCCAGCACGATGCGGTGCCAGAGCGCCGGGTCGGTCTCGAGGGCCAGGCGGCGCCGTACCGCGGGGTCGTGCAGGAGTTCCACCGTGCGGTCCAGGTCGGGGCGGGCCGCGGCGGAGACGGGGCGGCCGGGGGCGCCGCTGGTTCCCGGGGCACCGGGCCGGCCGGCGGCGCGGCCGGCGCCGGTGGAGCCGAGGTCGCGGGGATCGTCGGAGGTGTCGAGGTCGCGGGGGAGCGCGACCATCGCCAGGATGCTGAACCCGCTGAGGTAGGGGTAGCTGTCGAAGGTGACGTCCAGGCCCGCCGCCAGCGCCCGGTCGACCATCCCGGCGAGCGGCTCCCCGGGACCGTGGTAGTGGGAGACGTGCAGCGCCGTCCCGGCCCGCTCGGCGATCTCCGTGGCCTCGGCCATGCCCGCCGCGGCGGCCTGCTCGTAACCCCGCATGTGGGTCACGTACGGCAGCCCGGCCCGGGCGACGGGCGCGCACAGCGCGGCGAGCTCGGCGGCGTCGCCGTACCGGCCGGGCACGTACTCCAGGCCGCTGGAGAGCCCGGCGGCCCCCTCCTCCAGCCCCCGCTCCACCAGGCGGAGCATCGCCTGCGGATCTCCTCCGGCGGTGTGGCGCACGGTGCCGTGCGGGACGAGATAGACCGTGTTGAGGGCGGTGGCGCGGTCGTAGGTCGCCAGCAGGCCGGCCACGCTCACCCCGGCGCCGTCCAGCGCGGGATGCGCGCCGTTGATCGCGGCGAAGTAGCGGGTGACGAAGCGCAGCGTCTCCGGGCCGGACGGGGCGAAGGACAGACCGTCCTGGCCGAGCACGAACGTGGTCACACCCTGCCGGAGCGCGGCGAGCTGCACCTCGGGATCGAGCACGGTGGCGTCGCCGTGGACGTGGGCGTCGATGAAACCGGGGGTCACCAGGCGACCGGTGGCGTCGATCCGGGACGCGGCCGCGGCGCCCGCCGCGGACAGGGCGCCGACCGCCTCGATCAGGCCGCCGCGCACCCCGACGTCGGCGGGGTACGGCGGGGCGCCGGTGCCGTCGACGACCAGGCCGCCGGTGATGAGCACGTCGAACACGGTGGCCACGGTAGAGGGCTCCCGCGGGCGGGTGCCACATTTCCGGCATGGCATTGTGCAGTGCAGAACGGGCGCACGTCGGGGCGCACGTCGGGGAGGACGGCGGGGATCGGCCGCCCGCACCGGCCCGTCGCGCCGGGAGGGAGGTCTCCCGTAGGTTGTCTGCTGATCGAACACGAGGAAGGCGGATCACCATGTCGGCGGAGCGTCTGGCCGAGCTCAGGAGCGAGTTCTCCGCCATCGACACCGATGGCGACGGTTTCATCACGGAGCGGGAGCTCACGGTGCGCTTCCCGGACCTCCCGGCGGAGGCGATCGGCTCGCTGAACCGCGACGCCGACTCCGACGGCGACGGGAGGTTCTCCTTCGAGGAGTTCGTCAGGCTGATGTCCCGCGACTGACGGGTCACGTGCGGGCAGGGCGGACACGCGGCACGGCCTGGTGCGGATCGTCCAGGCCGTGCCGTACGGGAGTGTTCCTCATCTTCTTCTGAGCTCGGCCTCCTCCATGACGTCGGCGGCGGCGTCGCCCATCAGCCTGCCGGACAGGTCGGCCAGCACCCGGCCGGCCGCCAGTTCGTCACCGATGTCCGGAACGGGACGGTCGGTCGGATTACGCCGCGCGTACTCGACGCTCTCGTAGGTGCGGCCGTCCGGGATGTCCAGTACGGCCTGGGCCGAGGTGACGCGGTCGTTGTCGTCCTCGACGATGGTGATCTTCACGTTCCACTGCTTGCTCTGCATGCCGGATGCCTCCTTACGGGCCTTGCGGGGCGGGTGGTCCGCTGACCGCCCGCTGGGCGGGAGGGGCACCGGCGGCGTGTCCGTCGTGCGGGGGGCGCGCCGCCCGGGCGGACCCCGCTCGTCCGGCGTCGGTACCTCCCCCAAAATGCCGGAGATGATGATTTATAGGTTTTCGTACCCGTATGTGGCTTTATGTCACTTCGGGTGCGCGCGGGAAAGACGGCCGGGCGATCGGCGGCCGAAGGGGGGAAGGAGCGGCTCGGATGGCTGAGGACCACCCGGAGTGCCGGGAGCCGCTCGGGGCTGAGGGCCAATGGCACCCGCAGGGGCAGGATCCGGCCGGGCAACCGCAGGAGGGCCGGGAACCGCTCGGAGGCTGAGGACCAATGGCACCCCTGGGGGAGACCTTCGGCCGTGGCGGTCCTCCGGGCGGAGAACGAGAGTGAGGGCGAGGACCCGGTGCTCGCAGCCAGACGGGTTCGCGCACCGCCCCGCCGAGGACGGGCCACGGGTCGTCGAGAGGGACCGAGCGGAAGGAGATGGTCCCCATGGCCGCGACGATCCACCCGGTACGGGTCGACGCTTCACTGGACGCACCCCTGTCACGCGGTCTGTGGCTGGTCAAATGGGCGATGGTGATCCCGCACGGCATCGTGCTGGTGTTCCTGTGGGTCGCGTTCGCGCTGCTGAGCGCCGTCGCCTTCTTCGCGATCCTGTTCACCGGCCGGTACCCGCGCGCGATCTTCGACTTCAACGTGGGGGTGCTCCGCTGGACCTGGCGCGTGCAGTACTACGCCTACGGCGCGCTCGGCACCGACCGGTACCCGCCGTTCACGCTCGCCGAGGTGCCCGGCTACCCCGCCCACCTGGAGATCGCCTACCCCGAACGCCTGTCCCGGGGGCTGGTGCTGGTCAAGTGGCTGCTGGGACTCCCGCACTACCTGATCGTCGCCCTGTTCGCCGGAGGCGGCACGTGGCTGGCCTGGCGGGCCGAGGAGTTCCACGCGGAGACCTCCGGAGGACTGGTCGGCCTGCTGGTGCTGGTGGCCGCGCTGGTCCTGCTCTTCACCGGGCGCTACCCCCGGCCGATCTACGACTTCGTGCTCGGCATGAACCGCTGGATCCTCCGCGTGGCGGCCTACGGAGCCCTCATGACCGACGCCTACCCGCCGTTCCGGCTGGACATGGGGGAGCACGAGCCGGGGGACACGCTCACGCTTCCGCCCTCCTCCGGGCCGGGCGTCCCACCCTCCTCCGGGCCGGGTGCCCCGCGCCTCTCCGGGCCCGGCGCACCGGCGGGTCCCGCGACCGGTGGTCCGGCCGTACCGGATCGCCGGCCGGACGCCGCGGCGCCGCGGAAGACGGGCGGCGCGGGCTGGACGGCGGGCCGGGTGGTCTCCGTCGTGGCCGGCGCGCTCCTCGTCCTCGCCTCGGCGGGGCCGCTCCTGGCGGCCGCCGCCCTGGCCTGGGCGGTCCCGGACCAAGGAAGTGCGGCCGGGTACCTGACCTCCGGGGCGCGGACCTTCACCACGAACGGGTACGCACTGGTCAGCGAACCGGTCGAGGTCCACGTCGGCACGTTCTTCCAGCCGTACGCGGCGGACCTCGCCGGCGGGGTGCGGCTCCAGGCGGAGGCCGTACGGCCCGGCGCCGAGGTGTTCCTCGGCGTCGCACCCGCCGCCGAGGTCGACCGCTACCTCGCCGGAGTGGCCCGGACCACCGTGGCGGACGTCTCCGGTGGATGGGACATGACGATCGACTCCGGCGGCGGGGCACCCGCCCTGCCCCCGGCCGCCGCGGGCATCTGGACGGTCCAGGCCGCGGGCGCGGGCGAGCAGACCGTCACCTGGCCCGCCGGGAACGGCGAGTGGAAGATCGTGGTGATGAACGCCGACGGCTCGGCGGCCCCCGGGGCCACGCTCCGGGTCGCGGTGGACGCGCCGGCCGCGCCGGTCACGGCGGCGCTGGCCGCCGGCGGAGCGGTGGTCCTGCTCGCGGGAGCGCTGCTCGTCGCGGTGCCGGTCCGCCGCGTGTCCCGGTGAGCAGGCGCCCTCGCGCACGACCCGCCCGCCGGCGCGGTGTCCGCCCGGCGGGCGGAGTCGTTCCCGGCCGGACCGCAGGTGAGCCGCGTCTCACGGGGAGGGGTGGAATTGGATCTTCCTTGATCTCCGGGTAGCGTGCCGACTCTGCCCGCTATATCCGGATGGGCCGATAATCGTATTCCTGGAGGAAACGCACGCATGAATGCCGGAAACCGTCAGTCCCTGCGCATGCTCGTCACCGGAGGCGGGACCGGCGGCCACACCTACCCCGCGCTGACCACCGTCGCGACCGCGCGCGAGCAGGCCGCCGCCCGCGGCTACGACCTCGATGTGCTCTGGGTGGGTACGGCGAACGGACTGGAGGCCCGTGTCGCGGCCGAGAACGGCATCCCCTTCCGCGCGATCAAGACGGGGAAGCTGCGGCGCTCGCCCGGCGCGCGCGAGCTGGCCGCCAACCTCGCCGACATGTTCCGCATCCCCGTCGGCGTCCTCCAGGCCTTCGGCATCGCCGCCCGCTACCGGCCGGACGTGGTGCTCTCCACCGGAGGGTACGTCTGCGTGCCGCTGGGCCTCGCCTCGCGGATCCTGCGCCGCCCGCTCGTGATGCACGAGCAGATCACCGCGCTCGGCCTGGCCAACCGCATCCTGGCGCGGGTCGCCACCCGGATCGCGCTCACCCACCCGTCGTCGATGGAGCACCTGCCCGCCAAGGCCAGGGAGCGGGCCGCCGTCACCGGCAACCCCGTCCGGCCCCACCTGCTGCGCGGGAACGCCCCGTCCGGCCGCTGGCACTTCGGCTTCGCGCCCGAGCTGCCCCTCGTGTACGTGACCGGCGGCGCCCAGGGCAGTCTCCAGATCAACACCCTGATCGAGGAGATCCTGCCCTCGCTGCTGGAGCGGGCCCAGGTGCTCCACCAGTGCGGCCCGAACTGGGTGGAGCGGCTCACGAAGGCGGCCGAGCGCCTCCCCGGGCACCTGCGCGAGCGCTACCGCCCGGTGCCGTTCGTGGGCGAGGAACTCGCCGACGTGCTGGCCGCCGCCGACGTCGTGGTCTCCCGGAGCGGCGCCGGAGCCGTCGCCGAGCTGACCGCGGTGGGCAAGCCGTCCGTTCTCATCCCCCTGGTCCCCTCCGCCGGGGACGAGCAGCGTCAGAACGCCCGATACCTGGCCGAGGCGGGGGCGGCCCGGGCGCTGCTGGAGAACGGGCCCACCTCCGGTCAGCTCCTCGCCGAGCTCGACGCCGTCCTCGAGGACCCGCGGCTGCGCGCCGACATGGTCCGGGCGGCCAAGTCGCTCGGCCGGGTCGACGCGGCCGGCGCCCTGGCCGGGATGGTCCTGGACGAGGCGGGCGTCTTCGACTTCAGGTGATGACCGGCCCCGTCCGGTGGGCGTCGCCGCGGTTGGGGCGCCGCCGGTCTCCGGCCGCACGGCGGGCGGCGCCGCGACCCGGGAACCGCCGGCCGTGCGGCCCGCGGCGGGCGGGACGACCTGGTAATTTGCCGGTAAAACCGAGGAGAAGCGGAACTCCGCACCGCGGATCGTTGTTATCAGTGGATTCACCCTGAGCCGCCGCACCGGCGGCGGCGCCCGCAGGCGCCGCCCGGATCCTCCGGGGCGAGGCGGCACGCAGCCGGACGAGGACACCGGGCCGCCGGGGGGCGGGTCCGCCGGGCCCGCCAGGGCGGCCGCCCTTCCCGCCCCCCGGGGTGGCCGGAACGGGCGGAAAATGTCGGTGCGGCGGGACAAGATGAGGGTGTGAGCACGATCTGAGCGACCAACGGGGCGCCGCCGCTGTCCTGCGGCCCCAGAGAGGAGGCACACGATGCCCACCGCGATGAGCGTGTCCGAACTGGCCGAGGTGCTCTTCGCCTCCCCGCTCCAGGCGTCGGACGATCCCTCGCCGGACCGGGTGCGCGAGGTGATCGAGGACCGGTTGCGCGCCTGCGACGAGGACATCACCGAGTGTGTGGCCTGCGTCGCGCAGGAGGCCGGAGACCACCCTGAGGCCTACCGGGAGCGGATGCGCTGGGCTCTGCGCACCGCCGACCGGGTCGGCTCCGGGGCCCTGGCCGCGCACTGACCGGTCCCCGGTGCCGATCCCTCCCGATGTGCCGCTCCGCGCACCGCTCCTCTCCGGAGGCGGGGCGGGGACACCGGGAGGCATGGGCGCCGGGCCCGGGGCCGGGTCCCGACGGGGTCCGGCGACATGATCCGATGAAGTGCCGACGATGTGAGGTCCCGCCATGTGCCGGAGCATCAAGACCCTTCGCGAGCCCTACGCCGACGAGGTGACCGGGGAGGACGTGCGGGCCGCGGCCCTGCAGTACGTCCGCAAGATCTCCGGGTTCCGGTCGCCGTCCGCGCGCAACGCCGAGGCGTTCGAGCGCGCGGTGGACGCCGTCGCCGCCGCGACCCAGGAGCTCCTGGACGGCCTCCAGGTGCGGTCCGGCTCCGGAGGGGGGCCCACCCGGGCCCGGTGAGCCATTCGGGCCCGGTGAAAGTTTCACCCGGCCCGCCGTGGCCGGAGCACCGTCCCGACCTGCGGCGGGGCATGCCCGCCCGCTGCCTCGGGTGGGAGGGGGGTTGACGGCTGTAAGCGCTTTCCATACAGTCCGGGCAGTTCCGTCGGGCGATCGGTGACCCGGCGTCATGGAACATGTCAACCGGCGTCGGCCACGGGACGCGCACCTCTGCCCGGCGAGGGCCGGACGCCCCCCACGATCCAGGATGTGATCACATGAGACGCCTGCAGCGGGCGGTGGTCGCGGCGTGCGTGCTCGTCGCGACGGCGGCCACCCTCCGCCCCGCCGAGGCCGCGCTCGCGGCCTATCCGGGACCCGGACGGGTCACCGGCGACGTCCTCGTCCACGACCCCTCGATGGTGAAGACCCCGGACGGCCGCTATCTGCTGGTGCACACCGCGGACGGCATCGGCATCAAGACCTCCACCGACCGCACGGCCTTCCGCAACGCCGGGGTCGTCTGGCCGAAGGGGGCGCCCTGGACCACCGCCTACACCGGCGGGAGCCGCAACCTCTGGGCACCCGACCTGTCGTACCGCAACGGCAGGTACTACCTGTACTACTCGGCCTCCACCTTCGGCTCGTCCCGGTCGGCCATCTTCCTGGCGACCAGCACGACCGGCGCGGCCGGCTCCTGGACCGACCACGGCCTCGTCATCGAGACCACCAGCAGCAGCGGCTACAACGCCATCGACCCCAACCTCGTCGTGGACTCCTCGGGCCGCTGGTGGCTGACCTTCGGCTCCTTCTGGTCGGGCATCAAGATGATCCGGCTCGACCCGGCGACCGGGAAGCGGTCGGCCTCCGACACCTCCGTGCGCAGCCTGGCGCAGCGCACGACCGCCTCGGGCTCGGTCGAGGCGCCGGTCATCCACCGGCGCGGCGGCTACTACTACCTGTTCGTCTCCTTCGACTTCTGCTGCCGTGGCGCCGACAGCACCTACCGCACCATGGTGGGCCGCTCCACCTCGATCACCGGCCCCTACGTCGACCGGAACGGGACCCGGATGACCGCGGGAGGCGGGACCGAGATCCTCGCGAGCCACGGCGGCGTGCACGGCCCCGGCCACCCCGCCGTGCTTCCCGACGCCGACGGCGACCTGCTCGTCTACCACTACTACGGCGACGACAACAGGGCCAGGCTCGGCGTCAACCTGCTCGGCTGGGACTCGGCCGGCTGGCCGTACGTCCGCTGAGCCCACCGGACCGCCCCGCCCTCCCGGATCCGGCGCCGCGCACGCTTCCCCCGGCGGTGCGCGGCGCCGTGCCGGACGCCGTACCGGACAGGGAAGCCGAGGGGCGCCGCGCCCGGCGCGGCCCCGGCACGCGGCCGGGCCCGCGCCGGGCGCACCGGCGTCAGACACCGCGGCGCATGGACCGCACGCCCAGCGCCAGGCCCGCCGCCGCGACCGCACAGGCGGCGAGCACCCCGTACGGCAGCGAGGCGTCGGCGAACCGGCCGGCGAACAGCGCCCGCTCCGCCTCGACGATGTGGGCGACCGGGTTGACCGAGGCGGCGGTCCGCAGCCACGCCGGACCGGCGTCCATCGGCAGCAGCATCCCCGAGAGCAGGAGCAGCGGGAACATCACCATCTGGGTGACCCCGTAGAACAGCTCCCCGCCCGGCTGGGAGGCGATCGCCAGCACGAAGGAGAGCGCGCCCAGCCCGACCCCGAACACGGCCAGCAGCGCCAGCCCGGTCAGCACGCCGGCGGGGTCCGGCCGGAAGCCGAGCGGCACCGCCAGCACGATGATCAGTACGGCCTGCGCCAGCAGGATCGCGAACTCCTTCAGCGTCCGGCCGACCAGCATCGCCGTACGGCTCAGCGGGGTGACCATCAGCCGCTCCAGGGAGCCGCCGAGCAGCTCGACCAGCAGGGTGTAGCCGGCCATCATCGGCCCGGACAGGCACATCATGACCAGGATGCCGGGCACGAACCACTGCCACGGCGAGGCGCCGATGCCATCGCCGACGCCGGGCGTCCCCGCCAGCAGCGGGCCGAACAGGAACAGGAAGAGCAGCGGCTGGCCCATGGTGAACAGCAAGCCGAGAGGATCGCGCAGCACGGGACGGAACTCGCGGGAGAAGACGGTCGCGGTGTCACGGAGGAAACGCACGCTCATGCCGGGCCTTTCTGCGGGTCTTGAGGGTCTCTGCGGGTCTTGAGGGTTTCTGCGGGTCTTGAGGGTTTCTGCGGGCCTCGGGGGAGTGGGTCCGGCCGGTCACGCGGCGGCGGCCGCGCCGTCGTCCTCGCGCAGTGTGCGGCCGGTGAGCGCGAGGAAGACGTCGTCCAGCGTGGGCCGGGCCGTCTCGGCGGCGGCGGCCTTGACCCCGGCCGCCTCCAGAGCCCGCAGGTACTCCGGCAGCGCCGTGCCCGCGTGGGGCACCCGGACCCGCACGGCCGTCCCCTCGACGGCCACCTCGCCCGGCCCGGCGAACCGCTCGGCGACGGCCGCCGCCCGCGCCGCGTCCGGCCCGTCGTGGAGCGTGACCGTGACGCGGTCGCCGGCCAGGTCGCTCTTGAGCCGCTCCGCCGTCCCGTCGGCGATGACCCGGCCGTGGTCGATGATCACCACCCGTTCGGCCATGCTGTCGGCCTCCTCCAGGTAGTGGGTGGTCATCAGGACGGTCGTGCCGTACTCGGCGCGCAGCCGCAGGATGTGCTCCCAGATGTCGGCGCGGCTGTGCGGGTCGAGCCCGGTCGACGGCTCGTCCAGGAAGAGCAGGTCGGGGCGGTGCACGAGGCCCAGGGCGATGTCGAGGCGGCGGCGCTGGCCGCCCGAGAGCGTGCCGGGCCTGCGCCGGGCCAGCGGGCGCAGGCGGAGCAGGTCGAGGACCTCGTCGGCCCGGCGGCCGGCCTCGGCGCGGGTCAGGCCGTAGCAGCGGCCCTGCGTCACCAGCTCGTCGCGGACGAGGAAGTTCTCGCCCGCGCTGTTCTTCTGGCCCACGTAGCCGATGCGCGCACGCACCCCGGCGGGGTCCGTCACGACGTCGTGGCCCGCCACGGTCGCGGTCCCCGAGGTCGGGGGCAGCAGGGTGGTCAACATGCGCAGAGTGGTGGACTTCCCCGCCCCGTTCGGGCCGAGGAGGGCGACCAGCCGGCCGGGCTCCACGTCGAGGTCGACGCCGCGCACGGCCTCGACGCGCTCCTTCCTCACCTTGAACGTCCGGGCCAGTCCGCGGGCATGGATCATCGCCCCTCCTCGGGGTCGGCGGTGGATGGAATGCGGGCACGGTGAAGAGACCCCGGGCCGGGGCTCTTCTTTTCGGAGACGGGTCCATCTTCCGCCGCCGGTCCCGGCCTGGCAAACGTGAAATGTATGTTCATGTTCGCTCTGACCTGCGGAAACGTGAGTGTGATGATCGCCGGAGAGTGGCCGTGGAGATTTTCCGCGGAGCGGGAGGGCGCCGGTGACGTGCGCTTTCTCCGTGCCGATCCGGAGGACGCGGGAGAAATTCCGGGCCCCGCCCGTGCCACCGGTCGGCGGGTCGCCGCAGCTCCTGGACAGCGGGTGCCCTACATGATCGAATTTGTCCGCCCGTGTGCCCGCACGCCCTCCTCGACGATCCGGCCCGCCCGGACGTCCGTGACCCGAGAGACCCCCCATGACCCCAGCGCTCGAGATCATCGGCCTGTCCAAGACCTTCGCTGAGAAGGTCGCGGTCGACCACGTCGACCTCACCGTCCCGCAGGGCTCCTTCTACGGACTGGTCGGCCAGAACGGCGCCGGCAAGACCACCACGCTCGCCATGGCCACAGGCATGCTCCGTCCCGACGCCGGCGGCGCCCGCATCTTCGGCGAGGACGTGTGGGCCGACCCCTCCCGCGCCCTGTCGCTGGCCGGGGTGCTCCCCGACGGCCTGGCCATGCCGGAACGGCTGACCGGCCGCGAGGTGCTCACCTACCTCGGCCTGCTCCGCGGACTGCCGAAGGAGGTCGTCGCCGAGCGCGCGGAGGAGCTGCTGGCGGTGCTGGAGCTCGACCGGGCCGAGAAGACCCTGGTGATCGAGTACTCCACGGGCATGCGCAAGAAGATCGGGCTGGCCACCGCGCTGCTGCACGCCCCCCGGCTGCTCGTGCTCGACGAGCCCTTCGAGGCCGTCGACCCCGTCTCGGCGGCCACGATCAAGACCATCCTGCGGGGGTTCGTGGCGGACGGCGGATCCATCGTGCTCTCCAGCCACGTCATGGTCCTGGTCGAGCAGCTCTGCGACCACGTCGCCGTGATCGACGCCGGCCGGGTGGCCGCCGCCGGTCCGCTGGAGGAGGTCCGGGGCGGGCTCTCCCTGGAGGACACCTTCGTCGAGCTCGTCGGCTCGGCCGGCACCGGGACGAAGAGGCTGTCATGGCTGTCGCGCTGACCACCGCCTTCACCACCATGTTCACCACCATGGCCGCGATGAAGCTGTCCATGGTGCGCAACGCGATGAACGGCCAGAAGGCCGGCCTCATCATGATCGGCGCCGCCCTCGGGCTCGTCGCGGCGGGCGCCACCCTGTTCGCGGCGTTCCGCAGCGGCGACCTGCTCGCCGCGGCCTACGCGGTCTGGATGCTCGGCTGGATCTTCGGCCCGGTCTTCGCCGGAGGCGGTGACGAGACGCTCCGCCCCGAGTACTTCACGCTCCTCGGCCTGCCGCCGCGCCGCCTGGCGGCGGGCCTGCTGGCCTCCGCCTTCGTCGGGGTCGCGCCCGTCATCAGCCTGCTCGCCCTGTCCGGGCTCGTGGTCTCCGGCCTGCGGCAGAGCCCGGCGACCGTACTGGTCGCGCTGGCCGCGATGCTCCTGCAGCTGGCGGTGTTCGTCCTGCTCTCGCGGGTCGCGGTGGCGCTGATGGGCGTCGCCCTCCGCTCGCGGGCGGGCGCGGTCGGCGCCGCCGTCGTCAACGGCGCGATCCTGGCCGCGCTCGGCCAGATCTGGGTCTTCGCGGTGGCGCTGAACCAGGTGGGCGGGATCAGCCCCGGCGCGGCCTCGGCCCTGCGGTACCTGCCGTCCGGCTGGGGGCCGGCCGCGGTCGAGGCGGCGGGCCTGGGGGACTGGGGCCGGGCGGGCCTGGCCCTGGGGGCCCTGGTGGTGCTCATCGCGCTGCTGCTGGCGGCGTGGGCCGCCCTGCTCACCCGGCGGGTGGGCTCGGTCAAGCGGTCCGCCCGCGGCCGGCGCCCCATGACGGCCGCGACCGCGACGACCGCCGTGGTGGCCAAGGAACTGCGCACCTGGTCGCGCGACCTGGTCCGGACCCACCAGCTGACCTTCTCCGTCGCCTACGGCGTGTTCTTCGCCGCCGCCCCGCTCCTGCTGGGCTGGGACGTCATGCTGCCCTGGGCCGGGCCGCTCTTCGTCGTCATGGCCGCTTCCATGTCGGCCAACCTCTACGGCGTCGACGGCACCGCGCTCTGGCTCACCCTGATGGTGCCGGGCGCGTCCGACGTGCGGGGCCGGCAGCTGGCCTGGCTGCTCGTCGTCGTCCCGCCGGCCGTGCTGCTCACGGCGGGGCTCGCCTCCGTGACCGGTGGACCCTGGCCCATGGTGCTCGCGGTCACCGCCGCCCTGCTCGGCGGCGGGGCCGGGATCGTGCCGTTGATCTCGGTGTACTCCCTCGTGCCCGGCGTCGACCCGCACCGGCGGGGCGGTAACCCGCTCCGGGTCTCCGAGGACGACGGCGCGATGACCGGCCAGGCCTACGCCGTACTGGCGCTGACGGCGCTTACCGGGGCCCCGGCGGCGGTGGCGGCGGCGGCGTACGGCTGGGCGGGCGTGGCCGTCGGCGTGGCGACCGGCGTGCTGTGCTGGTGGGGTCTCGGGCTGCTCGCGCAGCGGCGGCTGCACTCCCGCGGTCCCGAGCTGCTGCACATGATGCGCACGGGCAAGCGGCCCACGGCGGCCGGGGGGTCCGGCAGGTCCGGTTGGACGAGCCTGGACCACCTGCCGAAGCGCGAGCGGATCATCACGGTCGTCTGCTGGTCGGTCGCGGCGATCCCGCTCTTCCCGCAGGGCATCGTGGCCGGGATCCTCAAGGTCAACGGGAGCGGGAGCAGGAGCTGGTTCCTCGCGCTCCACCTGTCCGAGGGTCTCCAGTGGCCGGTGATCGCCGCCATGGTCCTGCTCGGCCTGGGCCTCTACGGCCTGGGCGGGTGGCTCATGTTCCGGCGCCGTCCGGCGGCCTGACGGCGCCGGCTCACCACCAGGTGCGCACGTCGACGTAGTCGCTCCCGCCCGACGAGGCCAGGCGGAGCGAGTCCCCGCGGTAGAGCACCTGCCAGGAACCGTCCCGGACGGCCTTGAACCGCCTGCTGAAGGCGCCGCCGGACGTGGTCGTGACGGTGCCCATCGTCGCCCAGGTGCGGGAGCCGCGGGCCTTGAACCTGATGACGACCGGCTCCCGGGCGATGCCCCTGCGGGTGCCGGCGGCCTGGCGCAGGGTGCCCGAGACCGTGATCGTGCGGCCCTTCCTGACCGGTTCCGGCCAGGCGTTCACCGAGGTGACGCGGGTGGCGGTCCGGACGGGCCGCTTCGCGGCCGTTCCGGCGGGGGCCTTCGCGGGCGCCTGCACGGGCGCCGCGGTGGTCCCGCCGCCGGCCAGCAGCTTCAGCTGCTCGTGTGTGCCGTTGAAGACGTTCTGGTCACCGGGCAGCACGCCGGAGTCCGCGTACTGCCAGATGGCGTGGCGGGTCCAGCCGGCCGGGAGGGCGCCGACGGCCGAGGAGTAGCGGGCGAGCCAGAGCGGGTGGTCGCCGAAGGCGGCGCTGCCGCCGGTGCAGGTCTGCCACCAGTAGGTGTTGGTGTAGATGGCCGGGCGCCGGCCGGTGAGGGCGAGGTAGCGGTCGCTGAAGGCGCGGATCCAGCTCACCATCGCGGCGGGCGACAGGTCGTAGCAGATGTCCAGGCCGTTGGAGGACTGGTAGGGGTTGAACTCGATGTCGAGCACGCCCGGGAGGGTCCAGCCGTCGGCCGTCCAGCCGCCGCCGCCCGCGACGAAGTAGTCGGCCTGGGCGGCGCCCCCGGACTTGTGCGGGAGCGCGAAGTGGTAGGCGCCCCTGACCATCCCGGCCTGCCGGGACCCCTGGTACTGCTGGGCGTAGTAGGGGTTGCGGTAGGTGACCGACTCGGTGGCCTTGACGTAGGCGAAGCGGGCGCCGTCGCGGTACGCCTGCGACCAGGACACGTTCCCCTGGTGGGAGCTGACGTCCATCCCCTGGACGCCGGCGGGCACCGAGGACGCCGCGGCCGCCGCGCCGGCCGTCATGGTGGCCGCGGTGGTCGCCGTGACGCCCGCCGCGGCCGCTGCGGGAGGCGACGAGACGCGGCCGGGCGCCGCGGCGGCCGGCGCGGGAATCGTCGCGGCGGCGGCGACGGTGACCGCCGCGGCGCCGAGGAGGAGCCCGGGAAGCCTTCTCATTCGTCCTCGCCCTTCGCAGGACGCCGTGCGGCGTCAGGTCCTCCTCCCGATCGGCCGGGGCGGGGAGGGGATGAGGGGCGGGCGGTGTGGTCCGGGTCACTTTCCGGGGCGCGGGCCGTGAACCGGACGGCTCCCAAGGGGATTCGTGAACCGCACGGCTCCGGAGGAGGCCCGTGAGCCGGACGGCTCACGGAGGAGGCGTCGCGGGGTCAGGCTGACGGGTAGCGGGCGGCGAGGTCTCCGGGGAGGGGGCCGCCGGAGGCACCGCCTGCCGGTCCGTCTGCCGGATCGTCTGCCGGACCGTGGCCGGGACCGTGGGCGGGGTCGTCCGCCGCGCCGCCGAAGACGGCGACGAGGTCGTCGGCGATCCGCAGGATGGTCCGGCGGCCCTCGACGGCCTCGGCCCAGTTGGCGGGCAGGGCCGCCTCGCCGTACGCCGCGCCGATGATGTTGCCGCAGATCGCGCCGGTGGAGTCGGCGTCGCCGGAGTGGTTGACCGCCAGCAGCAGGGCCCGGCGGGGGTCGGGCTCGGCCAGGGCGCAGTAGACCGCGATGGCCAGGGCCTCCTCGGCGATCCAGGCCCCGCCGAGCGTCTCCACCTTCTCGGGGGAGGGGTCGCCCGCCTCGGCCAGCTTGCGGGCGGCGCGCAGGGCCTCGCGGGTCTCCCGGTGCTCGCGGCCCTGGCCGTCGAAGGCAGACAGCCACTCGTCGGCCGAGTCGACGGCCCCGGCCAGGTCGTCCCCGGCGACGAGGCGGGAGACGAGGTGGGCCAGGGCCCCGGAGGCGATGGCGGCGGTGGGGTGGCCGTGGGTGAGGCGGGCCGCGGCCACGGCGAGCAGCGCCGGGTCGCCGGCCGGCTCCGTGCGGGGGAGAAGCCCGAAGGGGGCCGAGCGCATGACGGTGCCGCAGCCCTTGGAGCCCGGGTTGACCGGCCCGTGCGCCAGGGGCGTCTCCGGCGGGGGCGGGACGATGCGGGAGCGCAGGCCGGAAAGGCAGGCGTTGCCGGGGGCGCGGCGGGCGTACAGCCACCTCTCGGTGCGCAGCCACCCGGTGCGGAAGCCGCCCCCCGCGTCACCGCTCGTGGCGCGGCCTGTGCCGCCGTTCGTGCCACCGCCCGTGCCGCTCTCTCCGCCACCGCCGATGCCACCGCCGGTGCCACCGCTCGTGGCGCGGCCTGTGTTGCCGTACTGGGACGGCGGCGCCGTGCGGCTCTGGGTGTCGAGCCAGCGCAGGTAGGCGTCGCTCACGGAGGTGAGCGGGTCGCCGGAGTGCAGGCGGGCGCGGATCAGCCCCTCGGCGGTGAACAGCGTCATCTGGGTGTCGTCGGTGATCTCGGTCTCGACCATGGCGGTGAGTCCCGCGGGGCCGTACCGTGCGCGGATCCGCGCCAGCGAGTCGAACTCGACGGGGTTGCCGAGCGCGTCGCCGACGGCGCCGCCGAGCAGGCAGCCGCGGACGCGGGAGCCGTACGGGACGGCCGGTGCGGGGTCGTTCATGAGGAAGTCCTTGTCGTGCCGGGCGGGCGGGGCGGCGGATGTCCGGTGAATGATAACGCACGAAATGCTAATGTGAATAGTATCCACAACTTGTCTGCCGGTTCTGGATGATAGTAACGATTTGATCCACCATCTGGCGATCATTGTTCGCATCTGATTTGATCTCGCCGCAACTCATGACAAACCACGCCGGAGGATGTGTGCTGCCGCTGCTCACAGGTGACCCGCACGAGATCGGCCCCTACCGGGTGGTCGGACGCCTGGGCGCCGGCGGCATGGGCGTCGTCTACGCCGGGGTCGACGCCACCGGACGGCGGGTGGCGGTCAAGCTCGTGCACGAGGCGCTCTCGCTCGACCTGGAGTTCCGCCGCCGGTTCAGCCGCGAGATCCGGGTGCTCGGCGGGGTCGAGAGCCCGTGCGTCGCCCGGGTGCTCGGCTCCGACCCGGGCACCGAGCGCCCGTGGCTCGCCACCGAGTTCATCGCCGGCCTGACGCTGGAGCAGCACGCGCAGGCCGAGGGCCCGCTGACCGGCGACGCCCTGTACGGCCTGGCCGCCGGCCTGGCCGAGGCGCTCGTCGCCATGCACGCGGCCGAGATCGTGCACCGCGACCTGAAGCCGTCGAACGCGATCCTGGCCGCCGGCGGGCCGAAGCTCATCGACTTCGGCATCGCCAAGGTGCTGGACGGCAGCACCGTCACCCACACCGGCACGCTCATCGGCTCACCCGGCTGGATCAGCCCCGAGGAGTACGGCGACGGCCCGGCGGGCACCCCCGCCGACGTGTACGGCTGGGCGCTGCTGGTGCTCTTCGCCGTCACCGGAGAGCAGCCGTACGGCACCGGCCGCCCGGAGGTGCTGGCCTACCGGATCCGGGAGGAGACGCCGGAGAGCGGGGCCGTGCCGGAAGGGCTGCGCGGGCTGGTGGAGCGGGCCCTGGCCAAGGACCCGGCCGAGCGGCCGCTCGCCGAGGAGGTCCTGGCCGGGGTGACGGAGGCGTGGTGGGCGCTGTCCGAGAACCGGCCGGAGGGGCGGCCCGCGGCCGAGGCGGCCGACGTCACCGCCCTGATCCAGCACACCTGGGTGCTGCCCCGGCACGAGACGCCCGACTGGCCGGTGCCGCCGACCGGTCCCACGTCGCTCGCCGGTCCGGTGCCGCTCGTTCTCCCCGGTTGGACCCCCGCGACCGGTCCGGTGCCGCCTCCTGCGGGGACTCCCGCGACCGGTCCGGTGCCCGTCTGGCCCGTCCCCGGAACGGGTCCTGTCCCCGCCGGGCCGGTCCCGCCCGCCGGGAAGCCTGGACCGTCCTGGGTGCACGCCTACATCGCCACGGCGGTGGGCCTCACCCTGGTCGCGATCACCACGATCGTCGCGGTCGCCGTCACCTCCTCCGCGGAACGCTCCGCCCCGGTCGCGCAGCCCCAGGCCGTGTCCGCCGCAACCGATGCTGCCGCGGCCACCGCTCCCGTGCCCGCCTCGACCTCGGCGCCGAGCCCGTCGGTGCCCAGTCCGGCCCCGACTAAGTCGGCGAAACCGAAGAAGAAGACTCCCAAGAGCGCGGCCGTGTCCTTGGAGGGAATCCGGATGGCCCTGCCGAAGAGCTGGCGGATGATCCGGGTCGATGACCACACCGCCTGCATCGAGTCGCCGGACTCGGACGGGTTCAGCGGTCCCTGGCGGCTGGCCTGCCGTCCCGACTCGATGACGGTCGTGTTGAGGTCCGGTCCCGACCAGTGGCCGGGATACTCCATCGAGGACGAGGATTACGGATTCATGATGGGGCAGGACATGCCCTGCCTGGCCGGGGGCAATGTGGCGAGCGACCCGACGGGTCGGACCAACATCGGCTCCTGGGCCGGGGAGTACGGCCGCTACGTCGGTGTTGACCCTTACCGTTCCAGGCTGAACCACTCGGGCCTGGCCCGCATGGGAGACAGCAGGAAGGCCTTCTACCGTGACTGGCGGGTCATGTGCGCGGACGACGTGGGGTACACGATGAGGATCTGGCACCTGCCGGAGTCCCGGGTCTCCTTCTACGTGCTCTGCGTCCTCCCGGAGGATGCCGCAGGCTACAAGAAGATCATCGCCTCCACCGATCTCACCGGCTACCCGTACGCCGCCCCGATCTGACGGGCCGCTGCCCGGGATCCGCCGGGGTCCCCTCGCCCGGCCGGAACCACTGGTGCCGCATCAGGCGACGTTCGTCCTGTTGACTACCTCGCGGAGGAGTTCATCGACGGCGTGTTCGTTCCGTCAGATGATTTAGCGGCGGACCATCTTCTTGATCTCGCGCTGCTCGAGCAGGGTGAACGTCTTGGGGGGCCAGCCTTGTACTTCGGGTAGAAGGAGTCGAAGCCGTCGGCGTTGAAGTCGTGGATCACGTCCCGGACCCGGTCCGCGCTGGTGAACGTCACCTCGGCGATCCTCGCCACGGGCATGCCCCGCGCGGACAGCAGCACTGTCTGGGCGCGCCGCCAGGTCACCACTGACCCCGTGCCTCTGCGGATGATCCACAGCAACCGTCTGCCCTCGTCGTCATCGATCTCACGGACCCGCACCCGCTCTGTCACCCGCACGGCTTGCCGGGCGCGCGCCGCCGCAGCGGAATCCGGACGGCGCGTCACTCGGCACGGCACAAGAGTCGCTGGTGCGGCGCTAGCCGGGATTCAGAACCTCATCGTCCGCGTGCGTGCCGAACTCGGCGACGCGCACCTCCGCGATGCACTCGTACCGGTTGATCCGGTCGGTCCACTCCGCATCGACACCGAACGCCACCTGCGCGAAGCCCACCCGGCCGACGGCCTCGGCCAAGCCCGGATCGCCGGGGGCCAGCAGCCGCACCGGCGCGTCGAGCGCCACGGTGTGCGGCGGCACGAAGTACTCGTCCGGCAGAACGGTGCGCGCATGGACGAGCGCGCCGACAGCGACAACCGAGCCGGCCCCCAACCGCGCGCACTGCAGGACCGTCGCCGCGGTCGCGACATAGACGCACCTGCCGACCTCGCAACCCAGCAGCGTGGCATGCGGCCCCACGAAGACATGGTCGCCGACGAGCACCGGCTGGTCGCCGGCGACCGCAGACCCGCGCAACACCGCGTTCTCGCAGATCACCGCCGCCTCCCCGACCTCGATCCGGGACCCCTCGGCATCGAGTACCGCACCGTACATCACCCGCGCCCTCGGCCCCACGCGGACATCACCGACCAGCGTGGCCGTCGGGGCGACGTAGGCGGTGGGATGGACCTGCGGTTCACGCCCGCGATGCCGGATGCGGATTCCCTGCGTTTCGGCGGTCATGGACGGATTCTCACCCGACCGGCCGCGAGCATGCTGGCGGATTTCAGACATCGCGTTCGCCGAGACCGGTGGCATCCGCGATCCGCGGCACTACAGGGCGAACGTTCGCCGATGCGACACTGGCGTCGAGGCGGAACGGACCGGCGGCGCAGGAGGGCAGCACCATGGACTGGAAGCTCGAGGTCGTCCCGGTCCCCGTCACCGACGTGGACCGGGCCAAGCGCTTCTACGGCGAGCAGGCCGGCTTCGCCGTCGACCTCGACATCGAGGTGGGCGACGGCACCCGCGTGGTGCAGCTGACGCCTCCCGGCTCGGACTGCTCGATCCACCTGAACACCGGCATCACGGGACCGCCCCCAGGCTCGCTGCAGGGCCTGCAGATCGTCGTGCCCGACATCGAGGCCGCCCGCGCGGAGCTGGCCGGGCGGGGCGTGCCGGTCAGTCCTGTCCGGCACTACGACGAGGACGGCGGCCTGGCCGACGGGCCGGGCGGCCGGTGGAACTCCTTCGTCTTCTTCGCCGACCCCGACGGCAACGGCTGGGTCCTCCAGGAGCGGCCCGCCGACGGATGAGCCCCGAAGGATCCCCCGCGCCCGCCGACGCCGTACGGCGCACCGGCACGGCGGCCGGACCCGCGGTCCGTCCGCCATGTGGCAGGGACGCGGGTCCGGGCTCCGAGGACGCTCCGCGGGTCCGCCGGCCTTCCGGTTTTCCGACCTGCGGCAGGCCCCGCCTGTGGAATGCTCGCACGGGATCACGACACGGAGAGGACGAGCGGGCTGGTGCGGACGTATTTCGATCCGGAGGAGGCCGAGGAGTTCGAGGCGGCGAAGGACCTGCTGGTCCGCCGCTGCGCGGCCTGGGCGGGGGAGCACGGCCTGGAGGCCGACGAGCTGGTCCTGTCGGCGGCGTTGGACGCCCGGCACGTCAGCGTGGACGGCAGGCTCGGCCACTGGACGCCGCAGGAGGTCCGTCGCGTCCTGCTGGAGTGGATCCCCCGGCAGGTGACCGCCGTCCCGGGCGAACTGGACACCGCTCCGCGGAGCCTGCTGGCGCTGCTGCGCTACCTCGACGCCTCCGGCCTGCGCGACCCGCGCGGCGCCACGGCGGCGGAGCTGGAACGGGCCGTCACCGAAGCCGCCGCGGACTATCCGGCGGCGATGGCGGACCCGACCCGGTGGGGGATCGCGAAGTTCTGGGCGATGACGGCGCTGGAACGCGGCGTCGACCTCACAGACGGCAAGGCCCTTACCCGGTTCCAGCGCGACCTCGACGCGGGACGCGTCGACTACGACGAGCAGGTGCTCGACGGGCTGGTGGAGCGGCAGATGACCGAGCCGGGCCCCGGCCAGGAGCGGGCCTTCGTGCAGCTTCCGGTGCGACTGCCGCCCGAGGCCGAGCTGACGGCCGCGGCCTCCGGCAGCGCGGTGCTCCGCAGGCTGGCCGCCCTCGCCGACTGGGCCGGCGCGGACGGCCGGGCCCTGACCGCTGCCGGGAACCTCCGCCTGCAGGACGCCCGCGAGCTGGCCGAGCTGCTCGGCACCGGCGAGCAGCACCTGAAGGTGCGCACCGCCGCAGAGATGACCGAGCTCGACATGCTGCTGACCTGGGCGAAGAAGGCGCGGCTGGTGCGGGTGGCCAAAGGGCGGCTGGTGCGGGTCGCCAAGGCCGCGCCGCTGCTGCGAGACCCGCTCGCCCTGTGGCGGCGGGCGTTCGAGGTGTTCCCCGACCTCGGGGAGGCCCTCTGCGCGCCGCCTGAGGGGTGGGCCCCGGTCTCGCTGCTCGCCGTGGACTTCGACGAGTTGCTGCCCGACGCGCTGAACTCGGTCTACGGCCTGCCGCACCCCATGCCGACGAGCCGGCTGGCGGAGACGATGTGGTACGCCTGCACGGAGTACCTCTGGGACCTCTCCGGTGAGGACGACCCGCGGCGGAAGAGCCTGCGCGGGCGGTTCGACCGCGACGTGGAGCGGGCGTTCGCGGTCCTGGCCGAGCTGGGGGCGGTCGAGCTGAGTCACGGGGTGGCCGACGAGATGTTCTCCGCCGACCTGCTCGCCCTCCGGGCCGTCGAGCGGCGTCCGTCCCCCGAGGCCTCGAACTCCTCGAGGAGTTCGGCGCGCCGGACCTGCCGTTCCCGCCGGAGGCGCGCGAGCGGCTCCTCGCCCGCCTCGCCGAGCCCGGCACCCTGGTACGGCTGACGCCCCTGGGCACCTGGGCGACGCGCGAGCGCATGCTCGCCCAGGGCCGGGACGCGCCGCTGGTCGGGGAACTGGCCGACGCCGCACCCGCCGAGATGCTCGGCGTGGTCGCCCAGCACTACCCGCAGGAGGAGGCCAGGGCGGAGATCGAGGGCTGGCTGGCCGCGCACGGCGGGGACGTCGAGCCGCTGCTGCAGGCCGTACGGGACTGCCCGTTCCGCACCCGGGCCTCGGCCCTGCTGGGCACCCTCGTCGCCTGCCTCGACGACGGGCCCGCGCTCCTGGAACGGCTCCGCCGTGACCCCGTGCTGGGGCCGATCGCGGTGGCTGCCCTCGTCGAGGACGGGAGGCTCCGCCCGGAGGAGCTCACCGAGCGGGAGAGCGCGCTCATGCTCGCCGAGGGGATGCTCGGCCTGCTGGAGGTCGGCGGGCCCGAGGCGGTGCGGGAGCAGATCGAGTCCCTGGCCGGGCCGGGAGCCGAGCTGACCGAGCTCGTGCTGGGATCAGGGCATCCCGACGAGACGGGGCTGGAGGAGTTCCGCACGCTGGTGGCCCTGCCGCTGCAGAGCCGGGGCCGCCCCACCGGGCACGGACGCAGGCACAGGCGCTGACCGCTCCGCCGGGCACGGGTACGGGCGCAGCGCTGAGAGGCGCGCCGGTCCGGAAACGACCCTCGACCCCGGCGCTCCCGCCCGCTTGAGTGGGGGCAGGCCGCGAGAGAGGAGACGGGAATGGACCACGCGGAGCTGCGCAAGCGGTTCGCGGCACTGACCACGGCCCACCTGGCGGACGCCTGCGTCCGCGCCGGGATCCCGGCGCGCTGCGTGTCCCTGCGCGCCGTGACGTCCGGTGACCGCCTGGCCGGGCGGGTGCTCCCCGCCCGGCACGCCGGCAGCGTCGACGTCTTCCTGGAGGCGTTCGAGCAGGCCGCCCCCGGTGACGTGCTGGTGGCCGACAACGGCGGGCGGCGCGACGAGAGCTGCGTGGGCGACCTCGTGGTGCTGGAGGCGCGGGCCGCCGGGCTGGGCGGGATCGTGATCTGGGGGCTGCACCGCGACACGGCCGACATCCGGGCGATCGGGCTGCCGGTCTTCAGCCTGGGCTCGATCCCGACCGGACCGCTCCGTCTCGACCCCCGGCCCGCGGGCGCGCTGGAGTCCGCGACCGCGGGGGAGTGGACGGTGACCCGGCGAGACCTGGTCCTGGGCGACGACGACGGCGTGCTCTTCGTGCCGGCCGGCCGCGCCGGGGAGGTGTTCACGCTGGCGGAGGCGGTCCGCGACGTCGAACGGCGCCAGGCCGACCGGATCCGGGAGGGCTCCTCCCTCCGCGAGCAGGTGCACTTCGGCGCCTACCTCGCCCGGCGCACGCAGGAGCCCTCCCTGACCTTCCGCGAGCACCTGCGCTCCGTGGGCGGGGCCATCGAGGAGTGACC
>NZ_JBHSBM010000040.1:60817-81245 GCF_042650625.1 Planomonospora corallina
CGGCCGGAGGGCGCCCGGGACGCCGGGACGTCAGAAGGGCGGAGGGTCGTCGTCCGGCCCGGCGAGCGCGTCGCCGACCGCCTCCACCCGGCTGGTCGTCCGGCCCTCGGACTCCAGGACCTCCCCGGTGACCGGGTCGATCACCAGGCCGTCGACCGTGATGAACGGGCCGTCCTCGGCGCGGAAGGCGTCGCCGCACCAGCGGGAGACCGGGCAGAAACGGCACCACGGGCCGGGCTCCGTCGGGAAGTCCACCTCCCGGTGCCAGGCCCCGGCCAGCTCCGCCAGGACGGCCCGCGCCCTGGCGGCCACCCCGGGGTCGCCGGCGTCGAAGGAGACCACCGTGCCGGAGAGCGGGGTGAGCTGCTCCAACTCGACGGTGCCGCGGGTCCCGCCGAACGCGCCGCCCGCGATGAGCGAGACCGCCAGCGCGAGCTGCGGGACCAGCTCCAGCGCGTTCTCCTCCGTGATGCCGCGCTCCGTCAGCGACGTCTTCTGCTCCCGGTAGACCAGCCGGCCGCCCACCCGGCGGAGCAGGTCCGGGTGGGCGACGACCACGACGTCGGCCTCGGTGTCGTGGACGGCGATCCTCGGCTCCGGCACGACGCCGGTGATCTCACCGGGGCCGCGGAGCGGGCACACCTCCACGTGCCGCACCAGGTACGGCCACGCCTGCTCGTACTCCTCGAAGCTCATCAGCCCTTCGGCCAGGCCGAGCGCGCCCGTCGCCGGATCGGGCAGGTCGTCGGACGTGCACGGCCGTACCTCCTGGGCCCCCGGCGCGGCGGCCCTGCCGTGGGCGATCTCCAGCCACCGGTGCACCAGCAGCCCGCGCCGGACCGCCGAGCCCTCGGCCTCCTCCGCCGGCAGGCGCAGGTCGCGCAGGTGCGCCTGGGCGGGGCAGAGCTGGTACTGCCGGGCCGTGGTCACCGACCAGGTACGGCGGTGCGTGCCGGGACCGGCCAGGCCCAGCAACCCCGGCACGCGGGCGAGCGCCTCGCAGGAGGCGCAGAGCCTGCACTCGGCGCAGTCGGAGCCCGGGGCCCGGCGGTCGTCGGTCAGCAGCCGCTCGGCGACGGGCTGGACGGAGGAGCGGTACGCCTGCCGTACCTCCTCGGGGGAGGCGTCGACGAGCACCCGGGCGTCGGCGTCGGTCAGCCCCATCTCCACCACCCGGACCCGCGCGGGGCGCGGCCCGTCCTCGACGGGGATGGGCACCGCCTGGTAGAGGTCGCGGGGGTCGATCACCTGCCGCCCGGCCGCCGCCACGAACGCCATGGCGAGCACGGACGGATCGTCCGGCAGGCCGAGCGGGCGGCGCACCCGCATCCGGCGGAACTCCACCAGCGAACCGTCCGGTGAGCCGTACCAGCGGCCCCACGCGGTCAGGGCGCGCATCGCGACCGGCGAGCCGCCCGGCGGGCCGCTCTGCACCACCCGGGGGCGGCGCTCCGGGCGGAGCTCCACCCCGCCGGCGGCGAGCTCGGCGGCCAGGCTCTCGGAGGTCTCCAGATAGGTGTGGCAGGCGTGCAGGACCCAGCGGGTCACCCCCGGATGGACCGGGTCGCGGCTCTCCTCGACCGCCCGGCCCACCGCGATGTCCGGGTCCGCGCCGCCGAACTCGACGGCGTCCAGCGCCGACATGACCAGGCCCATCGGGAAGGTCGCCCACGGCGCGTAGCGGCGCCGCTCCCGCGCCACCGGCCGCATCGCCGGATAGGCCTTCGCGGCGGCGAACGCGTGGCAGTCACGCTCGCGGCGGTCGAGCACGCTCGCCGACAACCGGACGACGTCCGCGTTGCCGGTGAGTTCGGTCTGGAGGGACATGAGGGGTCTCCCGGGGGTCAGGTCAAGCAAGATCTACCGCACTTCCCGGTCCGGTGGCGGGTTTTCCCGGCGAGCGGTGCGGGGGAGAGGCTGATGGGTGCGGGGGGAGGGATGGTCGGATGCGAGGGGGGACGGACGGATGTGGGGGAGGGACGGACGCCCTGCGACGTCAGGCGGTCATCCGGACGGCCGGGGGCCTCGTGCGGTGTGACGTGAGAGGTGACGGCCGCTCGGTGCCGGACGGCCCACCGGGCGTCACCCCCCGACGGCGCCGCCGCGCTCGTGGTACCCGGACGCTCCCGGTACGGCCGGTGCTTCCATGGCCCACGGCTGCCATGTCGGATCGAAATCTGTGTGCTCCCACTTCCACTGCGCGATCCGCGGACCGACCCAGAACAGGTAGATCCCCAGGGTGACGGCCGAGAGCAGGAACCACTTGATCCAGTAGCCGAACAGGCCGACCGCGGATCCGGTGAACGTCAGCCGCCGGCCGTCGATGTAGGAGTGCCTGGCCCGCCACCGCTCTCGCAGCACCAGCGCGAACGGGTAGCAGATGCCCAGGGTGACCGCCGTCACCAGGAAGGCGAGGACGCCGGTGCCGAAGTAGGTCGCGGCGCCTCCGTCGAAGTGGAAGCGGCCGGAGTTGCGTGCCATGGGGTGTTCTCCTTGGTGGGAATGGCCTGATGGTCGTGGTCTTGCCGTCCGGCGGGGTGGCCGCCGTACGGGGAAGGCGCGGATGCCTGGCCTGCTCAGTCGCTGCTGCCGTACACCTTGACCTTCTCGACGCTGAAGGTGGGGACGGTGTTCGAGCCGCCGATCGAGGTCTCATAGGTGAGGCTGCCGGTGCAGGTGAGCCAGAGCTGGACCATGTCGTCGGTGACGATGTCCTCCAGCATCTCCTCGGTGCCGACGATGTGCGCCCGGTCGTCCATCTCGTACGACTGGTCGCCGGACTTCTTCGCGTGGTGCAGGTTCGCGTGGAAGGCGTCGGTGCCGGTACTGGAGTCGAACTGCACCACGTTGCCGTAGAGCAGGTACTTGCGGCCGACGTAGTCGTCGGGGTTCTTGATCAGCTTCTTGAACTCCCGCGCGATCAGCGTCTCGTAGTCGCCGCTCCTGAACGGCGCGGCGGTCGGTGAGGAGGTCTCCGGCTCCGACTCCGGGGATGGGGACGGGGACGGGGACGGGAGGCCGACCGCGGGGTCGTCGTCGTCATCGTCGTAGGTGGAGACCACGCCGTCGCCGTCGTTGTCGGCGGGGGAGGGGCGGGCCGTCACCGTGGCGGTGGCCGTGACGGTGACCGTCGCGGCCGGTCGCGCCGCGCTCGCGAGTTCGCTCCCGGCCGCGTTTCCGCAGGCCGTGAGTGTCGCCGCGCAGAGGCAGGCGGCGGCGAGAAGCGCGGCCCGCCGGAGGGCGGTGTTCCGGCCGATGGCCGTCCTGACGGCGGTGTTCCGGCCGGGGAGCTTCTGGAGGGCGGCCTTCCGGAGGGCGGGCTTCTGGAAGGCGGCATTCCGGATGCCCGCCTCAGGAGCGCAGGCCTGCTGAACGCCGGTCTTCGGGGTCTCGGTCCGCTGGATGCGCATGGGACACATCCCTTCGTGCTGGTCCCCATGCCGGGCATGGAGGGGGTGGATACGTGGCCGCCGTCCCGGCGGCGGGACGCGCGTGCGGGCGGCTCGGCCCTGTCCGGGGCCGCTCGGCGCGTGCCCCTGCCGTCTCCCGGCGGTCGCGGCTCCGAGCCGGAGCGCTCCGCCGTACCGGACGGCGGGCGGGGGCGGACGGGCGGGAGGGCGGCGGGCGGGCGCCGCCTGGGGAGGGCCGGTTCTCGGTGCGGGTCAGTTCTTGGTGCAGGTCAGGACGATGGTCGTGCCCACCTTGACCTTGGTGCCGGCGCGGTGGGACTGCTTGGTGACCGTCCAGTTCTCCGGGAGGATCACGAAGGTGTCGTACTCGTCCTGGGAGCCGAGCTTGATCTCCTCGTACTCGTCCCAGCCGTGGTCGACGAGCCACTCCTGCGCGACGGCCGCGTTCTGACCGGTGAAGTCCGGCAGCTTCACCTGCGCGGGCTCGTCCACCTGCGGCTCCGGCAGCCCGGCGTTCTCCTCGGTGGACTCCTCGACGGCGGGCTTGGCAGCGGGCTTGGCGGCGGCGGGCTCCCCGGCCGGAGCCTTGGCCTGGGCGGTCTCGGTGACGGTCGGCGCGGGCGCGGCTTCGGCGGCCGTGCCGTCCGGTCCGGCGATCGCGACACCGCCGAGGCATCCGGCGCCGAGCGCCACGACCGCGATCAGGCAGGCGGCCAGCCCGGACACGCCCCGGCCCGGCTGCTTCGGCGGATACGGCTGGTGGTGGGGCTGCGTCATGGCGCTCTCCCTGGGTAGGGGAACCGGGATCGGCTCTTTGTGGACACCAGTAAATCACTTGTGAACTGTAAACACAACTAGGAGCTGTGAACATCGGGGATCTTGCGCCTGGCTGGTGTTACGCATTTCCTTATGGATGGATCTGCTTGGAGTGCACGATTGACGACCGGCTGGGCGGGCGTTATGGTCCCGGCAGGTCATGAGCTCCAGCGCCAAGCCCCGGTTCGCTGGACGGCACCCCGCTCGCCGCGGGTGCCCCGGGTGACGACCTGCTCCGCGCGAGGTGCGCGGAGAACGGCGGATCACCGGAGCCCTCGGCCACCGGGGTCCGGACCAGGACCCTGGAGGCGCACCATGCCCGTCCCCGGCCACCTACCGCTCCGCCACCGGCGCTGCCCGAGCTGCGACGTCGACTTCGGCGCCATCGCCGACGTCCGCGACCTCGTCCTCCACGAGGGCGCCGGCTTCTGGTACGGCGAGTGCCTCATCTGCGGCTGCCGCTGGCAGGTGCACCCGCCGGGCAGCCCCGAGCACGGGCTCGCCCAGGCCGTGGTGGCCGACCGTCCGGCGGAGCACCTGGCGCCCGAGCAGGCCTGGCGGCGCGGGGCGATCCGCATCACCGGCCCCGACGGCACGCTCTGGGACGTCCGTCGGACCTCAGACGCCCGGCCGGGAGCCGACGCGGAGGACCGGGAGGGCGCCGATGCGGAGGTCCGGGAGGAAAGCGAGCCCGGTGGCCGGGTGGGCGCCGAGCCCGATGGCCGGGCGGAATCCGGGCCCGAGGCCCACCCCTTCACCGGGATCGTGTATGTGCTCACCGCATGGAACCCGCACGGGGCCACCCTGCCCCTCAAGCCCAACGTGGAGGCGCACCGGCGGCTGCTGGCCGAGATCCACGGGAACCGCGTCCCCGCGGGCCGGCTGCCCGCCGTACTGGAGGCGTCCTGCTACGACCCGGACGGCTACCACTCCTCCTACGGCTGGGCCGAGCAGGCCGTCGCGTTCGCCGACGCCGACGAGGAGGCGGTGCTGGAGCTGGCCCGCGACTTCGGGCAGCCCGCCGTACTGCGCTGGACCGCCGACCGGCTCACCGCCGTTGCTACTCGCGACGGGAAGCCGCTGGGCCCGCCCTGCCCCACGGTGGCGACCCGGCTGCCGGTGAGACCATGCCCCATGACCGGTGAGACGCGCACCAAGGTGTACTGCGGCTCCGGCGCCCCGGATATCGCAGCCGGAGCCTCACCGCCTTGCGGTATCCGTGCCCACAGGACGACACGAGAGCGTTGTCCAGAAGCGGTCGCCGCTGTCTGCCGCCCAGACTGTCGCATCGGACGGTCGTCAACCGGTCGTCTTCGCGGATCGGGCGGACGAGGGAGCCATGATCTCCGACAATGGGGCAGCGACCAGAAGGGTGATCGATCGGTTCCTGGCGAGGACCGGGGATCGAGGAGGAGGCCGACCGCGTGGAGGAGAACATGGGGACCGCCGCTTGGCCCGTCTACAGCCCCTTTGCCCGCGAGCACTACGGCCATGGTCTGGAAGCGGGCAGGGCCGAGGGCAGGCTCGAAGGCATGGTGGAAGAAGCGGCCCGGGTGGTCCTGCTGGTGCTGGCCGCCCGTGGTCTGGAGGTGCCGGACGACACCCGTGCCCGGATCACCGCCTGCACCGACCTCGCCCTGCTGGAGGTCTGGGTGATCCGCGCGGCGACCGTCCAGAGCGTGCACGATTTGTTCGGTGAGGCAGGCGGAGAGGACCGCTGACGGATCCTCGTACGGTGTGCGTCGTTCCCGGGAGTGCTGATGGGTTCTCCGGGCCTGCTCGTTCTCCAGGAGATCGGCCGGGTAAGGGGGGCGGACATCGGCTGTGAACTTCAGGGTCATCTGGCGCAGACGATCTTCAGGAGTGCACAATCTCCGGTGTGAAGGCGTATGTCGGGGTGACGGACACCGAGTGGTACCGCTTCCTGGCGGCCCGGCCCGGCCCGGGGTGAGTGAGGTCAACTTCTGGCGTCCGTCCGGGGCGCGGGAGTTCAAGGTCCTCGACCACGGCGAGCCGTTCTTCTTCAAGAGCCACCATCCGCACAACCGCGTGGTCGGCGGCGGCTTCTACAGCGGCTTCGCCCGGCTGCGGCTCTCGGAGGCGTGGGAGTTCTTCGGTGAGGGCAACGGCGCCGCGAGCCTGGGCGAGCTGCGCCGACGCGTCGGCCGCTACCGCAGCGAGCCGATGCGGCCCGGCGACGACCCGGTGATCGGCTGCGTCATCGTCCGAGACGTCTGCTTCTTCCCCGAGGAGACGCCCGCCGGGCCGCCGCCGGACTTCGCCCCCAACATCGTCCAGAGCAAGGGCTACGACCTGGCGGTCCATCCCGAGGTGACCTACTTCCACGGCCTCCTCGCCCGCATGGGCGTCGGAGTGGAGGTCGACCTGTCGGAGCCGTGGCACCACGACGGCCCGGTCTACGGCGACCCGCGGCTGGCTCCCCGGCGGCTCGGCCAGCGGGCGTTCCAGGCCGTCGTCCTGCACGCCTACGAGCGGCGCTGCGCCGTCACCGGCGACAGGATCCGGCCGGTCCTGCAGGCGGCGCACATCCGCCCGGTCTCCGCCGGCGGCCAGCACCGGCTGGACAACGGGCTGCTGCTCCGCTCGGACGTGCACACCCTCTTCGACCGCGGCTACCTGGCGGTGGACCCGAGGTACCGGCTCCGGGTCAGCCCCCGGCTGCGGGAGGAGTTCGGCAACGGCGAGGAGTTCTACCGGCGGGCGGGAACGGAGATCGCTGTCCCCGCCCACCGCCGGGACCGGCCCAGCGCCGAGGTCCTCGAATGGCACCTCGACGAGGTCTTCCTCGCCTCCTGAGGCTCGGCGTCCATGGGCTTCCACGGAGTGGCGCGTGAGAGCCTCACGATGACATCGGAGGTGGAGTCTCACCGGCCACGATAGACGTCGCGGCGATTGCCGACGGCCAGGACCCACACGAGCAACTGGCCGTCCTCGACCGTGTACACGACGTGGTAGTCCCCGACCCGGAGCCGCTGGCGGGAGTCGTGCCCCTGCAGGGCCTTGATGTCTAAGGCTGAGGTGTCTCCCGCGTCCATCGCCTTCTGGAGTTCGGTGAGGCGGTGGAGGATCCGCAGTGCGTCGAGGCGGGGGATCTTGAGCATGTCCCGCTGGGCGTGCAGGGTGAACCGGGTGACGTACCCCACGGGTCAGCCGTGGTGATCGCGGAGCAGGGCGGCCATCTCCTCGAGGGAGACGGATCCCACGGTGCCCTCGGCCTCCGCCTCGTCTGCCAGCCGGTTGAGCCACGCCTCCTCGACCTGCTCGGCGATGCGGCGCAGGCGCTGGTACTCGTCGATGTCGATCACCACGGCCTCCTGCCTGCCGCGCCGAGTGATGATCGTCGGAGTCTCGTCCCGGTGGGCCCGGTCGATGACGTCCGCGAGATGACTGCGGACCTCTGCCATGGATTCGATCACCGGCTCGCTCATGCTATGAATGTAACGGATGTACATCTTGATCGGCTGATCAACGCTCTGTCATGTACTTCACAAGGAGCCGCTCGTCGCGAACGACGGTGAATCCGTGCTCGCACAGCGCGCTCTCGATCTCCTCCCGGCGCTCCTCGGGATAGCGGAACTCCGGCTCCTCGTACTCATGGGACGGCATCGCGGCCCAGCCGCTCGACCTCTCCCCGTAACGGGAGGCGATCTCGCGGGGGATCCAGGCGTCCGTGACGAGGTCGATCTCGGCCTCGTAGGAGTCCGCGTAGTCCGAGACCGAGAAGTCGAAGGCCGGGTGCCCGTCCATCGAGAACGGCGCGTCGTCCGGCGGGCTCACCACGTCCCACAGCTCTTCGGCGAAGAGGTCGTCGAGATCGGCGTCCGGGTGATCGGCCTGGTACTGGTCGTAGTAATGGTCGAGGAGCCTGTCCCGGTCGTCGACCCACTCGCCCCAGACGGTGAGTCGCACCTCGCCGTACGTGCGCGCGTTGACCAGTTTCTCCCGCTCCGCGGCTCCGCGCAGTACGAGGCGTCGCGGTACGACCGCCAGATAGCCGCGCTGGACGATCCCGGTGACGAGCGTCGGATCCTCCTCCAGTGAGCTGAGCATCTCCTCGGCGGTCCGCCGGTCCGGGTCGCCCTCCATCTCGGGCTCGTCCTCCGCGGGAGGCCGCTCTGTCACGTCGTGCTCGTGGTCGTCGGAGTGACCTGAAGGATCGTCGGAGTGGTCGGAGGAGTCGCCGGAGCTGGAGGGCGAGATGCCCTCGTAGGCACCCGGCCCAGGGGCGGCCTCCGCCACGGACGGCCTTCCCAAGGAAGGGAAGGAGGCGTCGGGCGAGAAGGTAGCGTCGGTCTTCCGCACGGTCCAACCGACCGTTCGAATCCGGGAGGTGACGAGCCGATCTGGTCGGGACGGCGATGGGCGGACTTGCTTACCAGCTCCCCCGCGCGAGCTCGTATGGAAGCAGCCCGACCTTGCCCCACACCGCCCGCGCCCGGCCGTCCACCATGCCCACCTCGTGGAAGAAGCGCACGCATTTGGCGAGCGCCCACCGCTCGACCTGACGCCGGTGCGGGCTGCGCGCGGCGGTACGGCGGGCGAGCTCCGCATCCAGGCCTACGGCCCGGTAGCAGTCCGGGTGGATCGTGCTGTCCAGCAGGGCCCGGGTCAGGCGGGCCGTCATGGCTCCGCCGAGGCGGCGCCGCGCCGCCGAGCGGTGCACCACCTGGCGCTTCAGCTCCTCGCGGGCGTACTTGATGTGCCGGGCCTCCTCGATCACGTGGATGCGGGAGACCTGCCGCGTGATCGGGTGGATCGTCTCGTCCGCTATCGCCACGCGCTGGAAGGCGTCGGTGAACTCCTCCACCACCAGCGCCGCGGCGAACAGCCGCAGCGGGTCGTTGAGCATCGCGGCGATCCGTACGCCCAGCCGCTGCCACCAGAGCGGCGGGTGCGGCTCGAGCCCGTACGTGCCGATCATCCGGGCGAACATCCGCGAGTGCCGGCACTCGTCCTCGAGCTCGACCAGCGCGTACGCCCAGTGCGCCTGCTGGTACGGCGTCGCCGCGGCGTGGCTGACCAGCCCCGCCATGAGCGCCAGCTCGGCGGTGATGCCGAACGAGGCGACGCTGCAGACCTCCTGCCGGGAGAGCTCGACCCGCTGCTCGGGCGTCATCCGCTCCCAGAGCGGCGTCTCGTAGAGCGAGACCAGGTGGGGCGGCATGTAGAAGGTCCCGGGACCGAGGGCGGCGTTCCAGTCGACGTCCCGGTCGGGGACGAACGAGTGCTTGCGCGAGGTCTTCAGCAGCCGCTGGGCGATCACCTCCCGCTCGCGCACCTCGATGAGATGGTCACCGTCCCTGCACCTGATCCGGGCCACGCGGTCGGCGTGGCCGATCGGCGCGACCGGCTGGCTCATGCCGCTCTCCTCATTCCCGACGGCTCCACGGATGACTCTTATTAGACAGAAAGTACATTTAGCTGGAGATCGTCTCAAGATGCGAGTCGGCGTGCTCGAGACCTGATGCGCGGGCCAGGCGGGTGAGAGCGTGCGATCGGAACGCGGCTGAAGAAGCCGGCAGCAGGCGAGGAAAGATCAACACTAGCCTTCCCGGCCTGGACGGGAGCCCATGTGTCCGCGCGGGGCTCCGCGGCCGGGTCGTGATACCTCCTGTCAGGGCAGCCGCGTCGATCAAAGGCGGAAGTCAGCCGTCGGCCCGGGCGTCCGGCTCGATGAGCTTCTCCAGGAACGTCTGGGTCTCCGGGTCGACGGAGTAGACCAAGGTGCCACGCATGCCCCGTGTCAGCAGCACCTTGTAGGTGTTGCGGATCAGGCGGTCCGCCTGCTCGTCGGTGACGCCGCGCTTGTTGATCGCCGGGTCCTTGCTGGCCTTCCGGTCGGTGATGAGCCTGCCGCCCCGGATGACGAGGTCGGGGCCGAGGATGACGCCGTTCCAGTCGTACTCGAAGCCCTGCGCGGTGTAGACGCAGCCGACCTGCTCGAACCCGCCGGGCATGGTCGCCCAGAGCGGGCTCGCCGGGGCGTCGCCGACAGCTCTGTCGCCCTTGACGTTCCACGGCCGGGCCCAGTCGTCGATCGTCACATCGGCGACCAGCGTGTCGTCCGGGAGAGGATCGCTCCACCGCCAGCAGTAGCCGGCGGCCATCCGCGCCGAGTAACCGCCGTTCAGCTTCGCACGCAGCAGTGCCTCCAGTTCGTAGGGCGACTCGGCCAGCGAGACCGCGAAGTGGTCGTCACCGGTCCACGGCTCCGGGCCCTCGCCGTCCAGCCCGAGTAGCCGCAGCACCCACTCCTCGTACTTGCGGCTGCCTCCACAGCGGAACTGCCCGTCCAGCGAGATCTCGTGGACCCGCAGGCCGAGCGCCGTCGCGTGGTCCCTGATGTCGGCGACGGTGCCGATCTCGCCGGGCCGTACCACCTGGTGCTCGTCCAGCAGGAAGACCGGCACTCTGGCCGCCGCGATCAGCTCGTCCACCTGCGCGCGCCCGGTACGCAGGCTTGAGGAGGTGAACCTGTTGGCCGAGGTCTCCCGGATCCGGTGAGCCTCGTCGCAGATCAGTACGTCGAGGTCGTTGGGCTCGGCCGCCATGAAGTTGTTGAAGTACTTGAAGAGTCCCTGCAGCTTGGAGGAGCCCTTGCCGACGTAGCGGCGCATCGTCTGGGTGAACGAGCGGGACCCGGTGGCATGCAGGGCCGCGCGGCCCTGCCTGGACAGCTCACCCAGCAGGGACAGCGCGATGACGCTCTTGCCGCTGCCGGGCCCGCCGGTGACGATGACGACCTCCTTGGAATCGGCTCTGCGTGCCTTCTCCACCGCGTGCAGGACGATCTCGTACGCCAGACGCTGCTCGGCGAGCAGGACGAACTGCTCGCGGTCCCGGATCTCCTGCGCGGCCAGCTTCAGAAGCTGCTTGGAGGGCCGTACGGCGCTGCGGAGCAACCGGTCGGCGGCCGCAGCGCCCGGCTGGGGGTCGAAACGGCTGCGGAGGTAGTCGAGGAAGTCGCCGCGCCGCGACCGGGTGAACAACCGGGTCCGCTCGTCCTGGACCAGGTCGTAAAGGTCCTTCACGTCGAGGTCGGCGGCGTTGTGGAGATAGGCGACCCCGTGGATCGCCTCAGGGTGCTCCTCGAGGACGCCGGCGAAGTCGGCGATGTAGTCGCAGTAACCCCGCACCTGCAGCAGAGGGTGCAGCTTCGGTCCGCCGGGAGCGCCTTCGGCCAGGACGAGCCGCCGATCCTCCTCGAAGAGGTCGGCACGGCTCCACTGCTTGAGCTCCACCACGACGTAGACGTCGGCGCCGGTGCGGTGGTCCACTCCGGCGAGCACCACGTCGGCGCGCTTGCTGGTCAGCGGCAGTTGATACTCGACCAGCATCTCGACCCCGCCCAGCCCGGCTTCGACGAGGTCGCGCGCGAGAACGGGGAGGCTCTTGTCCCAGGACCGGCGTTCGGAGAGGGAAGGGATGGTGCGCGCGTTCCTCCTGACGTGCTCGGCGATGAGCTCGCTGAGCCGTTGCTCCGGAACCGACTCGTACGCCAGCTTGGCCAGACTCTCCGCGGAAAGCCGGAACGCCGTCACGGACCCACCCCCAGGCAGCACGAAGACTCGTGCGGTATGGGGGCGTGTCCGCGATCAGGAGATCGGCGGAAGCCCGTCGGGCCGCATCACCTATACGCCGGGTAGGTTAGCGCGACCTGCCGACGAAATTGATCAATGCGGGGCTTTGCGAGTCGAGCCCCGGTAAATCTCCGCCGGATAACGGTCCTCGCTCTCGTCGAGCTTGGCGTGAGCGGCGTCGATGAGGTCCACACCGAGCACGTCGGCGAGCCGGGTGAGATAGATCATGACGTCGGCCAGCTCGGACCTGACCCGCTCCGCCGACTCCGGCTCGTCCATCACCCGAGAGGCCTGCTCGGGAGTCAGCCACTGGAGCTCCGCGAGCAGCTCACCGACCTCGCCGGCCAGCGCCATCGCGAGGTTCTTGGACGTGTGGAACTGCTCCCAGTCCCTGGCCGCCGCGAACCGCCGCAACCGGTGGGCCAACTCCTCCAACCTCGCCATGCGGCTCAGGATAGAGGGACGGAAGACAAGGGATGCTCCGGCTCCTCCGCCTCCGCGACCGCCCGAGGTGAGGCCGGGCTGTCTCCAACTGCCTGCTAGAAGATCAAATATGTGAAAAGATCGGCACATGACTGTCCGGACCGGGCGATGGGCCGTCTGGGCGGCGATCGGGTGGACGCTGCTCTACGTCGCCTCCAAAGTTCACTTCGCCCTGGAGGAACGCCTCGGCGTCACCGGTGGTCCCCGCGTCTCCCCGCAGGACCACCTCGCCTACGGGCCCGGAGAGGTCGCACTGGCCCAGTGGGCCAACGCCGCCTCCGGCCTGCTCATCGTCCTCCTCCTGGCGCTCTCCCTGGCACCGGTCCGGCGGCGGCCGTGGCGGCGGGCGCTGCTCGTGCTGCTGTGGGCCTGCGCGGCGATGGCCGCCGCGGGAGCGGTCGGGATGACCGGCGGCGCCCTGCTCACGGACCGCGGCGGCGCGCTCTTCGGCGCCTACTGCGCGGTCTGGGCCGTCCTCCTCGGTCTGTCCGCCCTCGCCTTCCACCGCCGCGGCCGCGCTCCCGGCCCGGACGGCATCCCGGTGTGACACGGCCCTCCCTTTGGGTAATCATGACCAGACGCTGAGTGATCGACGAGCTGGAGGCCCGATGGACGGGGAACGGCACGCGGCTGTCTGCGCCGCCGCGCGGAAGGTGTTCGAGACAGGGATCCTTGCCGGCGGGTCGTCCTTCGCGCCGGGACTGGACGCGTGGACCCTCCCGGCCGCGCGGGAGCTGCTCCACCGGTTCGTGGAGAACTACGACGGCTCGTCGGACGAGTTCCTGGTCAAGCTCAAACGCCAGATCTCGGCCGCCTCGGACGGGGCCCTCGTGCTCGCGGCCGAGCTGCTCTACCTCAACCTGCTGCCGCTGAACGCCGGGACGGTCGGCCCGGAGCGCAAGTCCGAGATCATCGGGACCGTCCTGTCGTGGACGTCCCGCGAGACCGCCGTCCCCGCCGACCTCGCCGAGGCCGCCTCCAACGCCTCCATCAAGGGAGGGCAGGCGTTCCTCAACTACCGGTGGGCGCAGTTCGCCTTCCTCATCCGGGTCACCGTACGGCTGCTGGAGCTGCCCGCTCCTGAGCGGGAGCGCCTGCTGGACGACCCCTGGGCCTTCCGCGATCTGGCCCGCGAGGCGCTGACCGACCACGACGGCAAGTACCGCGCCCGCTCCCAGCTGCACGTCCTGCTCTTCCTGCTCTTCCCCGACGCCTACGAGCCGATCGCCAGCGAGCGGCACAAGCACCTGATCCGGGACGCCTTCGCCGACCGCCTGGCGGAGACCGGAGGGCCCACCGGGGACGTCGACCGCGACCTCGCCGCCGTCCGCGCCCGGCTGGAGCGGGAGAGCGGCGGCCCCGTCGGCTTCTACGCCGAGCCCTGGCGGTCGGTCTGGCACCCGCCCGAGAAGTCCCGCCCGCAGCGGGGCTGGCTGGTGCGCGGCGCCAACGTGCAGGGTGTCAACGTCATCCCTCGCTGGCTGGAGGAGGGGTTCTGCTCCGTCGCGTGGGCCGAGGCGGGCGAGATCCCGGCCGGGGCCTCCCGGGAGGAGATCGGCTCGATCGTCGACCGGACCTATCCGGACGCCGTGAACGAGAGCAGATACGCTCACGTGCTCCAGCTCTCGCGCTTCCTCACCGAGATGCAGCCCGGCGACCTCGTCGCCACCGTGGACGGGGACACCGTCTACGTCGGGAAGATCACGGGCGAGGCGTTCTACGACGACGAGGACGGCCGCGATCTGGCGCGGCGGCGGCCGGTCGACTGGAACACCGCCCGCCCCCTGAACCGTCGTCGGCTCTCCGAGGCGGCCCAGGCGCGGCTGCGCGACCGCCGCACGGTCGGCGACCTCACCCGGGTGATGGCCGAGCTGGCGACCGAGGCGGACATGCCAGGCGAGGTCGGCCACGAGGTGAAGGCCGTCGACGAGACGCAGCCGCTGGCGATCCCGGAGATCACGAAGACGCTCGCGGACGACCTGCTGATGCCGCTGGACTGGCTGCGGGAGACCGCCGGCCTGCTGGCGGCCAAGCGCCAGCTGATCCTGTACGGCCCGCCCGGCACCGGCAAGACCTTCCTCGCCACCAGGCTCGCCGAGGCGCTGGCCGGCCCGGAGCGCACCGACCTGATCCAGTTCCACCCCTCCTACGGCTACGAGGACTTCGTCGAGGGCTTCCGGCCCCGCCCCGGGGCGAACGGCACGATCGGCTTCGAGCTGGTCCCCGGCCCGTTCAAACGGGCCGTCGAGGCCGCCGAGGCGGAGCCGGGGAAGCCCTTCGTGCTGGTCATCGACGAGATCAACCGGGCGGACCTGGCCAAGGTATTCGGCGAGCTGTACTTCCTGCTGGAGTACCGCGACCGGGAGATCGGCCTGCAGTACTCCCCGCACGAGAAGTTCAAGCTGCCCGGGAACGTCTTCGTCATCGGCACCATGAACACCGTCGACCGCTCGGTGGCGCTCGTCGACGCGGCCATGCGCCGCCGCTTCGCCTTCCGCGCGCTCGCGCCCGACCGGCCGCCCGTCGACGGCCTGCTCCGCCGCTGGCTGGAGCGCGAGAAGCTCCCCGAGACCCCCGCCCTGCTGCTGGAGGAGGTCAACCGCCGCCTCTCCGACCCCGACCGGGCGATCGGCCCGTCCTACCTGATGACCCGCCGGGCGGCGACCCGGCGCGGGCTGGAGCGCGTCTGGGCCACCGAGATCCTCCCCCTGCTGGAGGACCAGCTCTACGGGAAGGTCGGCGACGTCGAAGAACAGTACGGCCTGGCCGCCCTGCTGGACGCGCCGGGGATCGGCCTGCCGCGGGAACCGTCGTGAACCCTCCCTCAGGCCATGCCGCGAGGCCCGTCATCGAGCTGACCGAGACCTCGTCGGTGACGCTGCCGCTGACGCCGGCCCAGGTGGCGACGCTGATCGCCGTGCCCGACCTCGTCGCCGTCGCCCCGGACCGCTCGGGGCGGTGGCGGCTGGCCGGGCGGCGGCGGGTCGGCACGGTACGGCTGGGCGCCGGCGAGGGTGAGCTGGAGCTGCGCCTCCATCCCAAGATCCCGGTCGGTCACCTGCTCCACCTGGTCGGCCACGCGGGCGGCGCCTCGATCTGGCGGCGCGGACTGGTCGAGGCGGCCCGGGCGGAGACGCCGGTCGCCGCCGTCGCCGACGCCTTCGCCCGCCTGGCGGAGCAGGCCCTCGCCGGGGGAGTGCTGCACGGCTACGTCCATCGCGAGGACGCCCTCACCGTCGTGCGCGGCCGGATCCGCGCCGGCGCCCAGCTCGGCCGGAGGTTCGGCGTGCCCGTCCCGCTGGAGGTGGCCTTCGACGACCACACCGCCGACATCGCGGAGAACCGCATCCTGCTCGGCGCCCTGGACCGGCTGCGGGGCGTGCCCGGCGTCGGCCCCGCCACGGCCGCGCTCCTGCGCCACCTGGCGGCGCGCCTGGTCGGCGTGGTCCCGGCCCGCCCCGGCGCGCCGCTCCCGGCCTGGCGGGCCACCCGGCTCAACGAGCGGTACGCGCCCGCGCTGCTCCTCGCCGAGCTGGTCCTGGCGGGCTCGTCGCTCCAGCAGGCCGGGTCGCCCGCCGTACGGATCGACGGGTTCGTCCTCGACCTGGCGCAGATCTTCGAGCGCTTCCTCACCGCCCGGCTGCGCGACCTGCTGAGGCCGTACGGCCTGCACTGCGACGCCCAGCCGGGCGGGCACCGCCTCGACCGGGGCGGCCGGGTGCCGTTCCGGCCCGACGTCGTCGTGTGCCGCGGCGGCCGCGCGGTGACCGTGGTCGACGCCAAGTACCGGGTGCTGGAGGGGGACCCGCCCGCCGAGCACCTGTTCCAGCTCGTCTCCTACTGCACCGCCCTCGGCCTGGAGCACGGGCACCTCGTCTACGCCGCGGGCAGGGCCCCGGCCGGGCCGTACCGCATCGCCCGCTCCGGCATCACCGTCACCGCGCACGTCCTCGACCTGGCCCTGCCGCCCGACCGGCTCGACCAGGCGGCACGGCTGCTCGCGGAGACGGTCGCCCCCGCGGCGGGCGGGCCGCCGCGGCGGGTGCATGTCACCTGCGGGTGAGGCTCCAGGCGCCGTCGGCCTTGACGGTCACCAGGCGGGTGCCGGCGGGCAGCAGGGCCTTGCCCCGGTAGTCGCCGATCCGGTTGAACAGCAGGTCGCCGTAGGAGCCGGCGCGGGTGTAGGCGTGCACGATGAAGTTGGACTCGCCGTTGTGGGCGGCGCGGGCGGTGCGCAGGCCGCGGGTGGGGGAGAGCTTGAGGACCTGGTCGCCCTCGCCTCTGATCGTCCCGGCGCACCAGCAGCGGGCCTTGGAGAGCGGCTTGAAGGTCGCGCGCCAGGCGCCGTCGGCCTTGATCTCCAGTGCGGCGACGCCCTTGCTCCCGTAGGCGTTGTAGAGCACGGTGCCGTCGTAGGGGCCGATCGTGTTGGCCAGGAGCTCCTGCTTCCTCCCCCGGGTGTCGACCGCCCAGACGATGAAGTTGGCCTCGCCGTCGTGGGAGAACGTCAGCAGGCCCGGGGTCTTGGTGGCGCGGACGCGGACCACCTGGTCCCCGTCGCCCCGGTAGGTCCGATCCGCGTGCGCGGCGGTGACGCCGCCGGTGGTGAGGGCGGTGGCGGTCAGCACGAGCACGGTCAGGACGCGCTTGAACATGGGACTCCTCGATGAGTGTGTACGGCTCACCCCGAATTGACAGAGCAAGTAGATCACATGTGAATAGCAGACACAATCAATAAAGCTGATTCCTTGGCTTTGATTGATAGCCGTCTCCGGAATAAAGCCAGGCGGGCTGGCCGTACCTGCCGTGAGCTGTCAGGTACGGCCGACAGGATGGGAGGCATGGAGACCCTGACGGCACGGCGGCTGGGCCGTGCGACGCTGGCCCGGCAGATGCTGCTCGCCCGGGAGAGGACCGACGTCGTCACGGCGGTGGAACGGCTCGGCGGCATGCAGGCGCAGGAACCCCGGCACCCCTTCACCGGGCTGTGGACGCGGCTGGAGGACTTCCGCCGCGAGGACCTGCACCGGGCGCTGCACGAGAGGTCCGTGGTCCGCGCCATGATGATGAGGGCCACGCTCCACCTGGTGAGCGCGGCTGACTACGTTCGGTTCCGGCCGGTGCTGTCGCCGGTGCTGACCGCCGCCCTGTACGGGCGCGGCGACCTGGCCGCCGGACTGGACCTCGACGCGCTGCTCCCCGTCGCCCGCGCGATCCTCGCCGAGGGGCCGCGCGACTTCGCCACGCTCCGCACCCTGCTCCAGCGGCACTTCCCCGACGTCAACGACCGCGCGCTGGGCTACGCGGTGCGGACCGGCCTCCCCCTGGTCATGGTCCCGACCGGGGACCGCTGGGGCTTCCCGCCGGCGGCGCGGTTCGCCCTGCCGGACGATCTGCCGGGCGCGGGACCGGCCACGGGGCCGCGGGGGCGGGAGCGGCCGGACGCGGAGCCTGCGGACGCGAGCTCACCGGGGGAGCCGGAGGGGGCCGGGAAGCCCGGAGGGCGGCCGCAGGAGGGCGATCCGGCCGAGGAGCTGGTCCTGCGCTACCTGGCGGCGTTCGGCCCGGCCACCGCCGCCGACGCGCAGACCTGGACAGGAATGAAAGGGCTGCGTGCCGTGCTCGACGGCCTCCGCCCCCGGCTGGCCGTCTTCCGGGACGAACACGGCCGGGAGCTGTTCGACCTGCCGGACGCGCCGCGCCCGGACGAGGACGTGCCGGCCCCGGCGCGGTTCCTGCCCGACTTCGACAGCCTGGTGCTCGCCCACGCCGACCGCACCCGCCTGATGGCCGAGGAGTACCGGACCCGCGTCACCACCAAGAACCTCCGGGTCAGGGCCACCTTCCTGTGGGACGGCACCGTCCGCGGCACCTGGCGGACCGAACTCAAGCGCCGGACCGCCACGCTGCTGCTGACCCCCTTCGAGCCGCTGCCCGCCGACGCGCTCGCCGAGCTGACGGCGGAGGGCGAGGCGCTCCTGCGCTTCCTGGAACCGGACGCCGAGGCCTTCGCGGTAAAGACCGATTAAGGAAGAAGGCCTGTGATAGTAAAAGGGTCTCGTTCTGTGATTCGATCGACGGGACTCGGTGTGGCAGAAATACATATGTATGTTGATGAAATGGGAAATATGGATATGTCTGGAGGTGATGGCGCGAGCCGGTATTTCGGGTTCGGAACCGCCGTGTTCCGCGGCGAGCACGGCCGGGAAATGTGGGAAGGGCTGCGCCTCCGCTGTGATCTGGAGAGGCGGGGTGTCAACCTTCCCAGAGGGCTCCATGCCAAAGACGACTCCCATGCCACACGAGATGAGGTGTTCCACCTCATAGGGCGGCAGAGGCCATGTCTCGACGTCACCTTCCTGTGCAAGGCGAAGGCTCATCCGGCCATCCGCGAACGGCCGCACTGGCTCTGCACGCTCGCGTGGTACTCGCACTTCAAAGGTGTCCTGCGCAAGGTCAGCCGACCTGGTGACACGGTGTACGTGATCGCGGCCACCCTGACGACGAACCGCCGGACGATGAACGCCAAGGAGGCACTCGAGGAGGTCTGCGGGCGGTTCGCCGTGAGTCGCGAGATCGCGCTCTGTGTCCGGGATGCGCAGAGTGCCTGGGGTATCCAGGTCGCCGACTACGGGCTCTGGGCGGTTCAGAGGAGGCTTGAGGGGCGGCAATGCAAATGGTTCGACAGTCAGGTGAAGCCGAATCTGCGCTCGATGTTCCTGCCGTGGGGAACGCATGATTAAGACCGGCTATCTCGGATCCTCCGAGAAGAGGTCCCCTGGACCTCTTGTCACCGGCCGGTTCCAAGTACACGACATGTGCCTCTTGGCGTCAACCTGTTCGGCCACGAGCGTTTTCTCGAGGGCCGCCATTTCAGAGGCGGCCACGCCGGCCGGCACCGTCCGCGGCACCTGGCGGACCGAAGTCAAGTGCCGGACCGCCACGCTGCTGCTGACCTCCTTCGACTCCGCCGGCGTTCCCGGGGAGGACATGTCCGACCCGCGGGTCAGGGCGGGGGTGCTGCCCGGCCTGGGCGACGACCTGACCCCCTTCGCGGCCGAGAACCTCCCCTTCATGAGGCCGTCCTTCGAGGGCATGACCACGCCGGCTCTCATCGTCGCCGGAGACCAGGATCAGTCCGCGCTCTCCACCCGGGGACCCGACTGGTTCACCGACGCCTACGTTCTCAGCCCGGGGAGAAAGAGCCTGCTCACGCTGCCCGGGGCCGAGCACTCGCTCGGCGGCGTCGCCGGGTACGGGGTCGCGGAGACGACGGACGAGAGCCCCGAACGCGTCGCGCTGATCCAGTGGCTCACCTCGGCCTACCTGCGCAGCGCCCTCCGTCCCGAGGACGCCGGCCGGCGGGCGGCGTGCTCCGCGCTGGAGGAGGACCCCCACCCGCTGGGGAAACTGCGGAGCAAGTAGGCGTGCCGGCTCCGCACCTACGCCCTCCGCCGGAGGAGGGCCCGCAGGGCCGGAGTGGTGGCGGCGGCCAGGGCGAGCGCCAGCGGCGGCACCGTGACGAGGAACGCCGTGCGCAGGTCGAGCACGTTCCCGAGCACGGCGAGCAGCGCGGGCGCCGCCAGGATCGCGGTGCCGGAGGCGAGCGCCCCGTACGCCGCCGACCGCGCCGCGGTGAGCCCCGGCACCTGGACCAGCCGGGCGAGCGTCACCGGGTAGAACGGCGCGATCCCCAGCCCGGCCACCACGAGCCCGGCGGCGACCGGCACGGGCGCGTCGGTCAGGGCGACGGCCAGCGTCCCGGCCGTCGCGAGCCCGCACCCCAGGGGGACGATGGGGATCCCGCGCCCGATCAGCCGCGGCGCCAGGAGCCGGCCGGCCGCCATGCCGACGAGGAACGCGGTGGCCGCCGCGGCGGCCGTGCCCGCGGCCAGCCCGGTGCCCTGCAGGCGGGCCGTGCCCCAGATCGTGAAACAGAACTCCATGGACACGCCCACCACGATGGCGGCCCACGCCCCGGCCGCCCGCCACCCCACCGGCGAGCCGTGGCCGTCCCACTCGTCCTCCCGGGAGCCAGGGACCCCGGCCGGGATGGCCACGGCTTTCCCGGTGTTCCCGGCTTTCCCGGAGCCCCCGGCGTCCAGGGCCGTCCGCCGG
>NZ_JBHSBM010000040.1:81271-131108 GCF_042650625.1 Planomonospora corallina
CCGTCGCGGACGCCGGACGCCACCGGCCCGCGGGCCCGGGCGTCGGCTGCGAGGAACAGCAGCGGCGGGACGGCCAGCAGGAGGGCGAGCCGGCCGCTCGCACCGGCGGCGTCGAGGGCGCCGATGGCGGGCGGGCCGAGCAGGGCGCTGACGCTCGCGGCGGCGTTGGCGCGGGCGAGACCGGCCGCGGCGTCCGGGCCGCGCAGCAGGGCGGGCGTGACCAGGACCAGGCCGGCCGCCCCCAGGCCCAGCAGAAGTGCCCCGGCCGCGACCGGCGGCGCGGCGGACGCGGTGGCGAGCAGCGCGGCCCCGGCGGCGGCGAGCAGGGCGGAGGCGAGCAGCGCCGGTCGCGGACCCGGCCGGAGGACCGGCCGTCCGGCGGCTCCGACCACCAGCAGACCGACCCCGAAGGACGACGACAGCCACGCCAGCTCGCCGGGAGGCGTGCCGAGGTCACGGGCGAGCAGCACCAGGCACGCGCCGAGGCTGTTGACGGTGAACCCGAGCGCCGCCTGCGCGAATCCGACCTGCCGGACGACCCGCCGTCGTTCCCGTGCGCCTCCGTGCCCGCCCGGCACGGTCTCATCCCCGCCCGATGCGGTTCCGTCACCGTTGCGCACGGCGTCCCCGCCGAGGCCCGGTGCGGTCCCGTGTCCGCTCCGTACGGCCTCCGCGCCGGGGTCCGGTCGTCGTCGCACAGGGTCTCCCTCCGATAAACTCGTGGCGCGAGGATAAAGGGGGTGACCGTACCCGTGGCAAGTCCCGCGGACCGCAGGCCGTCCGTCCGCACGTCGTCCGTCCGCGCCCGGGACGCCCGCTGGCGCGGCGCGCTGGCGGTGCTGGAGGAGATGCGCAGGGAGCCGGGCGTCACCCGGGCGCGCGTGGCGCAGCGGCTCGGCCTGACCACCGGCTCCGCCACCGAGATCACCGCGCGCCTGCGCGAGCTGGCGCTGCTCTCCGAGGCCCCGGCCGCCGCCTCCGGACGGGGACGGCCGACGACCGTGCTGCACCCGCATCCGGACGGCCCGGTCGTCATCGCGGTCGACATCCGGCAGGAGGACTGGCGGATCGCGGTCGCGGCGCTCGACGGCAGGCCCCGCGTCGCGGAGGAGGGCACGCACGCCAGCCGGGACCCCGGCCGCGTGGCCGAGGCGATCGCGGCGGCGGTGCGGCGCCTCCACGGACGCCTCCACGGACGGCTCCCCGGACGCCACGGCGGCCGCGTCCGGGCCGTGTCGGTGGGCGTCGCCGCGACCGTCCGGAACGGCGGGGTCACGCAGTCCGCCGCGCTGGGCTGGGACGCGGTGGACCTGGCCGGGCTGCTACCGGATCCGCGCCTGCCGCTGTTCGTCGGCAACGACGCGACGCTGGCCGGCGCCGCCGAGGCCCGCTACGGCGCCGCCGCCGGAGCCGGCACGGCGCTGCACGTCACGATCGAGGTCGGCGTGGGCGGCACCCTGGTCCTGGACGGCCGCCCCGTCGCGGGCGCGACCGGCGCCGGGGGCGAGTTCGGCCACCTGCCGTTCGGCGACCCCGCGCTGCGTTGCCCGTGCGGCGCGTCAGGCTGCTGGGACCTCACCGTCGACGGCCGGGCCATCGCCCGCCACCTCGGGGAGCCGCCCCCCTCCGACCCGCGCACTTACGCGCAGGCGGCCCTGGCCCGGGCGGCGGAGGACCCGGCCGTCCGGTCCGCGGTGGGCCGCGCCGCGGCCGGGTTCGGGCGCGGGCTCGCCGGGCTGGTCAACGCCTTCGACCCCGAGATCGTCACCCTCGGCGGTTTCGCCGGGCCGTTGCGCGCCGCGGCCGCTTCCGAGTTCGAGGCGGCCGTCACAGGCGGCCTGATGCGGTTCCACCGTGAGGCCCCGCCGCCCGTGGTGCCCGCGGCGCTCGGCGGGGACGGCGTGCTGTACGGAGCCGCGGCCACCGCGCTCGACCACGTCCTCACCGAGGAGGGGCTCAGCGCGTGGGCGGCCGGAAGGGGACGGCCTCACAGCGAGTCGTCCAGGGCGAAGGAGAGGTAGCGGTCGGCGGAGCGGCGCACGGCCTCGGCCCCGTCGGTGCGCACGACCCGCTTCCACCAGCCGCCGTAGACGCGCTCGAAGCGGTACGGCTCCAGCAGCGCCAGCGCCCGGCGGACGGTCCGGGGGCGCTCCGGGATGAGGTTCGGGTAGCTGTACATGAAGCTCACCCAGCGGCGGTCGGGGACCACCTGGAGGATGTCGCCGGACAGCAGCGCGCCCCGCCCGTCCCCGCCGTCGCGCCAGTGCAGCACCTGGCCGCCCGCGAAGTGCACGCCCGCGTTGACCAGCGTCAGCCCGTCGAGGATCTCCAGCGTCTCTCCCTCCCAGAAGACCACCGAGTCGTCGGGCCGGGCCACCCACTGCGCGTCGGCGGCGTGGATGTGGACCGGCGTGTCGAAGGCGTGCGCCCACTCGACCATCGAGCCGTAGAAGTGCGGGTGGCTGATCGCGATCGCGTCGATCCCGCCGAGCTCGTTCACCTGGTGGACCAGGTCGTCGTCGAGGTGGCTGACCATGTCCCACAGCACGTTCCCGGCGGGCGTGCGGACCAGCAGGGCCCGCTGGCCGATGGCGGTGGCGGGGTCGGTGCCGATGCCGACCACGCCGGGCCCCTCCTCGGCGATCCGCATCCGGTGGCCGGAGGCGCGCAGCTCGTTCAGGGAGGTCCAGCGCTGGCCGTCCCAGCCGACGTACTGCCTCTCGTCCTCGCAGATCGGGCAGTTCTCGCGCGGGGCGCCGTACTGGACACCGCAGGTCACGCAGATGGGCAGATCGTTCACGGCGCCTCCCCGGCCCGGTGTCACTCGGTCACCGGGCCATGGTCCCACCGGCGCGCCGGATCCCGCCGGACCCCCGGACGGGCCGGGTGTCGGAGCCCTTCCGGTCACCCGGCTGGACCCGGGCGCCGGTGGTCACTTCCGGGCGTCACCGGTCGCGCCCGGGTACCGGTGGTCGCGCCCGGGCCGCTCGCGGAGTTCCTTCCGGCCGCCCGGCCGGGCCCGGGCCGCCTACAGGCCGCCCAGGCGTCCGGTGACGTCGCGGATCGCCGTCTGCAGCCCGGCGTCGCCGGGCACCTCCTCGATGAAGTACCACCAGAAGCCACCGCCCAGGCTCCACTCGTAGCCGAGCGCGGCCGCGTAGTAGTGGCCCGCCAGTGCGCGCCGGGCCGCCGCGGTGTCGCCGGGGTCGAAGGCCCAGAACGCCTTGGTGGTGTCCTCGCTCCAGTAGCCCAGCTCGCCGAGCGCGATCCGCTGGTCGGGGAACTCGGCGTGCAGGGTGTTCATCACCTGGTCGAAGGCGAGTCCCATCGGCGCGTCCTCGGCGTAGACCGAGAGCGCGACCACGTCGATGTCCCCCCGGACCTCGGCGGGCAGGTTCTCCCTGGCCCAGGTGAAGACCGACCACTCGGCCGCGTCGGTGCCCAGCTGCCAGTAGAGCGTCACGACGGTCTGCGCCTGCGGCCGGGTCGCGCGCACGTAGGCGGCCGCGTCGGCGACCTTGTTCGCGATCCGGTCGTCCTCCTCGACGGCCTTCCCGTCCTGGCAGTCGCCGTCCACCCAGCAGCCGTTGACCTCGTTGCCCACCTCCCAGGCCTCGATGTCGGGGTAGGCGTCGACGTAGGCCTTGACCCGCGCCAGGTAGGCGGCGCGGCTCAGCTCGTGGGCGTAGTCGGAGTCCACCGGCTGGCCGAGCACCTTCAGCCCGGCCGCGTGGGCGGCCTGGACCGCGGCCCGGTAGTGCTCGACGTTCCCCGCGTCCTTGTCCGGCTCGAAGATGATCCGGACCCAGCCGTTCGCGCCGGTCAGCCACTTGGCGAGCCCCGGCCAGCTCACCGGCGTCCTGATGTCGGCCACGGTCAGCCCCATCCAGGGCCCGGCGCCGCGCGCCGCGGCGGAGGCGGGGCCGTACTCGCCGAGCATCAGGTCGCCGGCCGTGTGCACCGCGTCCAGCGCGCGCTGGCCGTACTTGCCGCGCCCGGCGTCGGTGGCGGCGGCGCGGGCCCGGTCCAGCTCGGCGGCGACGGTGGCGTAGGCGCGTTCGAACGCCTCCGAGCGCCGGTAGTCACCTCGTACGGCCAGCGCCGCGTCGAGCCTGCGCTTGGCGTCCAGCGCCGCCTGGTAGTTGAAGACGACGGCTCCCTGGCCGGTGAACCCGGTGCCGCCGTTGTCGACGATCACGGTGGAGTAGCCGCGCGAGGTCGGCCAGTTGACGGCGAAGGCCACGGGCCGGCCGGGGACGTCGAAGCGCCAGCGGAGGGGGGTGCCGCCCTCGTAGAGCGGCCACTCCTCGACCACCTCCAGGGTCGCCGGGTCGAGCAGCGCGTCGCTCTCGGAGCCGTCGCTGCCGTTCATGGCCTGCCTGACGGTCTGGCCGGTCAGCTCGGTGCCGTTCCCGGCCGTGTCGTAGAACTTCAGGACGACGGTCTCGGGGCTACGGGTGAACACCACGATCCCCGCGACGAGCAGGAGCAGCGCGGCCAGGAGTGCGCGCAGGGCCGGCGAACGGCGGCGGCCCGGCCGGGTGGCCCTGCGGTGGCGTCGCCGGGGCGGGGCGGCCGTCTCCAGAGCGGCCGTCTCCGGGGCGGGCACGCGGCGGCCGGCGGAACGCGGGGAGCGGTGGTCGCGCATGCACTTCGATCTCCCGGTCTCGGCGATGACCGATGCATGTTATGCGTTAATACCGTTTAGTCCTATTTGACCTTGTTTGTCGAGAATTTAAGAGAGCAGTCGCCCCGGTCAGTGCACCCGCTCCCCGCCGACGAAGGTCATGGCCACCCGCGTCCGCCAGATGTCCCCGGGCGGCTCGGTGAACGGGTCGCGGTCCAGCACGACCAGGTCCGCCCGGTTGCCGGCCGCGATCGAGCCCGCCTCCCCGTCGTGGTTGACCCACGCGGACCCGGCCGTGTAGGCGGTCAGCACCGTGGCCAGGTCGAGCGCCTGACCCGGCAGGAACGGCGTGCCCGCCGTCGGGTAGTCCGCGTGCACGGACCCGCCCGGCTCGGTCCGGTTGACCGCCACGTGCATGCCCTGGACCGGGTCGGCGGTGGAGACCGGCCAGTCGCTGCCCGCGCACAGCCGGGTGCCCGCCCTCAGCAGGTCGGCGAAGGGGTACTGCCAGGCCGACCGCTCCTCGCCCAGGAACGGGATGGTCAGCTCGTCCATCTGGGCGTGGTGGGTGGCCCAGAGCGGCTGCAGGTTGGCCGCCACGCCGAGGCGGGCGAAGCGCGGCACGTCGTCCGGGGTGACGATCTGCAGGTGCGCGATGTGGTGCCGGCGCTCGTGCCGGGTGGCCGGGTCGGTGCCCTCCAGCGCGTCCAGCGCCTCCCGCACCGCCCGCTCGCCGATCGCGTGGAAGTGCACCTGGAAACCGTGCCGGTCCAGCTCGGCGACGTACCCCTTCAGCGCCTCCGGGTCGACGTAGGACAGGCCGGTCCCGCCGCACCGGCAGTAGGGCTCGATCACCGCGGCGGTGAAGTTCTCGGCGATCCCGTCCTGCATGATCTTCACCGAGGTGGCGCGGAACGTCTCCAGCCCCTCGGCGGCCTTCCGCCGCTCCAGCAGCTCGCCGATCTGCTCGGCGCCGCGCGTGCGGTCCCACCAGAGGGCGCCCACCACGCGCGCCTTCAGCCTCCCGGAGGAGGCGGCGGAGAGGTAGGCGGGCAGCTGGTCGTCCGAACCGGCGTAGGAGCCGACGATCGCGTCCTGCCACCCGGTGATGCCCAGGGAGAACAGGTACGACTGGGCCGAAAGCAGCGCGTCGACCAGGTCCTGCCCGGTCGGGCGCGGGGTGAGCAGGCCCACCAGGTCCATCGCGCCCTCGTGGAGCACGCCGCTGGGGGTGCCGTCGGCGTCGCGCTCGATCCGGCCGTCGGCCGGGTCCGGGGTGTCGCGGGTGATCCCGGCGATCTCCAGGGCCCGGCTGTTCACCCAGGCGGCGTGGTGGTCGCGCTGGATCAGGTAGACCGGCCGGTCCGTGAAGTCGAGCTGCGAGCGGTGCGGCAGCCCGCCGGGGAAGGCCGACATGTCCCAGCCGCCGCCGTCGATCCACTCCCGCTCCGGGTGGGCCGCCGCGTAGGCGGCGACCTTCTCCACGTAGGCGTCCAGACCGTAGACCTCCGCCAGGTCGCACCTGGCCCGCTCCAGCCCGGCCTGGACCGGGTGCAGGTGCGCGTCGGTGATCCCCGGGACCAGCAGGCCTCCGTCCAGGTCGACGGTCTCGCAACGGGGGGCCGCCAGCCGCGCCAGGTCGGCCTCGGCGCCCGCGGCCGCGATCCGGCCGCCGCGGACCAGCACGGCCTCGGCGAAGGCGCCGCCGGGCAGGAAGGCCCGGCCGCCCCGGAACAGCAGGTCCGTCATGAGTCCACCCTCCGCGTGCGCGTTCTCGTCCCGGCGGCCATGATCTCAGCATCCGGCCCGTGGCCGTCAGGTCCGCCGAAGGCCGGTCCGCCGCCGGCCGGTCAGAGCCGGTCCGCCGGCGGCCGTGACCCGGTGCCGGGCCCGCCGGCGTCGTGTCCCGGCCGCTCCGTCAGCGCCCGGAGACGGAGTCGGCCAGCCGCGCCAGCAGCGAGGTACGGCCCAGCCCGGCCCGCTCCCGGGCGTCGGCCCGGCGGTACAGGTCGTACATGGCGTGCACCCCGGCCCAGCGCAGCGGCTCGACCTCCCAGTTCCGCACCCGGCGGTCCACCCACGGCAGCGCCGCCTCCTCGGTCCCGCGCCGCAGCACCAGGTCCCGCAGGGTACGGCCGGCGAGGTTGGCGGCGGCCACCCCGTGCCCGGTGTAGCCGCCCGCCCAGCCGATCCCGGTGGCGTGGTCCACGTGCACGGTCGCGCACCAGTCGCGCGGCACGCCCAGCACCCCGGACCAGGCGTGGGCCACCCGCGAGGCCCGCACCGCCGGGAACATCTGCGTCAGCAGCTCCCACAGCGCCTCGACCGTCCAGTCGTGCGTGCGCCCCCGGTCGTCCACGCGCGAGCCGTACAGGTACGGCCTGCCGCGCCCGCCGAAGGCGATCCGCCCGTCGGCGGTCCGCTGGGCGTACATGTAGTAGTGCGCCATGTCGCCCAGGAGCTCGCAGCCCTGCCAGCCGATCTCGTCCCAGATCCCGCCGAGCGGCTCGGTGACGATCATCGAGCTGTTCATCGGCAGCCACGCCCGGTGGTACTGCCGCATCTCCGCGGTGAACCCCTCGGTGGCCCGGATGACGTAGTCCGCGCGGACCGTCCCGTACGGCGTGCGCGCGGCGCGCGGCGCGATGCCGGTGACCGGGGTGCCCTCGAAGACCTCCACCCCGAGTCCCCGCACGACGTCGGCCAGGCCCCGCACCAGCTTGGCCGGCTGGAGCCGGGCGCAGTGCGGGCTCCACACCGCGCCGACCGCCCCGCTGACCCGCAGGCGCCGCTCCCGCTCGTCCGGCTCCAGCGGGCGCAGGTCCTCCTCGGTCCAGCCCCAGCGGCGGGCGTGCGCGACCAGCTCGTGCAGGCGCCGCTCCTGGGCGGCGTTGGTGGCGACCGTGGTGACGCCGCCCTTGACCACGTCGGCGTCGACGCCCTCGGCCGCGGTGACGGCGACGACCTCGTCGACCGCCTCGAACATCACCCGCTGGAAGCGCCGGGCCGCGTCCGCGCCGTGCGTGGCGGCGTAGCGCTCCGGCGTCCCGGCCAGCTCGCCGACCAGCCAGCCGCCGTTGCGGCCGGAGGCGCCGTATCCTGCGAACTCCTTCTCCAGGATCACGATCCGGAGCGCGGGGTCCGCCTTCTTCAGGTAGTACGCGGTCCACAGGCCGGTGTAGCCGGCGCCGACGATCACCACGTCGGCGTCGCGGTCCCCTGGGAGGGGAGGGCCCGCCTCGGGGAGACCCGGAGAACGGAACCAGAAGGAAACGTCACCATTGACGAAGTCCGTAGAAAGGGGGACACGCGTACTCATGGCGTCATATCCTGCTATATCCGTCGGGCTCGCCGTGCCTTCCGACGGAAAGCGTTGCGCAACCGCGTCATGAACGATCACCGCAGACGTAACGGCGGCCTCACTCCCGTGTAGCAGTGCCGTAACAACCCTCCGGCATGATTTCCGCAGATGGAGGGAGTGGTTGCGATGGGGTTCCTGCGGATACGGACGACGGTGGACGAGCGACCGGGACGGCTGGCGTCGCTGGCCGCGGCCCTCGCGGAGAAGGGCGGCAACATCCTGGGCCTCAGCGTCCATCCGGACGCCGACGGCACGGTGGACGAGTTCGTCGCGGAGATCCCCGCCGCCCCCGAGGCCGTACGGCAGGCGCTGGAGGCGGCCGGCGGCCGCCGGGTCCAGGTCGTCCCCGCCACCGCCCACGAGCTGACCGACGAGCCCACCCGGGTGCTCCTGCTCGCCTCCCGGCTGCGCGCCACCCCCTGGCGCCTGCCGGAACTGCTCAAAGAGCTGCTCCGCGCCGACGACGCCCGCTGGGTCTACGGCACCGAGATGAGCGACCTGCCCGACCCGACCATGCTGACCGTGCCGGTGGCCTCCCGCCGCGCGATCCGGCTGCGCCGCGCCGAGCTGCCCTTCACGCTGACCGAGGCGGCCCGTGCCGCGTCCTTCGTCCGGCTGGCGCAGCCCCCGGCCGAGGAGCCGGGCTCCACCGAGCGGGTCGTCAAGCTCTCCGACGGCACCGAGACCGAGGTCAGGCCGCTCACCTCGGGCTACCGCGAGGCGGTCCGCGACCTGCACGAGCGCTGCTCGCCGGAGACCCGCCGCTTCCGCTACTTCACCGCGATGCCCGCGCTGCCGCGCAGCGTCTTCGACCGGCTCTGCGACCGCGGCCGCGGCCACTCCGTCGTCGCCGGACGGGACGGGCAGGTGGTCGCGCTGGCCAGCCTGATGTTCACCCCCGACCCCGGCATCGCCGAGCTGGCCTTCCTGGTCGAGGACCGCTGGCAGGGCAGAGGGCTGGGCGCCGCGCTGGCGCGGATGCTCGTCGCCGAGGCCCGCGACCTGGGCTTCGCCGAGGTGAAGGCGACCATGCTCTCCGACAACGCGCGCATGCGCAGGCTCATGCTCTCGCTCGGCGCGACCCTGAGCTACACCGATGACCCCGGCGTGGTGGAAGCCAGGCTGGCCGTGGGCGTGATGGCGACGGCGTCCCCGAGCTGAACCCGTCACACCGTGCCCCTGGTCCGAGGGGGGCTCAGGGCCCCTCGGACCAGGGGCACGATCCTGTCCCGGCGCGTGCGGTCTGATGGGCGCGATCTGATGGGCGCGGTCCGTCCGGCCCGCCGAGGCGAAGCTCACATCTTTCTGTCAGATTCGACCTCTCAGCCTGTCTTCGTCCGGTCCGGCGTGCGTATGGTCGCGGCATGAAGATCCATGACTTCATCGACGCGCTGCCCAAGGCCGAGCTCCACGTCCATCTCATCGGCTCCGCCTCCGTGCCGACGGTCCTGGAACTGGCCCGCCGCCACCCCGGCGGCCGCGTGCCGACCACAGAGAAGGAACTGCGGGCCTTCTACGCCTTCCGGGATTTCGCCGACTTCGCCCGGGTCTACGGGACGGTCAACGCGCTGGTCCGCGAGCCCGAGGACGTGGCGACCCTGGTGACCGGCCTGGCCCGCGACCTCGCCGGGCAGAACGGCCGCTACGCCGAGGTGACCGTCACGCCGTACGCCCACCACGTGGTCGGCATGCCGCGCAGGGCCGTCACCGAGGCCCTGGACCTCGCCGCCCGCCAGGCCCTCGACGAGCACGGCGTCCGGATCGGCTACATCTTCGACATCCCCGGGGAGTTCGGCGCCGAGGCCGCCCGGATCACCCTGGAGCACGCCCTCACCGAGCCGCCGCAGGCGCTGGTCGCCTTCGGGCTGGCCGGGATCGAGCAGGAGCGCGTCCACCACCGCGACGCCTTCCGGGACGCCTTCCGCGCCGCCCGGGCCGCCGGTCTGCACAGCGTCCCACACGCGGGGGAGATGACCGGCCCCGAGACGATCTGGGAGGCCGTCGAGCACCTCGGCGCGGAACGGATCGGCCACGGCATCTCCTGCCTGGACGACCCCCGCCTCGTCGCCCGCCTGCGAGCCGAGCGCATCCCCCTGGACGTCTGCCCCACCTCCAACGTGCGCACCGGCCAGGTCGCCCGGATCGAGGACCATCCGCTCCCGCGCCTGCTGGCCGAGGGCCTGACCGTCACGCTGGGCAGCGACGACCCGCCCATGTTCGCCACCACGCTGACGAACGAGTACCGCGTGGCCGCCGACGTCTTCGGTCTCGACCGCCACGCCCTCGCCTCCCTCGCCGGGAACGCCGTCACCGCCTCCTATCTCGACTCCGAGACCAAGAAGACCCTCCTCGCCGAGATCGACGCCCTGCTCTGACCGGTGACTACGGAGCCCGCCCGTCCGTCTCCGGCGGACCGCACTCACCCAGGTAGGCGTCCAGATGCTCGGCCACGAAGCGCTCGGCGTCCCAGTCGTCGGGGGCCGCCGCCGCGGGATCGACGGTGACGTAGGCATGCCCCCGCCGCCCGTCCGTCAGCTCGACGGGCCGCAGCTCGTACATCGGGCCCTCGTACTCGTCCAGGACACGCCACTCGGCCGCGGTCAGACCGGTGATCAGCAGTCCGCGGGCCGTCCCCTCCCCGGCGGGCACGAGCACGGGATAGACCTGGCCCGGCAGGCGGGCGGCCCGCCACCCCTCGGCCACCGCCGGAGCGCTCTCCGGCACCCGGCCGAGCAGCGCCCGCAGCACCTCGGGGAACATCAGCGTCCCGTACACGAACAGCGCCCGCTCCTCGGCGGACTCCCCGGAAGGCCCGCGCCCCATGTCTCCCGCGCCTCCAGCGCCCACCCGCACCTCCCCGGCGTCCTGCACGCCCCGGCATCCTAGACGGGACGGGCGGTGGAGCGGGCGACCGCGCCGGGGACCGGCCCGTTCCGCGCGGACCCCCGTACCGGTGCGACGCCGTCCCCCGGCGTGCCCGGGCCGGCGGCCGGCGCCGGTCCCGATCCGGTCAGCTCGGCGGGGGCTGCTGACGGTAGGAGGCCAGGGGCGCGGCCGTCCTGGTGGCGAGGAACTCGGTGATCCGGTAGTCGGCCACCTTCTCGACGCTGAAGGGGTCGGTCGCCACGAGGGCCTCGACGGCCGCGCGGTCCTCCCCGACGGCGACGATCACTCCGCCGTCGCGCGGGACCTTGCGGCCCGAGGCGATGAAGACCCCGGCCTCGTACTGCTCGTCCAGCCACGTGACGTGGTCCGCCAGGACGGCGTCGACGCGTTCGAGGGGGGCGGTGTAGGTGAGCTCGAGGATGAACATGGCCGCCAGACTAGCCAGGTCGCCCGGGCCGCCCGGCGCCGGCTCGGCCCCCGCCCGCCCGGAGGGGCCGGCCGGGAGGGGGAGCGGCTCAGGGGGAGGAGATCCGGCCGAGCGAGGCGGGGATCTTCGCGGCGGAGGCCCGGTCCAGCAGGAACAGGGTGCGCTGACGCCCCCGCGCCCCGGCCGCCGGGACCTGCACCGGCCCCGAGTCGTCCGCCAGCGCCAGCCGTACGGCCCCCGCCTTGTCGGCGCCCGCCGCGACCACCCACACCTCGCGAGCCCCCTGGATGACCGGCATGGTCAGCGAGATCCGGGTGGGCGGCGGCTTGGGGGAGCCGTGCACGGCCACCGCGGGCCGGGTGTCGTACAGCGCGGGCATCTCGGGGAAGAGCGACGCGACGTGGGCGTCCGGGCCCATGCCCAGCAGCAGCACGTCGAAGGCGGGCGCCGGCGCGTGGTCCTCCGGCCGGGCGGCCCGGCGCAGCTCCTCGGCGTAGGCGTCCGCCGACTCCTCGGCGGACATGCCCGAGTCGGGGCCGCGCATCACGTGCACGCGGGCCTCGTCGACGTCGACGTGGTCGAGCAGGGCCTTGCGGGCGCCGGTCTCGTTGCGCTCCGGATCGCCGGAGGGCAGGAAACGCTCGTCGCCCCACCAGATGTCCAGGTTGCGCCAGTCGACGGCGTCACGGGCCGGGCTGGCGGCGATCTCGGCCAGCGTGGCGATGCCGACGGTGCCGCCGGTCAGGACCAGCGAGGCCGAGCCCTTGGCCGACTGGGCGTCGACCAGGCGGGTGATCACCCGGGCGGCGACGGCCTTGGCGAGCATGTCGGCGTCGCGGTGGACGACGACGTTGGGAACACTCACAGCGCGATCTCTCTGACTCGGGAGCTCAACGACTCGGGGAGCTCGAGGACTCGGGGACAGGGAACGGGCCGCCCGCCCGGGCGGGCGCCCGGGGGGGCGGCCCCGCGGCGCGCTCCGGGCGCGCCGGACGGGCCCGTCAGGGCTTGTGCGTGCGGGCCACCCGCCGGATCGCGGCCTCGTAGATCTCGTCCGGGTCCAGGCGGCGCAGCTCCTCGGCGAGCAGCTCCTCGGTCGGCCGCCGGGCCAGGGCGACCTTGCGGTCCGGCTGGCCCGGCCGGGAGAACGTGGCCAGGAGGGCGTCGGAGCGGCTGATGGCGATGTCGCCGTCGGAGGTGGTCAGCCGGACGCAGGTCAGGCCGGGACCGCCGGACTCGGCGACCTTCACCGGCGCGCCGAGCCGCTCGCCCAGCCAGGCGGCCAGCAGCGGGGCGCTGGCGTGGTCGGCGGAGGCCTCCACCACCCCCTTCCTGACCTTGCCCACCGGCTGGTCGAACGCGGCGGCCAGCAGGCTCCGCCACGGCGTCAGCCGGGTCCAGGCCAGGTCGGTGTCGCCCGGCACGTAGGAGCGGGCCCGGCCCGCGATGGCCCGCACCCGCTCCGGGGCCGCCCGCGCGTCGAGGATCCGGCGCTGGGCGAGCGCCCCGATCGGGTCCTTGGCCGGGACCTCCGGGCAGCTCTTCGGCCACCAGGCGACCACCGGCGTGTCGGTGAGCAGCAGCGGGCTGACCACCGAGTCGGCGTGCCCGGTCAGCTCGCCGTACAGGCGGAGCAGGAGCACCTCGCCCGGCGTGGTCTCCCCGACGCGCAGCTCCGCGTCCAGCCGGTTCGGCTCGGCGGGGTCGCGGGTGATGACGACGAGGATCCGGGACGGGTGCGCGCGGGCGGCCTCGGTCGCGGCGCGCGTCGCGTCGTACTGGCTGGCCTCGTCGCAGACCACCACCAGCGTCAGCACCATGCCGACGGCGGGGCTGCCCAGCTGGTGGCGGAGGTGCGTGAGATGGGCGGAGATCTTCGACGCGGTGGTGTCGGTGAGCATGAAGCTCGGCATCTACAGCCTCCTCCAGACGCGCCCGTCGCGGGCCATCATCTCGTCCGCCGAGGCGGGACCCCAGGTGCCGGCGGGGTAGTCCTCCGGCGGGCCCTGCGTGGCCCAGAACTCCTCGATCGGGTCGAGGATCGTCCACGACAGCTCCACCTCGCGCTGGTGCGGGAAGAGCGGCGGATCGCCGATCAGCACGTCCAGCAGGAGCCGCTCGTAGGCCTCGGGGGAGGACTCCATGAACGACTCGCCGTAGGCGAAGTCCATCGAGACGTCCCGAACCTCCATCGCGGTCCCCGGCACCTTCGAGCCGAACCGCACCGTGACGCCCTCGTCCGGCTGGACCCGGATGACCAGCGCGTTGTGCCCGAGGATCTCGGTCTCGTCCTTGCTGAACGGCAGGTGCGGCGCCTTCTGGAACACCACGGCGACCTCGGTCACCCGGCGGCCCAGCCGCTTGCCGGTGCGCAGGTAGAACGGGACCCCGGCCCAGCGGCGGTTGGCGATCTCCAGCTTGATCGCGGCGTAGGTCTCGGTGACCGAATCGGCTCCGATGCCCTGCTCCTCGGTGTAGCCGACGACCGGCTCGCCGCCCTGCCAGCCGGCCGCGTAGCGCCCGCGCGCCGTACTCGCCGCCAGGTCCTGCGGGAGCTGCACCGCCCGCAGGACCTTCTCCTTCTCCCGGCGCAGCGCGTCGGCGTCGAAGGAGGTCGGGTCCTCCATCGCCACCAGCGCCAGCAGCTGGAGCAGGTGGTTCTGGATCACGTCGCGGGCCGCGCCGATGCCGTCGTAGTAGCCCGCCCGGCCGCCGATGCCGATGTCCTCGGCCATCGTGATCTGGACGTGGTCGACGTACCCGCGGTTCCAGATCGGCTCGAACAGGTTGTTGGCGAACCGCAGCGCCATGATGTTCTGGACGGTCTCCTTGCCCAGGTAGTGGTCGATGCGGAACACCGAGCTCTCCGGGAAGACCGCGCTGGTGATCTCGTTGAGCTCCCGGGCGCTGGCCAGGTCGTGCCCGAAGGGCTTCTCGATCACCACCCGGCGCCAGGACCCGGCCGGGCCGTGCGCCACGCCGGTCCGCTTGAGCTGCTCGACCACGACCGGGAAGAACTTCGGCGGCACCGACAGGTAGAACCCGTAGTTGCCGCCGGTGCCCCGGGTCTCGTCGATCTCGGTGAGCATCATCGACAGCGCGTCGAACGCGCCGTCGTCGGTGAACTCACCGGGGCAGAAGAAGATGCCCTCCGACAGCTGCTTCCAGACCTCCTCGCGGAACGGCGTGCGCGCGTTCGCCTTGACCGCGTCGTAGGTCAGCTGCGCGAAGTCCTGGTCCTGCCAGTCGCGGCGGGCGAAGCCGACCAGGGAGAAGCCCGGGGGCAGCAGCCCCCGGTTCGCCAGGTCGTAGATCGCGGGGAGCAGCTTCTTGCGCGCCAGGTCGCCGGTCACGCCGAACAGAACCAGCACGCACGGCCCCGCCACGCGGGGCAGGCGCTTGTCCCGCGGATCGCGCAGCGGGTTGGCCGCCACGCGCTCCTCGGTGGTGGCGGCGACCGCGGCCGCCGAGGCGGCGGCCACGCTCTCCTCCGCCTCTCGCGCCTCTCCCGCCGGGCCCGCCTGCCCGGTCTGCTCCTGATCCGTCATCGGACCTCCCGCTCCTCCCCGGTCGTCGCACGCTCCGCCCCCGCGCCGGCCATCAGACCTCCCGCGCCGCCTCGAGCAGCCGCGCCACCCCGGCCACCCGGTCGGACAGGTGCAGCCGCACGGTCGGGCGGCCCCGGCCGGTCAGCGCGCCCTGGTCGCCCAGGGCCTGCGCCAGCTGGAGCCGGCCCAGGGTGTAAGGCCTGCCCGGGACCTCCAGGTCGACCGGGTTCTCCCCGGTGATCTGCAGGAACACCCCGTTCTGCGGCCCGCCCTTGTGGTACTGGCCGGTGGAGTGCAGGAAGCGGGGCCCCCAGCCGAAGGTGACGGGCCGCTCGGTCCGGACCGCCAGCAGGCCGCGGAGCGTGGCCGGGTCGGCCGCGCTCCAGGCGTCGGTCATGGCGTCGAACGAGGCGCCCTCGGCCACGGGGGCGTCGAAGGCCGCCTCCCGGTCGAGGTAGGCCATGACCGCCAGGTAGCCGTCGTCCGGGATCGCCTGCAGCAGCCGGGTGAGCACGTCGGACAGGTCCTTGGCGTCGGCGAGGCCCTCGCCGTACACCTCGACCGGCCCGTCGACCAGCGCGGGCGTGCCGAGGGGGAGGTCACCGGCGGCCAGCAGCCTGCTGGTGTTCTCCTTGGACTCGGTCACGTTCGGCTGGTTGAACGGGTCGATGCCGAGGACCCGGCCGGCGACCGCCGTGGCGTACTCCCAGACGAGGAACTGCGCGCCCAGCGGGCCGGCGACGGTCACCGAGCCGTCGGAGTCGATCCCGGCGACCAGCTCGTCGCCGGTCTCGTTCGGGTCGGCGCCGACGACCGGCAGGATGCCCTTGCCGGACTTGCCGGTGGACTCGGCGACCAGCTGCTCGATCCAGTCGGGCAGGCCGTTGATCTCCGACATGCCGTCCTCGAGGACGAGCTTGTCGCGCCCGGCCAGCGCGGCGGCGCCCAGGGCGGCGCCGAGCTCCAGGCCGGGGTTGCCCTCGGCCTGCGCCAGCAGCGGCCGGACCGCGTCGGCGTCGTCGAGGAGCTTCAGCACGTCGGCCCCGGCCAGCGCGCTGGGCACCAGGCCGAAGGCCGACAGCGCGCTGTAGCGCCCGCCCACGTTGGGGTCGGCGAGGATGACCGGGTAGCCGGCGTCCATGGCGGCCTGCTCCAGCGGCGAGCCCGGGTCGGTGACCACGACGATCCGCTCGGCCGGGTCGATCCCGGCGTCCCGGAAGGCCTGCTCGTAGACGCGGCGGTGGCTGTCGGTCTCGACCGTGCCGCCGCTCTTGCTGGCCACCACGACGATGGTCCGCTCGAGCCGGTCGTTCAGGGCGCGGCGGACCTGGCCGGGGTCGGTGGTGTCGAGCACGGTCAGCGGCACGTCGGCGCTGGCGCAGATGACCTCGGGGGCGAGCGAGGAGCCGCCCATGCCGGCCAGCACCACGTGGTCCAGGCCCTGCGCCCGGGCCCGCTCGACCAGGATGCCGATCTCGGGGAGCAGCTCCCGGCTGGTGAGGGGGAGGTTGAGCCAGCCGAGGCGGACGGCCGCCTCGGCCCGGGCCTCCTCGCCCCACAGGGTGGCGTCGCCCGCGGCCAGGCGCTCGTGGACCCGGTCGGCCACCAGCGCCCTGACCGTCTCGGCGGCCTGCCCGGCCAGGCGCTCCTCGTTGAACGTCACGGACACTGCCATGGGCGTCACGCCTTCCCCAGCTCGGCGCTGACGGTGGCCAGGAGCTCGGTCCAGGACGCCTCGAACTTCTCCACGCCCTCCTCCTCCAGCACCCGCACGACGTCGTCGTAGTCGATGCCGGCCTCCTTCAGCGCGGCCATGGTGTCCCACGCCTGCCGGTAGGAGGCGCGGACGGTGTCGCCGGTGATCCTGCCGTGGTCGGCGACGGCGTCCAGGGTCTTCTCCGGCATGGTGTTGACCGTGCCGGCGGTGACCAGCTCGTCGACGTAGAGGGTGTCGGGGTAGCTGGGGTCCTTGGTGCCGGTGGAGGCCCACAGCGGGCGCTGGGGGCGGGCCCCGGCGGCCTGCAGCGCCTGCCAGCGCGGGGAGTTCACGACCTCCTCGAAGGCGGCGTAGGCCAGGCGGGCGTTGGCGACGGCCGCCTTGCCCTTGAGGGCCTTCGCCTCGGGGGTGCCCGTCTGCTCCAGGCGCTTGTCGATCTCGGTGTCGACGCGGCTGACGAAGAAGGAGGCGACCGACTCGATGGCGGCCAGGTTGAGCCCGGCGGCCTGGGCCTGCTCCAGACCGGTCAGCCAGGCGTCCATCACCGCGCGGTAGCGCTCCAGGGAGAAGATCAGCGTGACGTTGACGCTGATGCCCTCCGCGATGGCCCGGGTGATCGCGGGCAGGCCCTCGACCGTCGCCGGGATCTTGATGAACAGGTTGGGCCGGTCGACCATCCACCACAGCGCGCGCGCCTCGGCGATCGTCTTCTCGGTCTCGCGGGCCAGGCGCGGGTCCACCTCGATGGAGACCCGGCCGTCCACGCCGCCGGTGGCGTCGTAGACCGGGCGCAGCACGTCGGCCGCCCAGCGGATGTCGTAGGTGGTGATGGCGCGCACCGCCTCCTCCACGCCGATCCCGCGCACGGCCAGGTCGTGCAGCTGGGTGTCGTAGGCGTCGCCCTTGCTCAGCGCGGAGGCGAAGATCGTCGGGTTGGAGGTGACGCCGACCACGTGCTTGTCGCGGATCAGGGCGGCCAGGTTGCCGCTGCGCAGGCGCTCGCGGCTGATGTCGTCCAGCCAGACGGACACGCCCTGACCGGAGAGGGTCTTGAGGATCTCGCTCATGATGATCAGTTTCCCGTCGTCTCGCCCTTGTCGGCCCCGGTCTTGGCGAGGCTGCCCTTGGCGGCCGCGACCACGCGCTCCGCGGTGAGGCCGAACTGCTGGAAAAGGGTGCGGTAGGGAGCGGACGCGCCGAAGTGCTCAAGGCTGACCACTACCCCGTCGTCCCCGACGAACTCGCGCCAGCCGAGCGCGATGCCCGCCTCGACGGCGACGCGCGCGCGCACCGACGGCGGCAGCACGGTCTGCCGGTAGGCGGCGTCCTGGGCGTGGAACCACTCGACGCACGGCATCGACACGACCCGCGTCGGCACGCCCTCGGCCTCCAGGGCCTTGCGCGCCTCGACGGCCAGCTCGACCTCCGAGCCGGTGGCGATCAGGATGACCCTAGGCTGGCCGTCGGAGGCGTCCTGGAGCACGTAGCCGCCCCTGGCGACCTTGCGGTGGTCGCCGGTGCCCTCGTAGACCGGCAGGTTCTGCCGGGTCAGCGCCAGCGCGGCCGGGCGGTCGGTGTGCTCCAGCACGACCCGCCACGCGGCGGCGGTCTCGTTGGCGTCCGCCGGGCGGACCACGTCGAGGCCCGGGATCGCGCGCAGCGACCACAGGTGCTCGACCGGCTGGTGGGTCGGGCCGTCCTCGCCCAGGCCGATGGAGTCGTGCGTCCACACGTAGGTGACCGGCAGCTTCATCAGCGCCGCCAGCCGTACGGCGGGGCGCATGTAGTCGCTGAAGACCAGGAACGTGCCGCCGTAGGGGCGGGTGCCGCCGTGCAGCGCGATGCCGTTGAGGATCGCCCCCATGCCGTGCTCGCGGATGCCGAAGTGCAGCGTGCGCCCGTACGGGCCGCCGGGGAACGCCTTGGTCTGGTGCTCCTCGGGGATGAAGGACGGCTCGCCCTTCATCGTGGTGTTGTTGGACTCGGCCAGGTCGGCCGAGCCGCCCCACAGCTCCGGCAGGACCGGGGCCAGGGCGCTGAGCACCTCGCCGGAGGCCTTGCGGGTGGCCACCGAGGAGCCGGGCTCGAAGACCGGCAGCGCCTTGTGCCAGCCGTTCGGCAGCTCCCGCTGGGAGATCCGGTCGAACTCGGCGGCGCGCTCCGGGTTGGCCTCACGCCAGGCATGGTAGGACTTGTCCCACTCGGCGCGGGTGGCGCGGCCCCGCTGCACGACGCGGCGGGCGTGCTCCAGCACCTCGTCCGGGACGTCGAAGGACTTCTCGGGGTCCATGCCCATGACCTTCTTCGTCGCGGCGATCTCCTCGTCGCCGAGCGCCGCGCCGTGGACCTTGCCGGTGTTCTGCTTGCCCGGCGAGGGCCAGCCGATGATCGTGCGCAGCCGGATGAAGGACGGCTTGTCGGTGACGGCGCGGGCCGCCTCCAGCGCGTCGTACAGCTCCTGGACGTCCTCGACGTACTCGCCGGTGCGGGTCCAGTCGACCGTCTGCACGTGCCAGCCGTACGCCTCGTAGCGCTTGACGATGTCCTCGCTCAGCGCGATCTGGGTGTCGTCCTCGATGGAGATGTGGTTGCTGTCGAAGACGACGACCAGGTTGCCGAGCTTCTGGTGGCCGGCCAGGGCGCTGACCTCGTGGCTGATGCCCTCCTCGATGTCGCCCTCGGAGGCGAAGCACCAGATCATGTGGTCGAACGGGGAGGTGCCGGGGGCCGCGTCCGGGTCGAACAGGCCGCGCTCGCGGCGGGCCGCCATCGCCATGCCGACCGCGTTGCCGATGCCCTGGCCGAGCGGGCCGGTGGTGGTCTCCACGCCGGCGGTGTGGCCGTACTCGGGGTGGCCGGGGGTCAGGCTCTCCCACTGGCGCAGCATCTCGAGGTCGTGCAGGGTCAGCCCGTAACCCGACAGGTAGAGCTGGATGTAGAGGGTCAGGCTGGAGTGCCCGCAGGACAGCACGAAACGGTCCCGCCCCGCCCAGCAGGTGTCGGACGGGTCGTGGCGCATCACGTGCTGGAAAAGCAGGTATGCGGCGGGGGCCAGGCTCATCGCGGTGCCGGGGTGGCCCGATCCCGCCTTCTCTACCGCGTCCATCGCCAGGGCCCGTACGACGTCGACCGCCCGACGGTCGAGGTCGCTCCATTCGAGGGCTGGCACGAGTTCGCTGCTCAAGTGCTCGATCTCCGGATCTAGTCGTGTTGGTGGCGCCGGTTGGCATTTCCCGCCCACAACGGACCCTAACGGTTCGACCTTGCTACCGTGGCGTAGGCCCAGCCGGGGCGGGGCCGAGGAAGTTGTGAGCAGCAGGGATGGGATACCCCGCCGCGCGGCGCTCCACCGCGGCTCCGTCGCGCGGCGCGCGACCCCCGTGCCGGGACCGGCCCCTCCTGCAACTACAGTGAATCCTCACGGCCGCACCGTCGGCCCGCATTTCCCGATCCGCGTCGATCAGAGGTAAGCGTTGACCCCGCACGTGCTGGAAGCGCCTTAGATGGTGCTGACCGACAAGCAACCGACGGCCCCGCTGCGCGCGGGCGCGACGCCGGGCGGCGCGCCGCGCTCGTTCGGTGACGTCGTCAAGGCATACGTCGCCCTGACCAAGCCGCGGATCATCGAGCTGCTGCTGATCACCACGCTGCCGGTGATGTTCCTGGCCGCCAAGGGCCTGCCGCCGCTGTGGACCGCCGTCAACACCCTGGTGTTCGGCACCCTCTCGGCGGGCAGCGCGAACGCGCTGAACTGCTACATCGACCGCGACATCGACGCCGCGATGCGCCGGACCCGGCGCCGCCCGCTCGCGCGCGAGCAGGTCCCGCCGTTCAACGCGCTGGTCTTCGGCGTGGTCCTCGGCGTGCTGTCCACGCTCGGCCTCGGGCTGACGGTGAACTGGCTCGCGGCCGGGCTCTCGCTCGCCGCGAACCTCTTCTACGTCTTCGTCTACTCGATGATCCTGAAGCGGCGCACCTCGCAGAACGTGGTGTGGGGCGGCATCGCGGGCTGCATGCCGGTGCTGATCGGCTGGGCCGGGGTCACCGGGAGCCTCGACTGGGCGCCGGTGGTGCTGTTCGGCGTGGTGTTCTTCTGGACGCCCCCGCACACCTGGACCCTCGCCATGCGCTACAAGGAGGACTACGCCGCGGCGAAGGTCCCCATGCTCCCGGTGGTCGCCACCGAGCGCCGCGTGGTCCTGGAGAGCATCGCCTACACCTGGGCGACCGTGCTCTGCTCGCTGCTGCTGTGGCCGGTCGCCGGCACCACCCTCCTCTACCCGGCGGTGGCCGCCGTGCTCGGCGCCGCGTGCCTGTGGGAGGTGCACGGCCTGCTGGGCCGCGTCAACGCCGGCAAGACCGGGGTGGACCTGCGCCCGATGCGCTTCTTCCACTGGTCGAACGCCTATCTGGCCCTGCTCTTCCTCGCCGTCGCGATCGACTCGATGCTCGTCTGACCCGGCGGCCGCGGGCCGCCGGAACGCGAGGGGACAGGCCCGGGCCGATCGGTTACGGTTTCCCCATGATGAGCCGCGATCCCCGATGGGTGTTCAAGGACCGCCCTTCCGTGGGGCTGATCGCCGGGCTCCTCGTGACCGGATCGTGCGCGCTGGTGTCGTTCTCCTTCGACCTGGTGGACGGCGACCCGGTGCGCTTCGTCATCGCGCTCGCGCTGGCCCTGGCACCGGTCCCGGTGCTGCTGGCGGCGGTCCTCGCGCTGGACCGCATGGAGCCCGAGCCGCGCAGCAACCTCGCCTTCGCCTTCGGCTGGGGAGCGGGCGTGGCCGTCCTCGTGGCGGGCGTGGTCAACTCGGTCAACCTGATCTACCTCGGCCGGGCCGCCATGATCGAGGAGTCCGAGGCCTACAACCTCGCCGCCACGTTCGGCGCCCCCGTGGTCGAGGAGACCATGAAGGGCCTGGTCCTGCTGGGCCTGCTCCGGTTCAGGCGGGCCGAGCTCGACGGGCCCACCGACGGCGTCATCTACGCGAGCATGGTCGGCCTCGGTTTCGCGATGAGCGAGAACGTCAGCTACTACGTGGCCGCCCTCGACGAGACGGGCGCGCGGGGCCTGGCGGTGACCGTGGTGCTGCGGGGCGTGCTCTCGCCGTTCGCGCACCCGCTGTTCACCTCGATGATCGGCGTCGCGGTGGCCTACGCGGCCCAGCGCCACCGCCCCGGCCAGGTCGGCGTCATCGCGGCGGGCTGGCTCGGCGCGATGCTGCTGCACGGCATCTGGAACGGCTTCACGCTCTACCTCGGGCTCACCGGGCTGGCCCTCGCCTACCTGCTGCTGATGATCGTGCTGTTCGTGCTCATCGGCATCGTCGTGCGCGACCGGCGGCGCATCGTCGCCCTGATCCAGAGCTATCTGCCCGCCTACCACGCCACCGGGCTGGTCACCCCGGCCGACGTGCACATGCTCTCCTCGCTGCCCGGCCGGCGCCAGGCCCGGCACTGGGCCAGGGAGAACGGCGGGCGCGGCGGCCTCCAGGCGATGGTCGACTACCAGCTCGCCGCCACCGAGCTCGGCCTGCTCCACGAGCGGGCGGCCCACCGGACGATCGGCGAGCGGACCTTCGACGAGGAGCAGCACGCGCTGCTGCGGTGCATGGCCGAGGCCCGGCGCAGCCTGCCGCTCCCGTCCTGGCCCTCGGCCCCGGCCGACGACCGGGCCGAGGGGCGCGCCGGAGCGCCTCCCTGGAACCCGCCCGGCGGGCCCGCCCGGTAGCGGCCCCGGCCGGGGCGCCTCAGGGCCCGCATCTCCCCGGACCGCATCTCCCCGGGCCGCATCTCCCCGGGCCGCGTCCTCCGGTCTGACGGAAAGACGCGCGGAAGGCGGGCCCTGCCCTCCGGCGCTCAGTCCTCCGGCCGGAGCGCGGCCTCCAGCAGGCCGGTCTCCCGGGGGCCGGGGAAGACCGGCTCGGAGTCCAGGACCACCGCGTCCATGAAGCCCTTGGCCGCGGCGCCGAACTCGCGGAGCGCGTAGACGTAGGTGGTGCCCGCCCACCGCCGGCTGGAGTCGTCGCCGACGCCGGAGGCGTCGAGGCCCGCCGTACGGCACAGCGCCACGGCCCGGGGCAGGTGGAAGAGCTGGGTGACCACGGTCAGCCGGGTGGCGCCGAACACGTCGCGGGCGCGCACGCACGAGTCCCAGGTGTCGAAGCCCGCGTAGTCGAGCACGATGACCCGGCCGGGCACGCCGCGCGCGATCAGGTGGTCGCGCATCACGCTCGGCTCGTCGTAGCCGGCCCGGCCGTTGTCGCCGGAGAGCAGCAGCGCCCGCACCCGGCCCGTCCGGTACAGCTCGGCGGCGATGTCCAGCCGGCCGGCCAGCATGGGGGAGGGGCGGCCGTCGTGCACGGCGGCGCCCAGCACCAGCGCCACGGGGGCCTGCGGCACCCCGGCCGTCCAGCCGGGCGAGGAGCCGGCGACCACCCGGTGTCCGGAGCTGACCAGATGCGCCCAGGTGATCGGGGCCAGCGCCAGCACGCTCAGCGCCACCGCCGCCCGGTAGCAGCGGCGCAGCGCCGTGCGGGACGGCCGGCGCGGGGCGGGACTGCGGGACGGGGACGGGGACGGCACGGGCTCCTCCACGGGGCCGCGGGGGGTCCGAGGGCCGGGGCGGTCCGGGGTCATGAGGTCAGGCGGGCACCGCGGCGGGCACGGCCGCCGCGGTGGCGGGCGCGCCGACCGGGCCCCGGGAGCGCAGCGCGAAGACCACCCGGAACGTGCAGATCCACACCAGGGTGGAGCCGAGCACGTGCAGGCCGACCAGGAAGGCGGGCACGGCCAGGAAGTACTGGACGTAGCCGATGACGCCCTGGGCCAGCTCCACCGCCAGCAGCGTCAGCGCCGCCCGCCGCGCGGGCGCGGGGGCGCCCGTCACGTGGAGCGCGAACACCAGCGCGAACGTCAGCCCCACCACGAGGTAGGCGGCGTCGGCGTGGATCCTGGCCACCGTCTCGATGTCGAACGGGAAACGGGAGGCGATCACGTCGCCGGAGTGCGGGCCGGTGCCGGTCACCACCATGCCCGCCAGGATCAGCACGAGCACGGCGCCGGTCAGGACGTGCCCGAGCGTGCGGATGCGGGGATGGACCAGGGCGCGCGGCGGCGTGTCGCCCTCACCGGAGCGGGCGTACAGCGCGCAGGCCGCGGCGATCATGCCGACGGAGAACAGGAAGTGCACGTTCACGGTGACCGGGTTGAGCGCGCTGTGCACCACCACGCCGCCCCAGAACGCCTGCACGGCCACGCCGAACGGCTGGATCCAGGCCAGCCGGACCAGGTCGCGCCGGCGCTCCGGCTGCCGGAGCGCGGCGAGCACGCAGGCGACGGCCACGACCAGCACCAGGAAGGTCAGCAGGCGGTTGCCGAACTCGATCGCGGTGTTGAGCGGGGAGATCCCGTCGTGGGCGGCGGGGACGAAGCTGTCCGGGGTGCACCGGGGCCAGGTGGGGCAGCCCAGCCCGGAGCCGGTCACCCGCACCACCGCGCCCGTCACCGTGATGCCCGCGTTGACGACCACCGCGGCCAGGGCCCAGCGGCGCATGGAGGCGGGTGTGGGCGACCACACCGACGACAACACGGAGCGCGGCAGGGCGGTGGCGGAGGGGCGGGGCCGCTCAGGGAGCTGGTTCACGGCTCACATCGTAGGCGGCGGGGGCGGTGGTCCCTCCGCTGGCCCGGCCGTGCGGGGACCGGCCCGCCCGCGCGGGGCCGGGGTCCCGGCGCGGGCGCGTCGTCCGCGCCGGGCGGTGGGCGGCGGTGGGCGGTGGCGGGCGGTGGGCGCGGCCTTCCGGCGCCTTCCGTCAGCGTGACGAGCGGGTCGCGCCCACGCTGGCGACGACCACGCAGCCGATGGCGGCCCACTCGCGCGCGTGCAGGATCTCGCCCAGGACCAGCAGGCCGACGAGGGCGGCCGCGGCCGGCTCCAGGCTCATCAGGATGCCGAAGACCCGCTCCGGCATCCGGCGCAGCGCCTCCAGCTCCAGCGTGTACGGGATCACCGACGAGAGCAGGGCGACGCCCAGGCCGATCAGCAGCACCTCCGGCCGGAGCAGGTCGGCGCCGCCGCTGGCGATCCCGACGGGCGCGGCCAGCAGGCAGGCGACGACCATCGCGAACGACACGCCGCCGGTGCCCGGGAATCGCCGGCCCACCGCGGCCGAGAGCAGGATGTAGGCGGCCCAGCAGGCCCCGGCGGCCAGGGCGAAGCCGATCCCGGCCCAGTCCAGGCGGGAGGTCTCGCCCCAGGGCGCCAGAAGCGCGATGCCGGAGGCGGCCAGCACCACCCAGAGCAGGTCCAGCCGGCGCCGGGAGGCGGCCACCGCGACGCCGAGCGGGCCCAGGAACTCGATCGCGACCGCGATGCCCATGGGCAGCCGGGCCAGCGCCTCGTAGAACGACATGTTCATCAGGCCCAGCGCCGCGCCGAACGCGACCCCCACCCCCAGGTCGGCGCGGGTCAGCCCGCGCAGCCGGGGTCGGGCGACCAGGCACAGCACCAGCGCGCCCAGTCCGATGCGCAGGAGCACCACGGCGCTCGGCGGCAGCTGGGTGAAGAGCTCCTTGGCGAAGCCCGCGCCGATCTGCACCGACAGGATCGCCAGCATCACCAGGCTGGAGGGCGGGACCGCGCCCGTGGCGGCGCGGATCAGGGCTCCGGGGCCGCGCCGGCCCGGCCCCGAGGCTCCCGGCAGGGCGTCGGCGGTCACAGGCCCCCCTTTTTTTCAGGTGCTATCCAGACCTGCGCACCTTACTTGAGAGGGCGGGTCATTCCCAGCGGAAATTCGCGGGGCCGGGTCATTCCCAGCGGAACGTCCGCGATGCGAGACCCAGCGAGACCACCGCCCAGACCGCCAGGACGGCCGCGGAGGCGAGCGGGAAGGCCGCGCCGTCGGCCAGGACCGAGCGGAGCCCTCCGGTCAGCGCCGAGATGGGCAGCAGCTCCAGCACCGGCTCCACCCGGTCGGGGAAGAGCGAGAGCGGGAAGACGACCCCACCGCAGCCGAGCAGGACGAGGTAGACCAGGTTGGCCCCGGCCAGCGTGGCCTCGGCGCGCAGCGTGCCGGCCATCAGCAGGCCCAGCCCGCTGAACGCGGCGGTGCCGAGCACGACCAGCGCCAGGGCGGCCAGGGGGGAGCCGGCGGGCCGCCAGCCGAGCGCGAGCGCCACCCCGCAGATGACCGCGACCTGCACCGCCTCGACCGCGACCACCGCCAGCGTCTTGGCCAGCATGAGCCCGGCCCGGGAGAGCGGGGTCGCGCCCAGCCGCTTCAGCACGCCGTACCGGCGCTCGAAGCCGGTCGCGATGGCCTGCCCGGTGAAGGCCGTGGACATCACCGCCAGCGCCAGGACGCCGGGGGTCATGAAGTCCACCCGGGATCCGCCGCCGACGTCCACCAGGGGCGCGGCGGAGAAGCCGACGAGCAGCAGCACCGGGATGATCAGCGTGAGCAGCAGCTGCTCGCCGTTCCGGAGCGTCGCGCGGATCTCCGCCCCGGCCTGGGCCAGCACCATCGCCGGCAGCGGCGCGGCGCGGCCGGCGGGGGTCAGGTCGGGGCCCGCGGGCTTCGCGGGGTCGGCGGAGGTCGTCATCGCAGCTCCCGGCCGGTCAGTTCGAGGAAGACGTCTTCCAGGGTGCGGCGCTCGATGCTGAGGTCGTCGGCGGTGACGCCCTCGGCCGCGCACCAGGCGGTCACGGTCGCCAGCAGCTCGGGACCGACCTGCCCCTCGATGATGTAGTGCCCCGCGGGGGACTCCTTGGCGGCGCTGCCCGGCGGCAGCGCGGTGAGCAGCTCGTCGAGGGCGAGCCCGGGCCGGGCGCGGAAGCGCAGCTGCCGCTCGGCGCCGGTGAGCGAGGCGGGCGTGCCCTGGGCCACCACGCGGCCGTGGTCGATGACCACCACGTGGTCGGAGAGCTTCTCGGCCTCGTCCATGTGGTGCGTGGTGAGCACCACGGACACCCCGGCGGCCCGCAGGTCGTCCACCAGCTCCCAGCAGGCGCGGCGGGCCTGCGGGTCCAGCCCGGCGGTCGGCTCGTCGAGGAAGACCAGCTCGGGGCGGCCGATCACCGCCGCGGCCAGCGAGACGCGCTGCTGCTGGCCTCCCGAGAGCCTCCGGTACGGCGTGCGGGCGTGCTCGGTGAGGCCGAGCCGGTCCAGCAGCGCCGCCGGGTCGAGCGGGTCGGAGTAGAAGCGGGCCATCAGCCGGAGCCACTCCCCGCAGCGCATGGCCGGCGGCACGCCCCCGGACTGGAGCATCACGCCCACCCTGGCGCGCAGCTCCGGCCGGGCCGGGTCGAGCCCGAGCACGCTGACGGTGCCGCCGTCCGCGCGCCGGAACCCCTCGCAGATCTCGACGGTGGAGGTCTTGCCGGCGCCGTTGGGCCCCAGGACGGCGGTGACGGCCCCGCGGGCGGCGTTGAAGGTGAGGCCGTCGATCGCGGTCGTGCGGCCGTAGCGCTTGACCAGATCGATGATCTCGACGGCTGGGGAGTCCATGGCCACGAGTTTAGGGACTCCCCGGGGCGGTCCCGTTCGCGACCTTCCGCCCGGACCGCCCGTCCCCGGTAAAGGCTCGGGCGGACCCTGCCAAGTCATGCGATAGCTCCCAGATCAGCCCCAGATCAACCCAGGACCGGCCTCGGACCGGTTCCGGATGAACCCCGGACCGGCCCCGGACCGGTCCGGGCGCGGGCGCCCCCGCTCCGGAGACATCTCGTGGAAATCCCATATGCGGAATATCGGATGACCTGATCTCGTTAGGGTGCTCCGGCCCGGCAGGGCCCGCTGTGACCCGACTGTGGCCCGCAAGGAATGGGAGACCCCGGATGACCGCCGGCGCCGTACGACCGGAAGAGACCGTGCACCCGCCGGGACGGCGCAGGACGCTCCTGCTGCTCGTCCTCGGCGCGCTCTCGGCGATCGGCCCTCTCTCCATCGACATGTACCTGCCCGCGCTGCCCGCCATCGCGGGGGAACTGGGCACCGGCCAGGCGCAGGTGCAGCTCACCCTCACCGCCTGCCTCGTCGGCGTCGCCGTCGGCCAGGTCGTCGCCGGCCCGCTCAGCGACGTGCGGGGGCGCCGGATCCCGCTGCTGGTCGGGATCGTCGCCTACGCCGCGGCCTCGCTGCTGTGCGCGTTCTCGCCGTCGGTGTACGCGCTGGTCGGCTTCCGGCTGCTCCAGGGGATCGCGGGCGGCGCCGCGCTGGTGATCGTGCGCGCGGTCGTCCGCGACCTGTACGAGGGCGCCGCCATCGCGCGCATCTTCGCCACCCTGATGCTCGTCAGCGGGCTCGCGCCGATGCTGGCCCCGATCCTCGGCGCGCAGGTGCTCGCCCACACCTCCTGGCAGGGGATCTTCGCCGTGCTCAGCGCCATGGGCCTGGCGCTGCTGGCCGCGGCGCTCTTCGGGGTGCGCGAGACGCTCCCCGCCGACCGGCGCGAGGGCGGCGGACTCCGGCACACCCTGACCGCCTTCGGGCGGTTGCTGCGCGACCGCTCCTTCATGGCCGCGGCGCTCGCCGCCGGCCTGGGCTTCGCCGGCATGTTCGCCTACATCTCCGGTTCGTCGTTCGTGCTCCAGGAGGTGTACGGCGCCTCGGCGCAGACCTACTCCCTGGTCTTCGCGCTCAACGCGCTCGGCTTGACCGCCGCGGCGCAGGTCGGCGGGCGGCTCACCGGGAGCAGGCTGAGCCCCGAAGGGATGATCATGGCGGGTCTGCTCCTCTGCTTGGCCGGGGCCGGGGCCTCGGTCGCCGTCGCGCTGGCGGGCCTGCCGCTCGGGGCGCTGGTCGCCGCCCTGTTCGTGATGATGTGCGGTGCGGGCCTGGTCATCCCGGGCGGCGGCGCGCTCGCGCTGGCCGGACAGTCCCAGCAGGTCGCCGGGAGCGCCGCGGCGCTGGTGGGTGTGCTGCAGTTCGCGCTCGGCGGGCTGGCCGCCCCGCTGGTGGGGCTCGGCGCCGACGGCTCGGCCCGCGCGATGGCCTTCGTCCTGGCCGGCTTCGCCCTGGCGGCCCTGGTCGCCTTCACCCTCCTGCGGCGCGGCATCCGGGACGTTTCCGCAGGTTAGGTAAGCCTTTCCTGGGTGATGCATTGCATTGGCAATGAAGCGCCCTCCGGTTTGGCAGGCGGGAAGCAATTACGCCACACTGATGTTGTGAAATACGTGCCCCGGATGAAGGACGCCCAGGAAGCCGCCTCCGCGCGGCCCTCCGCCGTGTCCGCCGAGACCGGCACGCGCGCGCGCGTGGCCCGGCTCATCCTGGAGCACGGACCCATCACCGCCGCCGCCCTCGGCGAACGGCTCGGGCTCACCCCCGCGGCCGTCCGCCGCCATCTGGACGCGCTGCTCGCCGACGGGATGATCGAGCCCCGTACGGCGCGCCCGCGCGGCCAGCGCGGACGGGGACGGCCGGCGAAACTGTTCGCCATCACGGACGCCGGCCGCAGCGCCTTCGAGCACGCCTACGACGGCCTGGCCGGGAGCGCGCTGCGCTTCCTGGCCGACCGGCTGGGCGAGGAGGCGGTGACCGACTTCGCCCGTTCACAGGTGTCCGGCCTCGTCGGCCGCCTGCGGACGGCGATGCGGGACGTGCCCGCCTCCGAGCGGGTCCGTGTCCTCGCCGAGGCGCTCTCGGCCGACGGCTACGCCGCCTCGGCCAGCAGGGCGGCCCTCGGCGGTGAGCAGCTGTGCCAGCACCACTGCCCGGTGGCGCACGTGGCCGCGGAGTTCCCGCAGCTGTGCGAGGCCGAGACGGAGGCGTTCGCGCAGATCCTCGGCACTCCCGTGCAGCGGCTCGCGACCATCGCCCACGGCGACGGAGTGTGCACCACCCACGTGAGCCCGCCCCGTCCACAAACGATCGACGAAACGAGCAAGGAGACCGGAAGGTGACTGTCACCGACCGCCCGGAGCTGGAAGGCCTCGGGAATTACAAGTTCGGCTGGGCCGACTCAGATACGGCTGGCGCCGCGGCTCGCAGGGGCCTGTCCGAGGAGGTCGTCCGCAACATCTCCGCGCTCAAGAACGAGCCGGAGTGGATGCTGGACCTCCGCCTGAAGGGCCTGCGCCTGTTCGACAAGAAGCCGATGCCGTCCTGGGGCTCCGACCTGTCCGGCATCGACTTCGACAACATCAAGTACTTCGTGCGCTCCACCGAGAAGCAGGCCGCCTCCTGGGACGAGCTGCCGGAGGACATCAAGAACACCTACGACAAGCTCGGCATCCCCGAGGCGGAGAAGCAGCGCCTCATCGCCGGCGTCGCCGCCCAGTACGAGTCCGAGGTCGTCTACCACAAGATCCGTGAGGACCTCGAGGAGAAGGGCGTCATCTTCGTCGACACCGACACGGGCCTGCGCGAGCACGAGGAGCTCTTCAAGGAGTACTTCGGCACCGTGATCCCGGTCGGCGACAACAAGTTCGCCGCGCTGAACACCTCCGTCTGGTCGGGCGGCTCGTTCATCTACGTGCCGAAGGGCGTGCACGTGGAGATCCCGCTCCAGGCCTACTTCCGGATCAACACCGAGAACATGGGCCAGTTCGAGCGGACCCTGATCGTCGTCGACGAGGACGCCTACGTCCACTACGTCGAGGGCTGCACCGCGCCGATCTACTCCTCCGACTCGCTGCACAGCGCGGTCGTGGAGATCATCGTGAAGAAGGGCGCCCGCTGCCGCTACACGACCATCCAGAACTGGTCGAACAACGTCTACAACCTGGTCACCAAGCGCGCCGTGGCCTACGAGGGCGCGACCATGGAGTGGATCGACGGCAACATCGGCTCCAAGGTCACGATGAAGTACCCGGCCGTCTACCTCATGGGCCCGCACGCCAAGGGCGAGACGCTGAGCGTCGCCTTCGCCGGTGAGGGCCAGCACCAGGACGCCGGCGCCAAGATGGTGCACCTGGCTCCGCACACCTCCTCCACCGTCATCTCCAAGTCCGTCGCCCGCGGCGGCGGCCGCACCTCCTACCGCGGCCTGGTCCAGATCGAGGAGGGCGCGCACGGCAGCGCCAGCACGGTCAAGTGCGACGCGCTCCTGGTCGACCAGATCAGCCGCTCCGACACCTACCCCTACGTCGACGTCCGCGAGGACGACGTGGCGATGGGGCACGAGGCCACGGTCTCCAAGGTCTCCGAGGACCAGCTGTTCTACCTGATGAGCCGCGGCCTGGACGAGGACGAGGCGATGGCGATGATCGTGCGCGGCTTCGTCGAGCCGATCGCGCGCGAGCTCCCGATGGAGTACGCGCTGGAGCTGAACCGCCTGATCGAGCTGCAGATGGAAGGGGCCGTCGGCTGATGGGTCTGGAAACCAAGCCCCTGTCGAGCCTGCACGCGAAGTCGTCCTACGACCCGGCCGACTTCGGGGTTCCGACCGGCCGCGAGGAGGAGTGGCGCTTCACTCCGCTCTCGCGCCTGAAGGGCCTGCACGACGGGACCGCCGCCGTCACCGGCAACGTGCTGGTGACCGTGGACGCGGCCCCCGAGGCCACCGTGGAGACCGCCGGCCGCGGCGACGCCCGGATCGGGGCGGCCTACGTGCCCGAGGACCGGGTCAGCGCCCAGGCCTACGCCTCCTTCGAGAAGGCGACCGTGATCACCTTCCCGCGCGAGGCGGTGGCCTCCAAGCCGACCGTGATCACCTTCGCCGGCTCGGGCGAGGGCGCGGCCTACGGCCACACCGTCGTCGTGCTGGAGCCGATGGCCGAGGCCGTCGTCGTGCTGGAGCACACCGGCAGCGCGGTCTACGCCGACAACGTCGAGTTCGTCGTCGGCGACGGCGCCACGCTGAAGGTCGTCAGCCTCCAGGACTGGGCCGACGACGCGGTGCACGTCTCGCACCACCACGCCCAGCTGGGCAAGGACGCGACCTTCCGCAGCTTCGTCGTCACCCTCGGCGGCGACCTGGTACGGCTCTCGCCGTCGGTCTCCTACACCGCCCCCGGCGGCGACGCCGACCTGACCGGCCTGTACTTCGTGGACGCCGGCCAGCACCTCGAGCACCGCCTGCTGGTGGACCACTCCCAGCCCAACTGCAAGAGCAACGTGGTCTACAAGGGCGCGCTGCAGGGCGAGGACGCGCACGCCGTCTGGATCGGCGACGTGATCATCAGGGTCGAGGCCGAGGGCACCGACACCTACGAGCTCAACCGCAACCTGCTGCTGACCGACGGCGCCCGCGCCGACTCGGTGCCGAACCTGGAGATCCTCACCGGCGAGGTCGCCGGGGCCGGCCACGCCAGCGCCTCCGGCCGTCTGGACGACGAGCACATCTTCTACCTGCAGGCCCGCGGCATCCCGTTCGACGAGGCCCGCCGCCTGGTCATCCGGGGCTTCTTCGGCCAGCTCCTGGAGAAGATCGAGCTGCCCGAGCTCCGCGAGCGGGTCTCGGCCAAGGTCGAGGCGGAGCTGGAGCGGTGACGTTCGAGAAGGTCTGCGCGCTCGCCGACATCCCCGACGGAGGAGTGATCGGCGTCGAGGTCGGTGACACCCCCGTGGCCCTGGTCCGCAAGGGCGAGGAGGTGCACGCCCTGCACGACGTGTGCTCCCACGCCGAGGTCAAGCTCAGCGAGGGCGAGGTCTACGACGGCACCCTGGAGTGCTGGCTGCACGGCTCGTGCTTCGACCTGCGCTCCGGCAAGCCCACCGGTCCGCCCGCCATCAAGCCCGTTCCCGTCTACCAAGTGAAGATCGACGGCGACGACGTCCTCGTCTCGCTCTCGAAGGAGTCATAGTGTCTGATTCGAGCCGAGTCCGCTCGGGGTCCACTCTTGAGATCCGCGACCTGCAGGTCGCCGTCGAGGACAAGCAGATCCTGCGCGGTGTGAACCTGACCGTGAAGGCCGGCGAGACCCACGCCATCATGGGCCCCAACGGCTCCGGCAAGTCCACCCTCGCCTACGCGATCGCCGGCCACCCGAAGTACACCATCACCGGCGGCCAGGTGCTGCTGGACGGCGTCGACCTGCTGGAGCTGGGCGTCGACGAGCGCGCCCGGGCCGGCCTGTTCCTCGCCATGCAGTACCCGGTCGAGGTCCCCGGCGTCTCCGTCTCCAACTTCCTGCGCTCGGCGGTCACCGCGGTGCGCGGCGAGGCCCCCAAGCTCCGCGAGTTCGCCAAGGACCTGAAGGCCGGCATGGACGCCCTGTCCATCGACCCCGCCTTCGCCCAGCGCAACCTCAACGAGGGCTTCTCCGGCGGTGAGAAGAAGCGCCACGAGATCCTCCAGCTGGAGCTGCTCAAGCCGAAGATCGCCGTCCTCGACGAGACCGACTCCGGCCTGGACGTCGACGCGCTGCGCGTCGTCTCCGAGGGCATCAACCGCTTCCGCGCCACCGGCGAGACCGGCGTGCTGCTGATCACCCACTACACCCGCATCCTGCGCTACGTGAAGCCGGACTTCGTCCACGTCTTCGCCGCCGGCCGGGTCGTCGAGGAGGGTGGCCCCGAGCTCGCCGAGAAGCTCGAGGCCGAGGGCTACGAGCAGTACACCAAGGCGACCGCCTGAGAGACGGTGCGGGCCCGCCGGGCCCGCACCGCCGTCCCCCCGCCCAAGCGAACCAGGAGTGATGAGGGCTTGATGGACACCGAGTTCGACGTGGAGAGGATCAGGAAGGACTTCCCGGTCCTCTCCCGCGAGCTGCCCGGCGGCAGGCCTCTGGTCTACCTCGACTCGGGCAACTCCTCGCAGAAGCCCACCCAGGTGATCGAGACCATGCGCGAGCACCTGGCGATGCACTACGGCAACGTCGGCCGCGCGATGCACGTGCTGGGGTCGGAGTCCACCGAGGCCTTCGAGGACGCCCGCGACAAGGTCGCGGCCTTCGTCGGCGCGCCGAGCCGCGACGAGATCGTCTTCACCAAGAACGCCTCCGAGGCGCTCAACCTGGTGGCCTACGCCTTCGGCAACCCGATCGGCGCCGACCCGCGGTTCGCGCTGGGCCCGGGGGACGAGATCGTCATCTCCGAGATGGAGCACCACTCCAACATCGTGCCCTGGCAGCTGCTCGCGCAGCGGACCGGCGCGACGCTGAAGTGGTTCCCCGTCACCGACGACGGCCGCCTGGACCTGTCGGGCCTCGAGGAGCTGGTCACCGAGCGGACGAAGATCGTCTCGATCACGCACCAGTCGAACGTGCTCGGCACGGTCAACCCGGTGGACCTCGTCCTCGCCCGGGTCCGCCAGGTCGGCGCGCTGATGATGCTGGACGCCTCCCAGTCGGTCCCGCACAAGCCGGTCGACGTGGCCGCGCTGGGCGTGGACTTCCTGGCCTTCACCGGGCACAAGGCCGTCGGCCCGTCCGGGATCGGCGTGCTGTGGGCCCGGGCCGAGCTGCTGGAGGCGATGCCCCCGTTCCTGGGCGGCGGCGAGATGATCGAGGCGGTCTGGATGGACCGCGCGACCTACGCGCCCGCGCCGCACAAGTTCGAGGCGGGCACCCCGCCGATCGTCGAGGCCGTCGGCCTGGGCGCCGCGCTGGACTACCTGTCCTCCGTCGGCCTGGAGGCGATCGCCCGCCACGAGCGCGAGCTGACGGCCTACGCGCTGCAGGCGCTGCGCGAGATCCCCGGCCTGAAGGTGATCGGCCCCGAGGACCTGGTGGACCGCGGCGGTATCGTCTCCTTCACCGTCGCAGGCATCCACCCGCACGACATCGGGCAGATCCTGGACGACGAGTTCGGGGTGGCGGTGCGCGTGGGGCACCACTGCGCCCGCCCGCTCCACCTGAGGTTCGGGATTCCCGCCACCACGCGGGCGTCCTTCTACCTCTACAACACGACGGCCGAGATCGACGCCCTGGTCCGCGGCCTCCACCACGTGCAGAAGGTGTTCGCCTAGCCATGCCGGAGCCGTCGGGCCGGCGGGCGGGCGTCCCGCCGCGCGCAGCGAACGAGAAGGTGAACGCGAACCGATGATCGCCGAGTCCATGTACCAGGAGCTGATCCTGGAGCACTACAAGCACCCGCAGGGGCGCGGCCTGCGCGACCCCTTCGACGCCGAGGTCCACCACGTGAACCCGACCTGCGGTGACGAGATCACCATGCGGGTGAAGCTCGGCGACGGCGGCAAGGTCGAGGACGTCTCCTACGACGGGCAGGGCTGCTCGATCAGCCAGGCCGCCGCCTCCGTCCTGCACGAGCTGGCCACCGGCTCGACCGTGCAGGAGACGCTGGAGGTGGTGGACGAGTTCACCCGCCTCATGCAGGGCAGGGGCAAGGTCGAGCCGGACGAGGAGGTGCTGGGGGACGCGGTGGCGTTCGCCGGCGTCGCCAAGTTCCCGGCCCGGGTCAAGTGCGCGCTGCTGGCCTGGATGGCCTACAAGGACGCGGTCGCGAGGAGCGCGTGACGATGAAGCCGATCACGAACACGGAGTCCGTCCCGCTCGGACACCGCGAGGAGGAGGTCCGATGAGCAAGCCGGTGGAGACGCCCACCGGGGCGTACGACGGGGAGACGACGCTCGAGGAGGTCATGGAGGCCCTCAAGGACGTCGTGGACCCCGAGCTCGGGATCAACGTCGTGGACCTGGGTCTGGTCTACGGGGTCAACCTCGACCCCGCGGGGGAGGGCGCGGCGCCGGTCGCGACCATCGACATGACGCTGACCAGCGCGGCCTGCCCGCTCACCGACGTCATCGAGGAGCAGGCGCACTCGGCGCTCGACGGCATGGTCTCCGACGTGAAGATCAACTGGGTCTGGCTCCCGCCGTGGGGCCCGGACAAGATCACCGACGAGGGACGAGACCAGCTCCGCATGCTGGGCTTCAACGTCTGATCCCTCCCCGTACGCGGCCCGTGGCCTGTAGGCTGCGGGCCGCATGCGAAATGTGTGAGAGAATGCCCGTGCCGGGAAGAGATCCCCGGCGCGGAGCGTTGCTCCACCGTCGGACAAGCGCCCGCCCCACGGCGAGCGCCCCGACCGCCCCGGCACTGCGAACGCCGGGAATGCTTGATCGTGGTTTGACTGCGTGCGGGTAGGATTGACCCGCCCCGTGCGGTGCGCCTCGACTTGCACCGCACCACCGCCCCTCGACGCGGGCGTCGATCGAGCGCGGCCCGACCGGCCGCGCGCTCCAGGCTCGTCCTTTCGCAGAAGTGACGTGCCGCGTTCTTCTACCGAAAGGCACGACTCTTCGTGACCATGCTTGACGCTGCCCTGCCCGAGAACCTCGATCTCCCCGAGGCCGCTCCCGGCGTGTCCGAGTTCACCCTGCTGGGCCTGCCCCGGCCGCTGGTGACCGCGCTCGCCCGCCAGGGCATCGAGGCCCCCTTCCCGATCCAGCGGGCCACCATCCCCGACATCCTCTCCGGCATCGACGTGCTCGGCCGGGGCCAGACCGGCTCCGGCAAGACGCTGGCCTTCGGCCTGCCCATGATGACCCGCGTCGCCGGCGTCAAGGCCGCCCCCGGCCGCCCGCGCGCCGTCGTCCTGGTGCCCACCCGCGAGCTGGCCATGCAGGTGACCGACGCGCTCGAGCCCCTCGGCCGCGGCCTCTCCCTGCGCATGAAGACCGTGGTCGGCGGCATGTCCATGGGCCGCCAGATCGAGGCGCTCCGCCGCGGCGTCGAGATCCTCGTCGCCACCCCCGGCCGCCTCACCGACCTCATCCAGCAGGGCGAGTGCTCCCTGGCGGACGTCCAGGTGACCGTCCTGGACGAGGCCGACCACATGTGCGACCTCGGGTTCTTCCCGGTGGTCAGCGCCCTGCTGGCGCAGACCCCGGCCGGCAGCCAGCGCCTGCTGTTCTCCGCCACCCTCGACGGCGACGTGGACAAGCTCGTCAAGCGCTTCCTGGCGGACCCGGTGACCCACTCCCTGGCCCCGGCCACCTCCCCGGTGGACACCATGGAGCACCACCTGCTGGAGGTCCACCGCGACGACAAGTTCCCGGTGACCGCCGAGATCGCCAACCGCGAGGGCCGGACGATCATCTTCGTCCGCACCCAGCACGGCGTGGACCGCCTGTGCAAGCAGCTCGCCCAGGTCGGCGTGAAGGCGGGCGGCCTGCACGGCGGCAAGCGCCAGAACCAGCGCACCCGCATCCTCGCCGAGTTCAAGGAGGGCGCGGTCGACGTCCTGGTCTGCACCGACGTCGCGGCCCGGGGCATCCACGTCGACGGCATCAGCCTCGTGCTCCACGTCGACCCCCCGCAGGACCACAAGAGCTACCTGCACCGCGGCGGCCGTACGGCGCGCGCCGGGGAGAAGGGCACCGTGCTGACGCTGGTGCTTCCCAACGAGCGCCGCTCCACCGACGCGATGGCCCGCCGCGCCGGCATCAAGCCGTTCCGGCTCAAGGCCGCCCCGGGCCACCCGCGCCTTTCGGAGGTCGCCGGGGCCCGGCGGCCGAGCGGCGAGCCCATCCCGGTCTGGGAGCCCGCGGCCCCCGCCGCCAAGCAGCGTCCGCGCCGCGACGGCGGCGGAGGCCGGGGCCCGCGCCGCTTCCGCGACCGGTACGACGGCGAGGGCCGCGGTGAGCGCCCCTTCGGCGACGGCGGCTCCGGCGGCGAGCGCGGCGGGGAGACGGGCGGCCCGCGCGGCCGCTACCGCTCCGACCGTCCGGCCGGGTACCGGGGCGGGGAGCGGCGGGAGCCGTTCCGCGGCGACCGGCCCGGCGGGTTCCGGTCCGAGCGCCCGGCCGGCGAGCACGACTCCTTCCGCGGCGACCGCCACCAGGGCGGCGGATACCGCGGGGAGCGGCGGGAGCCGTTCCGGAACGGCGAGCGCCCCGGCGGACACCGCGCCGACTCCTTCCGCGGCGACTCCTTCCGCGGCGACTCCTTCCGGGGTGAGCGCTCCGGTGACTCCTTCCGGGGCGAGCGCTCCGGTGACTCCTTCCGGGGCGAGCGCTCCGGCGATTCCTACCGTGGCGACTCCTTCCGGGGTGAGCGCTCCGGCGAGTACCGCGGTGAGGCGTTCCACGCGGAGGGCCGCCCCGGCCAGGGCGACTTCCGGGGCGGCGAGCGCCGCTCCGGCGGCCCGCGCGGCGGCTTCCGCGGGAACCGCTCGTACGGCGAGCACCCCGGCGGCCCGCGCCGCGGTCACTGACGGCGGGCGGCCGGCTCCGGCCGCCCTCTGACGAGCACGCACCACCGGTGAGAGCCCGGCCCGGTCCCAGCGGACCGGGCCGGGCTCTTCGTATTCCGCCAGGTCACCGCGGAAACCCTGGTTGAACCGGTTAGGCGGTGTCGTGCCGGCCTCCCCGCCCGGTGGACGGGTACGGAGCATAAGGCCCGGGATCGGCTCCGCGCCCCCGCCTCGGCCCCGGGAGTCCCGGAGGCATCGGCGCTCCGGTCCGGCGGCGGAGTTGTGGGAGCGATCCCACCGGGGGAGCGGCGCGCCGTGCGTATCGAACATGTCACGGCTATTGACGGAGAGGTTAAGGGGAATCTACGTTCACCCTACTTATCCGGTTCAGTGCAGCCGGTGCAGGTGGTGCGGCGGGTGTCCCGCCCGCCGTGCCGCCGGCCGGGGATGCCCGCCACCGGGTGGCCCCTGTGCGGGGGTGGGCACCTCCGCACATGTGGGAGCGCTCCCAGGTCCGGGGGGCCGTGCCCCCCGGACCTTCCATCGGGGACTGTGACGACGTTCGTACCTCCGCCGCGGCGGGGGAAGGAGAGACACGATGCGAAACCGGGTGCGGATCATGGTCCCGCTCCTGGCGGCGGGCCTGGCCGCCGCCGCGTGCTCGACCGGGGGGGCCGCGCCGGCCACCCAGGGTCCCCAGGCGGCGAGCGCGCCGGCCACCGACGGAGGAGCGCTGCCCCGCAACGAGACGCTCTACACCAGCGGCACCCAGTGGGGGCCGCCCGCCAACTTCAACCCGCTGCGCGAGTGGGACTACGCGACCGGCACGGAAGGGCTGGTCTACGAGCACCTGTTCCACTTCGACGGCAACGCCGGCAAGCTGGTCCCCTGGCTGGCCGAGAGCGGCGCCTGGGTCGACGAGACGACCTACGAGCTCAAGCTCCGCCAGGGCGTCACCTGGTCGGACGGCAAGCCGTTCACCGCCAAGGACGTCGTGTTCACCTTCGAGCTCGGCAAGATGGAGACCGTCCCGTTCCACAACATCTGGGAGTGGCTGAAGAGCGCCGAGGCGGTCGACGACCACACCGCGCGCTTCACCTTCTCCAAGGCCAACTACCAGGAGTGGGACTTCCAGCTCTACAGCCGGGCGATCGTCCCGCAGCACGTCTGGGACGGACGCTCCGAGCAGGAGGTGCTGGACGGCGAGAACGAGAACCCGATCGGCACCGGCGCCTACACCTACAAGAGCCACGACCAGGACCGCGTCGTCTGGCAGCGCCGCGACGACTGGTGGGGCAAGACCGCGCTCAAGATGGAGCCCAAGCCCAAGTACATCGTCGACATCGTCAACTCCAGCAACGAGGTGGCGATGGGCCTGCTGCTGCAGAAGGGCATGGACCTCAGCAACAACTTCCTGCCCGGCGCGGCCAACCTGGTCAAGGGCAACTTCGGCATCACCACCTACTATCCCGAGCCGCCGTACATGCTCTCGGCCAACACCGCCTTCCTGGTGCTGAACACCACCAAGAAGCCGATGGACGACCCGGCCTTCCGCAAGGCCCTGGCCCACTCGATCGACCTCAAGAAGATCGTCGAGGGCGTCTACGGCAACCTGGTCAAGCCGGCCAGCCCGACCGGCCTGCTGCCCCAGTGGGAGCAGTACGTCGACCAGCAGGTCGTCGCCGACAAGGGCTTCACCTTCGACGTCGCCAAGGCCAAGAAGCTGCTGGCCGACGCCGGCTACAAGGACACCGACGGCGACGGGTTCGTGGAGAACAAGGACGGCTCGAAGATCGAGCTGGACATCATCGTGCCGTCCGGCTGGACCGACTGGATGGAGTCCATCCGGGTCATCGCGGCCGGCGCCAAGGAGGCCGGGATCAACATGACCCCCGACTTCCCGGACTTCAACGCCCTGGTCGACAAGCGTGGCAAGGGCGACTTCGACCTGCTGATCAACAACGAGCGGCAGCTGTCGAACACCCCGTGGACGTACTACGACTACATGTTCCAGCTCCCGGTCCGGAAGACGCAGAACACCGTCAACTTCGGCCGGTACGAGAACAAGAAGGTCTGGGAGCTGGTCCAGCAGCTCGACCAGGTCAAGACCGACGACGCCGAGGGCATGAAGAAGGTCATCTCGGAGATCCAGAAGATCCACCTGGACGAGCTGCCCATCATCCCGCTCTGGTACAACGGCCTGTGGTCCCAGGTCAGCAACGCGGCCTGGACGAACTGGCCCTCCTCGGCCGGCGGCACGCCCAAGACTCCGCCCACGATGTGGCGCAACTGGATGGAGCTGGGCGGCTTCGAGACGCTCACCCAGATCAAGCCGGTCTCCTGACCGCCTGACCGCGACCCCGCCTCCCTCCCGCGGGAGGGAGGCGGGTCCCTTTCACCGGGAGAGCTTCTCGTGCGTCGTTACTTCGGCAGGAAACTGCTGGTCTACGGGCTGACGTTCTTCGTCGCCGTCACGGTCAACTGGATGATCCCGCGGTTCATGCCCGGTGACCCCGTCTCGAGCATGATCGCCAGAGCGGGGGCGAGCAACCCCGGCGCCGTGGAGACCATGAAGGCCTACTACACCGGCCTCTTCGGCTTCGACCAGCCGCTCTGGAAGCAGTACCTGAACTTCTGGGGGGCGATGCTCCAGGGGGACTTCGGCATCAGCATCTGGGCTTTCCCCTCCCCGGTGGGCGAGATCATCCTGAACGCGGTGCCGTACACGCTGGGACTGATGATCCCGTCGGTGCTGCTCAGCTGGGTCGTCGGCAACTGGGCGGGCGCCTTCGCCGCGCGGCGGAAGCTGCTGGACAACACGGTGCTGCCGGTCGGCTACATCCTCACCGCCATGCCGTACATGTGGCTGGCGGTGCTGCTGGCCTGGTCGCTGGGGGCCGTCGCGGGGGTCTTCCCGGTCGCCGGCGGCTACAGCTTCTCGCTCCAGCCGAGCTGGTCGGCGGACTTCCTGCTCGACCTGCTCCACCACTGGACGCTGCCGTTCGCCTCCCTCTTCCTCGTCGCGCTCGGCGGCTGGGCGATCGGCATGCGCAACATGATCATCTATGAGCTCGAGTCGGACTACTCGAACTACCTGTCCGCGCTGGGGGCGCCGCAGCGGCTGATCCGCCGCTACGCCTTCCGCAACGCGGTGCTGCCGCAGATCACCGGCCTGGCCCTGCAACTCGGCGTGCTGGTGGCGGGCGCCCTGGTCACCGAGATCGTCTTCTCGTACCCGGGGCTGGGCAGCCTCATCCTCAAGGCCATCCAGAACCAGGACTTCTTCCTGCTCCAGGGCACGTTCATGTTCATCGTCCTCGGCGTGCTGATCGCCAACTTCATCATCGACATCGTCTACGTCGTGGTCGACCCGCGCACGCGGGCGGGAATGGCGGGTGTGCAGGCATGACGGCCCTCACCGAGACCCCCGCGGCCGAGGCCGCGCCCGGCGGCGGGGTGCGCCGCGAGGCCCTGTACTTCGCCCTCCGCAACGGCAAGCTCGTGACCGGCTTCGTCATCGTCGCGGCCCTGCTGCTGCTCGGCCTGGCCGGCCCGGCCGTGTTCGACCTCGCCGACCCCGGCGCCTACGGCACGCGGCCCATGTCGCCGCCCTCGGCCGAGCACTGGTTCGGCACCACGACGTTCGGCCAGGACGTCTTCGCGCAGTTCGTGTACGGCCTGCGGACCACCTTCGCGGTGGGCGCGCTCGGCGGCGGCATCGCGGCGGTCATCGCGATGGCGGTCGGCTTCACCGCCGGCTACCGGGGCGGGCTGGTGGACGAGATCCTCAACATGCTCACCAACATCGTCCTCGTCATCCCGACGCTGGCCGTCCTGCTGATCATCAACGCCTACCTGGGCATCCGGAGCGTCGCCGTGCAGGCGCTGTTCATCGGGCTCACCTCCTGGCCGTGGGCGGCGCGGGCGATCCGGGCGCAGACGTTCTCGCTGCGCACCCGCGACTTCGTCGCCCTGGCCCGGCTCAGCGGCTCGACCACCCGGAAGATCATCGTCCGGGAGATCGCGCCGAACATGAGCTCCTACCTGTTCATGACGTTCATCCTGCTCTTCGGCGGCTCGATCCTGATCGCCTCCTCGCTCGACTTCATCGGGCTCGGCCCCACCGAGGGCGTCTCGCTGGGGCTGATGCTGCAGAACGCCAACCAGTGGAGCGCGATGCAGCTCGGCCTGTGGTGGTGGTTCCTGCCCCCGGGAGCCGGGATCACCGCGATCGTCGGGGCCCTGTACGTGGCCAACGTCGGCCTCGACGAGGTCTTCAACCCGAAACTGAGGGAGACATGAGTCTGCGGGTCAGCGATCTGAGGGTGTACTACCGGACCCTCAAGGGCGACGTGAAGGCGCTCGACGGCGTCTCTTTCACGATGGACGACGGGGAGATCCTCGGCCTGGCCGGCGAGTCGGGCTGCGGCAAGACCACGCTGGGCAAGAGCCTCATCCGCATGGACGGCCGCATGCGGCACATGGGCGGCACGGTCGAGCTCGACGGGCGGGAGCTGCCCGTCGGCGACGACCGGCGGATGAACGACTTCCGCTTCCGCGAGGTCTCCCTCATCCCGCAGTACTCCATGAGCGCCATGAACCCGACCCGGAAGATCGGGAAGATGGTGGCCGAGCTGCTCCGCTCCCGGGGCGCCACCCTGGACCGCGGGGAGCTGGAGACCCGGCTGGAGCTGGTCGAGCTCCCCACCGAGGTGCTGGAGCGCTATCCCATCGAGCTGTCCGGCGGCATGAAGCAGCGCATGGTCATGGTCATCTCCACGCTGCTCGACCCGTCGCTGCTCATCGCCGACGAGGTCACCTCCGCGCTCGACGTCTCCACGCAGAAGGCGGTCGCCAGGGCGCTGCTCGGCTTCCGCGACGCCGGGTTCGTCAAGAGCATGATCTTCGTCACCCACGACCTCGCGCTCACCTCCCACCTCGCGGACACGATCATGGTCATGTACGCGGGGAAGCTGGCCGAGAAGGCGCCCGCCAGGACCGTCGTCACGGCGCCGCGCCACCCGTACACCAAGCTGCTGGTCGACTCGCTGCCCGAGGTCGGCGTGCGGCACGCCGACAAGAAGCTCGCCGGCATCGCCGGCAGCCCGCCCTCGCTGCTCGACCCGCCCGCCGGCTGCCGCTTCCGGGAGCGCTGCCCGATCGCCGGGGACGAGTGCGGGCAGGAACCGCCGGTGACCGAGGTCGGGCCCGGCCACCTCGTCGCGTGCTGGAGGGCCTGATGCTCCGACTCGACAACGTCACGAAGGTCTACAAGGTCGGGGCCTTCGGCGGGAAGACCTTCACGGCCGTGGACGGCGTGAGCTTCGACGTGCGCTCCGGCGAGGTCGTCTCCCTCATCGGGGAGAGCGGCAGCGGCAAGAGCACGATCGGCAAGATGATCCTCGGCCTGACCCCGGCCACCGGCGGGTCGATCACCCTCGGCGGCGCGCCCGTCAAGGCCGGCAGGGAGTACTACCGGCACGTCCAGGGCGTCTTCCAGGACCCCTTCAGCTGCTACAACCCGGTCTTCAAGGCCGACCGGGTCTTCCAGCTGATCAAGGAGTCCTACTACCCGGAGGTCTCCCGGGCCGACTGGGACGAGCGGGTGCGCACCGCGATCCGGGACGTGCGGCTCGACCCCGGCCAGGTCCTCGGCAGGTACCCGCACCAGCTCAGCGGCGGCCAGCTGCAGCGCCTGCTCATCGCCCGGGCACTGCTGCTGGAGCTCAAGCTGCTGGTCGCCGACGAGATCACCAGCATGCTCGACGCCTCCACCCGCATCGACGTGCTCAACCTGCTGGCCGAGCTCAAGGAGCGCGGCCTCGGCGTGCTGTACGTCACGCACGACCTGTCGCTCGGCACCTACCTGGCCGAGCGCACCGTGGTGCTCCGGCACGGCACGGTGGTCGAGATGGGCCTGACGGAGAAGGTCTTCGGCGACCCCCTGCACCCCTACACCCGGCAGCTGCTGGCCGCCGTGCCCCGGCTGCACGCCCCCTGGGAGGACGCCGAGCCCACCGTCACCTGCCACTACCACGCCGGCGGGGCGTCCGGCGGGCTCTTCGAGGCGGAACCCGGCCACTCGGTGGCCTGCGCCGGCCTCGCGGACTGCCCCCGATGACGAGCCCGGTGACGAGCCCGGCGAGCAGGCAGGGACCGGGCCGGGGACGTCCGGTGAATCCGGAGACCGGGCGCGCCCCGGCGACGCGCGACCGCTAAGGAGATCCACTTGAGTTCGTACCGTCCGCTGCACGACGGCTGGACCCTCACGGCCGTCTCGCGCGGCGTCGAGGTCACGGGCGTGCCGGCGAGCGTGCCCGGCTGCGTGCACACCGACCTGCTCGCCGCCGGGCTCATCCCCGACCCCTACCTGGACGACAACGAGACCCGGCTGGCCTGGATCGGCCGGACCGACTGGGTCTACGAGACCACCTTCGACTGGAGCGACGACGGGCACCAGCGGACCGACCTGGTCTGCGAGGGGCTCGACACGGTCGCCACGGTCCTGCTCAACGGCGTGCAGGTCGCCACGACGGCCAACCAGCACCGCTCCTACCGCTTCGCCGTGCGGCACCTGCTGCGCGAGGGCGCCAACACGCTGACCGTGCGCTTCGACTCGGCCTACGCCTACGCCGAGGCGCAGCGGGCCGCGCTCGGGGAGCGGCCGGGCGCCTACGCCGAGCCGTACCCGTTCATCCGGAAGATGGCCTGCAACTTCGGCTGGGACTGGGGGCCGACGCTGGTCACCGCCGGCATCTGGCGGCCGATCGGCCTGGAGTCCTGGAGCGGCGCCCGGCTGGCCGAGGTGCGCCCGCTGGTCACCCTGGAGGACGGCGCCGGCGGGCCGGCGGGGCGCGTGGCCGTGCACGTGCGGGTCGAGCGGGCGGCCGAGGAGCCGCTCACGCTCACCGCGCAGGTCACCGGGGCCGCCGGAAGCGCCGGGGCCGCCGGGGTGACCGCGCGGGCGGAGCTCCCCCCGGGCGGGCGGGAGGCCGTACTGGAGCTGACCGTGCCGGAGCCGGAGCTGTGGTGGCCGCGCGGGTACGGCGCCCAGCCCCGGTACGACCTGCTGGTACGGCTGGGCGACGGCGGCGGTCCGGACGGAGGGGGCCCGGACGAGGGCCCGGACGGCGGAGGAGGCCCGGACGGCGCTCTGGATAGCGCTCTGGACGGCGGTGCTACGGACGGCGGCGCTCCGGGTGCCGGCGGCGCGGGCGGCGGGCCGGCCCCGCGGCGCTGGCACGGCAGGATCGGCTTCCGCGCGGTCGAGCTGGACCGCGACGGCGGCGCCTTCACCGTGAAGGTCAACGGCGTGCCGGTCTTCGTCCGCGGCGTCAACTGGATCCCCGACGACTGCTTCCCGCACCGCGTCACCCGCGAGCGCCTGGCCGCCCGGTTCGCCCAGGCGACCGGGATGGGCGTCAACCTGCTGCGCGTGTGGGGCGGCGGCCTGTACGAGAGCGAGGACTTCTACGACCTCGCCGACGAGCTGGGCCTGCTGGTCTGGCAGGACTTCCCGTTCGCCTGCGCGGCCTACCCGGAGGAGGAGCCGCTGCGCTCGGAGGTGGAGGCCGAGGCCCGCCGGCACGTGGCCAGGCTGGCGCACCGCCCGAGCCTGGTGCTGTGGTGCGGCAACAACGAGAACATCGAGGGCCACGCCGACTGGGGCTGGCGCCGGGAGCTGGCCGGGCGGAGCTGGGGGGCGGGCTTCTACTACGGCCTGCTCCCGGCGGTCGTCGCCGAACTCGACCCGACCCGCCCCTACTGGCCGGGCAGCCCCTACTCCGGCGCGCCCGACCTGCCGCCCAACGATCCGGCGCGCGGCACGGTCCACATCTGGGACGTGTGGAACCGCGAGGACTACACCCGCTACGCCGCCTACACCCCCCGCTTCGTGGCGGAGTTCGGCTTCCAGGGGCCGCCGGCGTACGCGACGCTGCGCCGCGCCGTCGGCGGCGAGCTGGCCGCCGACGCGCCGCTGGTGCTCCACCACCAGAAGGCGGCCGACGGTGCCGCCAAGCTCCTGCGCGGACTGGGCGCGCACCTGCCGCAGCCGGAGGGCTTCGACGACTGGCACTACCTGACCCAGCTCAACCAGGCCCGCGCGATGGCCTTCGGCGTCGAGCGCTTCCGGGCGCTGGCCCCGCACTGCGCGGGCACGATCGTCTGGCAGCTCAACGACTGCTGGCCGGCCGTCTCCTGGTCCGCCGTCGACGGCGACGGCCGGCGCAAACCGCTCTGGTACGCGCTGCGCCGCGCCTACGCCGACCGGCTGCTGACCGTGCAGGACGGCGAGGTGGCGGTCGTCAACGACACCGCCGAGCCGTGGCGCGGCGAGCTGGAGCTGGTACGGCACGGCCTCGACGGCCGCCCGCTGGCCAAGGAGACCGTCCGGGTCGAGGCCGCCCCCCGCTCGGTGGCCCGGGTGCCGCTCCCGGAGACGGTCGGCGTGCCCGGCGACCCGGCCGGGGAACTGCTGGCGGCGCGGCTGGACGGGGTCCGCGCGCTGTCCTTCTTCGCCGAGGACGCGCGGGCGGCCCTCCCCGAGGCGGCCTACGACGCCTACGCCGAGCCGGTCGGGGACGGGTACCGGGTGACCGTGACCGCGCGCACGCTCGTGCGCGAGCTGGCCCTCTTCCCGGACCGGCTGGACCCGGACGCCCGGGTCGACGACATGCTGGTGACGCTGCTGCCGGGCGAGAGCGCGGTCTTCCACGTCGCCACCGGGCGGACGCTGGACGCGGAGCGGCTGCTGGCCGCCCCGGTCCTGCGCTGCGTGAACGAGGCCCACCCGGTGTGACCGGGACCCGCCCGCCTCTGAAGAGGCGGGCGGGTCCCGGTGGGTGGACATGCGCACGGCCACAGGGCACGGGCCATTAGGCTGGGTGCGCATATCCGACGACGCCGAGAGAGATCATGAAGACCTTCGAAGAGCTGTTCGCCGAGCTGTCCGACAAGGCGCGCACCCGCCCCGAGGGGTCGGGGACCGTGGCCGCGCTGGACGCCGGAGTCCATGCCATCGGCAAGAAGGTCGTGGAGGAGGCCGCCGAGAGCTGGATGGCGGCCGAGCACGAGTCGAACGAGCGGGCCGCCGAGGAGATCTCCCAGCTTCTCTACCACGTGCAGGTCCTCATGATCGCCAAGGGGATCGGACTGGACGAGGTCTACAAGCATCTTTGACGTCCTCCCGCGGTGGAAGACCGGGGATTCCAGCACCCGGCCTTCCGGCGGGCCTGTCGGTTCGCGGTTCACAGGCCGGGCAACCCCGAAGCCTCCCCGCGCGGACACGGCACGTCCTGCCGCGTTTCGAACAGAACAGACTGCGCATGCCCCGCTTGGCTCTCGCGGAACACCCTGACCCCACCGGACCTGACCGGATCGGACCGTGGAAAGCGGTAGTACTCCCTCCGCGGCCTGAAAGGGCGGCTCTTCAGTGAGCCGGTGTGCGGTTCCCGTGCTTTCACTGTGCAGACCCGACCCGTCCAGACAAGGAATCCTCCCGTCATGCTGCGTCTCGCCGTCCCCAACAAGGGCGCCCTCGCCGAGGGCGCGCAGACCGTCCTCAAGGAGGCCGGATACCGCGTCCGCAAGGACAGCAAGGAGCTCGTGGTCATCGACCCCGACAACTCCTGCGAGCTGTTCTTCCTGCGGCCCAAGGACATCGCCGTCTACGTCGGCGAGGGCACGCTGGACGCCGGGATCACCGGCCGCGACATGCTCTCCGACTCCGGCGCCCGGGTCGAGGAGATCCTCCCGCTCGGCTTCGGCCGCTCGACCTTCCGCTTCGCGGCCAACCCGGGGGAGTTCTCCTCCGTCGCCGACCTGAAGGGCAAGCGGATCGCCACCGCCTACGCCGGCCTGCTGGAGCGCTATCTCGCCGAGCAGGACGTCGAGGCCCGGGTGATCAAGCTGGACGGCGCGGTCGAGACCGCCATCCGGCTGGGCGTGGCCGACGCCGTCGCCGACGTCGTGGAGACGGGCACCACGCTGCGCAACATCGGCCTGGAGGTGTTCGGCGAGCCGATCGCCCGCTCCGAGGCCGTGCTGATCCAGCGGGTGGACGCGGTGGAGAGCCCGGCCCTGCGGCAGCTCGTCCGCCGCCTGCAGGGCGTGCTGGTGGCGCGCGACTACGTGATGATGGACTACGACATCCGCGCCGAGCGGATCGAGGAGGCCATCGCGCTGACCCCCGGCATGGAGGGCCCCACGGTCTCCCCGCTGCACCGGGAGGGCTGGGTCGCGGTGCGGGCCATGGTGCCCCGCACGGGGCACCAGCAGGTGATGGACCAGCTCTGGGAGCTCGGCGCGAAGGCCATCCTGGTCACCGCCATCTACGCCTGCCGCCTGTGAGGACCCGGCCCCGGAGGTGAGGTCCGGGGTCTTCGCCCGGCCGGGCCTCCGGCACGCCGTCGCCCGCGGGCCGGGACGGGAGCCCGCCCCGGCCGCGACGGCCGGGGCCGGGGAGCGCCGTGCGCGGGGACGTCAGGAGGCGGCGGACCGGGAGGCGAGCACGGCGGCTTCCTCCTCCTCGACCTGCCGGTTCCAGTCGCGCTTGGAGGACTGCCAGCCGTCCTCGTTCCGGCCGAGCCGCCAGTAGCCGGAGATGGACAGCGCCGAGAGCGGGATCCCGCGCTCGGTCCGCAGGTGGCGGCGGATCTCCCGGACGAAGCCGGCCTCGCCGTGCACGAAGGCGTGCGGGTCGCCGGCGGGGAAGTCCAGTGCGCGGACCGCGGCGACCAGCCGCTCGCCGACCGGCGCGCCGCCCCGGTGGATCCAGGTGAGCTCCACGTCGCCGGGGGAGTCCAGCGGCTGCTCCTCCTCCGCCCCGGCCACCTCCACGAACACGTGGGCCCTGGCTCCGGCGGGAAGGCGCTCCAGGGAGGCCGCGATGGCGGGCAGCGCGCTCTCGTCACCGGCCATCAGGTGCCAGCCGGCCTCGGGGGAGGGGGCGTAGGCCCCTCCGGGGCCGAGGAACCAGATCTCCTCTCCCGGCCGGACCCGGGCCGCCCACGGCCCGGCCAGGCCGCTCTCACCGTGGTGGACGAAGTCCAGCGTGAGCTCGCAGAGGTCCGGGTCCCAGGCGCGGATCGTGTAGGTCCGGGTGGTGGGCCACTGCTCGCGGGGGAGGTCGTTGCGGATCGCCTCCAGGTCGAACGGCTGCGGGTACGTCACCCCCGGGGGAGCGAACAGCAGCTTCACGTAGTGGTCGGTGAACTCGCCGGCGGGCAGGTCCCGCAGACCCTCGCCGCCGAGCACCACCCGGACCATGTGCGGGGTGAGCCACCGGGTGCGCACCACCTCGCCGCGCCTCGCCCGGCGGACGGGCCTGCCTTCTGCCATGTGTGCTCCCCACGAGATCAAATTAGGTAAGGTATGCCTAATTTCTAGCATATGCCCCGGGCGTGTTCCGCCGCCATGGCGGTCCCGGTTCCCCGCGCGGATGGACCGAAACTCAGGGGGTGGGGGGCGGGAGGAGCGAGCGGGGAGGCGGGTGGGGGCCGCGGTCCGGAGCCGCGGAAGGCCGGAGGCCGGGGTCGGGCGCCGGGGTCGGGCGCCGGGCTCAGGGGCCGGGGTCAGGGGCCGGGGTCAGGGGGCGGGCCAGCCGAGGGGGTGGTCGCCGCCCACCGGTGGTTCGCCGCCCGCCCGGGTGAAGGCGGTCATCGCCGAGACCAGGGCGCGGCACTGCCCGGGCGACATCCGCGAGACGATCGCGGTGATCTCCTCGTAGCGGCGCGCCGTCACCTCGTCGACCGTGCGCCGCCCGGCCGGAGTGAGCCGGATCAGGCTCTCCCGCCGGTTGTGCGGGTTGACCTCGCGCGCGACCAGTCCCGCCGCGGCCAGCCGTTCGGCCATCCGCGTCGCGGTCGAGGGGTTGACGCCGAGCCGCTCGGCCAGCGTGACGAGCTTGGTCTCCCCGTGGGTGGCCAGGACGACGAGCATGCGGAACTGGGGCAGCGTGACCCTGTCCTCGACGGCGCCGAGGGAGCGGGCGGCGATGGCGACCAGCAGCCGCGAGCCGGTCAGGACCGCCGAGGTCACGGCGGCCAGTTCCTCGCCGCTCAGCTGTTCCGTCCGCTGCTCCGTCACAGGCACCGTTTCTACACGGTCCGCCGCATGCATGAACCACCGCGCAGGGGGAAGAGAAGGTCCGCCCCGGGGCGCCCGGACCCGGTACGGCCGGCCCTCCGGCCGTCACACCCCCGCCCCCGCGCCCTCATCCATGCCCTCGG
>NZ_JBHSBM010000040.1:131184-158090 GCF_042650625.1 Planomonospora corallina
CCCGGGAGCCGTACCGGAGGTCAGAGGGTCTGGTGCGGGAAGCGGTCGGCGAAGGCCGGGCGCAGGTCGTCCAGCCAGAGCGCCCGCTCGTCGTACTCGGCGAAGAACGGCCGGCCGACCAGGTCCGGATCGCGGGCCTGGATGAAGTGGAGCACGAAGACCTTCCGGCCGCCGATCTCGGTGACCCCGTCGACGCAGACCTTGCCCGGCGTGGCCGACATCGACGGGCCCCGCACCGTGCGGGCCAGCCCGGACACGCCGGCGTAGGCGTCGCGGAACACCTCGTGGGCGCGGGCCAGCGGGACGGCGAAGTAGTCGCGCGGGCCGGTGTCGCGCTCGACGAACATGTAGTACGGCACCATGCCGAGGGCCAGCTGGCTTCGCCACATGGCCGCCCAGACGCCGGGGCCGTCGTTGACGGTGCGGATCAGCGGGGCCTGGGTGCGGATGACGGCGCCGGTGGCGCGGATGCGCGCGACGGCGGTGCGCACCAGGGCGGGCTCCATCTCCCGGGGGTGGGAGAAGTGGGCCATGAACGCCAGGGTCTTGCCGGCGGCGGTGACCTGTTCGAACAGGCGCAGGGTGGCGTCGGCGTCGGGATCGGTGACGAAGCGCTGGGGCCAGTAGGCCAGGGACTTGGTGCCGATGCGGATGGACTCGAGCTGCTCTAGCGCGAGCAGGGGCTCAAGGTAGCGGCGCAGGACCGGCTCGCCCATGATCATGGGGTCGCCGCCGGTGAGCAGCACGCTGGTGACCTCGGGGTGGGCCCGCAGGTAGGCGACGAGGGCGTCGATGTCGCCGGAGGCGAACTTCAGGTCGGGTTCGCCGATGAACTGGGCCCAGCGGAAGCAGTAGGTGCAGTAGGCATGGCAGGTCTGCCCCTGCTTGGGGAAGAACAGCACGGTCTCTGGATACTTGTGCTGGACGCCGGGGACGGGGGCGCCGTGCAGACGGGGGACGTTGAGCTCGAGCTGGCCGGCGGGGTGGGGGTTGAGGCGCAGGCGCACGGCGGTGGCGGCGGCTCGCAGCTCGGCGGGCGGGGCGGCGCGGGCGAGGAGGTCGGCCAGGTGGGCGACGTCGGCCGCGGGCAGCATGTCGGGCTGGGGGAAGACCAGGCGGTAGATCGGGTCGTCGGGGGCGGCGGACCAGTCGATGAGCTGGTCGACGACGTAGGCGTTGACGCGGAAGGGCAGCACGGTGGCCACGGCCCGTACGGCCAGGCGCTCGTCGGCGGTCAGGCCGGCCCGTGCGGTCAGCTCGTCCAGGTGCTTGCCGGTGTAGGCGCGGAATCCGCGGATGTTCTCCGCGGCCAGGGGGGTGTCGGTGAGCAGGGTCACGAAGGGCGTCTCCTTGCGTCCGGCCGGGTGCGGGCCAGGCGGGGAGAAGGGCGGACCGGCCCCGGATGCGGCTTGTGACCTGCACTCCCGTGCGGACCGGCCGGGCCCGTCTCTCTTGCATTGTGCAAGGATTGTGGGGGCCAGGCGGTGGGGGCGCAAGGTTTCGCGGGAAACTCCCAGCTTGTCCACATCTTTGGGGCGGCGGTCCTTCCCGTTCCGCGGCACTGAGAATCTACAGTGTAAAGGCGGGCTGCCGGGTGCCGAACCGTGCGGGGCCTTGCGGGGCTCTGCGGGGCTCTGCGGGGCCTTGCGGGGCTCTGCGGGGCGCGCGGAGGCCGGACCGTGCGGGCGTGCGGAGAGCGGTGTTCAGCGCGACCGGGGACTGACGCCGTACACCCGTTTGAAAGCCGTGCTCAGCGCGAACGGGCTGGCGTAGCCGACCCGCCCGGCCACCGCCTCGACCGTGCTGCCGGGCTCGCGGAGCAGGTCGGCGGCGAGGGCCAGCCGCCGGTTCGTGAGATACGTCATGGGCGGCTCTCCCACCAGCTCGGTGAAGCGGCGGGCCAGCGCCGCCCGGGAGGCGCCCGCGCGGGCGGCCAGCGAGGCCACCGTCCAGGGGTGGGCCGGATGCTCGTGGAGCAGTCGCAGCGCCGGACCCACCACCGGGTCGCCCTGCGCCCGGTACCAGGCGGGGGCCGCGGATCCGGGACGGGCGAACCAGGCCCGCAGGACCGCGACGAGCAGCAGGTCGAGGAGGCGGTCGAGGACGACCTCCTGGCCGGGCGCGTCCCTGGCGATCTCGTCGCGGAGCAGCGGGACCAGCGGGGAGTCCCACTCGCCGGAGGGCAGGACCAGCAGGGGCGGCAGCGCGGCGAGCAGCCTCCGGTCGATCTCACCGGGCCTCCGGTAGGAGCCGGTGAGCAGCACCACCGAGCCGTCGGGGCTCCGGCCCCAGGTGCGCACGCCGAGGTCCAGCGCGTCGCAGAGGTCCTCGCCCTCCACGGTCGTGGCGCAGCCGCCCGGCTGGACGACGGCCTGCGGCGCGGTGGCGGGGTCGTCGGCGACCGTGTAGGGCTCCGGGCCGCGCACCACGGCGACGTCGCCCTCGCCGAGCCGTACGGCCTCGGACCCGGAGGCGGGTGGTACGGCCTCGGACCCGGAGGCGGGGGAGGCGTCGCGGCCGGGGACGATCCACGCCTCACCGCGCACCACGGCGACGAGAGTGAGCGGTGCCCGGTCCTGGACCCGCAGGGACCAGGGCGGTTCCAGGACACTGCGGATCAGGAACGCACCCCGGGCCCTGGGCCCGTCCAGCAGCCCCGCGAAAGCGCTCATGCGGGGAATTGTAGACACGCGCGTATGGGCCGGAGATCATCACGAATGGTCCCCGGGGGCCGGAGCGCGCTTGACTGGCGGCATGACGGGAAGCACGCACACACCGGGCACCGCGGCGCTGGTCGCGGCCACGGTGGCGATGGGCCTCATGGCGGGCCTGTTCTACGCCTACGCGATCTCGGTCATGCCCGGCCTGGGCCGGGCCGGCGACCGGACCATCGTCGAGGCGATGCAGCGGATCAACACGGCGATCCTCAACGGATGGTTCGCCGTGGTCTTCGCCGGGGCGGCGGTGCTGACCGCCGTGGCGGGACTGCTCCACCTGGGCCGCCCCGAACTGCCCTGGATCGTGCTGGCCTTCGTGGCGTACGGCGTGACGCTGGCCGTGACGTTCGCGGTCAACGTGCCGCTCAACAACGTGCTCGACGCGGCGGGGGACCCGGGGCGGGTCACGGACCTCGCCGCGGTGCGGGAGGGGTTCGAGGCCCGCTGGGTCCGCTGGAACACCGTCCGCACGGTGGCGTGCGCGGTGGCCTTCGTCTCCCTGGCCTGGGCCCTGGCGATCTGAGGGCCCGGTTCCGGGCGGCTCCCGGAGGCTCCCGAGGACTCCGGGAGGACTCCGGCCGCGGGTGGCTCCCCCGCCGGAGGCCCCGCCCCGGGCCCGGCTGCTCAACGGATGGCGAAATGTCGGTGAACATCGGCGGGTGTGACTTATGTTGCGGGCGGGGCGGGGCCATCCTCTGAACGTGCCGACCAACACGCACCCCCGCCCACCGGCCCCCGCGGCACCGGGAACCGTACCGGGACCGCCCGGAGTCCCGGCCGCCGCGTCCTTCGAGCAGACCTCCCCCGGGGGGAACGCGTCCTTCGCGCAGACCTCCTTCCAGACGTCCTTCCAGGCCTCCGCGGGGGGCGCCTCCTTCGAGCAGGCCCCCTTCCACGCCTCCGCCGGGGGCGGGTCCTTCGCGCAGGCCTCCGCCGGGGGTGGGTCCTTCGAGCAGGCGTCCGTCACCGGCGGCACGCCCCCCTTCCAGCGGGCCGCCGAGTCCGGGGCCAGGGTGGGCGTCGCCCCGATCGTCGACCTCGACACCGGGGGCGTCATCGCGCTCCAGACCTTCGCCGACGACCTGGGCGAGGGGGGTTCGGGCCACGGGGACGTCGTCGCCGTGGCCAGGACCGTGCTCGCGGTCTCCCGGAACGCCGCGGCGCTCCCGCTGGTCCTCAACCTGCCCACCCGGGCGGTGATCAGCGGTTCGGCCGCCCTGGCCCCGCTCCACGAGGCGCTGCGGGTCTGCGGGCGGCGTCCCCGCGAGATCATCCTGGTGCTCCGCGGCGGCTTCGCCGAGGCCGGCCGCCGGGCTCTGCTCGCCGGAGTGGAGGGGCTGCGCGCCATCGGCTACCTGATCGCGGTGGGCGATCTGGGCACCGCGCACCTCCCGCTGGACCTGCTGACGGACGCCGCGCCGTACCTGGTGGTGCTCTCCGCCGACCTGGTGGCGCAGGCGCCGCGCGACCCGCGCCGGGCGGCGCTGGCCGAGTCGCTGGCGGTCCTCGCCCGCAACACCGGCGCCCACGTGCTGGCCCCCGGAGTGGAGCGGGACGCCCAGCTCGCGGAGGTCCGCCGGTGGGGGGTACGGCTGGCGCACGGCCCGCTGCTGGTCCCCGGGCCCTCCGGCCGGGTGCAGGTGCCGCTGCCCGTCGCCGAGCCGGAGCCCGCGCAGATGCTGCTGGGCCCGCGGGTGCAGGAGTTCCTGCTGCCCGCGGTGACGCTCCCGGAGGAGGCCACCGCGGAGGAGGTCGTCGCCACCTTCAGCGGCGAGCCCTCGATCACCAGCGTGATCCTGGTCGACGAGTACCAGCGCCCCAGGGCGAGCCTGGACCGCAGCCGCTTCCTGCTCGCCATCGCCACCCGGTACGGCCACGCCCTGCACGGCAAGAAGCCCGCGGTCCGGCTGGCAGACCAGGCCCGCACGGTGCCCAGGACGACTCCGGCGATCGCCGCCATGCAGGTCGCGGGGCGCGACACCGAACGCGTCTACGACGACATGGTCGTCATCGACGAGGTCGGGCGGTGCATGGGCATCGTCCGCGTCGCCGACCTGATCCGCCAGGTGGCGGGGGTGCGGGGGAGGTGAGGCCCCCGATCCGGGCCCGCCGCGGGAGCGGGGCGGGCGGGCACGGGTAGGGTCCGGGGCATGACGTCACGACCGGCCGCCGGCGGAGGGCGCTGGGTCTCGGTGGGACCGGAGCGGCTCGGCCGCTGGATCGACGGGTTCGCCGAGCGGCACGGCGCGCTGGAGGTGACCGCCTCCGACGAGGTGGTGCGGATCACCGGCGCCGACGGCGCGGTGGCCGAGTGCCGGGTGCCCTTCCCGCCGCTGACCGCCTCCGGCGGCGGGCCGCTGGCCCGCCTGACCACCCACGTGCGCCGCGAGCGCAGGGTCGGCGTGCTGCTGGTACGGCTCGGCGGCCACGCGGCCGGGATCTTCCAGGGGGACGTGCTGGTCTCCTCCAAGGTCGGCTCCCGGCAGGTCCACGGCCGCAGCGCGGCGGGAGGCTGGTCGCAGCAGCGCTTCGCCCGGCGCAGGGAGAAGCAGGTGAACCAGGCGCACGAGGCGGCGGCGGAGGTGGCGCTGCGGATCCTCGGCCCGCACACCGGCGAGCTGGAGGCGGTGATCCTGGGCGGGGACCGGCGGGCGGTGGACGCCCTGAGGACCGACCGCAGGCTCGAGGCGGTCTTCGCGCTGGAGGCCGAGCCCTTCCTGACCGTCCCCGACCCCCGGCTGGCGGTGCTGGCCGCGGCCCCGGAGCAGTTCCGCGCGGTGCGGATCCGGGTCGTCGACCCCGCCTGAGCAGGGCGGGCCGTCCGGGAGGCGCCGATCCGGCGGGGGAGGAGGAGGTGTGCGCGCGCCGTACACTGATCGGTATGCGCACTCCCGATTGACGCCGCCCACGACGAGGCGAGACGGCCGAGCCGAGAGCCGGGAGAGACGGCGCGCGGCGGGTTCGGCCACAGCGACGTAGTGAGCCGTGTATCCCCCGACCTGGGAGTGTTCCTCCAACCATGATCATCGCTTCTGACATCGAACTGCGCGCCGGGGCCCGGCTGCTCATCGAGGGCGCGTCGTTCCGGGTGAACCCCGGGGACAAGATCGGTCTCGTCGGGCGCAACGGCGCCGGGAAGACCACGCTGACCAAGGTGCTCGCGGGCGAGGCGCTGCCCGCCGCGGGCACGGTGACCACCACCGGCGCGGTGGGCTACCTGCCGCAGGACCCCCGTACCGGCGACCTGAACGTGCTCGCCCGCGACCGCATCCTGTCCGCCCGCGGGCTCGACGAGGTCCTGCGCGAGCTGCGCGAGGCCGAGCTGGGCATGTCCTCGGCCGACGAGCGGACCCGGGACCGCGCGGTGCGCGCCTACGGGCGGCTGGAGGACCGGCTGCACGTGCTGGGCGGGTACGCCGCCGAGTCGGAGGCGGCCTCGATCGCCTCCAGCCTCGGGCTGCCCGACCGGGTGCTGGGCCAGCCGCTGGCCACCCTCTCCGGAGGCCAGCGGCGCCGGGTGGAGCTGGCCCGGATCCTGTTCAGCGGGGCCGAGACTCTCCTGCTGGACGAGCCCACAAACCACCTCGACGCGGATTCGATCGTGTGGCTCCGCGATTTTTTGCGCTCCCATCAAGGTGGTTTGATCATCATCAGCCACGATGTTGGTCTTCTGGAGGCGACGGTAAACCGCGTCGTCCACCTGGACGCCAACCGGGCGGTGATCGACGTCTACAACGTCGGCTGGAAGGCCTACCTGGCCCAGCGGGAGACGGACGAGAAGCGCCGCAGGCGCGAGCGGGCCAACGCCGAGAAGCAGGCCTCGGCGCTGATGGCGCAGGCCGACAAGATGCGGGCCAAGGCGACCAAGGCCAAGGCGGCCCAGGACATGCAGCGCCGCGCCGAGCGGCTGCTGTCCGGCGTGGAGACGGAGCGGCGCGCCGACAAGGTCGCCAAGCTCCGCTTCCCCGACCCGGCGCCGTGCGGGCGCACCCCGCTGACGGCCACCGAGCTGTCGAAGTCCTACGGCTCGCTGGAGGTGTTCACCGACGTCGACGCGGCCGTGGACCGGGGCTCGCGGGTCGTCATCCTGGGCCTGAACGGCGCCGGCAAGACCACGCTGCTGCGCATCCTGGGGGGCCTGGAGAAGCCCGACACCGGCGAGGTCAGGGCCGGGCACGGGCTCAAGCTGGGCTACTACGCCCAGGAGCACGAGACGATCGACCCCGGCCGCACGGTGCTGGAGAACATGCGCTCGGCCGCCGGGGACCTGCCCGACGTCGAGCTGCGCAAGGTCCTGGGCTCGTTCCTGTTCACCGGCGACGACGTGGACAAGCCCGCCGGGGTGCTCTCCGGCGGCGAGAAGACGCGTCTGGCCCTGGCCACCCTGGTGCTCTCGGCGGCCAACGTCCTGCTCCTGGACGAGCCGACCAACAACCTCGACCCGGCCAGCCGGGAGCAGGTCCTGTCCGCGCTGAAGTCCTACACCGGGGCCATCGTCCTCGTCACGCACGACGAGGGCGCGGTGGACGCCCTGCAGCCGGACCGGGTGATCCTGCTGCCGGACGGGGTCGAGGACGCGTGGAGCGAGGAATTTTCCGACCTTGTGGCACTTGCCTGATCTCAATTTGAGCGGGTACGGATCTTTTCCCTGGGAGTAGGTAGCCGATCCCGCGGAAATGACTGATCATGGCGGAGTAACGCTGCGGAAGTCTGGCACTACAGGAGGTAGCTCGTGGCCGAGACTCTCAAGAAGGGCACCCGGGTGACCGGGGCCGACCGTGAAAAACTGGCGGCCGATCTCAAGAAGCGCTACAGCTCGGGTGAGAGCATCCGGGCCCTCGCCGCTTCGACCGGCCGGTCCTACGGGTTCATCCACCGCATCCTGAGCGAGTCCGGCGTGACTCTGCGCGGGCGCGGCGGTGCCACCCGGGGTAAGACCAAGCGCTGAGCCGCCTTGGAACGCGCGACCGCAGCCGCTCGTCCTCACGCTTGCCCGTCCGCCCGGGCCTGCCGAATCTCATTCTAGAGAAGCCGGTAGGCTCGGGCGTGACAGACGGCTGACGCATGGGAGAACGGGCGATGACGGAAGCGGTGCACGGGGGACGTTCGGAGGAGGCCTCCCCCGAGGAGGTCGGTCTTCGTTTCGAGGTGGACGGCGAGATCGCGACGGTCACGCTGGCCCGGCCGGACAAGCGGAACGCGCAGACGTTCGCTACCTGGGCGGAGCTGGCTCGAATCGGTGAGAACCTGCCGCAGCAGGTGAGAGTCGTCGTGGTCCAAGGTGAGGGGCCGTCCTTCTCGGCGGGCATCGACCTGCGGATGTTCACCCCGGAGGGGGTCCCCGGGCAGGGTTCGTTCGCGAGCACCGCCACGCTCGACGGCACGTCCTTCGACAAGCGGATCGCCCAGGCGCAGCAGGGCTTCATGTGGCTGCGACGGCCGGACATCGTCTCGATCGCCGCCGTCCAGGGACACGCCGTCGGCGCGGGTTTCCAGCTGGCGCTCGCCTGCGACCTGCGGATCGTGGCGGACGACGTCAAATTCTGCATGAAGGAGCCCGCTCTCGGACTGGTGCCCGACCTGACCGGGACCAAGCCGCTGGTCGACCTCGTCGGCCTGTCCCGCGCCGTGGAGATCTGCCTCACGGCCCGCACCGTGGGCGCCGAGGAGGCGGCCAGGATCGGCCTGGCAGAGCTGGTCGTCGCCCCGGGCGACCTGACGCAGGCCGTGCGGGACCTGGCGGCCGCGCTGCTGTCGACCAACCGGGACGCCGCGACGGCGACCAAGCGGCTGCTCCAGGGAGCCGCGGGGCGCACGCTCGAGGAGCAGTGCGCGGCCGAGCGGCAGGAGCAGATGGCGCGGATCAAGGCGCTGTTCGCTCGGAGCTGATGAGGGAATCACGAGGCCTCTCCCGGCGCTCGGACCGGGAGAGGAGGTCACAGTGGTGATGATGGGCGGGGGTCTCGGCCCCCAGGCGATGCGCTCGCTGCGGCGCGACAGCTCCGTGACCAAGGAGCGGATCGCCCCGGGCACGGTCCGCAGGATCGTGCGGTACGCACGGCCCTTCTCCCGGCAGATCGCCGCCTTCCTCGCCCTGGTCGTGCTCGGCTCGGTCGTCGTGGTCGTCAACCCGCTGCTGATGCGGGCCATCATCGACGACGGGATCGAGAAGGGCGACACCGGGCTCGTCGCCGGCCTCGCCCTGGCCATCGCCGCGCTCGCGGTGCTGGACGCCGGGCTCGGCCTGGCCCAGCGCTGGTTCTCCGCCCGCGTCGGCGAGGGCCTGATCTACAACCTGCGCACCGAGGTCTTCGACCACGTGCAGCGCATGCCGGTCGCGTTCTTCATGCGGACCCAGACCGGCGCCCTGGTCTCCCGGCTGAACACCGACGTGATCGGCGCGCAGCGGGCGCTGACCAGCACGCTGTCGTCGGTGGTCTCCAACGTGGTCATGCTGGTGCTGGTGCTGGGCACGATGCTCGTGCTGTCCTGGCAGATCACGCTCGTGGCGCTGGTGCTGCTGCCGGTCTTCCTCTTCCCCGCCAAGTGGGTCGGGCGGAAGATGTCCAGGCTCACCCGCGAGCAGATGGAGCTCGACGCCGAGATGAGCTCCATGATGACCGAGCGCTTCAACGTCGCCGGCGCCATGGTCGCCAAGCTGTACGGCCGGCCCGGCGACGAGGCCGAGGCCTTCGCCGCCCGCGCGGGCCGGGTGCGCGACGTGGGCGTCACCGTCGGCATGTACGGCACGTTCTTCCGGATCGCCCTCGGCCTGGTCGCCTCGCTGGCCACCGCGCTGGTCTACGGCGTCGGCGGCGTGCTGGCCGTGAACGGGGCGTTCGAGATCGGCACCCTGGTCGCGCTCACCGCGCTCCTGATGCGCCTGTACGGCCCGCTGACGAGCCTGTCCAACGTGCACGTGGACGTGATGACCGCGCTGGTCAGCTTCGACCGGGTCTTCGAGGTGCTCGACCTGGAGCCCATGGTGGCCGAGAAGCCCGGCGCCCGGCCCGTCCCGGACGGGCCCGCGACGATCGAGTTCGACGAGGTCCACTTCCGCTACCCGGCGGCCTCGGAGGTCTCGCTGGCCTCGCTGGAGTCGGTGGCGCGGCCCGACACCGGGCAGGGCCACGACGTGCTGCGCGGCATCGCCTTCACCGCCCGCCCCGGTGAGCTGGTCGCCCTGGTCGGCCCCTCGGGAGCGGGCAAGACGACGATCACCTCGCTGGTCTCCCGCCTCTACGACGTGGGCTCCGGCGCGGTCCGCGTCAACGGGCTGGACGTGCGCGAGGCCACCCTGGAGTCGCTGCGCGAGACCGTGGGCGTCGTCATGCAGGACGCCCACCTGTTCCACGACACGATCGGGGCCAACCTGCGCTACGCCCGGCCCGACGCGAGCGACGAGGAGGTCTGGGAGGCCCTGCGCGCCGCGCAGATCGCCGACCTCGTCGAGTCGCTGCCCGAGGGACTGGACACCGTGGTGGGCGACCGGGGCTACCGCCTGTCCGGCGGGGAGAAGCAGCGCCTGGCCCTGGCCCGGCTGCTGCTCAAGGCGCCCCGGGTGGTGGTGCTGGACGAGGCCACCGCGCACCTGGACTCCGAGTCGGAGGCCGCGGTGCAGCAGGCCCTCAAGAGCGCCCTGGCCGGGCGGACCTCGCTGGTCATCGCGCACCGCCTGTCCACGATCCGCGACGCCGACCAGATCCTGGTGATCGCGGACGGCCGGGTCGTCGAGCGGGGCCGGCACGAGGACCTGCTGGCCGCCGGCGCGGTCTACGCCGAGCTCTACCGCACCCAGTTCAGCCCCCAGTCCTGACGGTCCGCCCCCTCACCGGTGGCCCGGGCGGGCCGGGTCCTGGCGGGCGGGCCTCACCGGTGGCCCGGACGGGCCGGGTCCGGGCGGGCGGTTCTCACCGGTAGCCCAGGCGGGCCAGTTCCTGGCGGGCGACCTTCTCCACCAGCGCGGCGTCGTCGGGGCGGAGCCGGGTGCGCCAGACACCGACCTTCGGCACGCTCCTGCCGTACAGGGCGGCCTTGGAGACGCGGGTCTCCAGGAAGCGGGAGAGGGCCTCCAGCGTCTCGGCGGGGGAGGCGACCAGCTCCTCGTAGCGGAGCGTCAGCAGCTGCTCGCGGGGGAGCTCCTGGTGGAGCTCGGCGGCCAGGCGCACGGCGCCGCGCCAGCGCAGCGCGCACTTGCCGGGTGTCGGCATCGCCTTCCAACGGTCGATGTGCTCGGCGGACTTGACGCCCAGGAAGGGGTTGGGGAACTCGGTCTCGCCGCTCACCCGGACCGGCTTGAACCACGACAGCGCCGCCGGGTCGGCCATCATGTCGGCGGCCACGTCCCGGCCGTCCCGGATGACCTGGACGAACCGGGCGTCGGGGAAGGCCTGGAGCAGGACCTGCGCGCTGTAGAGCAGGTCGGGGCTGGCGTCGCCGAAGCGCGTCACCGTCCCGGCGGTCGCGCACGGGCCCGTCCCCGTCACGCCCCCGGCCTCCCGGCAGACCGCCGGGCACTCGCCGCACGTCCCCGGCAGGATCTGCCAGGACTCGGCCAGGGCGTCCCGGAGCACCCGGACGGCGCCCAGCCCCCGGCGGGCGATGGAGGGGCGGCGGGCGAAGGCGTGCACGACGTGGCTCACCGCGGCGCGGCCCATCGTGAGGTGGAAACCCGGTGAGCGTTTGAGCGCGCGGCCGAGCAGGTCCGCGCCGGAGTGCGGAGCCGCGAGCACGAAGACCGGCCGGCGGACCTTGATGCCGTTGACCACGAGGATGTGGGGCGGAGGTCGCATAACTGACCCCAGTGTGGCACCGTTTGCGGAGTGAGCGAACCGGCCACGCCCAGCCGTCCCGGGACGGGCGCCGCCGCCGTCGTCCCGCCCGTCCCGTCCGTCCCGTCCGTCCCGTGTCCCGGCGGCGCGGGGGCGCGGCGGGGACCGTGACGGGAGGCGCGGTGAGGGCCGTCGTCCCGCCCGTTCTGCGCCCCGGTGACACGGTGGCCGTCGTGGCCCCGTCCGGTCCCGTCGACGCCGCCCTGCTGGCCCGCGGCGCCGCCGTGCTGGAGGGGCTCGGCCTGGAGGTCGTCACCGGCGCCCACGTGCTCGACCGCGACCGCCACCTGGCCGGCTCCGACGCCGCCCGGGCGGCCGACCTGCAGGAGGCCTGGTGCGACCCGGCGGTCGCGGCGGTGCTGTGCGCGCGGGGCGGGTACGGCGCGACGCGGATCCTGGACCTGCTCGACTGGGGGGCCATGCGGGCGGCCGGGCCGAAGACCCTGGTCGGCTCCAGCGACGTCACCGCCCTGCACCGGGCGCTGGAGTCACGGCTGGGCGTCGTCTCCTGGTTCGGCCCGATGGCGGCCTGCGCGGTGCTCGCCGATCCCGGCGGTCCCGAGCCCCGTACGCTCGCCCACCTGTCCGCCGCCCTGTTCGGGGAGGCGCCGCCCGTCGCCGGGGACCGGGTGATCGTTCCCGGCGCCGCCGCCGGGCCGATCACCGGGGGGAACCTCTCGCTGCTGGCGGCGCTGTGCGGCACGCCGTACCGGTTGCGGGCCGAGGGGGCGCTCGTCCTGCTGGAGGACGTCGGCGAGGCGCCGTACCGGATCGACCGGATGCTCACCCAGTTGCTGGCGGCCGGCGCCCTGGACGGGGCGGCGGGCTTCGCGCTCGGTTCGTGGACCGGGTGCGGCGACCCCTATCCGGTGCTGGAGGAGAGGCTGGCGCCGCTCGGGGTGCCGGTGATCGCGGGACTGCCGGTGGGGCATGGAACGCCCCAGTTCAGTGTGCCTATGGGGGGACTTGGTGCTATTGATGCCGAATCGTGCTCCCTGACCTGGTCGATCCGCAATCGTGAGAGGGCACCCTAGGGGGATCAGCGAGAGGAACCGGCAGGGGGGGACGCGCGTGAGGCTGTTCCGGCGGCACCGTGACCGGCGGGCCGAGACGCCACCGCGGCCGGCCGGGCGTCCGGTCGAGGAGACCGACCTCGACTCCCTGCTCGGACTCGTCGCCGACTCCATGGGCTACGCCTGGTCCTTCGCCCCCGACGGCGGCACGCTGACCCTGTCGGGCCCGCGCACCGTCACCGTACGGCTGGCGGGCCTGCGCGCCGAGGCGGCCCGCCACTCCCGCGAGGACTGGCCGACGCTCGTCTCCGAGCACCTGGCCCACACGCTGGCCACGCTGGACGAGCCGCTGGACGCCTGCGACCTCGCCCAGATCCGCCCCCTGCTCCGGACCCGCCTGCAGGCCGACGACGACCTGGGCCCGGCCCGGCTGGTCGGCCGCCACCTGGCCGCCGACCTGGTCGAGGTGCTCACCGTCGGGTACGGCCAGGCCGGACGGCCCGTCCGCCCGGAGGAGGTCGGCTGCTGGCCGATCACTCCCGCCCAGGCGCTGGACCTGGCCGCCGCCAACATCCGGGCCGACGAGCGGCTGGCGGTCACCGCGGAGGACCTCGGCGGCGTGCCGGTCCGGCGGCTGACCGGCCCCACCGCCTGCGCCGCCGCCCACCTGCGCCACCTGGACGACTACTTCCCCCTGCCCGCCGACGGGGTGCTGGTCGTGCTGCCGGACCCGGCGACGCTGGTCGTCCATCCGGTCGAGGGCCTCGGCGTGGTCCGGGCGATCGAGCGGCTGCGCACGTTCGCCCAGCGGGAGTTCGAACACGGAGCGGACCCGCTGAGCCCGCAGGTCTACTGGTGGCACCAGGGCCGTCTCTCCCTGATCAGGGCCGACCTGGTCGACCAGGACGGGCAGACCCGGCTGGTGGTGGCCCCGCCGCGGGAGTTCGCCCGCGTCCTGGCGGCCCTGGCCGGACGCTCCGGCGGCCGGGCCGGCGACGACTGAGACCGGACCGTGACGGCAGGGGGAGCGCCGGACCGTGACGGCAGGGGAGACAGGGGAAACAGCATGCGCCTGGGCCCAACCAAACGTCACCAAGCCGCGACAAACCATAGGAAGATGATTTCTGTTCCGCGCCCGGTGCGATGATCTTTCCACGGCCTGGACCGGTCCCCGCGTGCCCGCTCCGGCCGGGCCGCGGCCGGTGGACGCGGAACGGTCGGGGTGTGCGTTGACGAGGAGTTGAGAAATGGCCCAGTGGTGCCTCGGTGTCGATCTCGGAACGAGTTTCTCCGCCGGGGTCATAGCCGCCGAAGACCGCTTCGACGTCCTGGAGGTCGAAGGGGAGCGGCGCATTCCCTCCGCCGTCATGCTCGACGAGCGCGGGACGCTGGTGGCCGGCCGGATCGCCCAGCGGGGCATCGGCGTCAACCCCGAGCGGGTCGAGCGCAACCCCAAACGCTACGTCGGCCGGGGCCGGATGCTGCTCGGCGGCGTCCCGGTGGACGTCACCGACGCCATGGCGACGCTGCTGGAGCTGTTCGTCAGCGAGGGCCGGCGCCGCTTCGACGGGGCCGACCCCGACTGCATCGCGCTGACCCACCCGGTGGCCTGGAACAACGAGCGCAAGTCGGTGCTGCTGGCGGCGGCCAAGAAGGTCGTGCGCGGCGTGCGGATCGCCTTCGTCGACGAGCCCGTCGCCTCCGCCCGCTACTTCGCCTCCGCGGGAAGGGTGCCGAGCGGGTCCCACCTGGCCGTCTACGACCTCGGCGGCGGCACCTTCGACGCCGCCGTGCTCACCACCGACGGCAGCGACTTCAAGGTCGTGGGGGAGCCGGGCGGCAGCGACGAGATCGGCGGCGAGGGTTTTGACGAGCAGGTCTTCGCGTTCTTCGGCGGGCAGCTGGAGCGCATCGACCCCGAGTGGTGGACGCAGGTGACCACCAACCCGGAACGCCGCTACGTCAGCTACGCCGCCGACCTGCTCAAGACGGCCCGGGAGGGCAAGGAGACCCTCTCGAAGTTCGAGACCTCCTCCCACTACGTGGTCGGCGTCAACGAGGACGTGCACATCAACCGGACCGACCTGGCGGGCCTCATCGGGGAGGAGGTCACCAGGACGGTCGACATCCTCGACGAGACGATCCGCCGGGCCGGGCTCGGCCAGGACGAGCTGGCCGCGGTGTTCATGACCGGCGGCGGCAGCCGGATGCCCCTGGTCCAGCAGGCCGTGCGCGACCGCTTCGGGGACAAGGTGCGCACCTACGACGACCCGAAGATCGTCGTCGCGTACGGCGCCGCGCAGCTCGCCTGGAAGCTCAAGGTCGAGCATCGCGATCCCAGCCGGATGACCGGCCCCCACCTGACGGGCGGCGGGTCGCGGGCGGCCACCGGCCGGCCCGCCGTGGTGACCGGGGGCCACCCGGCCGTCGCCGCCCCCGCACCCGGCCCGGCCGCGTTCGCCGGTCCCGCCGGGCATCCCGGCCCGGCGGGCCCGGTGGGCTCCACCACCGGCGGGCACCCGGTCCTGCCGGGCTCCGGCGGCGTGCCCGCCGCGGGCCCGGCGCCGTTCGCCGGCACGGGAAGCATGCCCGCCGTGGACGGCCCCGTGGTCAGGGGCGTCGAGAAGGTGCTGGACAACGTCCTGGAGGCCAGGGCCGCGGGCGGCCGGGTCCTCGTCCATCAGGCGCACCAGGGCGGGCACTTCCTGCGCAGGCTCGACGGCGTCGGCGGCGGCCACGACCGGGAGCTGCACTTCGGCAGGCTGGTGGAGTGGTCCGCCTCGGCCGAGGGCGTCGTCACGGCCGAGCAGATCGGCCCGGCGCAGGTGCTGGTGCGCACCCTCACCCCCGAGCTGGGGGTGCGCTCCACCCACCCGGTGCAGACCTGGGACACCCCCAACGTGCTGGTGCACGGCCGCAGCGCCTGGGTCTTCTACCAGCCCAGGCAGACCGTCCCGGTCGACGCCTCGGCAGGCCTGCCGTGGGGCGAGACCGGGCACCTGTCGCTGCTCGAGTTCGACCTGGGATCCTTCCACGCTCCGGAGCCCCTGGCACGCGACCTCGGCCCGTACGCCCAGTGGTTCGTCAACGAGGACAACCGGCTCCGCCGGCTGCTCGACCAGGACGGGCCCGGCGGCACCGAGCCGGAGCTGTCGGTGGGCGCTCCGGGCTGCACCGTGGTGCTCGGCCAGTTCCGCACGGGCCAGCCGCCGTTCGCCGGCCGGTACCAGGACTTCCAGCCGTGGCAGGTGCTCTGCCTCGTCGACCCGGGCGGCGTCGTGCGCCCCACGGTGCGCGAGCCGGGCCGCAGCTGGCTCCACCAGGTCGTCCTGCACAACGGCCGGTGGTTCACCGCCAGCTCGGCGGGGCTGGAGGCGGACACCGTCCCCGGCCAGACGGTGCTGGTGGCGCCGCGTCCTCCGGCGGGGGCGCTGCGCTGGGTCCCGGCGGGCGGGCACATCTACGCGGTCGGCACGGACCAGGTCAGCCCCGCCCGCGGCTGGTCGGTCAGCGTCTTCGACGAGCGCTCCGGCGCGCTGCGGTTCCTGATGGGCAAGAAGTCGGCGACCCTGGCCGGCCACCTCACCTCCCGCTACCGCTGGGAGCGCCCGCGCCTGGTGCCCGACGGCGACTCCCTCTGGATGACCATGCTGGACGCGGGCCGGAGCAGGCTCGTGCACGTCACCCCCGAGGGCGCGCGGGAGGTCCACCGGACGACGGGCACGTTCGAGCCGGTCGTCCGGGTCCCCGGCGGCCTGCTCTGCCTGCACCGGCCGGCCGACGCGGCCGGGGCCACCCGCGACCACCCCGGCGTCCTGGTGCACCTGCCGCTCTGACGCGCCGCGGGCCCCGCGCACACGACGGGGCCGGGCCCGCAGAGCGGACCCGGCCCCGGTTCGCCGTGGGATCAGCTCCCGGCCGGAGCCGGGGCGGCCGCGGGAGCGGCCGGCCGCTCGGCGCCCAGCGCCGCCACCGCGGCGGCCAGTTCCCGGCGCAGCTCCTGGCCGCGCCGGGTGAGGGTGTTGATCGCGGAGATCCGGTCCTGCCCGGACTCCCTCGCCTTCTTGCGCTCGGCCTCCGAACGCGCGGAGGCCGCCTTCAGCTCGGCGCGCCTGCTCTCCAGCTCCTTGCGCCGCCGCATCAGGTGCTCGTCGGCGGCCTGCTCGACGCTGACCCGCCAGGTCGCCACCATGCGCTCCAGGTCGAGCGTCATCTCCCGGGAGACCGCCGCGAACTGGTCGCGGAGCGCCGTCCGGATCGCCGACTGGTTGCGCTGCACCTTCTCCATCGAGCGCCGCCCCATGAACATGGCGGCCCCGATGGCCGGGGCGACCAGGATGAAGCCGACCGGGCCGAGCAGGGTCGCGGCGAAGCCGCCCAGGGACAGGCCGATCGAGGCCGACGGGAGCACGTCCCGGATCATGTCCACCTGGGCCGGTGCGTCCGCCGACTCGTCCTTCCTGATCTGGACCTGCGAGACGTTCGGCGCGGCGCCGCGGTCGGCGGCGAAGGCGACCGGGTCCAGGCCGAGGTCGCGGGCGAAGGCGTCGAGCGTCTTGCGGGCCAGGACCTCCACGTCGTAGACGATCTGCGACCAGGCCGCCTCCAGCGAGCGCTGCACGCTCATCGGCAGCTCCGCCGTGAACCGGTCGAGCTGGTCCTGCTTCTTCAGCGCGGTGATCGAGTTCTCGTACGGCTGGCGGATCTCGGCCACCCGGGCCGCCACGATGCCCGAGACCTCGCGGCCGAGGAAGGTGTTGGCCACCGCGCCCGCCCGGCGGCGGGCGGCCAGTTCGCTCAGGCCCTCCAGGTCGGCCTCCACCTCGGCGAGCCGGGCGGCGACGTCGCCGGAGTCGTCCGAGCCCGCGGCCACATCGTCCTGCGCGGTGGTCGCGAGCGAGTCCAGCGCCGAGAGCGCGGCGGAGACCACCGTGGCGCCCCGGGCGAAGTCCCTGCCCTCGGCGAAGGCGCGCAGGTGCCGCTCCAGCGCGTCCATGCCGCTGCGCGCCCGCAGCGCGTCCGCCCGCTCCTGCCGGCCCTCGCGCCGCTTGGCCTCGGCGGCCTCGGCGAGCTTGGCGCTCACCGGGATCCAGGGGGCGGTCAGCAGCGGTTCGAGCGTCGCCGCCCGCGCCGGGTTCTCCGCGACGGCCTGGGAGACGAAGGTCCGCAGGCGCGCCTGGTTCTCCTCCATCAGGACCCGCCAGTTGTTGGAGTCCTCCACCTTGGTCAGCACGAACGCGATCGCCTGGACCCGCTCGGCGGCCTCGGCCAGGAACTCCAGCTCGTGCCGGAGCACCGGCTGGTCCTGGGCGCTGAGCGCGAACAGCAGGGCGTCGGCCCGCTGCAGCATGGCCACGGTCACCTGCCGGTGGCCCACGGTGAGGCTGTCCACGCCCGGCGTGTCGAGCAGCCGCAGACCGTCCAGGAGCGGGTTGTCGAGCGTGATGTCCACGCTGACCACGTCGCGCCGCTTGCCGGCGTCCCCGCGCATGGAGGCGTAGTCGGGGATCGACTCGATGGTGATCGGCGTCTGGACGGGGCCCGCGTCGGTGCTGCGGTGCACGACGGCGGTCAGCCGGGGCCCGCGCCGCAGGGACAGGAAGCAGTCGGTGGCGACGTCGGCGTCGACCGGGAGCAGGTCGGGGTGGCCCACGAGGGTGTTGAGCAGACGGCTCTTGCCGCGCTTCTGCGCTCCGGCGACCACGATGTCGGTGCACTCGTGCTTCCAGCGCGCCGCGCAGCCGGCCAGCACCTCCGCCAGGTCCTTCCGCCCGCACCTGCCCGCCAGCGCGTGGACCTCGTTGGCGTAGCGCAGCAGCCGGGTCACCGGGCTGTTCGGGTCGGGGGTCGTCATGCTCTTCTCTCCTCTCGCACGCCGCCGTGGTGGCGCGCCCAGATGTCCTCGTAGGCGTCGCAGATCCGCTCCGCGGCCCGCTTCTGCCGCAGCGAGAGCGGCCGGTGGGTCAGCACGCGGAAGCGGGCGCCGAGCGCGGCGGCGTAACCGGCGATCTCGGTGCGCGGGCTGCCGGGCGGGGCGCCCAGCTGGGTCGCCAGCTCGGTCCCGGTCAGCAGCAGCTCCAGCGCCCGCCGGTCGTCGGCCGGGACCAGGGGGCAGGTGCGCAGGGTCTCGACCGCGGCGGCGTCGACCTCGACCGGCGGGAGCGCGGCGGCCGCGCCCGCGGCCCCGGCGGCGGCGGCGGAGGCTCCGTCCAGGGCCGCGGTGACCATGTCCTCCAGGACCGTCAGCACGTCCCTGGCCCGGTGCCCCGCGGCCCGCCCCTCGTTCATCATGGCGATCGCGCGCCAGCGCGTCGACGCCGCCGTCGCCGCCGCGGCGATCTGCTCCGGCGGGGCGCCCGCGGGCAGGCCGAGCTGCCCGGCCGGGTCGTCGTGGCGGGCCAGGCGGAGCAGCTCGGCGGTCATCTCCTCGTTCAGCACCAACGTGCCCCGGCCGAGGGCCTCGGCGGCGGAGAAGATCCGCAGGCCGCCGAGGGCGGCCGCGATCGGCCGGTTCTCGTCGAGTTGGGCGGCCAGCGCGTCCAGGGTGGCGCGGTCCGAGCCGAGCGCCGGGGTACGGGCGAGCCTGCGGAGCCGGGTCAGCGCGTCGAGCGCCTTCAGCTGGTCGGCCCTGCGGGCGAAGTGGGCGATGCCCGCCGCCACCGAGCCGGTCGCGGCCCTGCCCGCGGAGGCGTAGCCCGAGCGCTGCAGCAGGCAGGCCGCGAGCGTGGCGGGGTCGCCCGCCTCGCCCCGGCGCAGCGCGTCCGCCGCGGCACGGATGCCGTAGCGGTGCAGCCGCTCCACCAGGCGGTGCCGCACCTCGGCGGGGACCGGCAGGTCGGGCGCGGTACGGAAGTCCTCCAGGTCGAGGAGGTAGTCCTCCAGGTCGTCCTCGTCCATGGCGGCCAGCGCCGAGAGGGCCTTGAACTCCTCGGCGTCCAGCGGGCGGGCCCGCGCGGTCTCGGCCAGCAGGCCGATCACCGGGACCACGTCGAAGACGGCGGTGCGCAGGTCGGCGTAGCCCTGGGCGGCCAGCCGCCGGGCGGTGGGCCAGGGGTCGTCCTCGTCGCCGCGCCGGTCGACCTGGCCCAGCACGGCCAGGGTGTTGACGCAGCTCATGCCGGAGGCGCCGGTCAGGGCGCGGAAGTCGGCCAGGGTGGTGTCGTCGAATTTCTGGACGTAGCGCAGGACGTAGATCATCGCCTGCGCGCGCTCGTCCTCGTTCTCGGAGCCGAACAGCATGCCCCGGGCCGCCTGCTCGTTGACGGCCGTCACGGTGTTCATGCCGGGGGTGTCGATGATGGTGACCGTACGGAGCGACGGCAGGTTCAGCGAGACGCGCAGACGCCGGATGCGGGAGGTGTCCACGCCCAGGTCGGCGGGGAGCCGGTGGCCGGGCAGCAGCCGGGAGCGGGCCGCGGTGCCGTCGGTCAGCTCGATCGTGATGAGCCCGTCGTCGGCGCCGTACTCGTACTGGGTGACGACGAAGGTGCACTCGCCGGCGTCCACCGGTGCGACCGGCAGCCCCAGCAGCGCGTTGACCAGGGTGGACTTGCCGCTGCTGACCGCGCCGGCCACCGCGACCCGGAGCGGCGCGTCCAGGCCGGCGCGCACGTGCGCGACCCGCTCGCGCAGCCCGGCGTCGGCGAGCTTGGCCGTGGTGCTGTCGCACAGCGCGCGCAGGAGGTCCGTTGGGGAGGGGGTCACACGTCACCGCCGAAGAGGTCCCAGCCGCCCTGCTGGTCGTGGTCGTCGTGGACGCAGATGTCGCCGGGGTCGCCGGGGTCGCCGTCCGGAGTGTACGGGTCCCCGGCGGGGTCGTCGGCACCGGTGTCGGAGGACCGCCAGGGGTCCTGTTCCCCGGTCTCGCCGAACGGCCCGGAGGCGGCGTCGTCCGGCGCCGTGCCGTCCCCGGCGCCCGCGTCGAAGACGTCCGGTTCGGGCAGGAGGGAAAGGTCGGCCTCCTCGGCGGAGAACGTCCGCGTGAACATGTCCTGAACCTCCGCCTCCGTCGGCTCGGGGACCGAGTCGAAGAGGGATTGACGCAGCTCAGCCCAGTCGTCTGACTCTCCGGCCGAACCGGTGTCCGTATTGTTACGGTCCAATATCATGGCGAGCTACCTCATACCGGGCAAACGTGCGGCGTGGTGTCATTGGTCGGATTGCAACTGCGGGGAGAGCGTGACCGATGACGAGCGGGTCGTTGAGCGAAGTCGTGGAGGACGAGAGTCTTCTTCTGGCTGCGGCGCGGGCGGGTGACGAGGCCGCCTTCGCCGCGTTGTGGTCGACGGCGCAGCGCCAGGCCTTCGGAGTCTGCTACCACCTGACCGGCAACCGCGCCGACGCGCTCGACGCGCTGCAGGAGACCCAGCTGGCGGCGTGGAAGGGGCTGGGCTCCTTCGCCGGCCGTGCGCCGTTCCGGTCCTGGGCGCTCGCCATCGCCCGCAACGCCGCTCTCGCGGTGATCCGGCGCCGCTCGCCCGGGGGCGTGCTCTTCTCCGAGGTGGAGGAGGACACGGCGGTCACCGGCCCCTTCGAGGACACCGTCGTGCAGATGTCCGACCTGAGCCGGGCGCTGACCGTGCTGCCGCAGTCCCACCGGGAGGCGCTGCTGCTGTGGGCGGGCGGCCTCACCTACGAGCAGACGGCGGCCGCGCTCGGCGTGCCGCTCAACACGGTGCGGGTGTGGATCCACCGCGCCCGAAAGCGCCTGCAGACCGAGCTCGCCGAGAGCTGAGCGGCCCGCGGCGGGGTCCGCGACGGGGTCTGCGGCACGGTCGGCGGCACGGTCGGCGGCGCGGTCCACCGTGCGGTCCGCGGCGCGGTCCGCAGGACGGGCCGCCGTGCTGGTCACTGTGCTGCTCGCTGTGCTGCCCACCGTGCTGGTCACTGTGCTGGTCACTGGGCCACCCCCGTCGCTCCGCTCCCGGACGGGCCGTGGCGGTAGACGGCCACCTGCGGGACCCGGATGACGTGGTCGCCGTCGGCGTACCCCCGCTTGACGGTCTCGGCGACGGTGTCGTGCAGCTCCGGCCGGTCGGTCGGCTCCGCGCCGAACGCCTCGTGCCGACGGGGGTCGAAGTGCTCCCCGTCGGCGACGATCTCCCGGACGCCGGCCCGGTTCAGCCCGTCCAGCAGCAGGCCGGACAGGTTCGGGTGCCGTTCCTCGATCTGGTCCCGGCAGTCGATGCAGGCGTCGATGAGCGCCTGCCGTCCCGGGTGGCCGTCGGCGAACAGGCGCTCCACCCGCTGGGTGAGCGCTGAGCTGATGCCGCTCCGGGCGACCTCGGTCAGGGCGTCCGCCAGCGGGTCGGCCCCGGACGGGTCGGCCTCTGACGGGCCGGCCGCCGGGGGCGCGGAGGCCGGGGAGCCGGCCGCGGGCGGCGCGGAGGCGGGCGGACCGGCCGTCGCCGGGGCGGCGGGCGGCGCCGGGGAAGCGGTGGGGACGGCTCCGGGCGGGATCGGTCCGGTGGGGGGCACGGCCGCCGGGGCGGCGGGCGGTACGGGGGAGGTCGCGGGGACCGCTCCGGGGGGGATGGGGCCGGTGTGGGGGACGGCTCCCGCCGGGATCGGTCCGGTGGGGGGCACGGCCGCCGGGGCGGGGCCGCCCTGCCAGGGGCCCGCGGGAGCGGTCCCGCGGTTCCGCCGTGACAGGTAGAGCACGACACCGGCGGCCGTGAGGAGGATCCCGGCCGCCAGCACGAGCAGCACCGGCAGCGGGAGCGGCAGGCCGAACCCGTCCTCCAGTCCCGCCCCGCCGGACCCCTCCCGGGGGCCCTGCAGGCCGGGCCCGTCCTCGGGCGCGGGCAGGGGCGGGGCATCGTCCTGGCCGCCGCGGCCGATCCGGGCCGGAGGGGAGGCGGCGGCTGCGCCGTCGGAGCCCGCGGAGACCCCGCCGGTCCCCCCGCCGGAGACCCCGGCTTCCTCCCCGGAGCCGGCCGTGACCCGGGCGCAGCCGGTCAGCGCCAGGACGGCCAGGAGCAGCAGGGCGAAGAGCGCGCGTGGGTTCTTCATGATCGCCTTTCGTCGGCGGTCCGTGTGTCCCGGAACCCGCGCTCCCGCGCCCTGGGTGCGGCGGGCGCGGAGGCGGCGGGTTCCTCGGCTCGGGGCTCCCCTCGGCGGGGTCACACGGGTGCGGACCGGGTGTCGGGTCAGCCGGCGAACGGGCCGGAGGTCTCGGTGTAGTCGGCGACGCCGTCGGCGTTGAGGTCCACGCGGACCTCGTCGACGTAGCCGTCGCCGTCGTGGTCGAGGTAGACGACGTCGGTCAGGCCGTCGCCGTTGGTGTCGTAGCGCTCCTCGTCGGCCCGGCCGTCGCCGTCGTAGTCGATCAGCTGGGCGTCGGTGTCGCCGTCGCCGTCGTAGTCGATGTAGTCGCTGGCCACGAAGTCGCTCATCGTCCCGGTCCTTTCGGTGTGCGTGCCGTTCGCCGGATGAGAGTCGCGTCCGGGCCGCTTTGTTACACCGGGACCGGAGAAATTTTTCCGGGCCCTCCGGCGGCCCGTCTCAGCCGAGCGCGCGGGCCGTGTGGATCAGCGGGACGTGGCTGAACGCCTGCGGGAAGTTGCCGACCAGGCGGCCGTAGCGGGGGTCGTACTCCTCGGAGAGCAGGCCGACGTCGTTGCGGAGGTCGAGCAGCCGCTCGAACAGCTCGACCGCCTCCCGCCTGCGGCCGACCATGGCGCGGGCCTCGGCGAGCCAGAAGCTGCACGCCAGGAACGCGCCCTCGCCACCGGGCAGGCCGTCCACGTCGTTGTCCTTGGCCACCGGGTAGCGCAGCACGAACCCGTCGGAGAGCAGCTCGCGCTCGATCGCCTCGATGGTGCCGACCACCCGCGGGTCGGTCGCGGGCAGGAAGCCGACGACCGGGATCAGCAGCAGGGCGGCGTCCAGCTCGTGCGAGCCGTACGACTGGGTGAAGGTGCCGCGCGCGCGGTCGAACGCCTTGTCGCAGACCTCGGCGTGGATGCGGTCGCGCAGCGCCTTCCAGCGCGCCAGGGGTCCGGCGCGGCCGAACTTCTCCACCGCCTTGATCGCCCGGTCCAGCGCGACCCAGCACATCACCTTGGAGTGGGTGAAGTGCCGGCGCGGCCCGCGGACCTCCCACAGGCCCTCGTCGGGCTCGTCCCAGTGGCCCTCGAGGTAGTCGATCAGCTCCCGCTGGATGGTCCAGGCCCGGTCGTCCGGCTCCAGGCCCGAGGCCCGCGCCAGGTAGAGGGAGTTCGCGATCTCACCGTAGACGTCGAGCTGGAGCTGGTTGACCGCGCCGTTGCCGATGCGGACCGGCCGGGAGCCCTCGTAGCCGGGCAGCCAGGCCAGCTCCATCTCGGGCAGGCGGCGCTCCCCGGCGACGCCGTACATGATCTGCAGGTCCTGGGCGCGGCCGGCGATGGCGCGCAGCAGCCACGCCCGCCAGTCGCGCGCCTCGTCCAGGTATCCCGCGCCGATGAGGGCGTCCAGGATCATGGTGGCGTCGCGCAGCCAGCAGTAGCGGTAGTCCCAGTTGCGGACCCCGCCCAAGTCCTCCGGGAGCGAGGTGGTGGGGGCCGCGACGATGCCGCCGGTGGGGGAGTAGGTCAGGGCCTTGAGCGTGATGAGGGAGCGGACCACGGCCTCGCGCCAGGGCCCGCTGTGGGTGCACCTGCCGGCCCACTCGGTCCACAGCGACTCGGTCTCGGCCAGCTGCTCGAAGGGCTCGATCTCGACCGGGCGCGGCTCGTGCGAGGGATGCCAGGTGAAGACGAACGCCATGCGCTCGCCCGCCGAGACGCGGAAGGAGCCGTGGTGGACGTAGCCGCGGCTGCGCAGCGGCACGGGGGAGCGGAGCCAGATCGAGTCGGGGCCGCCGACGGCGTGCAGCAGGCCGTCGCTGCGCCGCACCCAGGGCACGATCCGGCCGTAGTCGAAGCGGACGCGGATCTCGGTGGCCATCTCCACCGTGCCCGCGACGCCCTCGACGATCCGCACCATGTCGGGGTTGGCCTGCCGGGGAGGCATGAAGTCGATAACGCGGACCGTGCCGCGGGCGGTGTCCCACTCGCTCTCCAGCACGAGGGTGTCGCCCCGGTAGCGCCGCCGGGTGGCGGGGCGCCTGTCCGCGGTGGCAGGGCCGATCCACCACTGGCCGTTGTCGGGACCGCCGAGCAGCGCCCCGAAGCACGACGGTGAGTCGAAACGGGGCAGGCAGAGCCAGTCCACGGAGCCGTCCCGGCCGACGAGCGCGGCTGACTGCATGTCGCCGATGAGGGCGTAGTCCTCGATGCGCATGGATTCGACGCTAATACCTCGGCGGCCGCCGGGCGCGGCGGGGGACCCGGCGAGTCGTCCGCCCCCCGGCGGCGGGCGCGCGACCGAGGCGCAGAGGACGGGACGGCCCGGCGGGAGGCCGGGTGCCCGGCACCCCGGCCGCGGCGGTCAGCTCCGGGCCGCCGGGTGCCGGAGGCCCAGCATCGGTGTGAAGAACTGGGTGAGGGGCCCGACGGCCAGGGCGAAGACCACCGTGCCGACGCCCACGGTGCCGCCGAGCAGCCAGCCGGCCGCCAGCACCGTCACCTCGATCAGCGTGCGGGCCAGGCGGATGGACAGGCCCAGGCGGACCAGGCCGGTCATGATGCCGTCCCGAGGCCCGGGGCCGAGGCCGGCGCCGATGTACAGGGCGGTCGCCGCGGCGGTGGCCACCACGCCGGCCAGCAGGAAGGCCCACCGGGCGGCGAGCGGGTCCGGCGCCGGGAGCAGCCGGAGCGCGGCGTCGGCGAACAGGCCGAGGAAGAGGACGTTGCTGAGCGTGCCGACCCCGGGTTTCTGCCGGAGCGGGATCCACAGCAGCATCACCAGCGCGCCCACCAGGATGATCCAGGTCCCGATCGACAGGCCCAGGTGGACGGTCAGGCCCTGGTGGAAGACGTCCCAGGGACTGCCGCCGAGCCGGGACTCGATCAGGAGGGCGACCGCGGCGCCGTAGAGCGCCAGCCCGGCGTAGAGACGGAGCAGGCGGTTGGGGAGGGAGACGGGGGCGGGCAGGGAGAGTTCACTCATAATGGCATGCATCATCCAGGCCATTACTCGTGCGATACATATCCAATCAGCACAAGTGGCTTTAGAGTGTTCCGCATGGACCGGTATCTCAGCGGCCCCCAGCTCGCCCGTCTCGTGGAGATCGCCCCCGGCACCCGGCCCTACTACCGGGCGCTGGCCGGGCGGATGCGCTCACTGATCCTCGACGGCCGCCTCCCCGTCCGGACGCGCGTCCCCGCCGAGCGGCACCTCGCCGAAGCCCTGGGCGTCAGCCGCACCACCGTGACCGCCGCCTACGACCGCCTCCGCGAACAGGGCTACCTGGACAGCCGCCAGGGCGCCGGGAGCTGGACCGCGCTGCCCGACGCCGGCGCGCTCGGCACGGAGAACCCGTGGGTCGGCGCCGGCGACGACGGCCTGCTGCCGATGCACAGCGCCGCCCCGCCCGCCACCTCGGCGCTGGCCACGGCGGTCGCCCGCGCGGGCGAGCACTACCCGCGCCACGCGCTGGGGACGGGCTACGACCCGCTCGGTCTCGCGGTGCTGCGCGAGGCGGTCGCCGCCCGCTACACCGCGCGCGGGCTGGCCACCCGGCCCGAGCAGATCCTCGTCACGACCGGCGCCCAGCAGGCGATCCACCTGCTGGTCACGGCGCTGCTGACGCCGGGCGACCCGATGCTGGTCGAGTCGCCCACCTACCCGCACGTCCTCGACACGGCCCGGGTGCGCGGCGCCCGGATCGTCCCGGTCGGCATCCCCTCCGGGGGCTGGCATCTGGACCTGCTCACCTCCGCGATGCGCCAGTCGGCCGCCCGGCTGGCCTACGTGATCCCGGACTTCCAGAACCCCACCGGCCACCTGATGGACGACGCCACCCGGGCCGGTCTGGTCGGCGCGGCCCGGCGCTGCGGCACCACGCTGGTCGTGGACGAGACCTGGAGCGAGCTGGCGATCGACGAGGTGCCGCCGGCCGCGCCGCTGGCCGCGTTCGACACCGACGGCCGGGTGATCTCCGTCGGGTCGGCCTCCAAGCTCTGGTGGGGCGGCCTGCGCATCGGCTGGATCCGTACCACCGCGGCCACGGTCCGCCGCCTGGCCGTGCTCCGCGCGGCCATGGACATCGCCAGCCCGGTCTTCGAGCAGCTGGTCGTGGCCGCGCTCTTCGAGGGCATCGAGGAGACCCGTGCCGAGCGCCGCCGCGACCTCGGCGCCTCCCGGGACGCCTTGGTGGCCGCGGTGCGCGCGCACATGCCCGACTGGGAGTTCGCCGTTCCCAAGGGCGGCGGATCGCTCTGGATCCGGATGGAGGGCCCGTCGGCCGGCGCGCTGGCCGA
>NZ_JBHSBM010000040.1:158126-174327 GCF_042650625.1 Planomonospora corallina
GCCGCCTCCCACGGGGTACGGCTCGCGCCCGGCACCTGGTTCGGGGTGGACGGAGCCCTGGAGGGCCGGCTCCGCCTGCCGTTCACCCAGCCGCCCCGGGTCGTCACCGAGGCGGTGGAGCGCATCGCCGAGGCGCGGATCCTGGGCCCGTACGGCGCCCGCCCGCCCCAGCCGATCACCCCCGCGCTCTGACCCGTCCCGCGCTCTGACCCGTCCCGCGCTCCGGCCGCCCCGAACTCCGGCCCGCCCCGCGGGCGGCGGCCCGCTCCCGTCCGGCCCGCTCCCGTGCCGGGATCGCTTCCCGTGCCGGGCCCGCTCCTGCGGGGCGGTTCACTCCTGAGGGGTGACGCCCCTGGCGAGCGGGGCGCGGAGCCGGAAACGCACGGCCGCGATCCGCAGCCCGAAGGCGAGGACCGCCGCCGAGAGGGTGGCGGGCCAGCCGTGCAGATCGAGGGCGTAGAGGGTGGCCATCGTCACCGAGCCGAGCAGGGCGGGCACCGCGTAGAGCTGGCGGTCGTACAGCAGGATGGGGACCTGTCCCGAGAGCACGTCGCGCAGCACGCCGCCGCCGACCGCGGTGAGCACCCCGAGCAGCACGGCGTGCAACGGACTGAGGCCGGCGTCCATCGCCTTCTCGGTGCCGACCGCGCAGAACAGGCCCAGGCCCGCCGCGTCGAAGACGTTCACCACGGGCATCACCCGCAGGACGTGCGGGTGCCAGAAGAACACGATCACCGTGGCGGCCAGCGGCACCACGACGTAGCCGACGCTGAAGAAGGCCGCGGGCCGTACGTTGAGGACCAGGTCGCGCAGGATCCCGCCGCCCAGCGCGGTCATCGAGGCGAGCACGGCCATGCCGACCACGTCCAGCCGCCTGCGCACGCCGACGAGCGCGCCGGAGAGCGCGAAGACGAAGATCCCGACGAGATCGAGCAGCTGGGTCACCTGGGAATGCTCCCATGACCGGGTTCGCGGACACCGGGTGCGGGGCCCTCCACCTGCGCCTGATGGTCGGTTCACGGCTGTCTGTCCGTTCCGCTGTGATCCATCGGTAACAGCGTGATTCTTTCTTCCTGGGTGCTCTTGTCTGCACCGGTCTGGTGTGGTGCGATGCATGCCAATCGTGCAAGTGAGCACTTTCTGGAGGCGCGGCATGGATGAGGTCCTGGACGTGCGCACCGCGATCGAGCAGGAGATCGCGGGCCGTACCGTGTGCGCACAGCTGAAGGAGGCGGCGGAGGAGAATCCCGGCGCGCCCGCCTACTCCGATCCCGCGGGGGACGGCTGGACGACCTTGACCTACGCCGAGGCCCGGCAGCGGGTGCTCCAGATCGCCGCGGCCTTCGCCGCCCTCGGTGTGGAGTCCGGCGACACCGTCGCGCTGATGATGATCAACCGGAGCGAGCACGTGCTGGCCGACCTCGGCGCCGTGCACGCCGGGGCCGCGTCCTGCTCGGTCTACTCCACCTTCGCCCCCGACCAGGTCGCCTTCGTCGCCGGCGACGTCGGCGCGAAGGTCGCGGTGCTGGGCGGCCGGGCGGAGCTGGACCGCTGGGAGCCGATCCTGGGCGAGCTGCCCCGCCTGGCGAAGGTCGTGATGCTCCAGGACGCCCCGGCGGGCGACGACCGCTTCATGACCTGGGACGACTTCCTGGCGCTGGGCGCCGAGCGGCTGGCCGCCGACCCCGCCGCGGTCGACGCCCGCTGGCAGGCGGTCAAGGCCGAGGACGTGCTGACCGTCCTGTACACCTCGGGCACCACCGGCAACCCCAAGGGCGTGCCGCTCACCCACGCCAACGTGCTCTACGAGGTCGGCGCCACCGACCGGATGACCACGCTGCCCACCCACGGCACCCAGATCTCCTACCTCACCTACGCGCACATCGCCGAGCGGGTGCTCAGCCTCTACCTGCCGCTGTTCAAGATCTCCCACGTGTACTTCTGCACCGACCTGGCGAACCTCGGGCCGACGCTGGCGCAGGTCAAGCCGGTGATGTTCTTCGGCGTGCCCCGCGTCTGGGAGAAGATCATGGCCCGCCTGCAGGCGCTGATGGCCACCCAGCCCGCCGAGCAGCAGGAGAACGTCCGCAGGGCCATGGCCGCCGGACTGGCCTACATCGAGGCCGGCCAGTACGGCGGGACCATGACCCCGGAGATCCGGGCGGCCTACGAGCAGGCCGACACCGCGCTCCTGTCGATCATCCGCTCCATGATCGGATTCGAGAACGCCCAGTGGCTGGCCACCGCCGCCGCCCCGATGCCGCTGGAGGTCCAGCGCTTCTTCGCCGGCCTCGGCATGAAGATCCTCGACGTGTACGGCATGACCGAGACGACCGGCGCCTTCACCGGCAACACCAACGACGCCTACAAGCTCGGCACCGTCGGCCGCGGCCAGCCCGGCGTCGAGGTCCGCATCGCCGAGGACGGCGAGATCCTCACCCGCAGCCCGCTCGACACCGCCGGCTACCTGAACCGGCCCGAGGCCACCGCCGAGCTGCTCGACGCCGAGGGGTGGCTGCACACCGGCGACGTGGGCTCCCTCGACCCCGACGGCTTCCTGCGCATCGTCGACCGCAAGAAGGAGCTCATCATCACCGCCGGCGGCGAGAACGTCTCCCCGGCCAACATCGAGAACTACCTCAAGGAGCACCCGCTCATCGGGCAGGCCCTCGCCTACGGCGACCGCAGGCCGTACCCGGTGGCGATCCTGACCCTCGACGGCGAGGTCGCCCCCGGCTGGGCGCAGGCCAACGGGATCGAGTTCACCACCCTCGCCGAGCTCACCGAGCACCCCGACGTGCTCAAGGCCGTCGAGGCGGCCGTCGCCGCGGCCAACGAGAAGCTGGCCCGGGTCCAGCAGGTCAAGCGCTGGCGCCTGCTCCCGGTGGAGTGGACGCCCGAGACCGAGGAGCTCACCCCGAGCCTGAAGCTCAAGCGCCGCGTCATCCACGCCAAGTACGAGCAGATCATCGAGGAGATGTACGCCGGCTGACGCGTCCGGCGCCGCCGAGGCGCCCGCCCGGCGGGGGCGGGCGCCTTGGCGGTGTCTTGGCGGTCCGCGGATCTGTCGCGTCCCAGGTCATTGCCAGGCGCTGTCTAGCGTTCCTGGTCATGACCTTCAGAGCTTCTCTCGTCTCCCTGACGGCCGCGGCCTGCGCGCTGCCGCTGGCCACCGCGCCGGTGCCCGCCGCGGCGGCGCCCGCCCCGGCGGCCGACCACCACGTGGCGATCCGCTCGATCACCCTGCGCCCGGAGAACCCGGTGGTCCACCCGGACCGGCCGGTCCGCCTGGTGATCGAGGTCGTCGCCCGCGGGGCCTCCGGACGGGAAGGCGTGACGATCAAGGTGGAGCCCGGCGCGCCGCCCGCGTCCGCCCCGCAGGCCGGGCCGCAGAACCGGCAGCAGGAGGAGGAGAGCGTGCAGCGGCGCGAGCCGGGCTGGCGGACCTGGCGGTTCCTGCCCGAGCGGCGGCTGACCCGCTGGTACCCGACCGGGCTGTGGACCGTGACCGCCGTCGCGAAGGCCTCGGACGGCACCCGGGTCGTCCGGCACTCCACCTTCCGGCTCCGGCACGCGGCCGACTTCAGCGCGGTCCAGGTGCGCCGTGAGGACGGCGCCGTGCGGGTCAGGGGAGTGCTGAACCGGCTCGACCCGCAGGGGTACCTCGACTACGCCCCCTTCCCCCGCCAGCGCGTGAAGATCATGCACCGGCCGGAGCGGGGCGGCGCCTGGGAGGCGGTGGCCACGGCCGCGACCGACAGGACCGGGCGCTTCACCCGGAAGATCCGGGGCCACCGGGGAGGGGAGTGGCGGGTCTACTTCCCGGGGACGGGCCGCCACGCCCCCGAGCTCAGCGCCGTCCACAGGATCGGCTGAGGCCGTACGGTCTCTCCCGTCCCCTCCCCGCGGCGGGCCCGCCGCGGGGAGGGGACGTGCCGGCGCCTTCCGGTGCCGGGGCATTCCCCGCGCCCGCCCCGCGAGCGGCGCGGACCTCAGGCCAGCGCGTGCACCGCCGCGCCGAACAGGGCGGGCACGCGCTGCGCCGCGGGGACGATCAGCCGGGCCGCCCCCCGGTGCCGCCGGGTGGCCAGTAGCGCGCCGGTGAGCAGCCGGTGCCGCCGGGACAACCGCCGCCACGCGCCCTCGTACGCCTGCGGGGCCCCGGCGCGCAGGCACTCCACCAGCGCCCGCGCCGACAGCAGCGCAAGGGAGACCCCCTCGCCGGTGAGCGCGTCGGTGTACCCGGCCGCGTCACCGACCAGCAGCACCCGCCCGGCGACCCGGGAGCGCACCCGCCGGCGCATCGGCCCGGCACCGCGCACCGCGGTCGCGGGACGCTCCAGCCGGGCCAGGAGCCCCGGGAAGTCACGCAGCCGCTCGGCGTAGCCGCCCCGCCGGGAGGTCAGCAGCGCCACGCCCACCAGGTTCTCGCCCACCGGCGTCACGTACGCCTCGCCGTCCGCCGCCCAGTGCACCTCGACGTAGTCCGTCCAGGGGGCGACCGCGTAGTGCCGCCGCAGGCCGTACCGGCGCGGCCCGCTCCCGGGCGCCTCCAGCCCGAGCAGCGCCCGCACCGGCGAGTGCAGGCCGTCGGCGGCCACCAGCCAGCGCGCCCGCAGCCCGGCGGCCTCGACGCCGCCGTCCCACTGCCGCAGCCCGCACACCCGTCCGGGCACGGTCCGCACGCCCAGCTCGGCCGCGCGCCGCGCCAGCGCCGCGTGCAGCTCGGTGCGGCGCACACCCAACCCGGTGCCGCCCGCGAAGTCGGCCTGCGCCCGGTGACGCCCGTCCAGATAGCGGATCCCGCGCAGCGGCCGGCCGGCCGGCTCCACGCCCAGGGCGAGCAGGGCGGCGACCCCGCTGGGCATCAACCCCTCTCCGCAGGCCTTGTCCACCGGGCCGGGCCGGGGCTCGACGACGACCGCCTCCATCCCGGCCAGCGCCGCGCAGACGGCGGTCGCCAGCCCGGCCGGCCCGCCCCCGGCGACCAGCACGTCGATCATGCCGGGCTCCGGCCCGGCACCGGGACGAGGGCGGCCAGGGCGGCGTTCTCGCAGCGGATCCGGACCACCATCAGCGCCGCGTTGCCGGCCGTGAAGACGGCGGCGGTGACCCACGCCCCGTGCACCAGGGGCAGCGCCGCCCCCTCCACCGCCACCGCCACGTAGTTGGGATGGCGCAGCAGCCGGTAGGGGCCGCCCGCCACCGCGGGCAGGCCGGGCACCACGATCACCTGGGTGTTCCACTGCGGCCCCAGCGCGGCCACGCACCACCAGCGCAGCGCCTGCGCGGCGAGCACGAGGGCCAGCATCGGCCAGCCGAGCGCCGGGACGAAGGGCCGGCCGGCCAGGCCCGCCTCCAGCAGGCAGCCGGCGAGCAGGCCCGTGTGCAGGGCGACCATCCACGGATAGTGGCCCCGCCCGGAGACCACCCCGCCGCGGGCCAGGCTCCACCGCGTGTTGCGGCGGGCGACGGCCAGCTCGGCGAGGCGCTCGGCCGCCACGAGCAGGATCAGCGACAGGTACCACGGTGAGAGCTGCCAGACCATCCGTGCCCCCTACCAGCGCAGCAGGACGAGTTCGGAGCAGAAACCGGGGCCCATCGCGATGAGCAGGCCCGCGCTGCCCGGCGGCGGGCGCAGCGCGATCGTGTCCCGCAGCACGTGCAGCACCGAGGCGGAGGAGAGGTTCCCGACCTCGGCCAGCGAGCGCCGGGTGACGTCCAGCGCGCCGGGCGGCAGCCGGAGCGCCTCGGAGACGGCCTCGATCACCTTCGGTCCGCCGGGATGGCAGACCCAGGCCGCGACCTCGCCGGACGTCAGGCCGTGCTCGGCCAGGAAACCCTCCACGTCGCCGGCCAGGTGGGTCCTGACCAGGTCGGGGACGCTCGCGTCGAGGACGACCCGGAAACCGGTGTCGCCGATCTCCCAGCCCATCACGCGCCCCGAATCGGGGTAGAGCCGGCTGCGGGTGGCCACCACGTGCGGCCCCTGCCCGGTCTCCCGTCCCGCCCCCTGCCCGGTCTCCCGTCCCGCCCCCTGCCCGGTCTCCTGCCCCGCCCTCCGCTCCGGGCGGCCGTCGCCGCAGGCGACCACCGCGGCCGCGCCGTCACCGAACAGGGCGCCGGCCACCAGGTTGGCGACGGAGGTGTCGCCGCGCTGCAGGGTCAGCGAGCACAGCTCGACCGAGAGCAGCACGGCCACATGGTCCGGCCAGCCGCGCAGGTAGTCGTGGACGCGGGCGATCCCGGCCGCCCCGGCGACGCAGCCGAGACCGAACACCGGTACCCGCTTGACGTCGGGGCGCAGCCCCAGCCGGCCCGCCAGCCGGGCCTCCAGCGAGGGCGCGGCGATCCCGGTCACCGAGGTGCACATGATCAGATCCACGTCGTCCGGGGCGATCCCGGCGGCCTCCAGCGCTCCGCTCACCGCCTCGGCGCCGAGGTCGAGGGCGGTCTCGACGAACAGGTCGTTGGCGGCCCCGAAACCGTCGATCTTGCCGTAGTGGTCGAGCGGCAGGCTCAGGTGGCGGTGGCCGACCCCCGCGCCCGCGTGGAACCGGTCCAGGAGCGAGCGGTCGGCCCCGGCCGGGAGGCACAACTTCGCGAACGCGTCCGCGATCTCATCCTGGGCGTAGCGATGCGGGGGAAGAACGCCGTGAACAGCGGCGATACGGCTCAATCGGGACACCCCCGGAGTGCGGACAGCGGCATATCTGCTCCCTGCCCATCCGGCCCGGCGCCATACCCTCCCGGACGGGATGATGATCGGTCATGTCCGTCCCCCCTGGTCGCGAGTCCGCGCACCCCTGCGCCCGGCGGTGCGGAAGCGGGCCGGTGAACCGCAGTCACGCGTCGGCGTGCGCCCGTGCGCCCGGCGGTGCGGAAGCGGGCCGGTGAACCGCAGCCGTGCGTCGGCGCGCACCCGTGCGCCCGGTCCCGCAGCTCCGCGGCCCGGTGCCGTCTAGGATCGCGTCCGTGACGACGAGCGGCCTCCCGCGCGGGGACGGGCCACACCGGGACGCCGAGGGGCGCCGGACACCGCGGGAGACGCTGTGGGGACTGCTGCGGGCCTGCCACCCCGGCCCCACCGCCGCGGTCACCGCGCTGACCACCGCGCTGGCCGTGGCGAGCGGGCGCGACGCGGCCGGCTGCGCCCTGGTGGCCGCCGCCGTGCTGGCCGGGCAGCTCTCGATCGGCTGGTGCAACGACGCCGTGGACGCCGGCCGGGACCGCGCCGCCGGGCGGACCGGCAAGCCGGTCGCCGACGGCACGCTCGGCCCCCGGACGGTCTGGACCGCCGCCCTGGTGGCGCTGGCGGTGTGCGTGCCGCTCTCCCTCGCCTCCGGAGCGGCGGCCGGGACCGCCCACCTGACCGGCGTCGCCGCCGCGTGGGCCTACGACCTCGGGCTGAAGGCCACCCGGATCTCGTGGGCGCCGTACGCCGTGGGCTTCGGCTCGCTGCCCGCCTTCGTCGCGCTCGGCCTGCCGGGCAGCCCGTGGCCGGTCTGGTGGGCGGTGCTCGCGGCGGCCCTGCTCGGCTGCGGGGCGCACCTGGCCAACGTGCTGCCGGACATCCCCGGCGACCTCGCCACCGGCGTGCGCGGCTGGCCGCAGCGGCTGGGTTCCGGCCGCGTCCGCGCACTGGTCCCCGTCCCGCTCCTGGCCGCCGTCTGCCTGCTCGTGCTCGCCCCGCCCGGACCGCCCGGCGCCGCCGGCTGGGCGGCCCTGGCCGGGGCCTGCGCGCTCGCCGGGGCGGGGCTGTCGCTGGGCCGCCGCTCGCCGCGCGCGCCCTTCGCCGCGGCCGTCGCCGTCGCCGGGGTCGCGGTCCTGCTCCTGCTGGCCCAGGGGACGTCGATCACCGCGCTCCCGCCCGGATCCTGAGCGCCCCGCGGGTGGTGGGTGCTCCGCCGCCCGCCCGCCCGGCTGCCTGCCCGTCCGGGCGTCCGCCGCGCGGGAAGACCGCCCGGTGTCCGCGCCGTTCATCCGGGTGAGGGCCGTTAATTGAGTTGCGGCGGGTGATCCGGTTCTGGCGTCATTGACCTCGTTCGCGATCGATCTCGCCGGAGGGAGGCGACGTGGGATGACGTACAACGAGGTGACGGGTGGCCGCGCGCCGATCCGGATGTGGACCGACCCGGCCGAGGTCGAGAGCAACGTCATGCAGCAGCTGCGCAACGTGTCCAACATGCCGTGGGTGCACGGGGTCGCCGTGATGCCGGACGTGCACCACGGCAAGGGGGCCACCGTGGGCTCGGTCATCGCCATGCGGGACGCGGTCTCGCCGGCGGCGGTGGGCGTGGACATCGGGTGCGGGATGACCGCCGTGAAGACCTCCTACCGGGCCGGGAGCCTGCCCGACGACCTCGGCTACCTGCGCTCGAAGCTCGAGCAGGCGGTGCCCGTCGGCTTCGGGCACCACAAGCGGCCCGTCGACCCGGCGAAGCTGCACGGCTTCAAGACCGCCGACTGGGCGGACTTCTGGCAGGGCTTCGACCACCTGGCCCCCGGCGTGCGGGGTCTGCGGGAGCGGGCCGAGGTCCAGATGGGCACCCTCGGGGGAGGGAACCACTTCCTGGAGGTCTGCGCCGACGACGAGGGCACGGTCTGGGTCGTGCTGCACTCCGGATCGCGCAACATCGGCAAGGAGCTGGCCGAGCACCACATCGGCGAGGCGCGGCGCCTGCCGCACAACCAGGACCTGCCGGACCGCGACCTCGCGGTGTTCGTCGGGGGCACACCGCAGATGGACGCCTACCGCAGGGACCTGTTCTGGGCGCAGGACTACGCGCGCCGCAACCGGGCGGTCATGATGGCTCTGGCCTGCGACGTGCTCCGGCGCCACCTTCCCGGCATCACCTTCGAGCAGCCGATCTCCTGCCACCACAACTACGTGGCCGAGGAGCGGTACGACGGCGTGGATGTGCTCGTCACCCGCAAGGGCGCGATCCGCGCGGGATCCGGCGAGTTCGGCATCATCCCCGGCTCGATGGCGACCGGCACCTACATAGTGAAGGGCCTGGGGAACGCCGCGGCGTTCAACTCGGCCTCGCACGGTGCCGGTCGCCGGATGAGCCGGAACAAGGCCAAGAGGACCTTCACGCTGGAGGACTTCAAGGCGCAGACCGCGGGCGTCGAGTGCCGCAAGGACACCGGCGTGATCGACGAGATCCCCGCCGCCTACAAGGACATCGAGTCGGTCATGGCCGCCCAGTCCGACCTGGTCGAGGTCGTCGCCCACCTCCGCCAGCTCATCTGCATCAAGGGCTGACCCGGCCGCGGAGCCCGCGCCGCGGCGGCGGAACCCCGCCGGTCCGCGTGCGGGCTCCCGGCGTCAGGCCGCGGGCCGCGCCCCGACCGCCCGCAGCGCGGCCCGCGCCGCGGTCAGGGCGCTGTGCGTGGAGACCTCGCTGAGCAGGCCGGGGGCCGCGACCGCGTCGCCCGCCAGCCAGACGCCGTCGCCCCGGCCGATCGCGGGCCGGTCCCGCCAGGAGAAGCCGGGCAGGTCCAGGGCGCCGGTGCGGGCGCCTGCGACCGCCTCGCGCCGCCAAGCCGTGCGCTCCCGCCAGCCCGGCAGGGCGAGATCGGCCAGGCGTTCCAGCCGGACGAGCCCGTCGGCCTTCGACTCGCCCGCCCGCAGCGGCATCTCCAGCTGCGCGAGCGTGCGCCCGGCGGGGGCGAGCGTGCGGTCCGCCAGGCCGTACTGCTCGGCGAATCCGCCCTCGTCCAGGTCGAAGACGAAGAAGGCGTCCCGGGAGCTCCTGGCGAGCCCGAGGTCGAGCAGGACCGCCCGGCCGCTCTCCCAGTGCAGGGACTCGTCCCCGAGCAGGGCCCTGGCCGCGTCCAGCGAGGTCGCGACGATCACCGGGGTGTCCTCCGGCAGGCGGTCGATCCGGGATCCGGTCTCGATCCGCACCCCCAGTTCCCGCGTGCGGGCGACCATCCGGTCGACCACCGTCTGCCAGCCGCCGACGACGTAGCGGGGAGCCGGATACCGCGGCGCGCTCACCCGCAGCAACCGCTCCCAGACGAAGGCCGCCGACAGCCGCCCCGGGTCGGCGTCGAAGGTGACGACACCGGCCAGCCCGCAGGCCGCCCGCATCGCCTCCTCGCCGAACCGCGCCGAGGCCCAGGTGCGGAAGTCCTGCTCCACCGGGGCGGTGAGTCCCCGCCTGGTGAGCGCGCTCACCAGGGACCAGGGCGGAGTCAAGGCCGGGCGGCCGCCGTACCGGAACCGTCCTCGAGCGAGCTCGCCGAGCGTGGGCCTGCGGAACGGCCGGACCAGTCCGCGGGCCGCCATCCAGCGCCACGGCGCGCCGTCGGAGTAGAACACGTGCGGCCCGTCGTTGGCGATGTACGGCGCCGCGGTGGAGCGGGCCCGCCCGCCCAGGGAGCGGTGGGCCTCGTGGATGGTGACGCACGCGCCGCCCTCGGCGCAGGCGATGGCCGCGGTGAGTCCGGCGAGGCCGCCGCCGATGATGGTGATTTCCCGTCTCATGCCCTCACGACGCGGCAGCCGGGCGTGTACGTGACATGGCGGGGTCCCGCCGCCGGCGGAACCCCGGAGCGGGGCAGAGGGGGAACCGTTCGCGGGCGCGGGGCCGTATCCGGGGCCGGCATGCCCCGGATACGCGGCCCCTGCGACGCCGGCCGGTGCTCCGCCCTCCGGTGGCGGGCCGCCGCAGCGGCGTCAGGCCGGGGAGGCGAGGCGGACCAGCTTCTCCGGGTCGACGACAAGGTAGACCGTCCGGACCAGGCCGTCCCGGACGAGCAGGGAGAACACGGAGACGGGCCGTCCTCCGGCGGTCACCACGGCCGCCGGGGCGCCGTTGACGTCGGCGAACTCCACCGCGTGACCCTCGGACGCCGTCACGCCCACGGACCGGATGAACCGCCGGGCACTCGCCTCGGTGGCGATCGCGGTGAGGAAACGGGCGACCTTCCCGGCGCCCGTGAGCACCCGGAGCGGTGCCTTCGCCCGGCCGCCGCCGTCGGCCACCAGCGTGACGTCGTCGGCGAGCATCGCGACCAGCCCGTCGAGGTCGCCGTCGGCACACGCGCCGATGAACCGCTCGGTGAGCCGGCGGCGGCTCGCCCGGTCCACGTCGAACCGCGGCCGTCGCTCCTCGACGTGCTTTCTGGCCCGGCGCGAAAGCTGCCGGGTCGTCGCCTCGGTGCGGCCGATCGCCTCGCCGATCTCCGCGTACGGCAGGCCGAACGCCTCCCGCAGCACGAACACCGCCCGCTCCAGCGGCGACAACGTCTCCAGCACCACCAGCAGCGCCAACTCCACCGACGTGGTCAGCTCGACCCGCTCGGCCACGTCCGGGACGGTGCCCGCCGGGTCCGTACGCACCGGCTCGGGCAGCCACTCCCCGACGTAGGACTCCCGGCGGGCCTTGAGCCGCCGGAGCCGGTCGACGGCCAGGCGGGTGGTCACCTTGATCAGGTAGGTTCGGTCGTTCTCGACCACCGCGGTGTCCGTGCCGGACCAGCGCAGCCACGCCTCCTGCACGACGTCCTCGGCGTCGGCGACGGTGCCCAGGATCCGGTAGGCGACCCCGGTCAGCAGGTCGCGGTGCTCCTCGAAGCGTTCGATGGCCCTACAGGTCATAGAGGTACAGACGTACCATGCTCCCTCCGGTGTGACATCCAGGGAGCCTCCGCCCCCCCGCGGCTCCGTGCGCGATCCCGGCCCGGCCGGTGAACACCTGCGGCCGCGACGCCGCCGACTCGGGGCGGCCCTCCGGCTCGGGGCGTCCCTCGTCCTCCCCGCCGGCGGCCGGTCGTTCCGGCGCGGGGCCGTCACGGCGGAGGCGCCGGGGCGGAGCGTGCGACGCGGAACCCCACGTCGTCGATCCGGAAGGTCGGGTGGCTGCGGCGCCGTACCGAGGCGCGGCAGCTCCAGTGCTCGTCGGACCACCCGCCTCCGCGGAGCACCCGGTACGTGCCGTAGACCTCGGCGTCGTAGACGTCCCAGCACCAGTCCCAGACGTTGCCCAGCATGTCGTACAGGCCCCACGCGTTGGGCCGCCTGCCGCCCACGGGGTGGATCCGCCCGCCGGAGTTCCCCCGGTACCAGGCGATCTCGTCGAGCGGGCCGTAGCGGGGGCCCGAGGTGCCGGCCCGGCAGGCGTGCTCCCACTCGGCCTCGGTCGGCAGCCGGTACCCGTCGGCGGAGGCGTCCCACTCGGCCGCCTCGTCGCCGGCACGGAGACGGTAGGCGGGCGTCAGCCCTTCCTGCCGGGACAGGGCGTTGCAGAACCGGACCGCGTCCCACCACGAGACGCCCTCGACCGGCAGCAGGTCGCCCCGGGCGCCGCTCGGCCGCTCACCGGTGACGTGCGCGTACCACGACCGGGTGACCGGGAACGCCGACATCCGGAACGGCGCGACCTCGACCGGCCAGCTGCGCCGCGTCCGCCGGTCCGACAGCGTCACCCGCCCCGCCGGGACGGCGACCATCCCGTGCCCTGCGCCCGCTTCCACGGCAGACCACCCTACCGGCGTCCTGCGATCTCTCCGCGGTCTCCTCCCGGGAGGCGCGGAGGCGGGCTCCGGGGCGGGCTCCGGCGAGGGCTTCGGCCCGGAGGTGTCCGGCGGACGCCAGGGGGAACACCGCACCCCATGCGCATCGATCTGGTGGGGAAGACCGCTCTGGTGACGGGATCGACCCAGGGCATCGGCGCGGCGATCGCCACCGGCCTGGCCCGCGCCGGGGCGCGCGTCGGCATTAACGGGAGATCCGGGGAGTCGGTGGGCGCGGCCGTCGAGCGCATGCGCGCCGAGATCCCGGACGCCGACCTGGTCCCCGCGGCGGGTGACGTCGCCACCGACGAGGGCACCCGGCAGGTCCTGTCGGCGCTGCCGGAGACCGACATCCTCATCAACAACCTGGGCGTCTTCGGCGCCCGGCCCGCCCTCGACATCAGCGACGACGAATGGCGCCGCTACTTCGAGGTCAACGTGCTGGCCGCGGTCCGCCTGACCCGCGCCTACCTGCCCGGCATGACCGGGCGGTCCTGGGGGCGCGTCCAGTACATCGGCAGCGACTCGGCCGTCGTCATCCCGGCGGAGATGATCCACTACGGCATGACCAAGACCGCGCTCCTGGCGGTCTCGCGCGGCTTCGCCAAGGAGGCGGCGGGCACCGGGGTCACGGTGAACTGCGTGATCGCCGGCCCCACGCACACCGGCGGCGTCGAGGAGTTCGTCCACCAGCTCGTCGGCCGCGACCTCCCCTGGGAGGAGGCGCAGCGCGCCTTCATGCGCGAGCACCGCCCGCAGTCGCTGCTCCAGCGCCTGATCGAACCCGAGGAGATCGCCAACATGGTCGTCTACCTGAGCTCCCCCCTCGCCTCCGCCACCACGGGCGGGGCGGTCCGGGTCGACGGCGGGTACGTGGACGCGATCCTCCCCTGAACGGTCGCCGTCCTCCCCGGCCGGGCCCGACGGCGCTCGAGCCCTGCGCGGTCCCGGGGGCGGATCCGTGCCCTCCTCCGGTCCTGGTGACCTCAGCGCGGGCGCCCCTGCCGGAGACATAGGATCTCGGGCGTGTGCGAACTGGAGCGGCTCCGCTGGCAGCTGAACGTGTCCTGGTCGCTGCTGACCCTGCACCTGGAGCGGGTGACCGACGAGGAGGCTCTGTGGGAGCCCGCGGCGAACTGCTGGAGCGTACGCCGCAGAGCGGACGGGACGTGGGCGGCCGACTGGGTCGTGCCGGAGCCCGAACCGATCGCGGCGACGTCCATCGGGTGGGTGATGTGGCACATCGGTCTCTGGTGGAGCCAGGCGTACACCCGCTGCTTCGGAAGCCCCGGCGCGGCGGCCGGAGAGTTCGACTGGTCGGCGGCAGCGGCGGCGACGCCCTGGCCAGGGGACGTGGCCTCGGCGGTCGGGTGGCTGCACGGGTGCCATGACCGGTGGGCCGCCGCCCTGGAGTCGCTGAGCGACGCGGACCTGGACTCCACCGAACGGAGCGGGTGGTTCGCCGACGGGACGCTCCCGCTGGGCCACGTGCTCGCGTGGGCGAACATCGAGCTCATGAAGAACGCCGCGGAGATCGGATCGCTGCGCCATCTGCGCAACGCGGACCGGGGCTGACGCGGGGCGGACCTCAGCGCCGGAACGGGCGGTGATCCGTCCGGGCGGAACCGACCGCCGCCGGACGGAAGGGCGGGGAGACAGGGCGGGGAGGCCATGAGAGGGGCGGTACCGGGCGGCCGGGCACGGAGACGACCGGCCGCGTACGCCGCGTACGCCGCGTGCGTGTGCACCGCCGCCTACGGCCTGATGAAACTCGCCCAGGCGCTGGGCGCGAACGCCCTGGCGGACAAGGACCCGCTCCCGCCGGACCTGCGGCAGCGGCTGCTGGCGCGGGACCCGCTGTTCGTGGCCGGTCACTGGGCGCTGTTCGCCGTCGCGGTCGCCGGCGTCGTCATCGCGCTGGCGACCGTGCGTCCGTGGGGCAGGCGGTTCCCACGGTGGATCCTGCTCACCGCCGCGTGGACGGCGGGGATCTTCATGATCGTGCGCTCCTTCGGACCGGTGGGCTTCGGCTTCGTCGGCGACACGCTGGTGCTCACCGGTCTGCGCCCGCCCCCGCCGCAGCACGCCGCGCTCGCCCGCGAACTGGCGCGCTGGGACCTGATGCTCTGGTCGCCGTTCTTCCTGGTGTGGGGCCTGTCATGGACGGCGACCGCCCGGCACTTCACCCGAACGGCACGGGGAGACCGGAGGGCCGGAGCCGGCGGAGGGCGGGCCGGCGGCGCCGCGCCTCCCCGGTGATCCCGGAGCGGGACCGCCGTGCCGTACGGCCCGCGCCGCGGCCTCCGTGCGGCGGGGACGGAATCACCCGGGCGGAGCGATCGTTGTCAGGCGGTGAGGCCCGGTTTTTTGGGCGGGAGAGGGGGACGGCCTTAGGCTGGCCCCTGCCTGGATGACGACGGATAGGGGTGGCGCCCGTGCTGCGCGACGCGTTCGGCCGAGTGGCGACGGATCTTCGGGTGTCCCTCACGGACCGCTGCAACCTCCGCTGCTCGTACTGCATGCCGCCGGAGGGGCTCGACTGGCTGCCCAAGCCCGAGCTGCTGACCGCCGACGAGATCGTCCGGCTGGTCACCATCGGCGTGGAGCGGCTGGGCATCACCGAGGTCCGCTACACCGGTGGTGAGCCGCTGCTCCGCCGGGAGCTGGTCGACATCGTGGCCCGCACCACCGCGCTCACGCCCGCCCCCCAGGTCTCGCTGACCACCAACGGCATCGGACTGGCCCGGCTCGCCGAGCCGCTCGCCGCGGCCGGGCTCCACCGGGTCAACGTCTCCCTGGACACCCTCGACCGGGAGACGTTCGTCAAGCTCGCCCACCGCGACCGGCTGGCCGACGTCCTGGCGGGCCTGGCCGCCGCCGATGCCGCCGGGCTGCGCCCGGTGAAGATCAACGCGGTGCTGATGCGCGGGATCAACGAGCACGAGGCCGTGCCGCTGCTGAACTACTGCCTGGAGCGCGGCTACGAGCTGCGCTTCATCGAGCAGATGCCGCTGGACGCCCAGCACGGCTGGCGCCGGGAGAACATGATCACGGCCGACGAGATCCTCGCCATGCTGCAGGCCTCCTTCGACCTGACCGACGCCGACCCGGCGGAGCGGGGCAGCGCCCCCGCCGAGCTGTTCCTCGTCGGCGGCGGCCCGGCCCGGGTCGGCGTGATCGGCTCGGTCACCCGTCCCTTCTGCGGCGCCTGCGACCGGGTACGGCTCACCGCCGACGGGCAGATCCGCAACTGCCTGTTCGCGACCGAGGAGTCCGACCTGCGCGCGGCGATGCGCTCCGGCGCCTCCGACGACGAGCTCGCCGAGCGCTGGCTGGCGGCGGTCCGGGCCAAGAAGGCCGGGCACGGCATCGACGACCCGTCCTTCCTGCAGCCGTCCCGCCCCATGTCCGCCATCGGCGGTTAGCGCTCCGGGAACGGCCGCAGGGGACGGCGGCCCCCCGTCGGCGGGGTCGTCTCCGCCGCCCGCCCCGGTTCGCCCTGCCCCGCCACGGGCCGTGACCGAGGTGCGGGCCGGGCGGTCTCCGGCGGCCGGCCGGGGTGGGCTAGCGTCGTCCCCATGAGCGGTTACGACGCGATGATCCTCGCGGGCGGGCGGGCCTCCCGGCTCGGTGGGCGGGACAAACCCGGCATGGTCGTGGGCGGCGTCCCGCTCAT
>NZ_JBHSBM010000040.1:174371-188117 GCF_042650625.1 Planomonospora corallina
GACCGCGGCGGGGCCGCCGTGCCCGGGGCCGGCCGCCTGGTCGTGGTGGGGCCGGAGCGCCCCGGGCTCGATCGGGCGGTCTTCCGCACCGAGGACCCGCCGGGCGGCGGCCCGGTCCCGGCGCTGCGGGCCGGGCTGGCGGAGGTGAGCGCCCCCCGGGTGGTGCTGCTCGCCGCGGACCTGCCGTTCCTGCGCGCCGAGCACGTGGCGGCGCTGCTCGCCGCGGAGGGGCCGGGCGCGGTACTCGTCGACGACGGCGGCCACGAGCAGTGGCTCGTGGGAGCCTGGCGTACGGCGGTGCTCGCCGAGGCGCTCGCCCGTTACGAGGGGCGGTCGCTGCGGGGGCTGCTCGCCCCGCTGCGCCCGGCCGCTCTCCGCCTGCCGGGGGAGCCGTGGTTCGATTGCGACACGTTGGACGATCTGGAGCATGTGAGGAGCAAGGCGTGAACGTGCTGGAGGAGTGGACCGCGCTGGTCTGCAGGGAGCTCGGCGTCGACCCGGCGAGGGTGGACCGGGACGCGCTGCTCGACCTCACCAAGGACGTCGCCCACGGCGTGGCCCGCCCGGCGGCGCCGCTGACGGCCTACATTCTGGGTCTGGCCCAGGGGGCGGGGACGGCCTCGCCCGACGCGGCGGAACGGGTGACGGAGCTGGCCCGCGACTGGGAGCGGGCGACCACCGAGACGCTCGGCGACGCCTAGCGCGCCGTCCACCGAGACGCTCGGCGACACCCGGCCGGGTCGTCCGCCGAGACGCTCGGGGACGCCTGGCAGGGCGTCCGTGGAGCGGGAGCAGGCGAGGGCAGGCAAAGGCGGACAGGGGCGGACAGGGGCAGGACTGAGGCGGAACGGTGCCAGGTCCAGGCGAAGGTGCCTGCGCGGGAAGAGGAGTGAGAAAAGGGCGACGCCGGGTGGTTACGGGGGCAAACCACCCGGCGCCGCTTCATCGGCGTTCCGACGGGGGCCCGGAACGCCGGCACCAGTGCCCCGACGGGGGACCAGGGCACTTGGTTAAAGCGTACACCTACAACCCTCAATATGCGTCAAGACTTAGTCACGACCCGATCTCGCGTCGGTGCCGTGGAATCTCGTTCTGACCTGTGTCGGCGGCGGAGTCGCCGGGGCGGAAGGAGACCTCCCGGCGGGGGGCGTTGGCCCCGACCACGGCGATGTAGGGGAGGAAGATCACGCCGGCGAAGAGCAGGAGCTTGACCGCCATCGGCGCGGGCACGGTGAAGGCGAGGACCAGGCAGACCAGCCGGATCCCCATCTTGATCAGGTAGTTCCGCTCCCGCCGCCCGATGTCCTCGCTCAGCGAGGGCCGGGCGTCGGTCACCTCGTGGACCACCTCGCGTCTGCGCCATCCCCTCACACCTTCCAACGTAGACCTCGGATCGGCCGGGGGCGAAACGGTCATGTGATCGGGGCTTCCGGGTAGGAGGATGGAATGACTGATCGAACGTACCGGGTGACCGAGATAGTCGGCACGTCGGGGGAGAGCATCGAGGCGGCGGTCCGCAACGGCATCCGCCGCGCCGCACAGACCCTGCGCCACCTCGACTGGTTCGAGGTGACCGAGGTGCGCGGCCACATCGTCGACGGGGAGATCGGCCATTTCCAGGTGGGCATGAAGGTCGGCTTCCGCCTGGAGGACTCCTGATCCTTCAAGATCGCCGGTCCGGGCGGGCGGCTCTTGCCCCGCGGGACTCCGCGGCCCAGACTGGCGGGCATGGAGAACCCGCGCCGGAGCCTCTGCGCCGTCCTGGCAGCCCTGGCCGTGGCGGCGGCCGGAGGCTGCTCCGCGTCCCCGGCGCGCGACGCCGCCTCGCCGTCCTCCGCGAGCCCCTTCGCGAGCACGCGGACCGGGCCCGCGCAGGGCGCGACGCCGCGGCCGGTGCTCACCCAGAGCGCGTCCGACATCCGGCGGACGATCGAGAGCCTCCGCCGGGTGGACGACCTTCCTCTCTACGAGATGACCTTCCACGGGTCCTACGACAGGAGGGCGCCGGTCGACGAGGAACTGCTCTCCGCGCAGGCGGGCGACTGGGCGTGCTCGCTGTTCGCCCTGCCCGCCTCCGGAGCCGGCGGCCCGGTGCTGTTCGGCCGGAACTTCGACTGGGACGACCACCCCGCGATGATCGTGCACGCCGACCCGCCCGACGGCCACGCGTCGCTCTCCGTCGTGGACCTGCACTACGTGCTCGGGGACGGGGGCACCCCCGACCCGGCGGATCCCCAGACCCGGCGCCGGATGGCCCACGCCGTGCTCCTGCCCTTCGACGGGGTGAACGACAAGGGCCTCGCCGTCGGGATGGCCCAGGTCCCCGACGGGGAGCTTCCCGCCAGGAGGGCCGGCCGGCCGGCCGTGGGCAGCGTCCGCATCATGCGGATCGTGCTGGACGAGGCCGCGACCGTGGACGAGGCGCTGGAGATCATGCGCGGTCACGACATCGACTTCTCCGGCGGGCCGCAACTCCACTACATGATCGCTGACGCCACCGGGAGGTCGGTCGTCGTGGAGTTCGCCCGCGGCAGGCTCAACGTCATCGAGGACCGGGCGCTGACCAACTTCGCCATGACCGGCACCGGCCCCCGGCAGCGGATGGCCGACGGCCGCTACCGCACCCTCGTCTCCGGCATGCCGGACGTGCGGGACTGGAAGGACGCGATGGCCCTCCTGGCGCGGGTGGCCCAGGGGCACACCCGCTGGTCGGTGGTCTACGACCTGCGCGACGCCACGGCGCGGGTGGTGACGGTCAAGCGCTGGGAGCGGGTGCACACCTTCCCGCTCGTCCAGCGCTAGACCTCGCCTTCCCGCTCGTCCGGCGTCGGGACCCCGCCTCAGCTGGCCTGGCTGACCGTCGACATGTTGAAGTCCGGGACCCGGATCGCGGGCATGACCGTGCGGGTGAAGTAGTCGTTCCACTCGCGTGGCAGCGTCTGCTCGCTCGCCCCGATCTCGGTGACGCGGCGGAGGATGTCCACCGGGCTCTCGTTGAACCGGAAGTTGTTCACCTCTCCGACCACCTCGCCGTTCTCCACCAGGTAGACGCCGTCCCGGGTCAGGCCGGTGAGCAGCAGCGTCTGCGGGTCCACCTCGCGGATGTACCACAGGCAGGTGAGCAGCAGGCCCCGCTCGGTGGAGGCGATCATCTCCTCCAGAGACCTGCCCCCGGACGGCCCCTCCATGATCAGATTGTCGATCGCGGGGGTGGCGGGCAGGTCCGTCAGCTCGGCCGAGTGCCGGGTCTGGATCAGGTTCGTCAGCACGCCGTCCGCGATCCAGTCGGTCGGGGCGAGCGGCAGGCCGTTGTCGAAGACCGAGCTCTGCCGGCCGGAGGCGTGCGCGATCACGAACGGGGCGGACTCCAGGCCCGCGGCGGCCGGGTCGCCGTACAGCCGGACCGGCAGGGAGGACAGGCTCTCCCCGACTCGGGTGCCGCCGCCCGGCTTGGAGAAGACCGTCCGGCCCTCGAAGGCGTCGCGCGCCCCGGCCGTCCAGTACAGATAGACCATCAGGTCGGCCACGGCCCCCGGCGGGAGCAGCGTCTCGTACCGGCCCGCGGGCAGGTCGACGCGGTTCTTCGCCCACTCCAGCCGCCTGGCCAGCGAGGCGTCCAGCGCCGCCACGTCCACGTCCGAGAAGTCGCGGGTGGCCACGCCCGTCCACGCCGAGCGCTTCATGTCCGGCGACTTGGCGTTGAGCTCCAGCCGGCCGGTCGGCTGGGTGTGCCGGAGCCGGGTCCCGGTGGAGGAGCCCACGAACGTCGTGGTGACGGTGTGCTCGGCGAAGCCGTACAGCCTCCGGCCGCCCGCCTCGGCGGCGGCGAAGGCCTCGCCCAGCGCGGGGGCGAGGGCGCCGAACACGCCGATCGTGGTCGGTACGGCGGGCGCGTCCCAGTCGGCGGAGACGCCTCCGTCGGCCAGCGGCCGGGCGTCCTCGGACGGCTGCGCGTCCCGCGCGGCGCGGTCGGCCGCGGCGACCACGTCGGCCAGCTGGTCGGGGCGGACCGCCGCCCGCGACACCACGCCGGCGCCGCGCCCGACGACCGAGATCACGGTCAGCTGCAGGGAGCGGGAGACGCCGTTGGTGGTGAGGGTGTTGCCCGCGAAGCGCAGGTTGGCGCTGGAGGTGGCGTCGACGATGACGACGGTGTCGTCGGCCGCCGACAGCTCCAGGGCCTTGTCGATCATCTCCTGGGGAGTCATGCCGCTCCTCGCCTGCCCGCTCGCCGTGGTGTTCTCGCTCACTTGCCGCCCTCCTGCACGGTGTTGAGGACGCGCACGCCGCGGAAGAGCGCCGACGGGCAGCCGTGGCTGACCGGGGCGACCTGGCCGGGCTGGCCCTTGCCGCAGTTGAACGCGCCGCCGAGCACGTAGGTCTGCTCGCCGCCGACGGCCTCCATCGAGCGCCAGAAGTCGGTCGTCGTCGCCTGGTAGGCGACGTCCCGGACCTGCCCGGCCAGCCGGCCGTTCTCGATGCGGTAGAACCTCTGGCCGGTGAACTGGAAGTTGTACCTCTGCATGTCGATCGACCAGCTCTTGTCGCCGACGACGTAGACGCCGCGCTCCACCCGCGAGATGAGCTCGTCGGTGGAGGGGCCGCCGGGCGCGGGCCGCAGCGAGACGTTGGCCATGCGCTGGATCGGCATGTGGCCGGGGGAGTCGGCGAAGGCGCAGCCGTTGGAGGAGCCCAGGCCCTTCATCCGTGCCATGCGCCGGTCGAGCTGGTAGCCGACCAGGACGCCGCCGGAGACGATGTCGAACTCCCGGGTCGCCACGCCCTCGTCGTCGTAGCCGATGGTGGACAGGCCGTGCTCGGCCGTGCGGTCGCCCGTCACGTTCATCACCGGCGAGCCGTACACCAGGCTGCCGAGCCGGTCGAAGGTGGCGAAGCTGGTCCCGGCGTAGGCCGCCTCGTAGCCGAGGGCGCGGTCCAGCTCGGTGGCGTGCCCGATCGACTCGTGGATCGTCAGCCACAGGTTGGACGGGTCGATCACCAGGTCGTAGACGCCCGCCTCGACGGAGGGGGCGCCCAGCTTCTCCTCCAGCAGGGCGGGGATCTCGGCCAGCTCGGCGGGGAAGTCCCAGCCGGTGCCGGTGAGGTACTCGTAGCCCCGGCCGGTGGGCGGGGCGAGCGTGCGCATCTCGTCGAAGCGGCCCTCGCCGACCTTCATCGCGCTCAGCTCCGGGTGCAGGCGCACCCGCTGCTGGGTGGTGACGGTGCCCGCCGTGTCGGCGTAGAACTTCTGCTCCTTGACCTGCATCAGCGAGGCCCGGACGTGGTCCACGCGCGGGTCCTTCAGCAGGCCGGCCGACCAGTCGGCCAGCAGCGCGGCCTTCTCCCGCAGGGGGACGTCGAACGGGTCGACCTCGTAGGAGGAGACCCAGGTGACGTCGGCGTGGACGGGTTCGGGGGCCAGTTCGATGGGCTCGCGGTTGACCGCGGCGGAGACGAGGGCGACCTCGACCGCCTGCTCGGCCACGGCGGCCGCGGCCTCGGGTGTGAGCTCGATGCCCGAGGCGAAGCCCCAGGTGCCGTTCTTGACGACCCGCACGGCGTAGCCGAGGTCGTCTCCGTCGATGGAGCCTTCCAGCTGGGCGTCCGACAGGCGCAGGGTCTCCGCGCGGATGCGTTCGAGCCGGAAGTCGGCGTGCTCGGCACCGAGGTCGCGGGCACGCTGGAGGGCCGCGTCCGCCAGCCGCCTCATGGGCAGGGCGAGGAAATCGGAATCGATCTGGCGCATGTCCACGATCCTAGACCTGCGATCTTGTCCTTCGCGGCTAACGGGTCTACCGGCAAGTAACGGATAGCGTCGGCTCCATGGCTCGATCAGTTCTCGTAACCGGCGGCAATCGCGGCATCGGCCTCGCGATCGCCCGCGAACTCGCACGCGCCGGTGACGCCGTCGCCGTGACCTACCGCTCCGGGGAGCCGCCCGAGGGGCTGTTCGGCGTGCAGTGCGACGTCACCAGCATGGCCGACGTGGACGCGGCCTTCGGCAAGGTCGAGGCCGAGCAGGGCCCGGTGGAGGTGCTCGTCGCCAACGCGGGCATCACCCGGGACACGCTGCTGCCGATGATGAAGGAGGAGACCTTCACCGAGGTCGTCGATGCCAACCTCACCGGCGCCTACCGGGTGGCCAAGCGCGCCACCAAGGGCATGCTCCGCCTGCGGCGCGGCCGGATCGTGCTCATCTCCTCGGTGGTGGCGATGCTCGGCTCGGCCGGGCAGACCAACTACGCCGCCTCCAAGGCCGGCATGATCGGCTTCGCCCGCTCGGCCGCCCGCGAGCTGGCCTCGCGCGGCATCACCGTGAACGTCGTCGCCCCGGGCTTCGTGGAGACCGACATGACGGCCGTGCTGGACGAGGCCCAGCAGGAGCGGATCCGCCAGAACATCCCGCTGGGCCGGCAGGCCAGGCCGGAGGAGATCGCCAAGGCCGTCGCCTTCCTGGCGAGCGAGGACGCCGCCTACATCACCGGCGCCGTCATCCCCGTCGACGGCGGACTGGGCATGGGCCACTGAGCGGCGCACGCCGAGCACCGCACGCCGAGCACCGCACGCCGAGCACCGCACGCCGAGCACCGCACGCCGAGCACCGCACGCTGAGAACGGTCACCGCGCGCCGGGAACGGGGCGCCGGGAGCCGGGCACGGGCCCTCGCGGGCACTTCACGAAGGACGGAATCAATGGGAATCCTCGACGGCAAACGGATCCTGGTCACCGGCGTCCTGACCGACGCCTCGATCGCCTTCTCTGTGGCCAAGCTGGCCCAGGAGGAGGGTGCCACGATCGTGCTGACCGGCTTCGGCCGGCTCAGCCTGGTCGAGCGCATCGCCAGGCGGCTCCCCGAGCCGCCCCCGGTGATCGAGCTGGACGTGCAGAACACCGAGCACCTCGACTCGCTGGCCGAGCGGGTGGGCGAGCACCTGGGCGGGCTCGACGGCGTGGTGCACTCCATCGGGTTCGCCCCGCAGAGCTGCCTGGGCGGCAACTTCCTCAACACGCCGTGGGAGGACGTGGCGACCGCGCTCCAGGTCTCCACCTACTCGTTCAAGTCGCTGGCGGTGGCCTGCCTGCCCCTGCTGAAGGAGGGCAGCGCGATCGTCGGCCTCGACTTCGACGCGACCAAGGCCTGGCCGGTCTACGACTGGATGGGCGTGGCCAAGGCGGGGCTGGAGTCCTGCTCCCGTTATCTGGCACGGGACCTCGGCAAGCACGGCATCCGGGTGAACCTCGTCGCGGCCGGTCCGCTGCGGACGATGGCGGCCAAGAGCATCCCCGGCTTCAAGGAGTTCGAGGACAGCTGGCCGGAGAAGGCGCCGCTCGGCTGGGACCTCGCCGACACCGTCCCCGCGGCCAAGGCGTGCCTGGCGCTGCTGTCGGACTGGTTCCCGGCCACGACCGGGGAGATCGTGCACGTCGACGGCGGCGTGCACGCGATCGGGGGCTGACCCCGTACGGCGCGGGCCCGCACCGTACGGGCCCGCGCGTTCCCCGGCGCCGACCGGCGTCCGGGCGGTGACCCGGCGCCGGAGCGGCGTCCGGACGAGGATCTCCCGCCGGGCCCGGAGGACCTCCCGACGGGCCTAGGCGACGCGGTGCCGCCCCATCCGGAGCGGCTCGAACGGGATCGACTCCTCCTCGGCCCGCCTGGTGTACATCAGCCGGACGGCGAGGACCGCCGCGGCCAGCAGGACCGCGGTGAGGGCGGTGCCGACCGGGTCGGAGGAGCGGACGAGAGTGACGGACGCCTGCCCGCCCGGCACGCGCTGCCGGAGCTCCTGCGTGAGGGGGCCCGGCCACAGGGGCTCGAGCAGAGGCGTCTCGACATCGATGACGGGCGGCTCGGAGAGGGCCGGGTCGCGCACCTCGGTGGTGTGCGGGCGGGGCTCCGGATGGTACGGGTACGAGGCGGAGGAGGAGGGACCGGAAACCGGCGCCTGCTCCTTCTCCGGTCTCTCCGTCTCAGGCCTGCGGCTCCGGTCGGCGGGCGCGGTGGCGGTCGGCCGCGCGTCCTCCCCGGGAGCCGGCGCCGACGAGGCCGGGGACGCCGGGGACGTCGGGGACTCAGCGCACCCGGAGGAGCTCAGGGAGACGCAGACGTCGAGGGTCACGGGCGGGCGCCCGCCGCCGGACCCCTCCTCGCGCTTCTCCGGCGCGGACGGCGGTGCGGTGGTCCTCCCTCCGGAGGACGCCCTCGCCGTCGGCGCGGCCTCGCCGACCGGCTCCAGGACCTTCCCGACGGTCTGGTCGAGGCCCTCGGTCACCGGGGACAGGACGGATCCCGTCAACCCGTCCACGACGTTGGTGACGCCGTCCACCGTCTGGCATAGACCGCCGGTGACCCCGCCGAGCAGCCCGCCGCCCCTGTCGCAGTCGGCCGCGTGCGCGGCGTCCGCGGATGCGGTCGCGACCACGGAGAGCCCGCCGCCCAGCGCCAGCGCCAGCGCACCGGCCGAGATCGCAGATCGCATCTTTCCCCCTCGCGCGCCGGCGCGGATCCGTCGGCGTCTGGCTGAGCCCCTCCTGCCATCCGAATGACAGTTTTGTGTGAAGGCCGGGTTTTTCCACGGAAAGTTGCGATTCGGTATCGACTAGTGACACGCGAGAAAGACTCTCGTTCTATACGGATTCCCCGTGTCCGCAGGCCGTTCCCGGCGCGTCCTCAGTCCGCGGACACGTCGTCGAGCGCCTCCCTGATCGCCGCCGGCAGTGCCAGGTCCTCGGCCTCGAGCACCCCGGCCAGCTGGGTCTGCGTGCGCGCCCCCACGATGGCGGCGGCCACCCCGGGCTGGTCGCGGACCCAGGACAGGGCCACCGCCAGAGGGGAGACGCCGAGTCCTTCGGCGGCGGTGGTGACCGACTCCACGACCCGGCGGCACCGCTCGTCGAGGTACGGCGTGACGAAGTCGGCCAGGTGGGGGGTGGCCGCGCGGGAGTCGGCGGGGATGCCCGTGCGGTACTTGCCGGTGAGCACCCCCCGGCCCAGCGGCGACCAGGCCAGCACTCCGGCGCCGGCGTACTCGGCGGCGGGCAGCAGATCGCGCTCGGGCTCCCTCGCCAGCAGGGAGTACTCGACCTGGGCGGCGACGATCGGCGTGCGGCCGGGGACCGCCCGCTGGGTGACGGCCGCCGCGGCGAGCTGCCAGCCGGTGTAGTCGCACACCCCGGCGTAGGCCGCCCGGCCCGAGGAGACGATGACGTCCACCGCGGCCAGGGTCTCCTCCAGCGGCACCTCGGGGTCGAAGGCGTGCAGCTGCCACAGGTCCACCTCGTCGAGCCCCAGCCGGGCGAGAGAGGCGTCCGCGGCGGCGATCAGATGTCTCCGGGAGGCGTCGCGCGGGCGGCGCCCGGAGGGGGTGAGCACGGCCTTGGTGGACAGCACCAGCTCCGAGCGCGGCACCGTGTCGCGGAGCAGGCGCCCCAGCAGCCGCTCGGCCTCTCCGCCCGAGTAGACGTCGGCGGTGTCGATCAGGGTGCCGCCGGCCTCGGCGAAGGCGCGGAGCTGCGCCGCGGCGTCCTCCGCGCCGGTGTCGCGCCCCCAGGTCATCGTCCCGAGCCCGAGGCGGGACACCGACAAGCCGCTCCGGCCGACATAGCGCTGCTCCATGATCCGGCCAGGTTACCTCCCGGACGGGTAAAAACGAGGGAGCGGCTGCTGCGACACTTGGTGCCGTGACGACGCTGCTGCTGGCAAGACACGGCCTGACCCCCCTCACCGGCCCGGTGCTGGCCGGGTGGACTCCCGGTGTCCATCTCAGCGACGCCGGCCGGGCCCAGGCGCGGGCCCTGGCGCTCCGCCTGGCCTCCCTGGAACTGGACGCGATCGTCTCCAGCCCGCTGGAGCGCTGCCTGGAGACGGCCGAGGCCGTCGCCGCGGGCCGCGGGCGGCGGGTGCTGACCGACGAGCGGTTCGGGGAGTGCCGCTACGGCGAATGGACCGGCCGCCCGCTCGGCGAGCTCGCCGAGGACCCGCTCTGGCCGGTGGTGCAGGCCCACCCGAGCGCCGTGACGTTCCCCGGGGGAGAATCCCTCACCGCGGTCCAGCACCGCGCCGTGACGGCCGTGCGGGAGTGGAACGCCCGCCTGGGCCCCGGGGCCGTCTACCTCGTCTGCAGCCACGGCGACGTGATCAAGGCCGTCGTGGCGGACGCGCTGGGACTGCATCTGGACCAGTTCCAGCGGATAACGGCCGATCCCGCCTCGCTCACCGCCATCCGCTACACCCCCTTGCGCCCCTTCGTGCTCAGGCTCAACGACGTGGGCGGAGATGTGACCGGATTGCGACCCCGGGAGGGTTCGGAGGAAGCCGGCGGGGGAGAAAACTCCACCGTGAGCGACGCCGCAGTCGGCGGCGGATCCGGGACCACGTAAGGTCGGGGCTATGCCGGTGTTCGACTACGACCCACCTGAGAGGTTCGTGGCTGGTGCGGTGGGGCAGCCGGGCTCGCGGGCCTTCTTCCTGCAGGCCCGGGGGCAGGGGCGGCTGACCACCGTCGGGCTGGAGAAGTTCCAGGTGGCCGCGCTCGCCGACCGCCTCGACGAGCTGCTCGACGAGGTGCTGCGCCGCAGCGGGGGCACCGCGCAGGTCCCCGCCTCGGCGCCGGAGGGCCTCACCGACAACGACCCCCTCGACACGCCGATCACCGAGGACTTCCGGGTCGGCACGATGGCCCTCGCCTGGGATCCCGAGGCGTCCCAGGTGGTGATCGAGGCGCAGGAGGCCGTCGAGGGGGACGAGGAGTTCGAGCCCTCGCTCCTCGCCGAGCCCGCCCTCCTGCGGGTCCGCATCAGCCCCGCCGCGGCCAGGGCCTTCAGCCGGCGGGCGATGGCCCTCGTCGCCGCGGGACGCCCGCCCTGCCCGCTCTGCGGCCAGCCGCTCGACGCCCAGGGGCACATCTGCGTACGGCTCAACGGTTTCCGGGGGAGTGTCGCCCCGTCGGCTGGAGGAGGCGAATGAGCGCCGAGAGCGAGCCCACGCTGAGCGCGCCGCCTGTGACGGGGCTGGACGACGAGTCCGCTCTGCGACTGCTCCGCGACGGCCGTCTCGAGGTCGCCGGCCGGCTGGTCGAGGCGACGAACATGACGCTCTACTGCACGGTCCGGCTGGGCGGCCTCGCGGCCGCCTGCGTCTACAAGCCGGTCAGGGGCGAGCGCCCGCTCTGGGACTTCCCCGACGGCACCCTGGCCGCCCGGGAGGTCGCCGCCTACGAGGTCTCCGTGGCGACCGGCTGGCGGATCGTCCCCCCGACGGTCTACCGGGACGGCCCGTTCGGCCCGGGCATGTGCCAGCTGTGGATCGACGCCGACCCCGAGGCCGACCTGATGGCGCTGATCCGCAGCCGCCAGCCCGCCCTGCGGCGGATGGCCGTGTTCGACGCCGTCGTGAACAACGCCGACCGCAAGGGCGGCCACCTGCTCCCGCTCGCCGACGGGCACGTCTACGGCGTGGACCACGGCGTCTGCTTCTCCACCGAGGACAAGCTCCGCACCGTGCTCTGGCAGTGGCGCGGCAAGCCCCTGTCCCGGGAGGCCGTGAACGTCCTGGCCCGCCTGGAGCGGGACCTGGAGCAGGGCCGCCTCGGACGCCGGCTCCGGGAGCTCGTCACCCTCGCGGAGGTGGAGGCGACCTGGACGCGGGTCCGCCGGCTCCTCGACACCGGGCTGCACCCCCGGCCCTCCCAGGACTGGCCCGCTCTGCCCTGGCCGCCGATCTGAACCGCCGCGGGGCCGTACCCCGCCGGGCGGCCCCCTTCCCGCGGGCCCCGGGCGGAGGCGTACCCTGCCGGGCATGTGCACGGTCGTCGTCAGCGTCGCGCCCGGCGCGGCGCTCCCCCTGATCCTGGCCGGTGTCCGCGACGAGTTCACCGGCCGGCCCTGGGTGCCTCCGGCGGAGCACTGGCCAGGACTGGTCGGCGGCCGGGACCTGCTCGCCGGCGGGACCTGGCTGGCGGTCGACCCCGTGGCCCGGCGGGCCGCCGCGCTGCTCAACGGCCACGGCGTGCCCGTGCCCGGCCCGGCCCGCCGCTCCCGGGGCGAGCTGCCGCTGCTGGCGGCGGCAGCGGGCCGCCTGCCGGAGCTGGACCTGACCCGCTACGACCCCTTCCACCTCGTGCTGGCCGAGCCGTCCGGGGCGCGGTTGTGGAGCTGGGACGGGGCCGGGCGGACGGAGACGGAGCTCCCGGCCGGGACCCACATGATCGTCAACAGCGGGTGGGAGAGCGGCGAGGAGAACGAGCGCGTCGCGTTCTTCCGCCCCCGGTTCGCCCGGGCCTCCCGGCCCGCCGCGTTGGACGGGGCATGGGGGGAGTGGGCCTTCCTGGCCACCGGGGCGGGCCTGCCGGCCGGGGACCCGCGCGCGATGATCGTCCGTCACGAGCTCCCCGACGGCCGGATCTTCGCCTCCCTCTCGGTCACCCTGCTCGCCCTCGCCCCCGGCGGGCTCCGGTACGACTTCACCGGTGACCCCGCCGACCCCGCGGCGTTCCGCCGCGTGCTGCCGGAATGAGCCCGGGAACGGACCCGGACGGGCCAGGAATGAGCGGGACCGCTCCGGTGGTTGTCATGAACGCCCCCGTACCCACCGCCCCGGGGTGATCGGGGCGGTCCGTCTGCTGGATAGGCTCGCTACATGAGATCGTGGTCTGCGCCGAAGGTTCCTCGGCTCCCTGGTGCTGGTGCTCCGCTGCGGCTGTTCGACACCGCCGCCGGAGAGGTCGTCCCCACACAGCCGGGCCCCACCGCGCGGATGTACGTCTGCGGCATCACGCCCTACGACGCCACCCACCTGGGCCATGCCAACACCTATCTCACCTTCGACCTGGTCAACCGCGCCTGGCGGGACGCCGGCCACGAGGTCCACTTCACCCAGAACGCCACCGACGTCGACGACCCGCTCCTGGAGCGCGCCGAGCAGACCGGGCAGGACTGGCGGGAGCTCGCCGAGCGCGAGATCGAGTTGTTCCGGACCGACATGGAGGCGCTGCGCATCCTGCCGCCCCGCGAGTACGTCGGCGTCACCGAGTCGATCGACCTGGTCGCCGAGCTGATCGTGGCCCTGCGCGACAAGGGCGCCACCTACGAGCTCGGCGGGGACGTCTACTTCGACGTCGCCGCCGCCCCCAAGTTCGGCGCGGTCTCCGGCTACCCCGAGGAGCGGATGCTGGAGCTGTTCGGCGAGCGCGGCGGAGACCCGGAGCGGGCCGGCAAGAAGCACCCGCTCGACTGGCTGCTCTGGCGCGCCGAGCGGCCGGGCGAGCCGTCCTGGCCCTCGCCGCTCGGCCAGGGCCGGCCCGGCTGGCACATCGAGTGCACCGCGATCGCGCTGGCCAACCTCGGCAGCGGCTTCGACGTCGCGGGCGGCGGATCCGATCTGATCTTCCCGCACCACGAGTGCGGCGCCCACGAGGGCCACGTCGCCACCGGCGAGTGGCCCTTCGCCAGGGCCTACGTGCACGCCGGCATGGTCGCCCTCGACGGCGAGAAGATGTCGAAGTCCCGGGGCAACCTGGTCTTCGTCTCCCGGTTGCGCCGCCAGAGCGACCCCATGGCGATCCGGCTGGCCCTGCTCGCCCACCACTACCGCACCGACTGGGAGTGGACCGCGGAGCAGCTGGCCACCGCCGAGGTACGGCTGGCCCGCTGGCGCTCGGCCGCCGGCATGGAGGCCGGGCCGGAGGCGGGCCCGGTGCTCGCCGAGGTCCGCGCCCGGATCGCCGACGACCTGGACGCGCCCGGGGC